>CADAHS010000012.1 GCA_902787825.1 uncultured Ruminococcus sp. | reverse complement strand
TCACCACGCCGTAAGGCACGGCGTCCTGTTCTCCCTTATGGGTTTCCCCCTTAGACGAAACCTCTTAGCAGCGGAGCTGCTACTATGCCTTAGTGGCTCAAACGTTAATTCTGATTTATCTTAGGAACACTTATATGAAAAGAGAGAAAAGATTAAAGATAAAGCAGGGGGGTATCAATGAAACTATTCAAAAAATTTCACATCGCCTCAAACGCACTTGCACTTGTGCTGCTGACAGTATTTCTCGTCTGGACTATCTGCACGCTGTCAGACCTGCCGAAGAAATTCGGTATGCATTACGGCATGGACGGCAATTTCGATATATACAGCGAGAATAGAATAATGGCGTTCTACCCCTTCTTTGCTGGGTATGGTCTGTTTGTCATATTCAGCCTGCTCTCATTTGCCGCAAGCAAAATAAAAAAGGTCGGCGGTAAGTACAAGGAAGGCGAAACCGAGGGCATACGCATTGTAATAATATTTCTGTGTGATATGCTAAAACTGTGCTGGGCTGTTTTCTATGCGTTCTGGTCATTCCACGTTATACACCAGTCACGCTGGCATTTCATCATAAACCGAAATATCACAATATGTCTTGCCATTGCTTTGCCGCTGTACACCACGATCGCCGCAGACGAAATAAGAAAACACAAAATAAGAAAACAGGAGAAATCATGAGCTACATCGAATTTAAAGACGTCGTAAAAGAATACAAAATGGGCGAGACCACTATCCTCGCAAATGATAACGTCAATTTCACTATCGAAAAAGGCGAGCTTTGCGTAATCGTCGGTGCATCGGGCGCTGGAAAGACTACGATCCTCAACCTGCTTGGCGGTATGGATACCTGCACAAGCGGCAATATCATCATCGACGGGCAGAATATCGCAGGCTTTTCCAAAAAACAGCTGACCACCTTCCGCCGTAACGACGTCGGTTTCGTGTTCCAGTTCTATAACCTTATAAATAACCTCACCGCCAAGGAGAATGTCGAGCTTGCAACGCAGATATGCAATGACGTTATGTCCGCCGAGCAAGCCCTCACCGCCGTCGGACTTGCGCAAAGAATGAATAACTTTCCATCTCAGCTTTCGGGCGGCGAACAGCAGAGAGTCTCTATCGCCAGAGCGATCGCTAAAAAGCCAAAGCTGCTGCTGTGCGATGAGCCTACCGGTGCGCTTGATTATGTCACCGGAAAGTCTATCCTCAAGCTTTTGCAGACCCTCAGCCGTGACTATGGCGTTACCGTCGTTATCATCACCCATAACTCAGCAATAAAACCGATCGCCGACCGAACTATATCTGTAAAGTCCGGAAAGATCAAATCGGTCGGGATCAATGAAAAGCCGGTCGATATCGACGAGATCGAGTGGTAAGATCACTGCGTTTTGCAGACAAAATAAAAGCAGCTGGTACTTAAAGTATCAGCTGCTTCTTTATGCCGGAAGCGGGGGTCGAACCCGCACGGTGTCACCACCACAGGATTTTGAGTCCAGCACGTCTGCCAATTCCATCATTCCGGCTTCAAAATTACTAAAATATTATACCATAACCAAGCTGAATTGTCAAGATGACATCAGATAAAAAATCCGGCTAATATTTTGTAGCATTTCACATAAAAACTGTATGAAAATGTCTTGATTTTTGTTCGTTTTTGTGCTATAATTCAATTATACCTTAAAAATCTTCCGAGGAGGTAAGGAAAATGACATTACAGGATCTTACTGTTCTGATCTGTGACGACTCTATGTTTGCAAGAAAAAAATTGAATATGGCTATTGCAGCTATGGGCGTCGGAAAGATCTTTGAAGCTGCTGACGGTGCAGAGGCTATCGAAAAATACGATGAATACAAGCCCGATGTGGTGTTTATGGATATAATTATGCCAAAGGTAACAGGCATAGATGCGCTCAAAGCAATAATAGCAAATCATCCCGATGCCAAGATAGTTATGGCTTCGTCTGTCGGCACGCAGGGACACCTTAAAGATGCCCTGAAAGCAGGTGCCGCTGACTTCCTGCAAAAACCTATCACCGACGAGGACGCTAAGAAGATCCTCGAAAATGCTGCGAAAGGGGTCTTGTAAATGTTTGCTCAATTCTTTGGAGGCTATCTGCTGAATAAAGGTCTGGTCAATTCCGACGATCTCACGACCGCTATCGAAGATAAGAAGAATACCCGTATGCGTCTGGGCGTGCTTGCTATCAATGCAGGTCTGATGACCGCACAGCAGGTCGAGCATGTAAACATCACCCAGCAAAGCGTCGATAAACGCTTTGGCGACCTTGCCGTCGAGCTTGGGTATGTCACCAATGACGATGTCGAAAAGCTTCTCTCCCAGCAGCCGACTGACTACCTGCTGCTCGGACAAACACTTGTGAACAACGGCGTGCTCACCAATTCTCAGTTTGAAAGTGCGATCAATGCCTATAAAGCAGAAACGCAGTTCTCAGACGAGGATATGAGCGAGAACCAGAATGAGGTGCTTTCAAGAGTCATAAACGATTTCTATCACTTCGACAGCGCCGAGAACGCAAGGATCTATACCGACTATGTAACCCTGCTTTTCAAAAATATCATCAGATTTATCGGCGACGACTTTACACCGCTTAAATCCCATATGGTAAGGGACTATCAGGTCAGGAATTTTGTTAAGCAGGAGTTTTCGGGAAGCTATAGCTCCGTTGCCTGCATCGCAGCCGATAACGATGCCTATAAAGGACTCGCTGAGCGTTTCTCTAAGGAGACCTTCACCGAGATAGACGATTTTGTCGATGCAACTATCGGTGAGTTCCTTAACGTCGTGGACGGACTTTTTGCAGTAAATGAGTCCAATGAGTACGGCGTTGAGCTGACAATGAATCCGCAGCAGACCCTCAAGGATGCTAAGGTCGAGTTTAGTAAATCAGGCTTTTGTATCCCCGTCCAGTTCCCGTTCGGAACAGTCGATTTCATTATCTGCAATCAGTGATAAAAAATAACGACGGCTTGCAGTTTCTGTAAGCCGTCAGAAGTTTTTTCAAAAAACACTTGCATTCTTTGTAAAGATGTGTTATAATACTAAAGGTTTTTGATAATGATCATCATTTACTGATCTGATGTTCCTCATCGATCCGAGATATAGGTGTGCGGGTCCTGTGCAATGAAACGCTGTGAACCATGTCAGGCGGGGAACCGAGCAGCATTAAGCATTCTGTTTCGTGTGACACAGTTTCGCCTGCATACCTATATGTCGGATTGATTTTTTAAGGAGTGTGACAGCATTGTATCAGGCTTTGTATAGAAAATGGCGTCCGATGTCATTTGACGACGTCGTTTCCCAGCCTCATATCACGACCACGCTGAAAAATCAGATAAAAACGGGTAAGACTGCCCATGCGTATCTCTTCACCGGCTCAAGGGGAACAGGAAAGACCACCTGCGCAAGAATATTTGCCAAAGCGGTCAACTGCGAGAATCCTCACGACGGCGAACCGTGCCTTGACTGTAAGATCTGTAAAGCAGCCGATAACGGCACACTTGCAGATATAATCGAGATAGATGCCGCCTCCAATTCCAAGGTAGACGATATCAGGGAGCTGAGAGAGGGCGTTGTCTATACTCCCGAAATGTGTAAGTATAAGGTCTATATAATCGACGAGGTGCATATGCTCTCACCCGGAGCGTTCAACGCATTGCTCAAAACAATGGAAGAACCGCCCGAGCACGTCAAGTTCATACTTGCCACGACCGAGATCCATAAAGTCCCCGCAACTATCGTTTCAAGATGCCAGCATTTTGATTTTCATAGGATACGAACCGAGGATATCGTTGATAGATTGAATTTTATAGCATCGCAGGAAGGCTTTACACTTGAAAACGATGCCGCTCAGATGATCGCAAGACTCTCTGACGGCGGTATGCGTGATGCCCTCTCGCTGCTTGACCAGTGCGTCGCTTTTGACGACCATATCACACTTGATACAGTTTCGGGCGCATCTGGTATCGCCGGACGTGACTATCTGTTTGAGATGATCGAAAATATCGCCGATAAGGACGCAGCAGCAGCGCTTAAAGTCGTGGATAGACTATATAGTATGTCCAAGGACCTTAAAGTGCTTGCAAATGAGCTTCTGGTGCAGATGAGAAACGTTATGCTGGTCAAGACTATTGATAATAGCGCTGATCTTGTCATCTGCCTGCCCGACGAGCTTGAAAGACTAAAAAATATCGCTCAGAAGCTGAAACTTGATGAGATACTCAGAGATATCTCCGTTTTGCAGGAGTGTAATGAGAGATTTGCAAGGTGTACCTCAAAACGTATCGAGCTTGAAATGACACTTATCAGACTCTGTTCGGATAACGCCGAAAAGAGCACGGAAACTGTCCAAAACAGCGCCCCATCAGCCGATGTCACTGGACTTGTGAAGAGGATCACTACCCTCGAAGAAAGACTCAGAAACGGCACACCCGTACCACGGCAAACAGCTGCGCCACAGCAGCCTAAACAGTACGATCCCGAGCTGCAAAGACTGAGTCTGGATAACGACGGTCCGATAAAAGAATGGAACGATATCGTCGGGAAAATAAAACAAAGATCACCCGCAATAGCCTCTTTCCTCAGAGGTTCAGTCGCATTTGCAAAGCAAAACGATCTTTTCCTTATCGTCCAGAGCGATATCTATCTGAAAAAATTTAAAGCCTCGTCTGATGCATCTATCATCAACGATGTGCTTTTGGAAACATACGGACAGACCTTCAATATCAAGGTCAAATCAGCCAAAAAGGCTGCTCCCGACGACGCTGAGGATCCAACGAATCAGCTGCTGGGGAAGGCAAAGGCAAGCGGTATTGAGGTTGAGATAAAAAAATAACTGTTAAGGAGTTTTAAAAATGAAAGCAAGATTACCACAGGGAATGGGCAAAGGTCCGTCAAATAATATGAATCAGATGCTCAGACAAGCACAGCAGATGCAGGATAAGATCACTGAGCTTCAGGCTGACCTTGAGCAGAGAGAGTTCACCGGAACCGCAGGCGGCGGAGTAGTCGAGGTCGTTATCAACGGAAAGAGAAATGTCCTCAAGCTCACCATCAAGCCTGAGGTCGTTGACCCAAGCGATGTAGAGATGCTTCAGGATCTTATCATGAGCGCCTTCAATCAGGCTGTTGATGAGCTTGATAAAACAAGCGATGCCGAGATGAAGGAACTTACCGGCGGAGTATCTTTCCCGGGTCTGTTCTGATATGTCCGAATCAAACGCATTACCCCTCGTCCTGCTCACCGAGCAGTTTGCTAAGCTCCCGGGCATCGGTATGAAGTCAGCCCAGCGACTGGCTTATCACGTCATGTCTATGTCACCCGAGGAAGCTAAGACCTTTGCGGACGCTATCGCTAATATCCATAGCAGAGTTCACCTTTGCAAACGCTGCCAGAACTTTACCGAAAAGGATATCTGCGCAGTCTGTTCAAGCGCCAAGCGTGACCACTCAATAGTCTGCGTGGTCGAAAGTCCGAAGGATATTTCGGCTTTTGAAGGCTCAAGGGAGTTCAACGGCGTATATCATGTCCTGCACGGGCTTTTGTCACCAATGGAAAATATCGGTCCGCAGGATCTCAAAATAACCGAGCTTTTGAAGCGTATCGAGCCGGAGGGGATCAAAGAGGTCATTATGGCTACAAACCCTACCGTCGAGGGCGAGAGTACAGCAATGTATATCTCCAAGCTGCTCAAACCGCTGGGCGTTAAGGTAACAAGGCTTGCCTTTGGTCTGCCCGTCGGCGGAAGCCTTGAGTATGCCGATAAGGAAACGCTTAACGAGGCTATCAAAAACCGCAACGAAATGCAGTAGCCTGTGCGTTTTTAAGGTTCAGACGATCTGGCTTTCAAAACATTTCAAGATTAAAAAAAGCAGTGCGATCTTTTTATTGATCTACTGCTTTTTTTCGTTCTCTTAATTTCTTGAAAAAGCTGCTCAGAATATCAGCGCATTCGCCTTCAAGCACACCGCCAACGATCTGCGGCTCGTGATTGTAGGGAAGCGCAGACAGATCCACCACCGAGCCAAACGACCCGGCCTTCGGATCGTAAGCCCCGAATACAACACGCTGTATCCGTGAATTTATCATAGCCCCTGCGCACATCGGACACGGTTCAAGCGTCACATAGATCGTGCACCCGATCAGCCGCCATCCGCCAAGCTTTCTGCTTGCCTGCTCTATTGCGATCATCTCAGCGTGTGTCAGCGGCGACCTGCCGTATTCACGCCTGTTAAAGCCCCTGCCGATTATCTCGCCCGTTGAGTCCTTCACAACTACCGCCCCTACCGGGACCTCACCCTGTTCCGCAGCGATCTGCGCAAGCTCCAGGGCTTTTTTCATGTAAACCTCATCTGTGTGTATCATATGAACCTCACCATAAGGAAGAACATTCCCAGCACCATTACCATCCATATCGTGGTGTATGTGTTTGTGAAGAACATCTTCAGCTTGCTGTTGTTTGTCAGCTGTGAAGGGTCATTTATGATCCTGAATGACCATTTTCCGTTGCACATGAGCCTTGCGAAAATAAATGCCGAAATGCTGACTATGAACGCACAGATGATAACCTCCGTAAGCCGTCCGTATTCTTTGTTTTCCATCGTCAGACAAGCCAGCATATAGCTTGATACCGAAGCAAATATTCGCATAAGTATCGTTGTTTTCAGCGATCCGGTCTTTATTGTGTAAAGTCCGAGCGCAGCTGAATATATCACCGCAGTGCCAAGCGTCGAAATATCGTAGCAGGTCAGCGAGAATGCAATGCCCGAAACGAGCATCGCAAAAGTGTCGCCAAATTGCCTGAACGTCTGAAGTACCGCCCCCCTGAAAAGTATCTCCGAAAGAATGCTGATCACAATGCAGTTGAAAAAGACGTAAATAATGTCTGTAAGAATGTTGTCCGGATTGTGTATCCCCAGAGCATACACTGCGTCAATGTGCAGCCACCCGAGAATTATTTTTATCACAAAATTGCTTACCCTGCCCAGTACCATTATCGCCAGCATGAGAAAAACTCCGCTTTTGGAGATCTTTGATTTCTTGGGCATCGGTATCGCTATCTTTACAGGTATCTTTGTGAAGTGCAGGAAGATCCACAGCCCGATAAGATATTTCAGTATCGACATTCCGCCGAAAAAAGCCGCCAGTGCAGGCGAAACATACTTAGGCTCGTAAACCTTTGAAAAAAAGATCTCATCTACCGCAGGATCGTTGAATACACGATAGAAAATAATTCCCGAGACCGCATCAAGCATCGTCATTACCATAAGAACAATGCCCAGCAAACCAAGGCATTTCCCCAAAGCGATCTTCTCAGCCGCCTCAGCTGATTTGTGATAGTACCCCTCACCGTCAACGTATGTGTGCTCACGGGTGTCGTGAACAAAGCTGTATCCGTAGGGGTTGTCCTTTGCAGTTCTCCATTTAGCAAAAGTCTCGTGATAGTCGTCAAACTGATTTTGATAAACTTTTTCACGGGCTATATCAACAACGTATTTGTCTTTGTTATCCAAGGTCTCACCGCCTTTTTATACAGTATAGCACATTTTGCTGCCGATTAAAAGCCCCTTTTGAAAGATTTTTTTCACCAAAAGCATTAACTTGATCTTTGTTCCAGCCTGCCTTAACGCAAAAAATGCCGCAGCTGTAAGGGTAGTACCTATATAGAAGTTATATAATTCATTTTGAGTAATATCTTTTATTGCGAAGGACTGTTTCCCAGGACTGTTTCCCAGCCGCATTTTTTGACCATAACTATTTTTTAACCCCGATGGTTTTATCCATCGGGGTTAAAAAATCATTAAGAGTTTTAGGAAAGGGGTTTGGGGAATAACCCTTTTGCAAAAGGGTTTTCCCCAAAAAACACTTATAATGCTTCTGTATAAGTACAGCACTTAACTGCGGCACCCTTCACTGTGCAATGATTTAATTACAGTCGGATCTTAACTTGCCTTGCGCTGCCTGATCCTTTTAGCCTTGTTTTTCATAAGTCTGCCGATGTGCATACTAATTTCCAGTGCAGCAGAATACTTGTCTGTCGCAACGATCACATAACTCTCAGCATACTTTGGCAGCTTGACCGTAAGCGGCCACATATGTTTAACGATCATATCCTCCTCACGCTTATCCACCGTGAAGTGCTCCTTTGCGTTTTCCAAAGCGATCTGAGGGTGTCTCATTCCGTGAGGCTTCTCGCCGCGTTTTCTCTGTGTGGTACGCCAGTCGTATAAAAACAGGTCATGAAGCAGCCCTGCTCTTGCAGCAGATCTTGCATCAAGTCCGAGCTTTTTGCAGACAAGATAGTTGTAGTAGGAAACGTTAAGGCTGTGCTGAAAGCAGGTAGTGCTGTAATGATGACGGTAATTCTTCATCTCGTTGACTACATCGCTGTCAAGCAGATCCTTTACAAAGTCAAAGTACTCCGCAAGCTCCTGCGAGCCTTCAATAGAGTATCTTGACCCCATTGCTTTTGACATAGGCAATCTCCATTCGTCTTATGTTAATACGATCATAGAAACAAAATATGTCCCTATGATAGGATTATACACGTTTTTCAAGTCCCTGTCAATGGGATTTGATAACAGCTTGGTTACAATTTCCAATAGATTTTGTTAAGATGTCACAAAATTCAACAAAATCAAAAGTATTTTTTGTCATAAAATGCCGGGATAAACTCCTCGCTTGCGCTGCTTCGCTGCTGAAAGAACCCGTCAAAGCCCTGCCTGCAAACCTCGTCAACAACGCTTTTGTATTCAAACGTGCTTGTCCGCCGTGAAAGCTTTTGGTGCTCAAATGCCTTGTGTACCGGCACAAACTGGCTCATAATGCTCACCAGCAGCTCGTCCTTTCCAAAAGCTTTTCCAAGCTCCTGCATAAGCCTTATAGAATCATGCCTGTGATTTGGAAGCACCAGATGACGCACGATAACCCCGCTTTTCATCAGCCCCGTTTCATCAAACTCCGGCTTTCCCGCAATGTTCACCATTTCTCTTATCGCCGCCATAGCAACAGTGAAGTAGTCAGAAGCTCCCGAGTATTCCCTTGAAATAGCGCTGTCAAAGTATTTGAGATCGGGCAGAAATATCTTCACCCTATCCCCGAGCATCTTCAGCGTGCTCGTGCTTTCGTAACCTCCGCAGTTGTAAACAACAGGTATCCTCAGCTCATCACCGATCATATCCAGCGCATCGACTATCTGCGGAACAAAATGTGTCGGGCTGACAAGGTCAATGTTTTGCGCACCCTTGTGCTGAAGATATAAAAACGTGTCCGCAAGCTCCCTCACAGATATCTCAAAACCCTTGTTCATTGCAGTGATCTCGTAGTTCTGACAAAAACAGCATTTCAAACTGCACCCTGAGAAAAAGACCGTCCCCGAGCCGCCCTCTCCACCCAGACAAGGCTCTTCCCACATATGCAGATCAGCCCTTGCGATACGCACCCTGTCTGTCTGTCCGCAAACTCCCGTGTTCTTGGTTCTGTCAACACCGCAGTTTCTCGGACACAGCGTGCAGTGCTTCATTATCTGATCTGTCATAGTTTCACCTCACAAATAAAACAGGGGGCAATTCCCCCTGTTATTGTTTTATCATACCTTGATTTTGAATCTGCAAGATTCCTTTGCGCCTGCCCCTTTGATGTATAAGTCGAAATACATCAGCTTTGAATCCTTGTGTCCAAGCAGCGTGAAGGTCATCTCTGTTCCGTTGTCTGTCAGCTCTATTTTCTTGTTCACCGGAATAAATGAGTAGCTGAGCGAATCGTAAGCATTCGATTTTTCCAGACATTGCAGCGTTGCATTAACAACCGTAGGATCCTTTTGTATCTCGGTGTAGTTTTCTCCCTTTTCTATCCTCACCTTGACAGTCGCCTCGATCCATGGGTCTTGCTGCTTTGTAAAATCGGTTGCCCATTTCAGCAGATCGTTACTGATCTCCGAGGTCTTTTTGGGATTGCTTACGCAGCTGATAAACTCACAGCTGTAATGTCCCATCGTTGTGCTGGATCTGGTCTGTGATTCAGTCGTGGTCGTCTGCTTTGAAGTTTTTGAAGACGTCGTCCGCTGGGTCTTTTGTGTCTGCTCTGTGGTCGTGTAAGTGGTTCTTTGCTTGTTCTGTTCGGCGCGGTCATTGATCTCTGAAATAACGACCGCCGCAACAAACATAAAAATAAACAATATCAGAAATGTCACTGCCGCCCCACTGTTTTTCTTTTTTGGATTGCCGGTGTTCGCAGCGGTATAGCGCTGATAAACAGCCTGCTGCAAGGGTATCGAGCTTCTCTGAGCAAACACCTGACCTGCCGGCGTGAAGCCGCTTTGCTGTTTTCTTTGCTGCTGAGCAGAAAATCTTTCGTAAGCCGACATCTGCGGATTCTGCTGCTGAGACTGCATGAATAACGCATCTGCTCTGCTTGCGTCAGCCTCATAGTTGTAGTCGTTTCTGACATAGCGTGATTGATCGTAAATACTACGTTGATCGGTCAGATCAACTCCTGCGTTAGCCCTGTCGCCGAAATTCTCCCTTGCAAAAGCATTGCGCCGTTCCTCTCTCAGCTCTTTTTGCACGAACGATTCGCTCGTATCTCTCAGACCTGAGCTGAAGCTGCTGCCGTGGGAATGCTCGCTTGCCGAATATCTCTCGCAGGAAATATCATCATCTCTTGCGGTAAAGCATTCCGGGCAGATAGCCTCGTCCTTGCTTTTGAATCTGTATCCGCAGATCCTGCATTTATTACCCAATCAAAACACCTCTTTAACCGAGCCTTATGATCTGTGTTCCGCTTGTTACCGGATCGCAGACCCAAGCCTGTGCATAATCTTTTTTTATTATCTCAAGCGCATCATTTGCCTTTTGCGGATGATCGAAAACGCCAAAGACAGCCGAGCCGCTGCCGGTCATGAGCGAGCCGAGCGCCCCCACAGCAAACAGGTCATTTTTTGCCTGTTGTATCTGTTTTTCCTGCGCTGCAAATTCAAGAGCGTTGAACATTTCTTTGCACATTCCGTCAATATTGCCTATTTTAAGCTGACTGATAAATGCCTGCGTGTTGCAGTGAGGCACCTTGTGCAAACCGTCATACTTTCTGAACGCCTCCGGAGTCGATATGCTCACCTCAGGCTTTATCACGACGAACGCACACCTTGGCAGCCAAAGCGGTGTCATGATCTCACCCACGCCCCTGCAAAGCTGCGTGCCGCCTGCAATGCAGAAGGGAACGTCAGCGCCCAGTGTAACTCCGATCTCACAAAGCTGCTTTTTTTTGAGATTCGTTTCAAACATCGTATCCAGCGCACAAAGTGTCGCCGCACAGTCTGCGCTGCCGCCTGCCATTCCCGCCATTGACGGAAGACGCTTGTCAACATTTACCGTGACACCGCCCGTTTTCAGCCCCGTGTACCTTTCAAAAGCCTCTATCGCTTTCCAGATAAGGTTGGAGCTGTCGCATGCAAACCCCTGTTTATCGCAGATTATCTTATTTTCGCCCGTGTTGTTTATCTGTATATCCAGAGAATCAAACAGACTCACCGACTGCATCACCGTTTCAAGCTCGTGGTAGCCCTCATCATTGCGCCCGACAATATCCAGAGTAAGATTCAGCTTGCCAAAAGCCACTGCCGTGCAGCTATTGTATTTTGCCATCTTTCAGTTCCTCTAAAAACTCTCCTATACGCTTCACAGCCTCTCTCAGATGATTGAGCGAGTAAGCGTAAGACACCCTGACAAACCCCTCGCCGCATTTACCGAATGCATCACCCGGCACCACAGCGAC
The DNA here is from genome assembly GCA_902787825.1 of uncultured Ruminococcus sp. Classification (GTDB taxonomy): domain Bacteria; phylum Bacillota; class Clostridia; order Oscillospirales; family Ruminococcaceae; genus Hominimerdicola. The sequence goes on along the minus strand of CADAHS010000012.1, from coordinate 52,167 downwards.
CTTCTTGCTGTAGATCAGCTTCTCACAGAATTCTGCGCTTGTCAGCCCCGTGCTCTTTATGCATGGGAATACATAAAACGCACCCTGCGGCGTGAAGCAGTCAAGACCGAGCTTGTTGAACGAGTCCACAACATAGCGCCTTCTCATATCATATTCCGTTTTCATCTTTTCTATGTCCTCAAGACAGCTCTGCATAGCCGTTACCGCAGCGTATTGGCTGACCGTCGGAGAACACATTATCGCATACTGGTGCAGCTTTAAAAGCTGCGAAACGATTTCCACAGGACCGCCGACAAAGCCAAGCCGCCAGCCTGTCATAGCAAAGCTTTTGGAAAAGCCGTTTATAACGACCGTGCGTTCTCTCATACCGTCTATCTGAGCAAACGAAACGTGCCTGCCGGAGTATGTAAGCTCTGAGTATATCTCATCAGAGATAACGAAAATGTTCGTGTCCCTGAGCACATCAGCAATGCTTTGAAGATCCTCCCGCCGCATTATCGCACCGGTCGGATTGTTAGGAAAAGGCAGTACCAGCAGCTTTGTTTTGTCTGTGATCTTTGCTTTTAGTTCCTCAGCTGTTAGTCTGAATTCGTTTTCTGCCTTAGTCTCAATGCTTATAGCCTTGCCGCCGCAAAGCTCAACGATAGGGCAGTAGCAAACAAAGCTCGGCTCTACCACCAGCACCTCGTCGCCCGGCTCGACCATGCTTCTTATACAAAGATCTATACCCTCCGAGCCGCCGACCGTCACGATGATCTCGTGCTGTGGATCATAGTGCGTGTTGATCGTCCTCTCGAAGTATTTTGAGATCTCTTTTCTCAGTTCCATAAGACCCGAGTTTGCCGTGTAGCAGGTCTTGCCCTTTTCCAGCACATCAATAGCCTTTTTTCGTACCAGCCACGGCGTCTTGAAATCAGGCTCACCAACGCCCAGCGATATAACGCCCTCCATTCCCTGAGCGATGTCAAAGAACTTTCTTATACCCGAGGGCTTCATATCTCTTATAGCCTTGTTGAGCACCTTGTTGTAATCTATCATCAGAACATTCCTCTTTCGTCGGTCTCTTCGCTTCCGATGATAATACCATTATCCTTGTAAACTCTCAGACCGAAGTGTGTCGTAGTCTCCTGAACAGCAGCAATAGTAGCAAGGCGCTGAGAAACGAACATAGAAATGTCTCTGATATTCTTTCCTGTGACCTCAACTATGATATCATAAGTTCCCGACATCAGCCTCACAGCCTCGACCTGCTCGTATTCGGATATCTGCCTTGCGATCTCATCAAAGCCCGACTGTGACTGCGGCGTAACTTTAAGTTCTATAAGAGCAAATACCGAGTTCGGGTCATAAGCGCTCTCGTCGATAATTGCAGTGTAGCCCTTGATTATCCCGTTGTTTTCAAGCTTTTGTATATCACCCTTGACCTCCTGCTCGGTTTTGCCCAGCATTACGGCAAGCTCTGCGTTTGAAAGTCTTGCATTGCTTTTTAAAAGCTCTATCAGCCGATCCATTTTTCTGCGCCTCCTTGAATGTAAATGGTTTTGTGTAACTATTTTTTTATTGTAGCTTCTGCTTGAGTATAACTGTTGAATGCCCTGTGATATTCTTATGAAAAGTGCCTTGTCTGCTTATTCAACACGGACAGACTTTTGAGCCTGCCCGTGTAAAGGTCTATAATACAAAAATGCAGATCCCGGCTGTTATCCATAAGATCAGCAGACATGGCACACAAAACAGAAATTTGAGTTTTTTTGTCTTGTGATGCCACAAAAACATACCGACCAGAGAACCTATGCTGCCGCCTATCGCAGCAAACATTATCAGCGTTATCTCAGGTATCCTCCAGCGTTTTTTGATCGCCCGCCTCTTGTCGATACCGTATGCGATAAACGCAGTGAGATTGACAAGCGCCAGATACACCAGCACCGCTGTTGAATGATCAGTAAGAAAGTCCTTCATACCATCTCCGCTGTGTTATCACTTAAAGTAAGCTACGCCGCTTTCAAAGATCTTCTGATCCTTGTTGCCGCAAACGTTCTTGGTTATGTCAATACCGATACGTTCGGAATGACCCATTTTGCCGAATACTCTGCCGTCCGGCGACGTGATGCCCTCAATAGCCTCAAACGAGGTGTTGGGGTTGCACTGAATGTCAAAGGTCGGCTCGCCGTCAAAGTCAACATACTGCGTAGCTATCTGACCGTTTTGTGCAAGCTTGTCGATCAGCTCTGCACTTGCCACAAATCTTCCCTCACCGTGAGAGATAGCAATGTTGTGTATGTCACCCACATTGCATCCTGCAAGCCACGGCGACTTGTTTGAAGCGATCCTTGTGTTGACCATCTTTGACTGGTGCCTTGCGATCTTGTTGAATGTAAGTGTAGGGGAGTCAGGCTTCATGTCAACTATCTCGCCGTAAGGCACAAGACCCAGCTTGATAAGCGCCTGGAAGCCGTTGCAGATACCCAGCATCAGACCGTCACGCTTTTGCAGCAGATCATGTATAGCTTCCTTGAGCTTTGGATTGCGCAGGAACGAAACGATGAACTTTGCGCTTCCCTCAGGCTCGTCACCGCCGCTGAATCCGCCCGGTATCATGATTATCTGCGACTGCTTTATCTTGCTTTCCATAGCGTCCACAGACTCTCTTATAGCGTCCATGTTGAGGTTTCTGATAACCATAGTGTCAACGTCTGCACCTGCACGCTCAAATACCCTTGCCGTGTCATATTCGCAGTTCGTGCCCGGGAATACAGGGATAAGCACCCTCGGCTTAGCAGCCTTGATCGAAGGAGCAACTCTTGACTGCGCTTCATATGTGAACTTTTTAGGCTTGAAATCAGGCTCTTTAACGTGAACAGGGTAAACCGGCTCCAGCTTGCCTGCCCACTTTTCGTACAGATCATTCAGCTCGATAGTGTACTTGTCAGTAACTATCCTGTAATCTGCGGTCGTTTCACCGATAACTCTCTCATCGGTCTCAACGCCCTGTTCAAGCTCGATAACGAATGCGCCGTAGCAAGCTCTGTAAAGCTCGTCAGCAGAGATGTCGCCTGTAAACTTGAAACCTATGCGGTTGCCGAATGCCATCTTTGCGACAGCCTCCGAAACTCCGCCGTAGGAAACAGCCCAGCAGGAAAGCACCTTGCCCTCGTCAATAAGCTTTTCGACCTTCTTGAATACAGCCTTGAGCGAATCAAAGTTGATAAGATTGTTCTCATCATATTCAGGCTTGATAAGAATTACCTTTGAGCCTGCCTTTTTGAATTCCTGTGAAACGACCTTGTCAGATGTGGACATAGAAACCGCAAACGAGACCAGCGTCGGCGGAACGTCTATCTCCTCAAATGTACCCGACATCGAGTCCTTTCCGCCGATAGAGCCGCAGCCCAGTGCGATCTGCGCCTTGTAAGCACCAAGCAGCGCAGCCATCGGCTTGCCCCATCTGTCAGGATTGTTCTGTGTTCTCTCAAAGTACTCCTGGAAAGTCAGCCAGCACTTTTCGTAAGTACCGCCCGTTGCAACTACCTTTGCAATAGACTCAACAACTGCGCTCATTGCGCCGTGATACGGGCTGATAGATGAAAGATACGGGTCAAAGCCCCAAGCCATGACCGAGGTGGTCTTTGTCTGTCCGTGCAGTACAGGTATCTTTGCAGCCATAGCCTGCGTCGGAGTATCCTGATACTTTCCGCCGAAAGGCATAAGCACGCTGCCTGCGCCGATCGTCGAGTCAAAGCGTTCTATAAGACCCTTCTGTGAGCAGATGTTGAGATTTGAGATCATCGAGCTCCACCTGTCCGCACTGTCCTCTGTCTGAGCAGCAGGCTCAAAGATCGGCTTTGCGATGTTTATATCCGTGTGCTTTTCCGCACCGTTTGAGTTGAGAAATTCTCTTGAAAGCGAAACGATAGTCTTTCCGTTCCAGTTCATTTCAAGTCTTGGGTTTTCGGTAACAACAGCCACCAGCGTAGCCTCAAGGTTCTCCTTGTCAGCTTCTGCCATAAATTTTTCAAGGTCGGACTTTGCAACTACCACAGCCATTCTTTCCTGCGATTCCGAAATTGCAAGCTCTGTGCCGTCAAGACCGTCATATTTCTTTGTAACAGCGTCAAGGTTTATCTGCAAGCCGTCTGCCAGCTCACCGATAGCGACCGATACGCCGCCTGCACCAAAGTCGTTGCAGCGCTTTATCATCGCCGTTACTTCAGGGTTTCTGAACAGCCTTTGCAGCTTTCTTTCCTCCGGGGCGTTACCCTTTTGTACCTCTGCGCCGCAGCTTTCCAGCGAGTGCAGTGTGTGCGACTTGGACGAGCCTGTTGCACCGCCGCAGCCGTCACGTCCGGTCCTGCCGCCAAGCAGTATAACTATATCTCCCGGCGCAGGGCGTTCACGCCTTACGTTTTCCTCCGGAGCCGCACCGATAACAGCGCCTATCTCCATTCTCTTTGCAACATATCCCGGGTGGTATATCTCATTTACAATGCCCGTTGCCAGACCGATCTGGTTTCCGTATGACGAGTAGCCGTTAGCTGCACCGACAACGATCTTTCTCTGCGGCAGCTTGCCTGCGATCGTGTCCTCCACAGGCACCAGCGGATTTCCCGCACCCGTTACACGCATAGCCTGATAAACATAGCTTCTTCCCGAAAGCGGATCTCTGATAGCACCGCCAAGACAGGTAGCAGCGCCGCCGAAAGGCTCGATCTCGGTCGGGTGGTTGTGTGTTTCGTTTTTGAACATCAAAAGCCAGTCCTCGTCAACGCCGTCAACATTGACCTTTATCTTTACCGAGCAGGCGTTGATCTCCTCGCTCTCGTCAAGATCTTTGAGCAGCCCTGCCTTTTTGAGCTGCTTTGCGCCGATACAGGCAAGATCCATCAGCGTGATAGGCTTGTCCGTTCTGCCTGCGTAGAGGTCTTTTCTTGTGTTCACATAATCAGCGAACGTGTCCGCTATATAATCCGAATGAATGTTTACATTGTCTATTATCGTTGAAAAAGTCGTGTGACGGCAGTGATCCGACCAGTAGGTGTCGATCATTCTTATCTCTGTGATAGTCGGGTTTCTCTTTTCGGTATCACGGAAATAGTCACGGCAGAAGCGTATATCATCAAGGTCCATAGCCAGACCAAGCTCCTCAAGCATCGCTTTAAGGTCGTCCTCGGTGGAGTAGATGAACCCATCGACCGTATCTACCGTCGTCGGAATATCGTACTTGATGTCAAGAGTCTCAAATGTCGCAAGACTTGCCTCTCTTGACTCAACAGGGTTTATCATGTAGCTTCTGATCTGTGCGATCTCCTCGTCGGAAAGATTTCCAGAAACTATGTAGATCCTTGCAGATCTGACCGTAGGTCTTTTGCCTCCGGTGAGCAGAGAAATACACTGTGCGCACGAGTCTGCACGCTGATCGAACTGTCCCGGCAGGTACTCAACAGCAAAAACGAACTCGTTGTCCTTTACCTCCGGCAGATGATCGTATGTAACATCGACCGCAGGCTCAGAGAATACGACCGGCGTTGCAAGCTCAAAATCCTCCTTTGAAAGACCCTGTGCGTCATAGCGGTTTATCACCCTCAGACCCGTCAGGTTTTCAAGTCCCAGAGCAGATTTGATACCGCTTATGAGCGAAGCAGCCTCAACCGCAAATTCGGGCTTTTTTTCAACATAAATTCTGTAAACAGACATGGCTCCATCTCCTTTAAATAGATAAGAACATTATACACCATTATGTAGTGTTTTGTCAATGAACAAGTTGTTATCAAAGAGAGAAATTCGGACATCAAAAAACCGCCCTGTGAAAGAGCGGTTCTAAAATATGGATCATTGTTTTTTCTTGACGCCGTTTTCTTTAAGATAAACCAATGTATCTTCTAATGGTACGTCATAGCAAAAATGGTCATAATTCGTATCAGTCTGTCCGTCACGACCATATTCGAGAGCGCTATCTTTGACAATTATGCTTTTCCCGTCAGTTTCAGCTTTTATTGTGCCAACTGACAACTGCATGTCTCTGTCTGCTGCTTTAAATATATCCACCTTATAATGGATACCATACTGCGTATCGGTGCTGCGGTTGACGAATGTCTTGGAGATCGTCCACCCATATTCTTTAGCTGTCTTTTTGACCTTTGCGAATGCGGCTTCAGCGGCAGCTTTCAGGTCTGCCTTGGTTATGCCGGGGTCTTCGTGCCAATAGCCGTTTGTCGTCGAGACTTTTGCCTTGGTGGTCGTGGCTTTTGTCGTTGTGGCCTTTGGCTTGGTCGTAGTCTTTGCTTTGGTCGTCGTAGTCTTTGGCTTGGTCGTGGTCGCTGCTTTTGTTGTGGTCGTTGTCGTTGTCGTCTCGCTGTCCTCGAGCCAAGCTCCGGGGTTAAGGTCCTGCGGTACTTCGGAAGCAAAGCCCATTTTGCTTCTCGTCGTGGTTACTTTCGTCGTCGTAGTTGTGTCTATCACACCGGTTTCTTTTTCTGTGGCGGTTGTGGTCTCTTCGGTCGTTGTGGTCGTGGTCTGCTGCTTGTCCTCGGTCTTGTTCTCGCCGCCGCAGGCAGTCAGGCAAGCCGCTGTCATAACAAGCGCAAGCACCGCCGCTAAAAATCTTTTTTTCATAATATCCCGCCTTTCTTTCCGGGTTCGTCTTTAGGTAATTATACCACCATTTGCCGAATTTTGCAAGGGTAAAACTACAAACCGCCCTGCAAAGAGGGCGGCTCTCGAAATGTGCATTAGTGGGTGTTAGTATCTCTCTTTTAAGCTTTCTATTAAATACGAAATGTCGTATTTTCCTGAAAAGTCGTCATAGTTTTCGCTATTAACACTAACTCCGAGCGGTGTTTGGCTGGCTTGAACTATTACGGAGCCGCTAACTGCTTCAGCTTTTATAACGATGCTGGCGGTATGATGTGCGCCGTCGGCAGATGCGGCTTCGGATATTTCAAAACGACAATAGATTCCATACTGCGTATCGGTGCTGCGGTTGACGAATGTCTTGGAGATCGTCCAACCATATTCTTTAGCTGTCTTTTTGACCTTTGCGAATGCGGCTTCAGCGGCAGCTTTCAGGTCTGCTTTTGTTATGCCGGGGTCTTCGTGCCAATAGCCGTTTGTCGTCGAGACTTTTGCCTTGGTGGTCGTGGCTTTGGTCGTCGTGGTCGTGGCTTTTGTCGTCGTGGTCTTTGCTTTGGTCGTTGTGGTCTTTGGCTTGGTCGTGGTCGCTGCTTTTGTTGTAGTCGTGGTCGTTGTGGTCTCGCTGTCCTCGAGCCAAGCTCCGGGGTTAAGGTCCTGCGGTATTTCGGAAGGAGGCACTACTCCACCTTCCGCTGGGGTTACTTTCGTCGTCGTAGTTGTGTCTATCACACCGGTTTCTTTTTCTGTGGTGGTTGTCGTCTCTGCGGTCGTTGTGGTCGTGGTCTCTGCGGTCGTTGTGGTCGTGGTCTGCTGCTTGTCCTCGGTCTTGTTCTCGCCGCCGCAGGCAGTCAGGCAAGCCGCTGTCATAGTTAGCGCAAGCACCGCCGCTAAAAATCTCTTTTTCATAATATCCCGCCTTTCTTTCCGGGTTCGTCTTTAGGTAATTATACCACCATTTGCCGAATTTTGCAAGGGTAAAACTACTATATGATCTCTGCGGTGCAGCTGTCGCCGTCAACGCCCGTGATACGCACGTTTTTCGTCTGCCACCGCCACGATCCTGCGTCCTGCGCTTTTACCTTTACAGGCGTATAGTTTTTCGTGTAGCCTCTGTGCCAGCCGTCGGCCTTTTCCTTTTCAAAAAGCACATTTACCGTCCTGCCGACGTTGGAAGCAAGAAATTCCTGCCTGATCTGCGAGCAGACCGCCTCAAGCTCCTTCACACGCCTCTGCTTGACCTCGCTGCTCACCTGTCCGCCGAACTTTTCAGCGGCTGTCCCTTTTCTCACCGAGTATGGGAAAATGTGCACCTTTTCAAAGCCGATCTCCTTGACGAATCTTATCGTCTGAGCGAAATCTTCGTCTGTTTCTCCGGCAAACCCGACCATTATGTCCGTCGTGATAACGCAGTCGCTGAAAGTGTCACGAAGCTTTGTGCAAAGCTCCCTGTACTCCTCGCAGGTGTATTTGCGGTTCATTCGTCTGAGCGTTTTGTCGCAGCCGCTTTGCAGCGAAAGATGAAATTGCGCGCACAGCTTTTCCAGCCGCCCCATGCGTGCAATGTCCTCGTCCGAGATCATCTCCGGCTCCATCGAGCTTAAACGCACTCTTTGTATCCCATCTGTGGAGCATACCGTTTCCACCGCATCAATAAGCCTCGTGCCGTCACCAAGATCCTTTCCGTAGCAGCACAGATTTATCCCCGTAAGAACTATCTCCTTGTATCCGCCCTGTGCAAGCGCAGCTATCTCGTCTCTGATGTCACCTAACGGCTTTGATCGGATATGCCCCCTTGCAAACGGGATTATGCAGTATGTGCAGTATTGATCGCACCCGTCCTGGATCTTTACGAACGCCCTCGTTTTCAAGCCCGACGGCTGATTGCTCATCGCTTGAAAAGCCTCACCCTTTTCGTGATCTTTTATACGCACGATCCTGCGGCGGTCTTTCAGATATTCCCCGATAAGTGCGGGAATGTCCTGCTTTGAGCTTCCCGTGATTATGTCACATTCCGTCATCTGCTCGGCCTGCTGCCTGAAAGCCTGCGGAAAACAGCCCGTCAGTACCGTGACAGCGTCCGGGGAAAGCTTTTTGATCTTGTGTAAAAGCTGCCTGCATTTGTGGTCTGACTGCGCAGTGACCGTGCAGGTGTTGATAACGAATATGTCCGCATCGGCCATATCCTGCGTCGTCTTGTAGCCAAGTCCGCTCAGCTTCTGCCTGAGATTGTCCGTTTCGTATTGGTTGACCTTGCACCCGAAAGTGTAATAGAATATCTTCATTTCGTCAGCTCGCTTTTTATTTTGATCTCTTATCCGCTGAATCGACAATGTGCACAAATTATACATAATTAGTTTGTGCACACTGCACATAATTCTGAATTGAGTTTTGTTACCTTTGAGTATTGTACCATATTTTATTTTTTTTTGCAAATTTCCATTGACAAATACGGAAAGTTGCGTATAATGGGAGTTGCAGGAGGACAAAGACCTGCGAAAGTAAAATGAGTTAAGACGAAAGTCGAAAAAACGGTTAAGGAGGAATGGATTATGAAAAAGACAACCGTTATGTTGGATTCCATCTCAGCAGTAAAGAATTTCGTAAACATCGTAACTGCTTACGACTACGAAGTTGATCTTGCTTCTGGCAGATACGCAGTAGATGCAAAGTCTATCATGGGTATCTTCAGTCTTGATCTGTCCAAGCCGATACAGCTTACTGCTCACACAGATGACGCTGACAAGTTCTTCAACGAGATCAAGGACTATATCGTAGGCTAAGTATCCAACAACTGTGAACGATGACATTTTTGAACGAAATGCCGTCAAAGACTTTCGGCGGAGAGAGTCCGCTTGAAATGCTTGGGGCGAAAGCCCTGTTCGCACAAAAGCTACAGGGGACCTACCCTGAAAAATACCGAGAAAACAGGTTTGCAGTTCGCAGACCTGTTTTTTTGTGCCATTTTTGACTTGTGTACAAGTTGTACAATACAACTGTGCTTTTCAGGTACAGACAACTGTGCACAATTAATTCATTTGTTAATAACAGATAATTAATCGTAAACGTTTTCGACAAATCGGAAAAGACTATATTGTGTAAAGCTACAAAGATTTGATCAAATACTTGACATTTATAATAATAAAGTGTTACAATATACACAATTCCAGTGAAATTAATTAGTGAATATGCTCATGCGTATTCAACAATGTCAGGACAAGTGACCAAAATCAGATGAAGGAGGAAAACAATGAAAGCGTATATCAGAATCGATTCTTTTGAAGACATTATGAGACTTAACGATGTAGCAAGAAGCTGTGACTATGATATGTATATCGAAAGTGGCGCAGTCAGAGTTAATCCCAAGTCTGTAATGGGCATTTTCAGCATCGGAACAAAGAAGGTAGTATCGCTTACTACGAAAGATAATGACAGAGATGCTTTTCTTGAAAAATTCGGCAGCTTTATAAATGGCGGCTGACAGCCTGTTACAGGGATCAACAGGGATAATATGAAGAAAACGAACCGTATCGGAGCTGTTCCGATACGGATTTTTTTTAGCCTGCACAGAGTTGAATGAAATATGTACATATAGCTGAATATCTGCGGACGGCTATTTCAGCCGGAAATTCTGGTTGTGCACAATTATATTTGATAAAATTATATTTGATACAATGTTTTTTTTAGTCAGCCTGACAGACCTTATTTCTGACTGCGTATGTAGTGGAAAAGGTACTGCTGTGCGATGCCTTCAAGCCCTTTTGTGCACTCGGGAAGTCCGTGCGGATACCATTGCGACAGCACACGCTTGACCCAGACGTCCTTTGGGAAGGCGTCAATGCGGTAAAACCCGAAAAGAAGGGCACAATCTGCCACCTTCGGACCGACACCCTTTATCGTCATCAGCTTGTTTCGTGCCTCGTCAAGTGAAAGCGTGCGTATGCTCTCAAGCTCCAGCTCACCGCTGAGCACCTTTGAAACTGCGTCAACAAGGTACTTTGCACGAAATCCCGAACGAAGATATCCGAGGCTGTCCACCGTTTCGTCACGCATCTGTTCAGCGGACGGATAGCCGCCGTAATGTTCGCACAAACGCCCGATGATCCCCTTGATGCGTGGGATATTATTGTTCTGGCTGATTATGAAAGAGGAAAGTGCTTCCCAGCTGTCCTGACGAAGGATCCTGATACCGCCTGCGTAGGCACAGGCTTTTGAAAGTGTTTCATCAGCGCAAAGCCTGCGTTTTATCTCGCCGTAATCAGTGTCAAGGTCAAAATAATCCTTCCAGACGGTGAGAAAGTCCTGCTCGGAGGTGTCATGGAGCCTGAAAAGATCAGCGCCGTTTTCACAGCTGATAGTGAGCTTTTTGTTGAGAAAAGCCCCTTGATATGCGTTATCAGAGATCTTTTCCCAGCGAAACGCCTGTCCGCAGTCGAGGGTGTCATCAAGAGCAAAGTCACTTTGACGCAAAAGTATATCATTTTTGTCGATCTTATATTGCATTTCAAAAACTCCTTGAAAAAAATTCTTTTTTACATTATAATATAAATGACGAGATTTTTCAACAAGCTGACGAAAGGATTTTTTTATGAGAGAAAGTATTCTGACAATTCCGGTCACGGAAATATTTGAGCCGAAATGCGGCTGCCCGATATGCAGGCTTCGTGATATGCTCGAAACACGAACGGTCGATTATATCATGGGCGCAGCGATGATGGAGCCAGATGTTCGCATCGAAACGAACAAGCTCGGGTTCTGCCATGTCCACTTTGAACAGATGAGAGCCTGTAAAAACCGCCTTTCACTGGCGCTTATGCTTCAAAGCCACTTGCAGCATCTTCAGCAGGAGCTTTCAAAAAAGAGCCTTTTCCACACCAAAAGCACAAAGCGCAAAACCGTTTCGGCGGTCAATGAGAGCTGCTTTGTGTGCTCGAAGATAGAGTGGGGAATGAGCCGTATTATGCGGACTTTGTTTGAGATGTACCAGCAGCAGGCAGAGTTCCGAAAGCTTTTCGATGAGCAGGAGATGCTGTGTCTGCCGCACTATGAGATGCTGCTTGAAATGATGGAAACGAGCCTGGATAAGAAGCTGCACAAGCAGTTTTCGCAGTCCTGCTCGGAACTGATGAGCAAGTATCTCGACTCGCTCGAAAAGGATATTTCGCATTTCTGCAAGATGTATGATTACAGAAACACCGGTGCCAACGCTGATTGGGGCAATTCAAAAGACTCTGTGGAAAGGGCGGTAAAGTTCCTGACCACAAGATGATTTCGTTACATTTCGTTACAAAAGTTACAGATGAAAAATTTTCATCCGGTTGTATAAAAGTCCAGAAAATCGGACATAATTATTCCAGCGGCGGTCAAGCAGCGGACATGAGGGAAAGTGTACGATTTTTTGTACATCACGAGCTTAATTGTAAATTTTTCAGCTAACAAAATAACAGTATGCCGCAAAGACTGATATAAAAGCGATTGCTTGTCAAGCGGAAATTCAGTGCCGTTTGCGTTAAAAGTGTGTTCATAATTCGGAACGAATTTTATTACATATATATCCATAAATGTGGGTTTTGACCTGCGATCTCGACAGAAAAATCTTTTTCAACAGTTGAGAACTGCTGTTAAATCTATGGATTTTCAAAGCTTTCAACGGGTTTTTCAACACAAATTGATTTCAGCGTTGTTGAAAACAGGCAGTTTTCAACAGAAAAGTTGAGAATTGTTGAAAACCAGCCCGATAATTTACATATGCTAACATTAATATGTAATTTATAGAAATCAGAGGGCTGTTGAGAAATGATAAAGGGTGTAAATAAACAAATCATTGAGATTAAATGTCCAAAAGATGAACGCTTTGAAAAAATATTGTTGTTTGTGAACTCTGAAAAATACCCTGCTGAGAGGGAGATCACAGACGAAAAAGCGAAACTGATAGCGAAAACTATTCTTGATGATCCACGCTTCAAAAAAGCCAAGCTTCCAGGGCAGCCGCTGAGGGGTCACGGTGTTGCGGCGGGGGTGTGCGCTGCTTTCGTCGGGGTCGTGGTGCTGGCTGCGGTGCTGCTTTTGTGAGCGTGTTTGTTGAATATCACCACTATTTTTGAGTATATTTGTTAAAAGTATAAAAATTCTCGAAAGCTATTGGCTTTTGAGAATTTTTGTGTTATAATCTATTTATCAATGTCCCCCGCATATAAAACGGGTCGGATAGGTTTTTTCAGCTGAGGGATAATTCCAGTGGCTGAGGTTTCACGGGAGCTGATGCTTCTGCGATAATATGGTTTTGGAAAGTGATAAATCAATGAGAAAAGATCTTGAAAATAACAACGCTGACAGTTCGTGGGAGCAGCAGCTGATCGTCGGGAGGAACCCGGTCATCGAGGCTCTGAAGGCGGACAGGCTGATAGACACGATCTATGTCAACCCGCAGGCGACGGGCTCGATCTCGCTGATATGCAAAATGGCTAAGGATAAGGGTATTCTTGTAAAGCAGGTAAACGAGATCAAGCTCAATAATATGGCTAAGGGCGCATCTCACCAAGGCGTTATCGCTGTGGGTGCGTGCGCAGAATATGTTGAGGCTGACCAGCTTCTGAGGATAGCTGTTGACAAGGGTGAGGATCCGTTTATCATCATTTGCGATGAGATCGAGGATCCGCACAATCTCGGCGCAATAATCAGAACGGCTGAGGCAGCAGGCGCTCACGGGATCATTATTCCCAAGAGAAGGAGCGCATCGCTCAGCCACACGGTGTTCAAGACCTCTGCCGGTGCGGCGAGCTGGCTGCCTGTGGCGAGGGTCGCAAACCTTGCTTCGACCGTGGATATGCTCAAAAAAAACGGCGTGTGGATCTACGGCACCGATGGCAGCGGACAGAGCTATGACAGCGTAAAGCTTGACGGCCCTATCGGTTTGATAGTCGGCTCGGAGGGCTTTGGTATGAGCAGACTTTTAAAGGATAAATGCGATTTTCTGCTGAGCCTTCCGATGGCAGGCAAGGTCAATTCCCTTAACGCTTCGGTCGCAGCGGGGATATTTATGTATGAGATCGTAAGACAGAGAAAGAAATGAAAATGGGAGTGATAGATCTTGGGTAAGAACCTCTCGGTCGATGAGCTTTTGGCGGAATATAACAAACAGCTTGACAGCTTTGATGCGAACAGTCTTCTGGAGGAAAGCAGAAAGGCTAAGTATCTGGAGCAGGCGCAGGCTGAGCTTGAAAGGGCGGAGCGTGAAAGGCTTGAACGTGAAAAGCAGGATCAGGCTGAACAGATGCTTTCTGAGCAGTCGGAGGCCGGTATGACGCAGGCAGAGCAGGCGGAGAATGAATTTGAGGATATACCGCCGTTTGAGCCTGAACAGCCGGTATATGAGCAGCCTCAGCCGGTATATGAACAGCAGCCTTCTGTGCAGCAGTATCCGTCACGGCAGGTCGAGCAGACTGTCGAGTTTGACAGCCAGCCCGTCCAGTGGATACCGCAGGAACAGCCGCAGCAGGAAGATGCTGAGCCTGTTATAAGCGAGCAGGGCACGATATTCACACAGGCGCACAGCGCACAGGAAGAGTACGGCACGAGCGACGGATCTGACGATGCTATATCCGGGCAGGAGAGTTTGGATCACCGGCAGGCAGAGCCTGATGATGACGGTGAGCAGGTTGAATACGCACAGCAGGCCGTAGGTGAAGATGCGAACGATGAGGATATGCAATACCACAACAGCGGCGAGATGCAGCAGCCGGAGCTTGCAGACGCTCAGCAGGACGATGAGCCGGATTTTGAATCGCAGGCTGAGGTGCTGGGGCTTTCTCCCGAGGACATAGAGATGCTGCGCAAAAAGCGCAATTCACGAAACGCTGCTGCGATCAGAAAGCTTTCAAAGCTCAAAAAGCAGAAGTCCAGGAGAGGGGAGAACGTTTCTCCGAAAAACAGAGCGAGTCTCAAAGACATAAAGCTCGGATTTACGGGAAAGATAATCCCCAAGACCGAGGAGTTTGACAAGTCACAGATACCGGATAACAATACAAGCTTTGAGGAGAGAACAGAGTTCCTCAGCAAACGCAGACGCAAGAAGGTCGAGAATTTCAGGCTCGATACTGACGAGGACGAGATGTTTGAAAGACCGCATGAGCCTGAGAACACAAAGGTCGAGCATGATGAGTTCGAGAGCTTTGAACAGGCAAAAGACCTGCTTTCGGAGATACTGGAGCTGAAGGCTTCGCTCAAACGCAGACTGACGATACTGCTGGCAGCGTGTGTGGTTTGCGCACTGCTGACTTTTGCAAATGATTTCAACTTTATGTTCTTCGGCTTCCTTGACAGGACACAGTCGCCTGCGGTATACACGGTCGTTTCGATACTGCTTGGCTGTGTGGCGATGTTTGAATCGTACACGGTGCTGCATTCGGGTATAAAAAATCTGGCAAAGGCTAATGCGGACTGCGATTCGATGGCTGCGCTGGGAATGATAACGGCAATGATATCGGGCGTTATGTCGCTGTTCTCGGTATCGTCTGTCGGCGGGAAATACTATCACATATACATCTCTGCGGCGATACTGGGGCTTGTGTTCAACACCATAGGCAAGCTGATGATCGTCAACCGGACGGAGATCAATTTCAGATACATAGCCGGAGAGTACGACAGGTACGCTCTGAAGGTGGTCGATAACGAGGACGTTGCTGCAAACTTCACGCAGGGATACGTTCAGGATTATCCGGTGCTGGCTAAGATGCAAAAGACGGAGTTTGTGAAGGACTTTATGAAAAACAGCTACTGCACAGACGTTTCGGACGCTTTTGCAAGACGCATCAGTCCGCTGATACTGCTTTGCGGACTGCTTTTCGGGATCTTGTCTTTCGTTTTCGAGAAGAACCCGACGACTCCTGTTGACAAGATAATCACTGCGCTTGCGGCGTTTGCGGGCACGGTTTCGATGTGCTCGTCGATCGCACTGATATTGGTGGTCAATCTGCCGCTGAGCGCCGCTTCAAGAAAATATCTTCAGCACTCAGCGATAATGCTTGGATACAACGCTGTGGATGAATTCGCAGATACCAACGCTGTGCTTGTTGAGGCAAAACAGCTTTTCCCGACGGGAATGGTCGATTTCATAAAGCTCAAGATGCTTTCGACGACCTCTCTGGAGGAATGCATACTTATGGCTGCGAGCCTGTCATGTCAGGCGGACAGCATTCTCAAATCCGCTTTCTACAAGATGCTCAGAGGCAAGACCGAGATGCTGTACCCCGTTGAGAGCTACATTTACGAGGACGGACAGGGTCTTTCAGGCTGGATAGAGAACAAAAGGATACTGCTGGGCACGAGAGAGCTTATGGAGAACCACTCTATCGAGGGGCTGCCTTCAAGGGCGAAGGAAGAGGAATATGCTGACGGGAATATAGCGGTCTATCTGTCAATCTCCGGTGTTGTGACTACGCTGTTCGTAGTCAGGGCAACTGCAAGCCCGTCGATCTCGGGCTGGATGCAGGAGCTTGAGGAGGAGGGCGTTGTTACGGTCATAAGGACTGTTGACAGCTTCCTTACCAAAGATTTTATCTGCGAGGCTTTCGGAGTGGACGAAAGCTCTGTGAAATTCCTGCCTTTCAGATATCACAAGGACTATGATGAGCAGACAGACTACGCTCCGAAGCTTTCCTCGTCTGTGATCTGCAGCGGACATTTCCAGTCGATGGCTATGCTCATTTTAGGTACAAAAAAGCTGAAAACCGCAGCAGACGTGGGGATCGCTTTCCAGTTCGGCGGTGCAGTGATGGGTGCGTTTTTGTGCATGATACTCAGTATCACGGGCGCATTCTCACAGATAACAGCATCGGCAGTCATCGGCTACAATCTGCTTATGGCGGCAGTCGCTGTGCTGATATCAAAGGTCAAAAAGGTATGATGATCCGGGTGTCTCTGTGAAAGCGGAGACACCGTTTTGTGCAAATCATGCAAAGCAAGATCATGGCAACTATTCGGAGGTGTTCAAATGAGGATCCTGTCTAAGGCTGCTGCGCTTATTTCTGCGGCAGTATTGTGCCTTTCTCTGGCGGCTTGCGAAAAGAAAAAAGAATCGGACACGGAAAGTTCGTCAGAAACCAAGACCTCGTCGGTCGCATCGTCACAGTCTGACAGCTCGGCAAGTCCCTCAAAGGTCATACTTAAAGATTACAGCTTTCCTGCGTTCCTCGCTACGCTTGAGGATCCGGATATCCTTTCAAGAGAGGTATATCAAAGCTTTTCAAAGAAAAGTGCAGAGGTGGCGGTGAAGGAGCAGCCGTTTGCGAATTATAACTGTATATCTATGATAGATAATAAGATATACACCTACTCTGAAGGCAAGTTCATGGGTGTGCTCGCTTCGGACGGAAGAATGCTGCTGAAGGCGGATAAGTACAACCAGATAACTGCGGTCTCGGACGATTTGATAATGTGCTCGTTCACCTCAAACAACAAGGATAACTCGGATCTTTACAGACTTTACGAAAACGGCACGGTGTCAAGGATAGACAAAAAGGATCTTTCATCGGAGCACATACAGGTAAACGAGTTCTCAGAGGTGGACCAGACAACGGGTGAAACGTACAAAAAGCAGTCCCTGAAAGGCTCGACGGGAAGAAATGTGGAATATCCTGTGGGCAACTCGCTGTGGGATACGGTGGAAAAGTCTGACCCACAGAAGATAAGCACGGGAAAGACATACAGGTCTTACTACAAGGTGTCAAGAAACGGTGCGTCGTATTATATCTGTTTTGACGAGTATCAGAACTATGTTATTTATGAGGCGGTATACGCTAAGATACGTCTGAAGGTCGGCGATGTCAGCGGTGAATGCTATGTGCAGAGCTTTGACGACTACACAGAGCTGAGCAAAATGGTAAAAAGCTTCGGCAAGGCTGAGGCGGCAGCGACTCCTGACAGCAACGAGACGCTGGACTACGTTCAGATAACCTTCGGTCTCAATTCGCCAGATCAGCAGGAGCTTACGATATCGTCTGACGGCTGGTGCCTTGTTGACAATCTTACGCACAACAATCAGCCCGATAACAAGTACTTTGCCTGCTACGACAAGGACAGCTTCGTGAGCCTTGTGCTGTGGGTCGATGAGGTGCTTTCAAAGGAGTATGCTTTCACAGAGTGAGATTTGCAGATCAAAAATGCAGGAACGGGCAGAGTTCCTGCATTTTTTTGCGAAAACAGCGGTATTTCGGTTGACAATGAACAACGGCTGTGTTATAATTGTCAAAGGGTTTTCTTGTGGGAACCTTTGCGAAGCTGTGCGGCAAAACGGCTGCGGACAGCTTTGCGTTGTGTTTCGCCGGCGTTCTGAAAAAAGACGGACGATGACGGATTTCCTGCATATTTTGATGAGCATTGCGAATACTCTTAACAAAGAGTGTAAGGGAGTGTTCAAAATGTGTTCGGAAAATCAGCAGGAAGAACAGAGCAATGAGCAGCAACAGCAGATGGATCAGATCATCGAGTTCGGAAGCGTTGCGATGGGCAATGCAAAGCATCTGATACACTGTCTGAATATCATCGGGCAGGTCGAGGGACATTATATCCTTCCGCCGCAGAACAAGACTACAAAATACGAGCATATAATCCCTGCGCTGGTCGCTATCGAGCAGGACAGGACGATCGAGGGTCTGGTACTGATCCTTAACACGGTCGGCGGTGATGTCGAGGCGGGACTTGCGATAGCGGAGCTTGTGGCAAGCATGAAAACGCCGACGGTATCACTTGTCGTTGGCGGAGGTCACTCGATAGGTGTTCCGCTGGCTGTATGCGCAGATAGATCGTTTATTGTACCAAGTGCAACTATGACGATACACCCGGTGCGGATGAACGGAACGGTGCTGGGGGTGCCGCAGACGCTTTCGTATTTTGAAAAGATGCAGGAGAGAATAGTCAGATTTGTCTGCACAAATTCAAAGATCACACCCGAAAGGTTCAGGGAGCTGATGCTTGCAAACGGTCAGCTCGTTATGGATGTTGGGTCTGTGATCGACGGGGAAGCTGCGGTGAAGGAGGGACTGATCGACAGGCTCGGGGGACTGAGCGATGCGATAGAGTGCCTGTACGATATGATAGAGAATTGCTCGCAAAAAGAGGTGATAAAGCGTGATCTTCACGGTGATCGACCTTTGTGATGTTCTCAGGACAGACATCTGCGGCGAGGCAAGGACCAAAAAAATGTGATAAAAGATTCAGCACGTTTCCTTGGGACTATATCAGCAAGGACGGCTTTTATATCTGACATAACTGGGAGGACATAATGATATGAGTTTGATAAATGCGATTTTTCAGGCGATAATTCAGGGACTGACCGAATTTCTGCCGGTGTCCAGTTCGGGACATCTTTCACTGTATCAGCACTTTACGGGAAACAGCGGTGATGGTGCGCTCTTCTTTTCGGCGGTACTGCATTTAGGTACGCTGCTTGCGGTGTTTATCGCATTCAGGGAAAGAATACTAGGAATGATAAAAGAGTTCTTCTCAATGATAGGCGATATCGCACATAAGAATTTTTCACTGAAAAAAGCCAACGGCGACAGAAGAATGGTCGTTATGATAATCGCTTCAACGATGTGCCTGCTGCCGTTTGCGATATTCAAAAGCTGGTTCGAGTCGGTGGCTGAGGACTCCAGCATCTTTGCTGAGGGCGTTTGCTTTTTGTACACCGCTGCGATACTGTATTTGTCTACAAAGTGTATGAACGGCAGGAAGAAGGCTGAGAACATCACGGGCAAGGATTCGCTGATAGTCGGACTTTTCCAGGGCGTTGCACTTCTGCCGGGCGTTTCAAGATCGGGTTCAACGATCTCTGCGGGACTGTTCTGCGGATTTACAAGATCAACGGCAGTCGAGTATTCGTTCATTCTCGGCATACCTGCGATACTTGCGGGATGCCTTTCCGAGCTTATCAAGGCGCTCAAGTCCAGCGATGCTATCCAGTGGGGCAACTGCATTGTCGGATTTATCGTTGCTGCGGCAGTTGGTCTGGGTGCTATCAAGCTCATAAACTGGCTGGTGAAGTCGGACAAATTCAGGATTTTTGCATATTACACGCTCATTCTGGGCGGCGTGGTACTGCTGATCTCGATCATAGAGGCTATAAAAGGCTCGCCGATCTCTTTTGCATAAGATCATTTTCATAAAAAAGTCTGAAAACTGCTTTCAGGCTTTTTGTGGTTTTTTGATACGGGCAGCTGCCCCTGAATTCAGTCACGCACGGGCATTGAAGGCTCGGTGATACAGCTTTGGGAAAGTGCTCCCGGGCGGAAAATGGCACAAGCCGAAGGTCGTGCGCTGAAGGCTGTAAGAGATATATCAGAAAGGATAATGTGTTTAAAAATGGCGGCAAAAAACAATGCTAACACAACACAAAAAAAGAATACCGCTAAAAAGACGACATCATCAAGAAGCACTGCCTCGGCTGGCAAGTCAGGCTCGTCTGCGTCAAAAAAGACGGCTTCAAAAAAGCAAGGCTCAAAGCAAGCTGTCAAGGCAAAGGAAAACAGACGCTTCTGGTCGTATATCCTGTTCTTTTTCGGCATTTTCGAGCTTTTTGCGACCTACATAAAGGGTGACGGGCTGTGGAACAGGCTTTACTGCTTCAACAGGGGCGTTTTCGGGCTTACGGTATTTGCTTTCGCACCGATGATAATTTATGTTGCGCTGATGATAGCGTCGGACTACAACAAAAACACGGTGCTTGCCAAGGTGCTTGAGGGCACGGTGCTGATGCTGCTGTTCAGCGGCATAGTTCAGGTCATTCAGGTCGGTTCGGTCGAGGGACCTTCGTTCCTGCGCAAGATAGAGGGGCTTTACGACAACGGTGTGAACCTTAAAGGCGGCGGTGTTGCAAGTGCATTTATCGCATGGCCGCTGCTTGCTGCATTCAAGCGTGTGGGTGCGGCGATACTGATAATACTGCTGACGTTCACGTTTGTGATGCTGCTTACGGATATAACGCTTCCACAGCTTTTCAGGGCTATCTCAAAGCCGTTCAGAAGCGGATACAATGCTGTGAATGAGGAGAGGATAAACAGGGCAGAGAGAGCTGCGCACAAGTCTGAGCAGCACAAGGCTCCTGCGGCAAGGTCAGCTGACAAGGCTCAGCAGCAGATGCAGCAGGCACCGGCGCAGACTTCCAAACCGCACCGCAGACTGTTCAGAAAGGGCAGGATCGATGCAGAGGTGGATTTTGCAAGGTTCCTTGAGGACGAGAGAAACAAGCATAATGAACAGGACGTTCCGGATTACATAGAGCAGGATTATATGCCCATCGAACCAAGTGAGCTTCCCAAAATCAAGGGCGTGAAGGGCAGGCGGACGACAAATGCCGCTGAAGATGCTGAGGACACAAGGACTGAGCAAAAGGAAAATGAAGAGCTTGCGCAGATAATCAGCAAGGCGGTCCGGAAGGCGGACAAACCTGTGGACACGCAGCCTGAGAGCGCTGAGGACAATAAGCCCGGGACTGAGCAGGTACACGTTGAGCAGAACGGGCAGACGACGATGTTTGAGCAGGAGGAAAAGATACCGGCTTATGTATATCCTCCGGTGGAGATACTTAAATATGCAAAGAACAAGACGGCTCCGGAGGTCATTCAGCAGGAGATCAACGAAAAGGCGGACAAGCTTGTTTCAACGCTGGAGACATATGCGGCAAAGTCAAGGATAGTAAGCGTTTTCCACGGTCCTTCCGTTACAAGGTACGAGCTTGAACCTGCAGCAGGCGTAAGAGTAAACAAGATAACAGGTCTTTCGGACGACATCGCTCTTAACCTTGCTGCGACAAGCGTGCGTATTGCGCCTGTACCCGGCAAGCCGTGCATAGGTGTAGAGGTCCCGAATGTGCACAGAGAGATGGTCTCGCTGCGTGAGCTTATCGACAGCGAGGAATACAGAAACTCAACGGGCAAGCTGACCTTTGCAGTTGGAAAGGACATTGAGGGAAACATCGTTATCGGCGATATTGCTAAGATGCCGCACCTTCTGGTTGCCGGTACTACAGGTTCGGGTAAGTCGGTGTTCACAAACTCGATCATTCTGAGTATTCTTTACCACGCTTCTCCTGAGGAGGTCAAGCTCATACTGATCGACCCTAAAAAGGTCGAGTTCCCGATATACAACAATATCCCGCATCTGCTCATTCCTGTTGTCACAGAGCCTCTGAAGGCGGCCGGTGCGCTGGGCTGGGCACTCAACGAGACAATAAAGCGTTACAACAGGCTTGAAGCAAACCATGTAAAGAGCCTGCACGAGTATAATTCTCTCATAAGGCATGAACGCCAAAAGCCGGAGGGAGAACGCAACGAAGAGGTCGCAAAGCTGGATATACTGCCGCAGATCGTTATTGTTATTGACGAGTTTGCGGATCTTATGATGGCTGCCAAGAGCGAGGTAGAGGACACGGTCTGCCGTATCGCTCAGATCGCCAGAGCAGCTGGCATTCACATGATCATTGCGACACAGTCCCCGAGAAAGGACGTTATCACGGGTCTTATCAAGTCAAATATCCCGTCCAGAGTTGCGCTGAGCGTTTCAAGTATCATGGACTCACGAGTTATTTTTGACTACGGCGGAGCTGAAAAGCTGCTCGGAAACGGAGATCTGCTGTATAAACCTGTGGGTATGAGAGATCCGATGAGAATACAGAGCGGTTATGCGAGCACCAAGGAGATCAACGCTGTCGTTGATTTTCTGAAGAGCGAGCACCCGACACAGTACAGTGAGGAAGTTATGAACGGTGTCGAGGAAAATACGCCGCAGCCAAAGGGTTCAAGTTCTTCGGACGATACGGGATCGGACAATGTGGTCATCAATTCCGACGATCAGTTGATAGATCAGGCTATCTCGCTTGTTATACAGGTCGGACAGGCTTCCACATCATTTTTGCAGAGAAAGCTGAAGCTCGGGTTTTCAAGAGCTTCGAGGATAATGGACGAGATGGAGGAAATGGGCGTTATCGGTCCGCCTGATGGCTCTAAGCCAAGAGAGGTGCTCATTTCTCAGCAGGACTGGATAGAGATGAAGGCAAGAAGATAACTGCGGTATTCGATCAAGCGGGCTGCAAGGCGATGCTTGCGGCGGAAAAGCAAAAGGAGCGTGAGAACGTGCGGACGGATAAGAATAAACTAAGGTGCTCAGGCTCAGCTGCTTCGCAGGAGGGCAGCACGCAGGTCGTTTTCATCGGTGTTGCTCTGATCGTGGCTGCACTGGTGATCTTCGGATTTCTGTTCTTTTCCCACAGCAGCGGTGACAGCAGTTCAGTAAAGGACGGTTCTTCTGACAACAGCTCGGCACAGACGCAGACAGACTCAGCAACACAGACCGAGCCTGCGAAAAGCGAGCCTCAGCAGACGAAAAAGCAGACGCAGGCTGCTGTCAGCGAAAAGACCACGACGATCAAGAAGGTCAGTGAACCTGCTTCGCAGATCTCGGTGCACTTTATCGACTGCGGACAGGGAGATGCGACGCTTGTGATCTCAAACGGCGAGGCTATGCTTATCGACAGCGGTGAGCGTGACGACAGCGACAAGGTGATAAAATACATAAAAGAGCAGGGCGTTAAGGATCTCAAATATGTGATAGTTACGCACCCGCACACCGACCACATGGGCGAGATGCCGGATATACTCAAGGCGTTCAGGACTGAGAATTTCATTATGCCAAAGGTGCCGGACAGCATGGTGCCGACGATAATGAGGTATGAGAAAATGCTCAAGCAGGTGAAGGCTCAGGGGCTTGATATAACCTGGTCAAAGGACGACACGTTCACGCTTGGAAATGCGCAGGTGAAAACGTTCACCCCTAAAAAGCAGCAGGAGGATCTGAACAATTATTCAACGCTTGTGAAGATAAGCTGCGGTGCAAGTTCGTTCCTTATTACGGGTGACTGCGAGAGGGCAGAGGAAGAGGATATACTGTCGCAGAAGTTCGATCTGTCCGCTAAGGTGCTGAAGATCGCTCATCACGGAAGCTACAAAGCTTCGTCATACGAGTTCCTTGAAGCGGTAAGACCCGAATATGCGGTCATTTCCTGCGGAAAGGACAACGACTACGGACATCCGCACGAGCCGGCGCTCAAAAGGATCAGAAAGAAGGTCGCAAACCTTTTTATTACAAAGGACAACGGCAATATCGTATTCACAAGTGACGGCAAAACGCTTGGCGTCACAAAGCAAAGGGGCTGACGGTATGGGCAGAATACTGACGATCGACAGGATCGAAAGGGTCGGCAAAGGTTATGTTGTTGCGTGCGAATGCGGCGAGGACATGGTCATGCTCAGAGTCGCAAGGCTCAACGGCGCAAGAGAAGGGGATATTATCTCATATGAAGATAAAAATATAAAAGTGCTCGGACAGCAGACCCGCAAAAGACGTGATGAGATCATCAAATTACAGAACTCATTGGGTAAAAAGGAGTGTTGAGGATATGAACAAGGATCTGTTTTCGCTTATCAATGAAAAGCTGCCGACCTTTTCAAAGGGTCACAAGCTGATCGCAAACTATATCCTTTCCCACTATGACAAGGCTGCTTTCATGACGGCACAGAAGCTCGGAAAGACTGTGGGGATAAGTGAATCTACCGTGGTCAGGTTCGCTTCGATGCTTGGATATGACGGCTATCCGGCACTTCAGAAGGCTTTGCAGGAGATGATGAGAAGCAGGCTTACGGCGGTTCAGCGTATCGAGGTCACAAGCGACCAGATGAGTGGAGATGACGTGCTCGAAAGGGTGCTGAACCTTGATATAGAGAGAATAAGACGCACTCTGGAGGAGACCTCAAAGGAGGACTTCAACAACGCTGTTGACCAGATAATATCCTGTAACACGATATACATAGTCGGTACAAGAAGCTCTGCGTCTATTGCGGCTTTTCTGAGCTACTATCTGTCGCTGATATTCCCGCG
Source organism: uncultured Ruminococcus sp. (assembly GCA_902787825.1). Lineage (GTDB taxonomy): Bacteria > Bacillota > Clostridia > Oscillospirales > Ruminococcaceae > Hominimerdicola. The sequence goes on along the minus strand of CADAHS010000012.1, from coordinate 27,615 downwards.
GGTCAAGCTCGTTCCCTCGACGACCACAAGTGAGCTTTTTGAAAGGATAATGCACATCGACGAGAGGGATCTTATGATAGGCATTTCATTCCCCAGATATTCAAAGCAGACAGTCAAGGCTCTGGACTTTGCAAAACACAACGGTGCAAAGGTCATTGCAATAACCGATTCACTCAGCTCGCCGATAGCTAAGTATGCGGACAGCCTTCTGCTTGCAAGAAGCGACATGGCTTCGTTCGTAGATTCGCTCGTTGCACCGCTGAGCCTTATAAACGCACTTATCGTTGCGGTCTCTATAAAGAACAGAGACAAGGTCTCGCAGACATTTGAAAGACTTGAACAGGTGTGGGACGAGTACGATGTTTACACAAACAGCGGGGAAGACAGCCAATGAGGGCTGATTGCATAATCATCGGCGGCGGAGCATCGGGACTGTTTTGCTCGGTAATGCTTGCAAGGCGGGGTAAAAGGGTGCTTGTTATCGAGCACATGGACGCTTGCGGGAAAAAGCTTGCGATAACGGGAAAGGGCAGGTGTAATGTCACCAACGACTGCGATGTTCAGACGGTGATGAATAATATCCCACGTAACCCGAGATTTATGTTCTCATCGCTCAACAGCTTCGCACCAAAGGACACGAAGGAGTTTTTTGAGAGCCTCGGGGTGGAGCTGAAAACGGAGAGGGGAAACAGGGTGTTCCCCGTGAGCGACAGCGCAAAACAGATAGTATCCGCACTTTTGCAGGCTTGTGAGCAGGCAGGTGTTAAGATAATTTTTGATGAAGCAAAAAAACTGATCATCAATGACGGCGCAGTCGGCGGTGTTGTCTGCCGGGGCGGTGAGTATCTTTCGGACAGGGTCGTTGTCGCAACGGGCGGCAGGTCTTACCCGAAAACAGGTTCGACGGGCGATGGCTACGCTTTTGCAAAGCAGGCAGGTCACACGGTGACGGCGATAACTCCGTCACTTTGTCCGATCGTGACCGCACAGCAGCAGGAATGTGCCTCGGCAATGGGACTTTCGCTGAGAAACTGCACGATGACTTTGTTTGATAAGGCAAAGAAAAAGCCGCTTTACAGTGAGCTTGGAGAAATGCTGTTCACACACTTCGGACTTTCGGGTCCGCTGGTGCTTTCGGCAAGCGCTCACATTGAAAACACCGACAAGCACGATTACAGGATCGAAATAGATCTCAAACCTGCTTTGAGCGAAAAACAGCTCGATGACAGGATACTGCGTGATCTCGGGGAGTTTGAGAACCGTGAGTTCCAAAACAGCCTTGTTAAGCTGCTCCCTGCAAAGCTGATCCCGATAATCGTGAAACGCTCGGGTATCGAGCCGACAAAGCGTGTGAACCAGCTGACCAAGGGACAGAGAACAGAGCTTGTGAGGGTGCTCAAACACCTTGACTACGATGTTGTGCGTTTGCGCCCGGTAGATGAGGCGATAATCACAAGAGGCGGCGTTAAGGTCGGGGAGATAGACCCCAGAACGATGCAGTCAAAGCTTTGCAGGGGACTGTACTTTATCGGAGAGGTGCTCGATGTTGACGCATACACCGGTGGCTTTAATTTGCAGATAGCTTTCAGCACGGCTAACAGCTGTGCACAGAATATGCAGTGATAATGAAAGGAATTTGGATATGAGTATAAATGTAGCGCTTGACGGACCTTCGGGTGCGGGAAAATCAACGATTGCAAAGGCGGTCGCAAAAAAACTGGAATACGTTTATGTTGACACGGGAGCACTTTACCGCACTATTGCTTACTATGTTATTTCAAACGGCATTGACCCAAAGGACGAGGGTGCGGTCGTGGAGTGCCTTGGAAAGATAGATGTGCGGCTGGAATATGTCGGCGGCGCTCAGCACGTTATGCTCGGCGGCGAGGACGTTTCGGACAAGATAAGAACACCCGAGATCTCAATGGGCGCATCGGCGGTATCTGCGATACCTAAGGTCAGGGAGTTCCTTTTTGACCTTCAGAAGGATATTGCAAAGCACAACAATATAATTATGGACGGCAGGGATATAGGTACTGTTGTGCTGCCGGATGCTCAGGTCAAGATATTTCTTACTGCGTCAGCACAGGAAAGAGCGAACAGACGCTATAAGGAATTGCAGGAGAAGGGCGACCCTTCGACATATGAACAGGTGCTGGAGGATATCAGACAGCGTGACTACAATGATACTCACAGGGATATCGCTCCGCTGAAAAAGGCTGATGATGCCATAGAGGTCGATTCTACGAAAATGTCACTTGACGAGGTGATAGACACTATCGTTAAGATAATAAAGGATAAGACCGGCGGAAATGATGGCGGCGAGGGCAGAACAAGCACACGCTCCACCCGTGAGCTTATGCCGGTCAGACCGATAACAAAAAAGAAAAAGCTCACTTTCATTAAGCTTTTTTTCTACAATCTTCTGAGATACATAACTATTTTTGTGTACCACTGCTATTATAACATCAAGTGGGAGGGCAAGGAAAATGTCCCCAAGGACGGCGGAAACATCTTTGCCTCAAACCACCGCAGCTATCAGGACCCTGTTTTCACGGCTCTGGGTGCGAGAGTGCCTATCTCGTATATGGCTAAGGAGGAGCTTTTCCACAAAAATGTATTCTTTACGGGGCTTATCAAGCTGTTCGGCGCATTTCCTGTCGTGAGAGGAAAGGGCGATATGCAGGTCATTGATACCTCTATCGAGAAGCTCGAAAAGGGCAGAAACCTTGAGATATTCCCGGAGGGAACACGCTCAAAGGACGGCAAGGTCGGAAAGGGCAAAACCGGCGTTGCGCTCATCGCTGCGGTCGCACAGACCAAGGTGATCCCCGTTGGCATCAATTTTGAGGGAGAAAAGCTCAGGTTCAGAAGCAAGGTCGTCGTAAGGTACGGCAAACCGATCATTCCTTCCGAAATAGGAGTAACAGGAACAACAGCCAAAGATTTGAAAAAGATCAAGAATGAAATAATGGATTCTATAACGGAGCTGGTACATTAAATGTTAACAAAATGTAAAATTTGTGTCGCAGCAACCGCAGGTTTCTGTTTTGGTGTAGACAATGCCGTAAAAATAGTGTATAATGAGTTGGATAACCGAAATAATGTGGTGACACTGGGACCGATAATCCATAACACCGATGTTGTGGAGGATCTGAGGTCAAAGGGTGCGGTGCCTGTGAGGCTCGATCAGGTCAGCAGCGAACAGACTGTCATCATACGTTCTCACGGCGTGGGGCTTGATGTGTATAAAAGGCTGGAGGAGGTAGGAGCACGAGTTGTCGATGCGACCTGTCCGTTCGTTGCAAGGATACACAGGATAGTCAACAAAAGCTCCGCTGAGGGCTGCACGATCCTTGTTGCAGGAGATCCGCAGCACCCCGAGGTCATCGGGATCAGGGCGCACTGCCTTGGTGAAAGCTTTGCTTTCAGCGACCCGGGTGAGCTTGAAAGGCTCGTTGAGCAGAATGCTCTTTCGGACAAAAAAACAGTGGTGCTTGCACAGACGACGTTCAACAAGGCGGTGTGGGAGCAGTGCTGCGAAGTTGTCAGAAGGCTGCTGCCCGGCGCTGAGGTGTTTGACACTATATGCAATGCGACTAATGAAAGACAGCGGGAGGTCCGTGAGCTTGCAAAGCAAAGCGACCTGATGGTGATCGTGGGCGGATCTCACAGCTCAAATACCGCAAAGCTGTTTGATATCGCAAGTCAGCACTGCAAAAGCGTTTATGTGCAGAATGCAGGGGAACTGCGTAAAATGAGACTCGATCTTTCGGGAGTCAGATCCGTAGGGATTTCAGCCGGTGCTTCGACACCTGCTTATATAATCAAGGAGGTAGAACAAACCATGAGTGATTTACTGAACAATGTTGATGAGGAATTTAACTGGGAAGAGGAGATGGAAAAATCTCTGAAGCCAATACATATCGGAAAGAGAGTAACAGGTACTGTTTTGTCTGTCAACAATACAGAAGTGTATGTTGATCTTGGTACAAAACAGCAGGGTATGATCCCGGCTTCTGAGCTGACTGACGATCCGACCAAGAAGCCTGAGGACGTTGTCAAGGTAGGCGACGAGATAGATCTTCTCGTGCTCAAGACTAACGATCAGGACGGAGTTGTTACACTTTCAAAGAGAAAGGTAGATGCTGCTGCGGGCTTTGAGAAGATCGTTGCTGCCAAGGAAGCTGACGAGGTGCTCACAGGCGTTGTAACTAACGTTGTCAAGGGCGGCGTGCTGGTTTCATGCAACGGTGTGAAGGTATTTATCCCTGCATCTCAGGCTGCTCCGAAGAGAGATTTCAATCTTGATGAGCTGCTCAAGCAGGAGGTAAGCTTCAAGATCCTTGAGGTGAACGAGGCTAAGCAGAGAGCTGTCGGCTCTATCAGGATCGTTGCAAGAGAAGCTAAGGCTGCTGCGCAGACCAAGTTCTTTGAGAACACTCAGCCCGGTGAAGAGGTAGAGGGCGTTGTTAAGTCTATCACTGACTACGGCGTATTCGTTGACCTCGGCGGAGTTGACGGTCTTGTAAGAAGAGTTGACCTTTCATGGAACAGAGATAAGCACCCTTCAGAGGTCGTTTCTGTTGGTGACAAGATCACTGTAAGGATCAAGGACATAGATCAGGAAACAAAGAAGATCGCACTGACATACAAGAAGGATTCCGAAAATCCTTGGGAGATATTCAAGGCTAATTACGAGGTTGGTCAGACAGTCAAAGCAAAGATCGTTTCGATCACTGCTTTCGGTGCATTTGCACAGATCATTGACGGCATTGACGGTCTTATCCATATCTCTCAGATTGCTAACAAGAGAGTTGACAATGTCAACGACATTCTGTCAGTTGGTCAGGAGGTCGAGTGCAAGATCACTGAGATCGACCTTGACAAGAAGCGTATAAGCCTGTCTATCAGAGCTTTGCTGCCGCAGGAAGAGGCTGACGAGCCGGACGATGAGACAGAGGCTGAGCCTGTTGATGAGGCACCCGCAGCCGAGGAAGCTGATGAAGCAGTAGCTGCTGAGGAAGCTGCCGCAGAGGAAACCTCAGACGCTGAGTAAGCATGAATAATGCGGGGGCGAGTCATATCGTCCCCGATTTTCGTTGACTGCTGACGCTTATAGCTGCGGCGGTCAGATGCAGCAAAAGATCAAAGGGGTACAAAAGCGTAATTCATTTAGTATGTGGCATAATAATATCTAAAAGACTAAGGAAAGGCTGCTTTTATGGAAGATAGAAATAGAGTTGCTCCCAAAGGCAAACAGCGTAAAAAGAAAAAGAAGCTGAATACGACTCTTGGCATAGTTTCAAGAGTGCTGAAAACTTTGGGAACAGTTGTTTTGTCAGTTTTCCTGATCGTGATAATTACAACCTGTATTTTTGCGACGGTGCTGACTATATATGTTCTGAATTTTGCGGACACTACATCTACGGTTAGTCTTGACAGGGTCGCTGAAAGCAACATTTCAAGATTTATGTACGAAAATCCGCAGTATGATGAAAAGGATCCGAACTCTCAGCAGTACAATCTGTACTATGCTATCAGAAACAACAGCAAGCACGTTCTGTGGGTGGATATCGAAAATATCCCGCAGTACACTCAGGACTGCTTTGTGTACAGTGAGGACGAGAGATTCTATGAGCACGACGGTGTTGACTTCAAGCGTACCATTGGTGCGTTCGTCAATATCTTCCTGCCGATCTATCCGGGAAGACAGGGTGGTTCAACGATCACTCAGCAGACTATCAAAAATGTTACGGGAGATTCCGAAGCCTTGGGTATCAAGGGTATCGAAAGAAAGATACGAGAGATCTTCCGGACAATAAACGTTGAGCGTACAAACCGTAAGGAGGATATTCTTCAGTGTTACCTCAACGTTATACCGCTGGGAACTTCTAAGTACGATATCATTGGTGTTCAGGCGGCGGCTAACTTTTATTTCGGTAAGGACGTAAAGGATCTGACGCTCGGTGAGTCGGCTGCTCTGGCGGCTATGACCACTGCTCCTGCGGCTTATAATCCGCTGGAGGGCGCTGAGGATAACTATGTCAGACGCAAGGTCTGCCTCAACAAGCTGCTTGAAAACGGCGCTATTGATGATGACGAGTATAATAAGGCTCTTAATGAAAAGCTGAAATTAGTCGGCAACTTCGACTATTCGAGTGCGACGATCTATGACGATGAGACCAAGGATCAGGGTCCGACAGACTACTTTATGGACGCAGCCTTGCAGGAGGCTGAAGAGAGGATCGCAAAGTACTACGGTATTTCGACTGATGAAGCTTCGTCAAGACTCTGGGACGGCGGTTTCAACATCTATACCACGGTTGACTACAATATGCAAAAACAGCTGGAGCAGAATATGCTCAATCCGGCTAACTTCGTTACCTACACACTTCAGGACGATACGCTGCTTTCTGCGGCGATAGCTATGGACTACACCGGAAATGTCAAGGCGGTATACAGCGGACGAAGCAAGAAAACGGAGATGCGAACATTCAACATCGCTACGATGGGTACACGTTCGCCGGGTTCGTGCATCAAGCCGATAGCTTCCTACGCACCTGCTATGGAACAGGATATAATCAACTGGTCTACTAAGATCAAGGACGAACCGATCACTATTCAGAATGCTGAGGGTCAAAGCGAAAAATGGCCTGATAACTACACCGATTACGGCGGACACAACTGGTCATACAAGGATATGTTCGCTTGGCAGATGCTTGCACAGTCCAAGAACACTGCACCTGCTCAGCTTATCAAAAAGCTCACACCTGAATACAGCTTTGATTTCCTGAAGGATAAGCTTGGTATCACAACGCTTGATGAGAAAAAGGATAAGCACATTTATTCGGGAGTCACTGTCGGAGGTCTGACTAACGGTCTGCACCTTCAGGAGCTTGTGGGAGCTTATATGATCTTCGGCAACGGCGGAAGAAAGTATGAGGTATCATATATCTCAAGCATTGAGGACGCTCAGGGCAAGGTCATCTATGAAAAGTCCGATGGATACAAGCAGGCTATCTCGGATTCAACGGCTTATGTTATGAACAGAATGATGCAGAAGGTCATCAATGATCCAAGCGGTACGGGTAAGAACGCTAAGCTTCTTACGACGGACCTTGTCGGAAAGACCGGTACATCATCGGTATGGAAGGACCTTTCGTTCGTTGGCTGCACACCTGATTTCGTTTCGGGTATCTGGATAGGATATAACGACAACAAGACTATCCCGACGGGCAGCTACCAGAATAGTGATAGCATCTGGAAAAATCTTTTCGGTGAGGCTGCCGAGAACGAGCCGGATAAGAAGTTCACTATGCCTTCAACTGTTGAAAAGGCTTACTACTGCACGCAGACGGGACTGCTTGCTTCTAAGACCTGCCGCACTAAGGCGGAGGGATATTTCAAGAAGTCGGCACTTCCAAAGACCTGCAACCACTAAGTCAATGATAAACTAAGACCCCCATATCTTCAATGATCTGGGGGTCTTGATTTGCTAAATGAAAGGAAAGCTAAATGGAGAAGATAAGGTTGTGTGTGCCATGCCATTTCGGACTTGAAAGTGTGCTGGCATTTGAGATAAAAAAGATCGGCGGCGAGAATCTTGTCACCACAGACGGGAAGATCAGCTTTGACGGGACGCTTGAAACTCTTGCAAAGGCTAATCTGTGGATCTCCTCGGGAGAAAGGGTACTGTGTGAACTTGCAAGCTTTGAGGTGAGAAGCTTTGAGGAGCTGTTTGAGGGGGTCAAAGCGATCCGCCTTGAAGAGTTTATCGGCAAAAACGATGCTTTCCCGGTCAAGGGAAGCTGTATCAATTCAAAGCTCCACTCAGTCCCGGACTGTCAGAAAATAATAAAAAAAGCCTGCGTCAAGCACCTTGAGAGCGTATACGGCATCAGCTATTTTGAGGAGACCGGTGCCAAGCATCAGATACAGTTCAATATTCTCAAAGATAAGGCGAGCATTTATCTGGACACGTCGGGAGAGGGTTTGCACAAGCGTGGCTACCGCCGCAATTCCAACGAAGCTCCGATAAAGGAAACGCTTGCCGCCGGTATCATCGACCTTGCAAGAGTGAGGGAGAACACGGTCGTGTGTGACCCGATGTGCGGTTCGGGAACATTTCTTATAGAGTCGGCGTACAAGGCAATGAATATCGCCTGTGGACTGAGAAGAAATTTTGCCGCTCAGCAGTGGGAACAGATACCCCAAAGTGTCTGGCAGAATGCAAGGGCTGAGGCTATGGATCTGATAAAGCGTGACTGCGGTTTCAAGGGGTACGGTTTTGATATTGACGAGCTTGCGGTTGACCTTACGAGCGCAAATGCAAAAAAAGCCGGTGTTTCCGCAAGAATAGAGGTCAGGCAGCAGGATATTTCAAAGCTTGCACTGAAGGAGAACTGTACGTTGTTTTGCAATCCGCCTTACGGTGAGAGGCTGCTTGATAGAAAGTCGGCAGAGGAGCTTTACAAGAAGATGGGACAGGTGATAAGTCCCTCAAAGGAAAATCCGTGCTACATCATTTCGCCGCACGAGGAGTTTGAGAAATTCTTCGGCAAAAAGGCGGACAAAAAGCGCAAGCTTTACAACGGAATGATAAAGTGCGATCTTTATATGTATTTCAGATAGGGGAGAGGACAAATGAAGCTTAATGAACTTGACGCTGTTGTGTTTGACATGGACGGCATTATTTTTGACACAGAAACGATCGCTTTGCGCAGCTGGCAGGACGTGGCGGACACTCACGGACTTGGCGACATAACCGAAACGGCAATGAAATGTGTGGGCAGAAGCACTGTTGACACGCTGAGAATTTTTGAAGAGGCTTACGGCGACAAGGTGAGCATCGAGCAGCTGCACATTGAGTGCGTTACACGCTTCAAGGAGATAATTCAGACGGAGGGAATGCCGATAAAAAAAGGTGCGAGGGAGCTGCTGGAGTTCCTGAAACAAAGCGGTGCAAAGGTCGCACTTGCGTCGTCAACGAGCTATGAAACGGTCGTTGCAGAGCTTAAAGATGCAGACCTTTTCAAGTATTTCAGGGTGATAATCGGTGGAAATATGATCGAGCACTCTAAGCCCGAGCCGGAGATTTATCTGCTTGCCTGCGAGAAGCTGGGTGCTGACCCGAAAAGGTCGGCGGCGGTCGAGGACTCCCGAAACGGTATAATCTCGGCGAGCAGGGCAGGAATGTACCCCTTCCTCGTGCCGGATATTATCGAGCCTGACGAGGAGATGAAACGACTCGCTCACAAGCAGTTCAACGATCTTTTGGAGGTAAAAGAATATCTACAGGCATAAACAACGCCCTGTTCCAATCGGAGCAGGGCGAAAGTTATTTATTGTTATTTAATCAGCATTGATTGGCGATATTGTTCTGCCTGAGCAACATCAACCCATTCAACCGTTTTATCAAAATTGTTTCTGACAACCTGTTTGATTTCTCCTAATGTTACACGGAAAAACTCTCTTCTTGGATTGACCTTATTAAGCCTCCTGTGTTCAAATGCATTATGTAATGCTGCTTCAAGCTTTGGGGCATCATCTGTAAAAATCAATGCGTGAACATCAAAGTTAAAGGGAACAGATGCATCACCGAGTTCATTTATTCTATCCATTGGTTCAAGCCTTCTTGTCATTCCAATCTTATAAACGTTCTCGCCAAACGCACCAATATTACTTATTATATAGACATATCCCGCACGTTTGTTTGCTTCTCTGTAATCTACGTCTTTTATTGCCTTTTCAGTATCACTGATTTTTGCTAATAATTCATTTTTCTTTTGAAGCAGTTCTGGCGATTCACCATTTTTAGTTATTTGTTCATTTAGCTTTTCAAGAGCATTCTGATAGTGTGTTTGCTCTTTTTGGAGACGCTTACGTGCTTCTTCGATTTCTTTTTGTGCCTTAGCTTCTTCTCGCTGCCTTTCTCTTTCCTCTTTGATACGTTCTTTTTCTTCCTGCTTTTTCTGGTCAAAGTCAAGAGCAAGGAACAATTCCTCCATCTTTAGACTAACATATTGTTGAGTAATACTTATAGACATTATTTTTCCAAGTTTTGAGATCTGTTCACTGGTAGTAAGAATACGATCTTTTGACTTTTCAAAATTAGAAATCTTTACATTGTTTATAATGTCATCACACTCGACGTTAAAGGCTCTTAATAACAGTTTTTGTGTATCCTTTACCAATTTATTACCCTGTGATTTGCTGTTATTAACAGTCCAGTTCATATCACCACTACAAGCTTTGTTCTGCTTAATTAATTCTTTTTGTTTATCTCTGCAAGCTTTTAATCTTTCTTTGTAAAGATCAGAATTAGCAAACACATAATTGGGTCGATACAATCCGTAAGCTTGCATTATTATTTCGTCTTGATAATTAACAATCTGTGTTTTTAATGAGTTTATTTCATTTTGATATTGTTCTATCTCAGCTTGAGACTTTGCAATTTGAGTATGAGAATTAAACAAATCTTTTTCAGCTTCGCTTTTTTGCTCGTTTAACTCTTTGATTTCATTCTTTAGCGTGATTATTTCTGATTGCTCAGGTGATAGCATGGTTTTAAGTCTATCAATTTCCGCTTGAAGTTCTTTTTCCTTTTTACTTGGTCCAAACAAACCCATGAATAAACCCCCAATCGTTTTAATTTATACAATTATACAATAATATTTCGTATTTGTCAATTATAACATAATTATTTAGTATTAGCACAAAAAAGGAAAAAGACTGGCACATTCAGTACCAGCCTTTTTGATAAGTTCTGAATTACTTGATCATTGAAGCAACTTCGTCAGCGAAGTTATCTTCCTTCTTCTCAACGCCTTCGCCGCGCTCAAAACGAACGTACTCTACAACGTCGATCTTTCCGCCAAGCTTCTTTGCTACGCTGTCAACATAAGCGCCGACAGTCTGCTTGTCGTCCTTGACGAAAGCCTGTTCAAGCAGGCAATTCTCTGAATAGAACTTGCCGAGCTTGCCCTCGATGATCTTGATCTTTACCTGCTCAGGCTTGTTAGCCATCTTAGGATCGTCAGCCATCTGTGCGAGCTGGATCTTCTTCTCTTCCTCAAGAGCGTCAGCAGGAACGGCTGCTCTGTTGAGGTAGGATGGGTTCATAGCTGCGACCTGAAGTGCGCAGTCCTTACCTGCTGCAAGCAGATCAGCGTTGTCAGCTGCGATGTCAGAATCAAGCTTTACGATAACAGCGATGCTTCCGCCGCCGTGAACGTAAGGAACGAGGATACCCTCAAGTCTCTTGAAACGTCTGATGACCATGTTCTCTCTGATCTTGATGAACAGGTTCTGAAGAGCCTCTTCAACAGTTGTGTCGCCGCCTGCGATCTTGCAAGCCTTGAGAGCCTCAACATCAGCAGGGTTCTGCTCGATAACAGTCTTTGCAGTAGCAGCAACGAAATCCTTGAACTCCTGATTGTTTGCAGCGAAGTCTGTCTCGATGTTTACCTCGAGAACGCAGCCTACGTTGCCCTCAACAACAGCTGTGCAGATACCCTCTGCAGCAACTCTGCCGCTTTTCTTAGCCTGAGTAGCAAGACCCTTCTCACGAAGAACGAGTATTGCCTTTTCCATATCGCCGTCTGTTTCAACAAGAGCCTTCTTGCAGTCCATCATGCCTACGCCTGTTGCTGTCATAAGCTCTTTGATCTCCTGTACAGATACCTTACCCATTTATATTTCCTCCGTTTCATTATTCGTAAAAACAAGGCAGACAAATCCTTAAACTTATCTGCCTTGTAAATTGTCATTGATTATTCAGCAGTCTCTTCCTCTGCCTCTTCGACCTTTTCGGTCTCCTCATCGCTTGCAGCGGCGTCCTCGCCCTGTCTGCCCTCGATGATAGCGTTAGCCATGCAGCCTGCGATAAGCTTTACAGCTCTGATAGCGTCGTCGTTGCCGGGGATAACGTAATCAACGTCATCAGGATCGCAGTTTGTATCTACGATAGCAACTACGGGGATACCGAGCTTCTTAGCCTCAGCTACGGCGATCTTTTCCTTTCTTGGGTCAACAACGAAAAGTGCGCCAGGCAGCTTCTTCATGTTCTTGATACCGCCGAGGAACTTTTCAAGCTTGTCTATTTCCAGCTTGAGCTTTGTAACTTCCTTCTTAGGCAGAAGATCGAATGTGCCGTCCTCTTCCATCTTGTTGAGCTGCTCAAGTCTCTTGATACGCTGCTGGATGGTCTTGAAGTTTGTCATCATACCGCCGAGCCATCTTGCGTTTACATAGTGTGCGTCAGCTCTTGTAGCTTCTTCCTTTACGGAATCGCCAGCCTGCTTCTTGGTACCTACGAAAAGTACCTCGCCGCCTTCAGCAGCTACGTCACGAATGAACATATAAGCTTCTTCAAGCTTCTTTACTGTCTTCTGAAGGTCGATGATGTAAATGCCGTTTCTTTCTGTGAAAATGTACGGTGCCATTTTCGGGTTCCATCTTCTTGTCTGGTGACCAAAGTGTACGCCAGCTTCAAGAAGCTGCTTCATTGATACTACTCCCATTGTAGTAACCTCCTGTTTGGTTTTTTTTTCGCCTTTTGGCGTGCTTATTTCCTCCGGATCGTTTGGCTTGCCTTCACCCGAGCTTTTACGGGACCAACGGCAAAAACGTATCCGTGCGAATTGCTTTAATATTATACCATATTTTCGCCTTTATTGCAAGCTTTTTCGCTTTCGTCATTTCAACAAATTTTCGACAAGGTAGCTCTTTGTTTTTGTGGAAATTGACTTTTGCTCAAAATTCACAAGTATCGTATCTTCGCCGATTAGTTCGATGTCGCTGCATTTGATGACGATATCCTCATCACGTCCCATAAGACCGAGCGCACGGGGCTTGCCGTAGACGATGAGCGAGACGATCTTTCCCGATACCGTATCCAGCTCGATGTCATCGACAAAACCGATCTTCAGACCTGTCCTGAGATCGACCACTTCCTTGTTGCGAATACCTGAAAAGCTGCATATCACAGTTCTCACCTCCGAGAACTATATATGCAGCTGCTTGCATGTACTATTCGTTATCTGTACCTGAAAAAGGTCGAAGTATTTTCCGTTGTCACGGATAAAGTGCTGGGCAAGCGCACTGATGAAGGTGCAGCTTGATGGGCGTTTGCAGTCGGACACGGGCGATCCAATAAGCTCGATGATTCTGGACTTGCTTTGCGATTCCCAGCAGCTGTTGATGGCGATCCTTATTGAATGTTCGACACTTCTGGGCGTAGTGGAATACTTTGCGGCGATGCGTGGGAAGATATTGCTGTGAAAGCTTGCTTTGAATCTGTTTTCAAAAAGCAGTATCAGCACGGCTTCTCTTATGTAGATGTTGCCTCTTTGCCTTTTTGAGGGGTTAAGCGCACTCATGAAGCTGTCGATCCTGTCAGAGATCCTTTGGATAAAATCTTCAAGGCTTATCGGTGCTGAGTTTCGCAGGCCTTCAAGAAAGCTTACTATTTTTACAGGGTCGTAGGGAATGGGATAATTGTGCTCTATACCGAGTTCTGTCAGCATTTTCAGCTCCTGCTGATCTTCATAAGTGTACAGGTTCACAAACTCTACCGGCTGCGTTTCACGCACTGCCTCATCATATATTGCTTTTACCGCCTGAAAGCCGAGTCTGCTGGCGTTGAGTATTATGATATCGGGCTTAAATCTGATCGTGCTGATGCTAAGGTCAATTTCTGTATTATTACACACGTTGAATCCGATCCCGGCCGATCGCAGCTGTGCTTCAAGCAAGGCGTGCTGACCCTCGTAATCCTGTGCGATCATTATCGTGCTCATATATGTCTGTTCCTTTATGTCATGAGGTGAAGGACCCTTTTCAGAGTCCTCATTTTATTGTACCATTTTTACTGTATATGATTTTAATTATTTCGATATGTTTATAATTTGTATATATCAAATAAATATATTATTTATCAAACGTTCACAAAGAGTCGGTTTGAGTCGAAAAATTCCGGGCTTTCCGGGGCGGTGTCAGAACTGCGCCTTTATTCTGTCGAGTGCGCCTTTTTCAAGGCGAGAGACCTGTGCCTGGGAGATGCCGATCTGTTTTGCGACCTCGACCTGAGTTTTGCCTTTGAAAAACCTGAGGTAGAGGATCTTTTTCTCCCTTGGCAGGAGAGAGGCGATCGCTTCCTTGACCGAAAGCTCGTCCAGCCACGTTTTGTCATCACAGGTATCTTTGAGCTGGTCAACGACATAAAGCGTGTCACCCGCTTCGGAATACACGGGTTCATACAGCGACACAGGCTCGCTGACAGATTCCATTGCGGTAACGATATCACAGCGGTCCTCGCCGGTTTCCTCGGCGATCTCAGATGCGGTCGGCTCACGTTTGAGCTTTTCGGTCAGCTTCTGCTTTGCCACCATTGACCTGTACGCAAGATCCCTCAGCGAACGGCTTACACGAACAGGCTGGAAATCACGCAGGTAGCGGCGCACCTCGCCTGCGATCATCGGGTGGGCATAGGAGGAGAACTTTACCTCGAATTTGGGATCGAAATTATCTATGGCTTTTATAAGTCCGACCACGCCGACCTGAAAAAGATCATCGGCATTTTCGTTTCTGCCGGTGAACCTCTGAAGCACACTCAGAACCAGTCTGAGGTTGCCTTTTATAAGCTCTTCCCGTGCTTTTTTGTCGCCCTGTCTTGTACGCTTCAGAAGCTCAAGCTTCTGCTGCTCGCTCAGGACTGTCAGATCGTTTGTGTTCACGCCGCTTATCTCTACCTTATTGTACTGCATTTACATCACCCCGTCAAGATTATGTAAACACCTCCTGATTAAAGTATTGCCATTTTGTTCGGGTGTATACATCGCTTTTTGCTTTGAACGAATATTTTGCGGAGCTTGAGGTGCGGTTGACAAATGGGCACAAATGTGGTATGATATGAACAGAAAGATCATTGCGGTTTTTCTTTAGATCGGAGGCTGAAAATGGAAAACAGAGTTGCTGTGCTTGCACTCATCACTGAAGATTTCGATTCTGCCGAACAGATCAATACCATTCTTCACGAATACCGTGAGTACATTATTGGAAGAATGGGTGTTCCGTACAGAGAAAAGGGTGTAAATGTCATCAGCGTTGCGATAGATGCGCCGCAGGACAAGATCAATTCTCTTGGGGGAAAGATCGGCAGGCTGAACGGTGTGACTGCGAAAACACTTTATTCGGCGAACAAAAAATGAATATTTTTAAATTATCTCCTGACGCTGAAATTTGATTGAGGCGAAAGCTTGGTAAACAAAAAGGCTGTCCGCAAGGGTGCGGTATGGCTTGAAGTGGATCAGTTTATCCGTCGGGATAGACTGTTTTTTTATTTGTGAGAAAGAGGTGATCCTGCTATGGGAATGAACGATACTCCTGCGGCCGAGAGAGTTCATATAGGTTTTTTCGGCAGGCGCAATGCCGGCAAATCAAGCGTGGTGAATGCTGTGACGGGTCAGCAGCTGTCGCTTGTATCTGATGTGCCGGGAACGACGACCGATCCTGTGTACAAGACTATGGAGCTTTTGCCTGTCGGACCTGTTGTAATAATTGACACGGCAGGATATGACGATGAGGGAATGCTTGGCGAGATGCGTGTGAAAAGCACGACAAATGCTCTGAACAGGACTGACTGTGCGGTGCTGGTCACAGATAACACGGTCGGAATGGGCGATTGCGAAAGAGAACTTGTCGGGCTGTTTGAAAAGAAAAAGATCCCGTATATCATTGCAAAGAATATCAAGGACGACAATGCTGATAAGAATGCATCTGACGGCGAGGTCGTGGTCAATGCCAGAACAGGCGAGGGCATTTATGAGCTGAAGGAGCGTATCGCTGCGATCGCAAAGCTGCCTGAGCAGAATGTGCGTATCATCGGCGACAAGCTCAAGCGAAACGATCTTGTGGTGCTTGTTGTGCCGATAGACGAGGCAGCACCAAAGGGAAGACTGATACTTCCTCAGCAGCAGACCATAAGGGATATTCTTGAAGCTGATGCGTGTGCGGTGGTTGTCAAGGACACGGAGCTGAGCGACACGCTGAGTGCGCTTGGAACAAAGCCGGCACTTGTTATCACGGACAGTCAGGCGTTTGCAAGCGCAGACAGGCAGACACCGCAGGACGTGATGCTGACATCTTTCTCTATTCTTATGGCAAGATACAAGGGCTTTCTGGACACCGCCGTTGACGGTGCAGTTGCGATAGACAAGCTCAAAGACGGCGACAAGGTGCTCATCTCTGAGGGCTGCACTCACCACAGACAGTGCAACGATATCGGAACGGTCAAGATACCCAACTGGCTGAGAAAACACACGGGAAAGGACATCGAGCTATGCTTCACCTCGGGCAGAGAGTTCCCCGACGATCTCTCGCCTTACGCACTGGTCGTTCACTGCGGCGGCTGTATGCTTACACCAAGAGAGATGACCTACCGAATGAAATGTGCTGTGGATCAGGGTGTGGCGTTCACAAACTACGGCGTGGCGATAGCATACATGACAGGGATACTCAAAAGAAGTGTGCAGATCTTTCCACACCTTTATGACAAACTGTGAGTGATGATATGAACAACAAGCAACTTATTGATATTCTTGAAAAGCAAAGACATCTTGAACGTGAACAGTGGGTACAGCTGTTTGAAAGCTATACCGATGAGGACAGGGAATATGCGGCACAAAAGGGTCGTGAGGCAGCGATCGCAAACTTCAGCAAAAGCATTTTTATCCGCGGGATAGTCGAATTTTCAAACGTCTGCAAAAACGACTGCTACTATTGCGGCATACGAAAGTCAAACGCAAACTGTGAACGTTACAGGCTCACAAAGCAGCAGATCCTTGAATGCTGTGATGCTGGATATGAGTACGGTTTCCGTACATTTGTACTGCAAAGCGGTGAGGACAAAAGCTACACCACGGACAAGCTTTGCGAGGTGGTTTGTGACATAAAAAAAGCTCACCCTGACTGTGCGGTGACGCTTTCGGTGGGTGAGCTGGAATATGAGGACTACAAGCGTTTATTTGATGCCGGTGCAGACAGGTATCTTCTGCGTCACGAGACGGCGAGTGAGGAGCATTACAAAAAGCTTCACCCGGGCGAGATGTCGTGGCGGCACAGAATGGACTGCCTTGAAATGCTGCATGAGATAGGCTTTCAGACGGGCTGCGGAATGATGGTGGGTTCGCCGTTTCAGACGGTGGAGGACCTTGCACGGGATATGCTTTTTATTGAACGATTCAAGCCTGAGATGATAGGAATAGGACCGTTTCTTTCGCACAAGGACACCCCGTTTGGTGACAAGCCCGCAGGCAGCTATGAGCTGACGCTGTTTCTGATTAGTCTTTGCAGGCTTATGCTGCCGGATTGCCTTATCCCGGCAACTACGGCGTTGGGAACTATCCGACCTGACGGCAGGGAAAAGGGAGTGCTTGCAGGTGCAAACGTAATTATGCCGAATCTTTCGCCGATGAATGTGAGAAAGAACTATCTGCTTTACAACAACAAAACAGGTACTGACGTTGAGGCGAAAAACGGAAGAGAGGACCTTGAAAGGCGAATGGAGTCGATCGGCTACAAGGTCGAGATCACAAGAGGAGATCACAAGAGTTATGATAAAGATAGCAGTTTACGGTAAGGGCGGTATAGGCAAGTCAACTACCGTTTCAAATTTAGCGGTCGCACTGGTAAGGCGGGGGCTGAGAGTCATGCAGATAGGCTGTGACCCGAAGGCGGATTCAACGTCGCTGCTAAACGGCGGAAAACGCATAAAGACTGTACTTGACCTGGTGCGTGAAAGAGGTGACAACTTCACGCTGGAGGACATGGTCACGGTGAGTGAGGACGGTGTGTTCTGCGTTGAGGCTGGCGGACCTATCCCGGGACTTGGCTGTGCGGGAAGGGGCATAATCGCTGCGCTGGAAAGGCTCGAAAAAAAAGGCGCATATGAAAAATACAAGCCGGATATCGTGCTGTATGATGTGCTGGGAGATGTTGTATGCGGAGGCTTTTCGATGCCGATGCACAAGGGATATGCACAGAAGGTGTTCATAGTCACCTCGGGCGAGAAGATGTCCTGCTATGCTGCGGGAAATATCGCAATGGCGATAGACAATTTCAAGGGCAGGGGATACGCACAGCTCGGCGGTCTTATACTGAACAGAAGAAATGTCGATGACGAACTTGAAAATGTACAGACGCTTGCGAAGGATTTTGACACGATCATAGTCGGTGATCTTGAAAGGAGCAGGCTTGTGCAGGAGTGTGACAAGCTGGGCACGACGGTGATGAACAGGTATCCTGACAGCGATATGGCAAAGCAGTATATGAAGCTTGCAGATGAGATAATGAAAGGTTTTGAGTGATATATGCTGAAAAAGGCAGGCGGTGAGATATCCGCACCAAAGGGCGTGAAGATAGCTCACGCTGAGTTCCCCCGTCCGTTTGAGTCGGGACTTGAATACAGCCCTCCGGCAAGGGGCGACTGGAACATCGTTCATATGGGTCTGCTTATCCCAAAATCGCATCAGATATATTTCTGTGCACAGGGCTGTCTGAGGGGTGTTGTGCAGACTACTGCGGAGATGGACGCAATGGACAGGCTTTCGTGGGCGTATCTGTGTGATGAAGATTACGCTGACGCAAGCATGGAATACAACATCATTGATTCTGTCTGCGAGGTCATAAAGCGAATGAAAGATCGTCCGCCCTGCATACTTGTTTTTCTGAGCTGTATGCACCTTTTTGCAGGCGTGGATTTTGATATGATAATCGACGAGCTTGAAAGCAGGTTCGGCGGTATAGACTTTGTGAAATGCTACATGACACCGACTATGCGTTTCAGCGGACTTGCCCCGGTGCCGACGATGTACAAGCAGATGTTCGTGCCGCTTCGCAATGTTCCAAAGGACAGCAAAAGTGTGAACATCATAGGGTACAACTGGGCTTTTGAGCAAAGCTGCGAGCTTGTGAAGATGATAAAAGATGCAGGCTTCACACTCAGGGAGCTTGCAAATTGCAAGGACTATGAAAGCTATCTTGATATGGCAAAGTCAAGGCTGAACATTGTGGTGATCCCGGAGGCGCTTGCTGCGGCACAGGAGCTTGAACAAAGGATCGGACAAAAGCAGCTGTATCTTCCTGTGAGCTATGACTTCGGAAAGATAAGAGATAATTACCGAAAGCTTTGTGATGAGCTTGGTATAGATCTTCCCGATCTTTCGCAAAAGGAAAATGAGGCAGCATCGGCGCTTGCAAAAGCTGCTGAGCTGGTTGGTTCAATGCCTGTTGCGGTGGATTTTATGGCGACGCACAAGCCGCTTGAGCTTTGCAGACTGCTGCTTGAAAACGGGTTCAATGTAAGACGGGTTTTCATTGATGTTATCAATGCTGAGGACGGTGAGGCGTTTGAGTATATCAAACATAATCATCCGGATATTGAGCTGTACCCGACTGTAAATTCCTCGATGAGATTTTTTGCGAGTCTTGAACAGACAAATGATGAATACCTTGCGATCGGTCAGAAGGCGGCATATTTCTGCTGCACGGATCATTTTGTGGATATGGTCGGGGCAAAGGGGCTTTACGGTTTTGACGGGATCATCAGACTTGCGGCTCAGATAGAAGATGCATTTGAAAACAAAAAGGACAGAAAAGTCGTTATCCAGCATAAAGGAATGGGGTGCCAAAGCTGTCTATGATACACTATGCAAGAATTATCTCGTGCTACACTGCGGATACCTCGGGCGTATGCTCGGCGCTTTACGAGCTTGGCGGAATGGTCGTTGTACACGATGCTTCGGGGTGCAATTCGACATATGCGACCCACGATGAACCACGCTGGTACACGATGGACAGTATGATCTACATTTCGGGGCTGACTGAGATAGACGCTGTTATGGGCAACGATGAAAAGTTTATCAGCGATGTCTGCGAATCGGCACAGCGGCTGAAACCGAAATTTATTGCTATCTGCGGATCTCCGATGCCGGCGATGACGGGCACGGATTTTGATGCGCTTGCACTTATAATACAACAGCGCTGCGGGATAAGGACCTTTGCGATGCACACAAACGGCATGAAAAGCTATCTCGTGGGTGCTTCGCAGGCTTTTGAGATGCTTGCGCAAAACTTCTGCGGCAAGAC
This sequence comes from uncultured Ruminococcus sp., assembly GCA_902787825.1. Lineage (GTDB taxonomy): Bacteria > Bacillota > Clostridia > Oscillospirales > Ruminococcaceae > Hominimerdicola. The sequence goes on along the minus strand of CADAHS010000012.1, from coordinate 7,467 downwards.
CGGAAGGTCCGGCAAAAGGCCGATAGTCAACATCATCGGTGCGACTCCGCTTGATCTTTCACGGCAGGAGATAATAGATTCAATACGCTCGTGGCTTGAAGAAAACGGTTTTGAATCCGGCTGCTGCATGGCTATGGGAAGCTCGCTTGAGGACTACGCAGGCGCAGGCGATGCGCAGTGTGATCTTGTTGTTTCGTCAAGCGGACTGGAGGCGGCAAGAGTTCTTGACAAAAGATTCGGTATCCCGTTTGTCACGGGTCTGCCGTTTGGAAAAGAGTACAGCAGGGTGCTTGCTGAGGATATAAGGCGTGCGGTGCAGGGCAGGGAGAATGTGCTTTCCTGCGTTGAGCGTGAAACGGACAAGTTCGATATAGCTGTTGTGGGTGAGAGTATCTACGCAGGTTCTGTCGCAAGAGCAGTGTCTTTGCAGACGGGCAGAGCTGTAAGAGTTATCCACACACTGGACACCGATGACTGCGTTGTTGCACAAAACGACAAAAAACTTGCTGATGAGGATAAGCTTGAGGCGGAGTTTGCAAATTACGGCGTGATCATTGCCGATCCGCTTTTCAAGCCGATAGTCGCTGAGCAGACGAAGTTTGTTGGTATTGCGCATGAGGCATTTTCGGGACGGTGCTTCAGAAAGACGATACCCGATCTTGTGAACAATAAAATTGATTTGGAGATTTGATATGATTAAGATCGCAATTTACGGAAAAGGCGGTATAGGCAAGTCCACCGTCACGGCAAACCTTGCTGCTGCTTTTGCAACTCTTGGAAAGCGTGTTATTCAGATAGGCTGTGACCCTAAGGCGGATTCTACGATAAATCTGCTGGGCGGAGAGCTGCTGACACCGGTGATGAACTATCTTCGTGAAAACGATGAACCGTCGGGCATTGAGGAGATCTCAAAGGTAGGATACAAGGGGATACTGTGTATCGAAACAGGCGGACCGACACCGGGTCTTGGCTGTGCGGGCAGAGGGATAATCACGACATTCAATCTGCTGGAAAGCTTTGATCTGTATAAAAAGTACAAGCCCGATGTTGTGCTTTACGACGTGCTCGGTGATGTTGTGTGCGGAGGATTTGCCGCACCGATAAGAGAGGGCTACGCTTCGCAGGTGCTGATAGTTACCTCAGGTGAAAAAATGGCGCTTTACGCTGCAAACAACATAAACAGTGCAGTTAAGAATTTTGCTGACCGCAGCTATGCAAAGGTCAGGGGCATTGTTTTCAACAGAAGGAACGTTGAGAACGAGGACGAGAAGGTGAATGAATTTGTCCAAAAAAACGGACTCGAAATAGTGGCTGAGATACCACGTTCAAATGACATAATCAGGTTTGAGGACGAGGGAAAGACAGTCGTTGAGGGCGATGCGCAGCTTGAGGTCTCAAAACGCTTTCTGGCGCTCGCACAGAAGCTGATAGACGAGGAAAACGAGAATGGATAATGCATTTTATATAACAGCGTCGGAGCTTGCGGAGCTGGGGTATGAGAACACTCCGGACGAGCTTATGAGCGCAGAACATCTGATATATTCTTCTCCTGCGACTCTTGCGTTCAATTCGCCCGGAGCGCAGGGATTTGGCGTCAAGCGTGCCGGACTTGCGGTACCGGGATCGGTGATGCTGCTTGTATCGCCCGGCTGCTGCGGAAGAAACACGACGATGCAATCAAGGCTGTGCGGCTATCAGGACAGGTTCTTCTATCTGCTGCTTGATGACACGGACATTGTCACGGGCAGGCATCTCACGAAGATCCCCGAGGCGGTCAGGGAGGTCTGCGAGTTCTGCGAGAAGAAGCCATCTGCGGTAATGATCTGCATTACCTGTGTGGACGCACTGCTGGGTACGGATATGGACAGGGTCAGCAGGAAGTGTGAGGAGCTTGCAGGAGTGCCGGTCGTGCCGTGCTATATGTACGCTCTGACAAGAGAAAAGAAGCTTCCGCCGATGGCAGCGGTCAGAAAGGCGGTATACTCGCTTCTGAAGCCGCAAAAAAGACATTCGGACGCAATGAATATACTTGGTTTCTTTGCGCCGCTCAATGATGACAGCGAGATATACGAGCTGCTGACAGGTGCGGGAATAAGGCATATCCGTGAGATCTCACGCTGTGAGGATCTTGCTGAGTATGAAAAAATGTCGCAGGCAAATTTCAATCTTGTGCTCAATCCCGAGGCAAGATATGCTGCACAGCAGATGGAGGAAACGCTGGGTATTCCGTATATCGAAATGATGAGAATGTACCACATCGACAAGATCAGAAATCTTTACAGGTCGCTGGGAAATGCGATCGGTGCGGAGTTTGACGATGAGAAGTATTACACACAAGCCAAGGCTGCGGTCGAGGGCTTCAAGGCTGAATACGGAAAGCTGAATTTTGCGGTGGGGGAGTTTCTCAACGCTGATTCGTTCGAGCTTGCATGGGCTTTGATAAGCTATGGCTTCACTGTTTCGGAGATCTACGGGACGGTCGGTGAACGCAACTTTGTATTCATCAGAAAAATTGCAAAGCTCAGCCCCGATACAAAGATCTTTTCAAATCTTTCTCCGACGATGCTTGACTATGAGCCAAGCGGCAAAAAGATAGATGTCTGCATCGGAAACGACGCAGGCTATTACCACAGTGATGTTCCTGCGGTCGATTGGAACGAGGAGCGTCAGCCTTTCGGATATGCAGGCGTGAAGCTGCTGTTTGAAAAGCTTGACGAGGCATTGAAAGGAGGAGCAAAATGAAAAATCTGCTCAAGCTTCTTTCGCCGTTCGCACCGGATCAGTCGGGTGCTGTCGGGGTGCTGTACGAGCTTGGAGGGCTTGTGGTCATCTGCGATGCGGGCGGCTGCGCAGGAAATATCTGCGGCTTTGATGAGCCAAGGTGGTTCACTAAAAAAAGCGCTGTGTTCAGTGCGGGACTTCGTGATATGGACGCTATTCTCGGGCGTGATGACAGGCTGATAGAAAAGACTGCCAAGGCGGTGGGGCAGACAAGTGTCAGGTTCACTGCGGTGGTCGGTACACCTGTTCCTGCGGTCATTGCGACTGATTACAGGGCGCTCAGACGTATGGCGGAAAACAAGACTGGTCTGCCTGCGATATGTGTTGACTGCACCGGAACAAGATTGTATGATGACGGTGAACAAAGAGCTTATCTGGAACTTTTCAAGACGTTTGCGACACAAAAATATGAAACTGTCAAAGGAAAGCTAGGTATCATCGGCTGCACACCGCTCGCAAGCGGATATATGACAGAGAAAATATTCAGGCAGGCGTATGGAAACAGCGCTGTTTGCTTTGGAATGGGCTGCGGTATCGACGAGATAGCAAAAGCATCAGAATGTGAAAGAAATATTGTTGTTTCAACGGGTGGGATAGCTGCTGCTGAATATATGAAACAGCAATTTGGCATACCTTTTGAGACGGATTTCCCGATCACCGAGGCGATGAGCAGGGTGCTTGAAAATGATCTTAACGGCAGAAAAATACTTGTTGTACACCAGCAGTTTGCAGCAAACAAAATGCGTGAGCTTTTAAAACAAAGGTACGACTGCGATGTTGATGTTGCAACATTCTTCAAGCTGTTTGATGAGTTTAAACAAGACGATGATGAGCAGCTTGGCGATGAGGAGCAGCTTGTGAACAAGGTGCTTGGCGGCGGGTACGATGCGGTCGTTATCGACAACATCTGCAACAGGGCGCTGAGGCAGTTTGACGGTGAGCTTATCGACCTGCCGCACTTTGCTGTCTCAGGCAGACTTGATGAAAACGGAGGACAGACATGCCTTCTTTGATGATTCGACTTTACGGTATTGTTCAGGGGGTCGGGTTCAGACCGTTCGTTTCACGCACAGCCGATTCGCTCGGAGTGCTGGGGACGGTTGCGAACAAGGGCTCATATGTTGAGGTTTTTGCGCAGGCACCGCAGCAGACGCTCGAACGATTCGTGAACATTCTGAAGACCGATACCCCACAGCGTGCGGTAGTCATCTCTGCTGATGTCAGGCAGATAAGCGATACCGATTTCAAGACATTTGAAATTATCCAGAGCGAGAAGGAAGCCGGCGATATTTTCGTTTCGCCCGATATTGCGACCTGCGATAAATGCGCTGCCGAGCTTTTTGATAAAAACGACCGACGCTATCTTCACCCGTTCATCAACTGCACTCAGTGCGGACCAAGACTGACTATCCTCGATGCGATGCCTTATGACAGGGAAAGAACTACGATGAAGGATTTTCCGATGTGTCCGCAGTGTGAGTACGAGTACACCCACTCGCACACAAGACGCTATGACGCTCAGCCGGTTTGCTGCAATGACTGCGGTCCGCAGGTCTATATCGTCGGCAGCGGCATCAGGGGAAGCGAGGCTATAACGCTTGCAAGGAAAAGCATAATGGACGGCAAGATCATTGCTGTGAAGGGCATTGGCGGATTTCATCTGTGCTGCGACGCTTGCGATCAGGAAGCTGTCAGCCGTCTGAGGGCACTTAAAAACCGTCCGCAGAAGCCGTTTGCGGTGATGATGAAAAATATGCAGACAGTGCGGAGGGAATGCAATGTTCTTGATGGTCAGCAGGAGTTCCTGACGGGCTATCAGAAGCCGATCCTGCTGCTTGAAAAGAGAGATGGCAGGCTTTGTGCAAGTGTTTCGCCTGACAATCCGACAGTCGGGGTGATGCTGCCTTATGCACCGCTTCAGATGCTTCTGTTTGAATATCCGGACGGCGTTGAAATGACCGACTGTCTGGTGATGACAAGCGGCAACGTTTCGGGTGCACCGATCTGCCGCAGCGATGAGGACGCACTGACCGAGATAGGTTCCTACTGTGATCTTATTCTTTCGCACAACAGGCGTATACTTATCCGTGCGGACGACTCGGTGATGGACTGGTTCGACGGCAAGCCTTACATGATACGGCGTTCAAGAGGTTTTGCGCCGCTGCCTGTTATGGTCAGCAAAAAAGCAGATCTGCAAAGTCTTGCGATCGGCGGCGAGCTGAAAAACACATTTTGTATCGGCAAAAACGAGCTGCTTTACCTGTCATCATATGTCGGAGATATGGCGGACATTCGCACTGTCAACGCACTTAAAGAATCGGTCGGAAGAATGCAGGAGCTGCTTGAAGTTCAGCCGGACATCTGCGTGTGCGATATGCACCCACGCTACAACACGGTGACGGTCGCTGAGGAAACCGGTCTTCCGCTCGTAAAGATCCAGCACCACTATGCGCATATACTTTCGTGCATGGCTGAAAACGACTATGATGACAAGGTCATTGGGGTTTCGTTTGACGGCACGGGCTATGGCAGTGATGCAACTATCTGGGGCGGCGAGATACTGATCTGCGACACCCACGGTTTTGAAAGAGCCGGCAGCATCAAGCCGTTCAGTCAGGTCGGCGGTGACGCTTCTTCAAAAGAGGGCTGGCGTATCGCCGTTCAGCTTATCCGGGACGGGTTCGGTGATGATGCACAAAGTGTCTGCGAACAGCTTGGACTGTGTGATGAAAAGACTTTCAAGCTGCAATCGGTAATGGCTGACAAGCGAGTGAACACGGTCATGTCCACGAGTGCGGGCAGACTTTTTGACGCTGTGAGCGCAATACTTGGTGTAAGAAAAAAATCCACCTTCGAGGGCGAAAGCTCGATGTGTCTTGAGTTTGCAGCAGAACGTTTTGAAAAGAGCAGCGAAGGCGCACAGCCGCAATTCAGTCTTGAGATACTCAGCGAAAACGGCTTTGAAACGCTTGACACGACAACGCTTGTAAAGCAGCTGACACAGAGCTTTCTTGATGGTGTTCAGCCTGACAGGCTTGCGTATATTTTCCACGCTTCGCTGGCTGACGGGATCGTGAAATGCTGCGAAAAGCTAAGCAAAAAAGCCGGCATAAAAAAGGCTGCACTCAGCGGTGGAGTTTTTCAGAACAAGCTGCTGTTAAGACTTGCAAAAGGCGGGCTTGAAGCAAAGGGATTCAATGTGCTGATACACGGGCTCGTTCCCGCAAACGACGGAGGCATCGCCCTCGGACAGGCGTATTATGCACTTTGCAATAATGATAAGAATTAATTATTCCGGGAGGTATTAATCATGTGTGTAGGTTTATCAGCAAAGGTAGTTGACCTTAAAGACGGCACTGCTGTTATAGATGCAAGCGGTGCAAAAAGAAGTGTAAGTGCTGATCTGCTTGACGATCTGGAGATCGGCGATTATGTGATGGTGCACGCAGGTGTTGCTATTGCGAAGATCACTGACGACGACGCAAGCGAAACAGAAAAAATCATGGAGGAGCTGTAATGGAAAACGAAAAGAAGGAGCTTTCGCCAAAGCAGATACTTCAAAGCTATAACGGCAGAAAGCTGCGCATTATGGAGGTTTGCGGAACACACACTCACGAGATCTTCCGTCTTGGCATAAGAAAGCTGCTGCCGGAAAGCATTGAGCTTATCTCCGGTCCGGGGTGTCCTGTGTGCGTAACACCGGTGGGATTTATCGACGAGGCGTGCTGCCTTGCGCTTGAAAAGAACTGTGTGATCTGCACCTTTGGAGATCTTATCAGGGTGCCGGGAACGCAGATGAGTCTTGCAGATGCAAGGAGCAAGGGTGCACAGTTAAAGACGGTCTATTCGCCGCTTGACGCTGTGGAATTTGCAAAGGATAATCCTGACAAGCAGGTCGTTTTTCTTGCTGTCGGATTTGAAACGACAACGCCGTCGGCTTGCCTTGCGGTAGAAAAAGCAAAGGCTGCGGGTCTGGACAATTTTTCGATACTGTGCGCAAACAAGACGATGCCAAATGCTTATCAGGCGTTGAAGGGGAGTGCAGATGCGTTTCTTTTCCCCGGTCACGTCAATGCGATAACGGGAAATGCGGTCTGCATGGAGCTTTGCAAACAGGGCGTGAGCGGAGTGGTTGCAGGCTTTACGGCAAAGGAGCTGATGACGGCACTTGCTGTCACGGTAACGCTTCTGCAAAAGGGAGAGCCGTTCTTTGTGAACTGTTATCCAAGAGTCGTAAAAGACGAGGGAAGCCCTGCTGCACAAAAGCTGATGGACAAGGTCATGCAGCCGTGCGACAGTGAGTGGCGTGGACTTGGAATGATAAAGATGTCGGGTATGACACTGCGTGACGAGTACGCAGATTTTGATGCACGAAAGAAATTCAGCCTGCCCGAGATGAAAGGAAAGCCAAACCCAGCCTGCCGCTGCGGCGATGTTTTGCAGGGCAAGTGCAAGCCCAGCGACTGCAAGGTGTTCGGAAAGGTATGTACACCGCAGCACCCCGTAGGTGCCTGCATGGTTTCCGGCGAGGGCGCTTGCTCAGCATATTATCAGTACGGTATGTAAACTAAATCAGAATATACGTTCGAGCCACTAAGGCATAGTAGCAGCTCCGCTGCTAAGAGGTTTCGTCTAAGGGGGAAACCCATAAGGGAGAACAGGACGCCGTGCCTTACGGCGTGGTGA
>CADAHS010000011.1 GCA_902787825.1 uncultured Ruminococcus sp. | reverse complement strand
CTCAAAGTATTTCCAAGGGTTTCGTTTCGTTTATTGTTCAATTTTCAAGATACCGGGGCACCCCCTCTCGGAGAGTGCCTAATTATTATATCACGCCAGCTGCGCTTTGTCAACAGATTTTTTGACATTTTTTCGATTTGTAACTTATCACAATTTCGCTTATAAATCAGCAGCGGTTTTGTTCAAAAGCACAAATCATACGACATTTGTTCTGTCTTTCGGGTATAATTCCCGAGCTTTTGCAAAAATTACTAACACAACTGTTCAAGGAGGATAAAAATGAAAACTCGTTATAAAAAGGTACATTTAAGGAGTGCGATACTGGTCGCACTGGCGACGGTGCTGGCTTGTCTGAGCACGATACCGAGGCAGATGGGCGACGATGTTGCTGCGATCTCGCAGGTCGGTTCGAGGGGCGCTGAGGTCAGGGCGATACAGCAAAGGCTCAAGGAACGTGGTCTGTTCAAGTCCGATGTGACAGGGTACTACGGAGAGATAACCCGCAAGGCTGTACTTGCATTTCAGAAGCAAAAGGGCATTTCCCAGACGGGCATTGCCGGACCTATCACGCTCAAAGCCCTTGGGATAAGCATCGGGACGGTTCCTGCGGCAACACAGGCAAACATCTCGCTGCTTGCAAGGATAATCTCCGCAGAAGCCCGTGGCGAGCCATACGTCGGGCAGGTCGCTGTCGGTGCAGTGATACTCAACCGCATTGAGCACCCGTCATTTCCCGACACGCTTTCGGGCGTTATTTACCAGAACGGTGCTTTTACCGCTGTGACCGACGGGCAGTTCAACCAGCCCGTTGCAAGCTCGGCTTACAACGCTGCACGTGACGCTCTCAACGGTTGGGATCCCACAAGCGGCTGCATTTATTACTACAATCCCGCAAAGACCAGCAACTCTTTTATACGTTCCCGTCAGGTCGTTACCGTCATCGGCAGTCACCGCTTCTGCTTATAAATCGATCGAGGAAAAGGTTTCAATACGCCCTTATCACAAGCAGACGGCTGTAAGCTTCCTGAAAAGGACATTGCCGGATACACTCGGAATTTTGTACGACATCAGACGAAAAAGAGGTAAGACACTGGTCTTACCTCTTAATTCTTATCCACGAAATCAGTTTACCGAATAATACTTATTGAGCTTTGTCTTGAATATCTCGGTGATGATATTCGCTGTGAAAACCGCTGCAAAAACCGCAGCAAATACAATAAAACAAACCTTAACCTTCTTTGCCATAGCCGTCACCGCATCTGTGCAAGGCAGACGCTTACTCCTTTCCGAAAAGTCCGGTCAAACTTAAAGGATACCCCTTTTATATAGTATAAACTATTTTTATATTTTTTTCAAGTACTTTCCCGTGATTTTTCCGAAATGTTGCCGCTGATAAAAAAGTAATTGCAAAATGGCGGGATATGTGATATAATAGTCAAATAGATTGTTTGTCTGAACCGCCTGATGTGTTCAGATATTTCGGAACGAGGTAACGATATGTCAAAGACAAAAGCTCCCAGCAGCTACCGTAAGCTGTTTTCAAACACGCTTACCTTTGCAATAGGGTCTTTCAGCTCTAAAATACTTGTCATACTGTTAATACCTATATATACAAACGCACTGTCCCAATCCGAGCTTGGTGTCACAGATGTTCTCACGCAGATTGCAAACTGGGCGATACCCATTGCCTCGGTCACGATAGCGGAAGCTGTTATCCGATTCGGACTTGACAAGGCCTATGACAAAAAAGCGGTGTTCACCATCGGAAACTTCGTGTGTCTGAGCGGACTTGCGGTATTCGCAGTGGTGATGTTTGTCGTCACGATAGCGGGGGTCGCCAAAAACTATCTGGGTTCGTACGGGATAATACTGTATCTGTACATTTTTATGTCGAGTATGAAAACGCTTTACTCAACATATGTGCGTGCGATAGAAAAGGTCAGGCTTTTTGCGCTCAACGGCATAATAACCACGTTTTTCACGCTGCTTTTCAATGTGCTTTTCTATATGGTGTTCCCCAAGGATCACGCATTCTTCGGCATCGGCGGCGTGTTTGCATCACCTATCTCCAAATACCTGCTTGCGATATTGCTTTCGGATTTTATCTCGATAATTTTCCTGACATTTTCCGCAAAGCTGTGGAAACACATCGACCGCAGCCGTATGAACAGGGACCTTATGCGCACGATGATGCAATACTCTGTTCCGCTGATACCTGCGCAGCTCTTGTGGCTGATAACCAACAGCTCCGATACATTCATGACGACATACATTCTCGGAGACGGCTACAATGGTGTGCTTTCAGCTTCCTACAAGATCCCCAACACTGTTGCGACGGTATATCTTGTGTTCGGACAGGCGTGGAATATGTCTGCGATAACAGAGAATGATTCAAAGGATCGTGACAAGTTCTACGAAAAGGTATTTGATTTCAACCAGAGCCTTATCTACATTCTTGCAGGTGCTTGCCTGCTGGTGATACAGCCGCTTACCGACATTCTTATCGGCAAGGATTTTCACGACAGCATACACTATTCGCCGATACTTATCTACTCAACGATATTCTCCTGCTTCACGACCTTTATGGGCTCGATCTACATTGCGACAAAACGCTCAAAGCGATCGCTGTTCACAAGCTTTATTTCCGGCATCGTGAACGTAGGGGTGAACCTGATACTCATTCCGAGGATAGGTCTTTACGGACCTGCGATCTCCACAGTGGCGGCATATCTGACGGTATTTCTTGTCAGAGTATTTGATTCACGAAAGCTCATACCATTTAATATCAACTGGAAAAAGCTCATTTTCAACAACATCATACTGCTGACAATGACGCTGATAAACGTTGCTGCGTCTGATTTTCTGAAAGAGCTGGATATCCACGACATCGTGATAGTTATCGCTTTGCTGACACTGTTTGCGATAGTCTTTGTGTACAACGCAAAGTCGCTCAGCGATATGCTGCACAGATTCCTGCCAAAAAGGATCGCTGACCACTTCGACAACGCTTCTGTCGTCAAGGACGTTATCAGCTTCTGTGTGACGATGATACTGCTCACCTTCTTGGTTGTGGGCTTTTACACAAACCTGTTTGGTGTGCCTGAGGCAGCTGCTCTGGTCATCGGCGCAGCAGCAGTGATCGTGGTAATGAAAAAGCCGGTCTTAGGATACATCATTACAGCGCTCATCACAGCATTCGTATTTTTCAAGCAGGGCGTGTTCGCCGCAGTTGCAGCGGCAATGATGATGATAACACCAAAGCTCGTACTGAAAAAACAGCTGCCGGATATGCTCATTATCACCGCTTTGTCGGCTGTGCTGACAGGATACTATTACGATGCGCTGTTTGCAGTGTTCATCATATGTCTGAGCGTGCCTGCATTCGTTATCGCATATATCCCGCAGATCAGACAGATCATCAGAAGATCTTTGTACAAAAAGTGATCGCCTGACCACTTGAAATATATTATTGGAGGTTTTATCAATGGCAGAACTTAAATATGAGATCAAGGAAACTATCGGTGTTCTTTCGGAGAATGCCAAGGGCTGGACAAAGGAGCTCAACCTTATCAGCTGGAACGAAAGAGAACCAAAGTATGATATCAGAGAGTGGAATCCCGATCACTCAAGAATGGGTAAGGGTATCACCTTCACAGCCGAGGAGATCGAAAATCTCAAAAAGCTCCTCAACGGCGAGGATATCGAGGACGATATCGACGAGGAAAAGATCCTTTGAGCATTTTAAACAAAATGTAAACTAATATGTTATGATAAATTATAATTAATTGTTAATTCCCAGTTCAAAAATCCCTGCTATAATTTGTTGTATGGATAAACAAAATAAGACCAGACTACTATACAAACTACGTGCGGAGGCTTTGAAATATGGAACAACACGGCATTAGCAAGCTCGATCTGAAAAGAAGAAACCGTATGCAGGTCCTGAAGATACTCAAGACCAGAGGACCTACGTCAAGAATAGACATCGCCGGCACTCTTGAACTCACAAGGGCGGCTGTAACTATCATCACCAACGAGATGATCGAACAGGGCATTATCCAGGAGATAGGCGAATACAGACACGTTACCGAGAAAGCTCCGAGAGGCAGAAAAAAGATACTCATAGACATCAATCACCACTATAAGTTCGTTATAGGCATGAGCATAGAGGAAAACCTCATCAGCATCGGTCTTTCGACACTTTCCGGTGCGGTGCTTGACAAGAGAAATCTTGAAACAGACGCTTCTACACCTTACAGTGATATTGAGCAGTTTGCACTTTCTTCTGTAAAGGAGATCCTTTCGGACAACTGCCTGACGCAGGAGAATATCCTTGGCATCGGTATCGGCATATTCCCGCCGATGTATGAAAAGCTGGGTATCAAAACTGTGGACTCCGAGCCTGATTACTCACCTGTGATCGCTAAGCTCAGAGAATACACACAGCTGCCGCTGGTGCTTGACAACTCTGTAAAGGGTACAGCTATGGCGAACATCGACTTCCAGAAAACAAAGGATCTCAACCGCCATAACATCGCTTTCCTGCACTACGGCAACACCGTTCATTTCGTTGTCACCAACCTCAACGAGCCTATCATTTCGTATGATAACAGAACAAACTTCGTTGACAAGATTATAATAAATCCTAACGCAGATACCGTTTGTCAGTGCGGCAGACGCGGCTGTGTTGAGAACGAGCTTACACCGAACGCCATAAGACGCAAGATAAAGAACATCTTCTCGCCTGAGCAGACCCCGTTCCTTTATGAAGCTGCAAGAGGAAACTTCGACAACGTCACAAAGGAAATGATCTACATGGCTTATGACAAGGGCGAAAAGGGCGTTGTCAATATCATGGACGAGCGTTACAGACTCACAGCGGTGCTGCTGAACAACCTGTATTTCTCGACCAACCCTCAGAAGATAGTCCTTCACAACTTCAACTTCCGTGACGAGGCTGAGTTCCAGAAGCTCAAAAGCGCTGTCACTGAGGTCGGCGGTAATTTCGTCGCAAGCAAGATAGAGCTTTCTATCATCGAGGACAAGCACAGATTCCTTTCGGGCTGTGCACTGGCGATAAGAGATCTGTTCTTCAACAAGGGCGGTTTTGATTCGTCAAGGAACTGAATATGTGACTCAAGGGCACTGTAACGCTTGTTGCGGTGCCCTTTTTGTTTGCATAAAATTTTGCAAACAGGGCAAATCTGCTTGATTTTTAGAGGAATATGTGCTATTATGTAGTTTGGGGGTGAATTGCCGGATGAAGGATTTCTTTTCAGTTATCTTTATGAATCTATGGGGCTTTGACCTTATCATATTCCTCGTTGCTGTGTTTACGGGGTTCGTTTACTACTCAACTAAAAATTCGGCTGACAGGCTTTACAGAAAACTGCATCTTACTGTGTTTGTGCCCGACGCTCGCTCTTCCTCGCTGGAGGCGGGTCAGGAGGTCTCACGGCTGAAGGAAACAGATGTTGTCGAGATGCGTAACCACACGGGAAAGCTGTATTCGCTTTTTGTGAACCTTACGGGCATTTTCCCGCTGCTGGGTATTCTGGGAACTGTCATCTCACTGCTTGGAATGGTCAGCGATATGACAAATGTTCAGGGCAATTTCTACGGCGCACTGACATCTACTTTCTGGGGGCTGGTATTCTCGATAATCTTCAAGATGCTCGACGGCGTGATCTGCTCAAAGATAGAGGACAACGAGAAAAACGTTCAGCTGTTTTTGGAACGTAATTCTCCCAACGCTGCTGTTGAAAGCAGGGAGTAAGCCATGAACGGTTTTCGCAAGAACAAGGGTATCATCATCGAACTTACGAGTCTGCTTGATATAATCCTGATAATGCTTTTCTGGCTGATGATGAACATCTCTAACTCAGCCTCGGAAATAGAGAAAAAAGCTCAGGAAAAGATAGACCGGGCAAACGCCAAAGTCCAGCAGGCACAGGTCGATGCGGATAAAAAAGTGAGTGAAGCTCAGGACGATGCAAAAAAACAGATAGACAAGATCAACGAGCAGAACAAGCAGATGCGTCAGGACAATGTGAATATGCAAAACGCTCTTGACGGGTTCAGCAACGGCAAAATGGTGACGGTGGAAATGAAATATCAGGACAGCCATGACGTTATCTACGTTTCGCAAAACGGCAGCTCACCGGAGGCGATAGCTGTTGATGACAAGCTTTCCGAAAACCTTTCCAGAGCGCTGAACTCCTACGGGCTGGATAAGGATTCGATAATACTTGCCGCATTCATGTACGACGGCGACACCGTGCTTTACCGTGATGTGAACACTGTTCAGAATGTTCTGGGAAGCATCAAGGGAAACTACAAGAATATATATTTCACTCAGATAAATACAACAAAATAAAAAATCAAAGGAGAAGATTAAAATGAGTATTGAAAAAGATGTGGAGAAAAAGTATATCGACGAACTTGAAAGAAAAAACAAAAAGCTGAAAAAGAAGAAGAAAAGACGCTTGCTGCTTTTGCTGCTGCTTCTTTTGCTGCTCGGCGGCGCAGGTCTGCTTCTGGGTATGTTCGGTCTGCTTCCGGGATTCGGTGACAGCTCATCGGGCAGCGACTCGGGCTCAAGCAGCTCTGCTTCATCATCAGCAGCTGAGACCACCACGACCACCAAGGCTGAACCGGCTATCTATGTTGACATCAAGGTCAGCGGCAGCAGCTATATCTATGAAGGCTCGGTGAAAACACTGGAGGAGATAAAGTCTACCGTTACAACGATGAAGGAAAACGTTGTTATCAGGATCACCGACGACAACGCTACAAAGAATTCTATGGACAATCTCAAGAATATGCTCACAGATTCAAAGCGCAGCTTTGAAACAGTAGAGCCTGCTGCAAAGACCGACAGCTCGTCTGACGCAGACAGCTCGTCAGAAAAACCTGAAAGCGAGTCCTCATCTGAGGATAAATAACGCATATTTTTCACTGAAAGGACATACAATTATGTTAGGTATAACTTTTGAAGGCGGTGCAAGCAGAACAATTTACAGCTGCGGTATCATGGACGCTCTGCTCGAGGAGGGCATCATGGCTGACGTTGCGTACGGTGTTTCAGCAGGCGCTGCTTTCGGAGTTAGCTATTTTTCAAAACAGATCGGCAGAAACTATAAGCTTGCAACAAAGATCATGAACCGCAAAGAGTATATGGGGCTGTCAAATCTGATAGATCCCAAAAACAGAAGCTACTACGGACTGAAATATGCTTACGACACTGTGCCCAACAGCATACTGCCTTTTGACTATGAAGCATACAACAGCAACCCGGGAAAGTTCTATGCTGTGGTGACTAATGTGGAAACAGGCGAAGCGGAGTATCTGCGTGTTCCGGGCGATGACAGGAAGTGGACGCTTTTGCAGGCTACCTGTGCCCTGCCGCTGCTTTTCCCGATGATCGAGGTAAACGGCAAAAAGTATATGGACGGCGGTCTTGCGGATTCGATACCCTACAAGCAGACCATAAAAGACGGCTGCGACAAGAACATCGTCGTTCTGACAAGGCCGCTTGGTTATGTCAAAAAGACTGATGCTGTTACCAGACTCTCTGCAAAGCTTTACAGAAAGTATCCGCAGCTTTGCAAAGCGATGCTTACAAGAGCTGAGCGTTACAATGAGTGTATCAATGAGGTAATGCAGCTAAAAAAACAGGGCAGACTTTTTGTTTTCACACCGCATGATACATTTGGCGTGGGCAGGACAGAGAATGATCCCGCAAAGCTTGACAGGCTTTATAAGCACGGATACAATCATGCCAGGTGGGCAATGAACGATCTGAAAAAGTATCTTAACAGGTGATAAAATGTCTTTAAAAACAGTTTCCGGTCTGCTTGCGGCACTTGTCGGAGCAGGCTATTTTCTTATCAACAACCGTGAGATAACTCTCACAAAAAGCGAGCTTGAATGTGCCAAACTGCCCGACAGCTTTGACGGAAAAAAGATCCTCGTGCTGTCAGACCTGCACAAAAAGCGCTATGGCGATAATTTCAACAACATCATGGACTTTTGCAAGGCGCAGGAACCGGACTATATCTTTTTTGCAGGCGACCTTTACAGCCGTGACGAAACAGATATGAAGCCCAAGGCGGCATTTATGGCAAGGCTGCAAAGCATAGCTCCGACTTATTATATCATCGGCAACCACGAGCTTTTTCAGCCCGAGTGCCTTGAAGCGTTGTGCATGAAGCTCAAAAGCTTAGGCGTTACCGTGCTGCGAAACAGCAGGACTGTGCTTGAACAGGACGGTGAGAGCATCGACCTTTACGGCTTGCAGCTGCCGCTGAGATACTACATCAACAGCAACTGGGGCTATTCGCATCTGCCCGTTCCATCGGTGAGATACCTTCAAAAAAAGCTCGGAAAGCCCGACCCGCAAAGATGCAGCTTTCTGCTTGCGCACGACCCGTTCTTTTTTGAGAACTATGCTCAGTGGGGTGCAGATGTGACATTCTCCGGACACTGTCACGGCGGTATAATCAGACTGCCGCTGGTGGGAGGACTGCTCTCCCCCGAGAGAAAGTTTTTCCCGAAATACACTAAGGGAATTTACAACAGCAAAACTTTTGGTATCGACCGCAGACTTGTAGTGACCACGGGACTTGGAAAGTTCAGACTCAACAACCCTTCGGAGATACTTGTGTGCACATTAAGAAAAAGGAAGTGAGGAAATGCTTGAATACAAAAAGGCATTTGAAAAATACTTTGATGAACATATGGACGAGATAATTGCGAGTCTTGGAGAGATAATCGCAATACCAAGCGTAGGCACGCTGCAAAGCGATGTCAAGCCGTTTGGAGAAGGCTCGGCAAAGGCTCTGGCGTGGGGCGAAAGTTTTATGAAGGGGCTTGGAATGGCTACTCAGAATGTTGACGGTTACGCCGTGCACGGAGATTTCAAGCAGGGTGAAGCTGTGCTTGCAGTGCTTTCTCACCTTGACACAGTCCCTGCCGGCGAGGGCTGGAGCTTTGAGCCGTTTGAGCTTACACAAAAAGACGGCGTGCTCTACGGCAGAGGCACCATCGACGACAAGGGTCCGAGCGTTGCTGTGCTGTATGCAGTCAAAGCCATAAAGGATCTGAAGATACCTATAAACCGCAATTTCAGAGTTGTGTTCGGCGGCTTTGAGGAGGGCGGCTGTGACGACATAGAATACTATCAGAAAAAATTTCCGTTCCCGAAAATGGTATTCTCCCCTGACGGAAGCTTTCCTGTGCTGAACTGCGAAAAAGGAGTTGTGCACCTGAATTTCAAAGGCGAGCTTGACAAGGGCGAAAAATATGTCGCATACCTTAAAGCAGGCACGGTGATAAATGCTGTTCCCGGCAAGGCGGAATTTGTTCTTGCAAACATTAACGGCGATGAGCTTTCAGACGCACTCAGCAGTCTTGAAGGATTCAAGCTCAACACCGAACCGCAGGGCAATATGCTCAGCGGCGTACTGGTCGGAAAGTCCGCACACGGCTCACGTCCGCAAAACGGTCTGAACACGGCAAGCGCACTTTCGCAGGCTTTTGCAAAGCTCGGCATACCCGGCTTTGACAAGCTCTCCAAGCTTTTTGTTTACGGCGATCACAGCGGAAAGGCTATGGGAATGGGCTTTTCTGATAACATCTCGGGCGAGATGACCTGTGCGCTGACGCAGCTGAACGTTGAACAAAATCATCTCACCGGCGGAGTTGACATCCGCTTCCCTATCGACAGAACGAGCAAAGAGATCACCGGGATCATCACCGATGCGCTTGAAAGATCCGGTTTTGAGGTAACAGGTGCTGAGTGCATGGAGCCGCACTATGTTGACCAAAGCAGTGAGTTCGTGCAGACGCTTCTGAGCGTATACGAGGGCGTCAGCGGTAAAAAGGGCGAGTGCGTTTCATCGGGCGGCGTGACATACGTTCACAACACACCGGGGGCTGTTGCATTCGGCGCAGAGTTCCTGTGGGAAAACAATAATATGCATGGCGCTGACGAGCACATCTCTCTTGAAACATTCCGCACTAACCTGAATATGTACGCAAACGCTATCGTCGAACTGACAAAATGACCGCAGTTGGCTGACCCGACAGTGGCAGCAGCACTTGACAAGCTGATGCGTCTGTGGTATACTTTAATGAGTAAAAGCGTAAAAGTGAACGGAGGACATATATGAAAATTGCAATAGTCGGTCTGGGACTGATAGGCGGTTCGCTTGCTAAGGCTATAAAGAAAAACACCACTCACAGCTGTTTTGGTCTGGACATTGACAGCCACGCTGTAAATGCTGCGCTTGAACAGGAGGCTATCGACGGTGAGATCGCAGCTGAAAGGCTGAACACCTGTGACATCGTTATCGTCAGTCTGCACCCGCTGCAAACGATAGATTTTATGCTCAAAAACAAGGACTCTTTCAAAAAGGGCGGCATAGTCATCGACACCTGCGGTGTCAAGGGTGCGATAGTTGATGCAGTGGAAAAACCGCTTACAGAAGCGGGAGTGAGCTTTCTTGGCTGTCACCCGATGGCAGGACGTGAGTTCTCGGGGTTTGACTACTCGGTGGACAACCTTTTTGAAAAGGCAAGCTTTATCATGACCCCGACAAAGGACACCTGCGCACAGACCATAAAGACCGTTTCTGATCTTGCGCTTGAAACAGGTTTTGCTAAGGTAGTCGTTTCTGACACCAAGGAACATGACGAGATAATAGCCTACACCTCTCAGCTTGCGCACATTGTTTCAAGCAGCTATGTAAAAAGTCCGAGCCTTTTAAGGCAGGCAGGCTTCTCCGCAGGTTCTTTCAAGGATCTGACGAGGGTCGCAAAGCTCAATGAGGATATGTGGACTCCGCTCTTTCTGATGAACGACAAGCCGCTTGTGAGCGAGCTTGACTGCATTATCGACCGCTTGAAAGAATATCGTGATGCGATCGCTTCGGACGACAGCGCAACGCTGCACGAGCTTCTCAGACAGGGTCGTGAGCTAAAAGAGCTTTCCAACGAACAGACGGCAAAGAAAATGCACGAATAAATTATAAAATGCTATTTAATAAAGTCGGCAGTCTTTAATGAACTGTCGGCTCTTTTTTTCTTCACCCAAACGGTAAAGACCGCAGATACGCCTTTTTCAGCATCGTTTTTGAATTTAAGGATTATTTAATAATTCCCGTGTTATACTGTAACCACAGTAAGAGATACACCACCACAGACAAAAGAAAGGAGTCAACAGATATGACAAAGAAAACATTTATAAACAGACTTGCACAGACAACAGGACTGACAGACGAACAAAGCAGTATCGTAGTTAATGCGATAGAGGATCACAATTTGTTTGCAAAGGACGAAAAGCAGATCATCGTTGCAGATATAGCTCAGAAGCTTGATTGCAGCGAGCAGGAAGCTCAGAATTATTTTGCGCAGGCCTCGCAGATAGTTTGCAGCGAGATAAAGAGCCAGACCGTAAAGTGGATCGCAGGTACAGCAGTGGTGATCGTCGCAGGCATAATCGTTTTCAGACTCAGAAAGAAATAAGACAGACAAAAGAGAATAAAGGAAGCAAGGGAGAATAAAATGTTTTTTACTATCTTAAAGAAAGACCTCAGACGAGGCAGAACGATGAACACGATAATCCTTTTGTTCATCATCATCTCGGTAATGTTCATATCAGGCAGCGTCAACAGTATGATATCCGTTACGTCATCACTTGATAACTACTTTGACAAAGCAGGTATGCCCGATGTTGCGTGTGCGACCTACAACAGGACCGAAACCCAGACCGTCGATCAGGTCCTTGAAAAGGACAAGGACAAAATATCAAAGATCGAGCACGAGCAGATATGGTTTATGGAGCACAACGAGATCACCCTTCCCGGCGATAAGGAAACAGGCTTCAAATCGTCAATAAACCTTATGCCCATAAGCGAAACAAAGCTCAATTACTTTGACGAGAACAAGCAAAAGATAACAAGCGTGAAAAAGGGCGAGATACTCATTGCAAACAAGTTTCTCAACCAGTCTGATATAAAGGTCGGCGATACCATCACCCTGCACTTAGGGGATCTGAAAAAAGATCTCAAGGTAAGCGGCACATTCTACGATGCAGCACTCGGCTCGGCACTTATGGGCATCGGCAGAATGATCGTCAACGACGAGGACGCACAGCCGTTTATGCAGGAGGCTGAAAAGCTCGGCACAAAGACCAAATTCTACTACATCACCACAGATCACGCCGATGACATCGTAGACACGCTCAACAAGTCAGATCTGAGCTTTGTGTTCAGCGGGAAAAAAGAGTTCATCAAGTCGTCCTACCTCTTTGATATGATAGTTGCCCTGCTGCTTTTGGCAGTAAGCGCAATACTGATAATCGTATCACTCATCGTTCTGAGATTTACCATCTCCTTCACCATTTCGTCAGAATTCAGAGAGATAGGCGTTATGAAAGCCATCGGTCTTGGCAATCTGAAGATACGCAGCCAGTACCTTGTAAAGTACCTTGCCATCTCGGTGGTTGCCGCAGTGATAGGCACAGCTCTCAGCTTCCCATTCGGCGACCTGCTCACAGACCTCTCCTCGTCCTCGGTAATGGTCGAGTCAAGCAGCAACATCTTCACCAACATCATCTGTGCGATCGCAGTAGTTGCAGTGATAATGCTGTTCGCACTCATCTGCACAAGAAAAGCCAACAAGCTCTCCCCTGTTGACGCTATCAGAAACGGTCAGACAGGCGAAAGGTTCAAGAGAAAGGGCTTTCTCAGACTTTCAAAGTCACGCCTTGGTGCAACGACCTTTATGGCATCAAACGACGTAATGAGCGCACCAAAGAGATTTCTTATCATCATCGTTGTGTTCGTACTCACTATGCTGCCCATACAGTTCCTTGACATATGCGCCGATACCCTCAACAGCAAGCAAACTCTCTCACTGCTTGCGTGCATACCTTCCGATGTAGCCTTCAGCAATAACGATAACAGCTATGACAGCAGCAGGCAGAGCATTACGGATAAGTACAAGAAAATGGAGCAGACGCTCGCCGAAAACGGTATACCTGCACGAGTTTTCCAGGAAATGATGATATCCTGCAAGCAGGAGTTCAATGGCAAGGCAACAAAGGTTATAGGCATACAGGGCGTAAACAATAAGGCAGATGAACACGTTTACACCAAGGGCAGTGCTCCGCAGAACAAGGACGAGGTCGCTATCCAGCCCGCCACCGCAAAGGACCTTGGCGCAGACATCGGTGACACCATAACCGTCACCGTGGGCGACAAAAAATACGACCTTATCATTTCGGGTATGTACGATGCTATGATGAATATGGGACACAGCATCAGATTCCACGAGGATCTTGACCTTGACTACAACTTTATCAGCGGCTCTTTCCCCGCACAGATCCTCTTCACCGATGACCCCGGCGACAAGGAAGTTGAAAAGCGCATCGAAAAGATAAAGGACTTATTCCCCGACATCGTCGATGTAAAAACAGGTGCGCAGCAAGCGCAGGATACCACCGAGGTAGGACCTGTATTTGACAGCATAAAGTTCTTCTTCCTTATCCTTTCCGCTGCGATCGTCATAATGGTAGCAGTACTTATGGAAAGATCAATGGTCATCAAGGAAACAAGCGAGATAGCGACTCTCAAGGCTATCGGCTTTAAAGATAACAAGATAATCAAGTGGCACACCAAGAGATTTATCATCACCGCAGTTATCTCAGCTGTCATATCGGGCTTCCTGGCGCTGCCCGTATCAAAGCTAATAGGCAATCAGATATTCAGCATAATGGGCGTAAACAGCGGCATCACCTACTCGATGAACACATTGAGAGTTGCGTTGATCTACCCCGTAACGATAATGGCGCTCATGGCAATAAGCGTGTGGATAACAGCGGCATATACAAAGCGCATCACCGCACAGCAGACATCAAGCATAGAATAACAGAACAAGAAAAGGAGAAACAACTATGGCAACCGAAACGATCCTCAAAGTGACAGATCTTTGCAAGACATACATCACCAACAAAAAGCAGAACAACGCTCTGAAAAACGTCAGCTTCAATATCAGCAAAGGCGATATGGTAGCGATAATGGGACCCTCGGGTTCGGGCAAATCCACACTTTTGTACACCGCATCGGGAATGGACGATGCGACCTCGGGCGAGGTGATGCTTGACGGCGAGAACATCGCAAAGCTCCCAAAAAAGAAGCTTGCAAATGTAAGGCTTGAAAAAATGGGCTTCATCTTCCAGCAGATGCATATGCTCAAGAACCTGACTATTCTTGATAACATCATTCTGCCCGCAACCGAGGCAAAAAGCAAAAAGCGCACCCGCAAGCAGATCACCGAACAGGGACAGCAGCTTATGAAGCGAATGGGCATCAGCGAGATCGCCGGAAACGACATCAACGAGGTGTCGGGCGGTCAGCTCCAGAGAGCCTGCATCTGCCGCAGTATGATAAACGATCCGCAGATCATCTTTGCCGACGAGCCGACCGGTGCTCTTAACAGAAGCTCCTCTGACGAGGTAATGCAGATGCTCACCGAGCTTAACCGTGACGGAACTACTATCATGCTCGTTACTCACGATTCCAGAGTTGCTGCAAAGTGCTCTAAAGTAATGTTCATTGTGGACGGCGTTATTAAGGGCGAAAACGAGCTTGGAAACTATACTGACGGTATGAATATCCGTGACAGGGAAAGAAGCCTCAACAACTGGCTGATGGAAATGGGCTGGTAAACCGAGAAACAGCATTGCTGTTTCTCGCTCCGGAGTTTTACCCTTTGGGGCAAAACATCCCCCCTCAATAGCTTTGCTGTTTCTCAGTCAAGAAGCAAGAAGCAAGAAGCAAGATGCAAGATGCAAGAAGCAAGATGCAAGAAACAAGAACCAGGACCCGATGGTGACAGGCAATGTTATCATCGGGCTTTACTGCGTTTATGCTTGACAAGCTTTTGCTGCTATGATATTCTTAAATTAGATACTAAGGCAACACGCTTTAATGGGGTGAAGAAATGATAGACATACTTATAACCGAGGACAACAAGGAGCTTGCTGAACCGCTGTGCGATTTTCTGCGTGCTGACGGTTACACTGTCACTTGGGCTGACACAGGTGAAAAGGCTTTGAACATATTTGAAAAATACGGTGCGAGGCTGGTGCTTTTAGACATCATGCTTCCCGGAATGGACGGCTTTGCCGTGTGTGAACGTATCCGAAAGACCAATGACACTCCAATATTCATTATCAGCGCAAAGGGTGAAAAAAACGATAAGCTCAACGGACTTATCCTCGGTGCGGACGACTACATCGAGAAGCCATACGACATCGACATTCTGCTTGCAAAGATCGCAGGTATCTTCAAACGCAGATACTCGCTTGACGAGGTGACCAGCGGCGATCTTCGGCTCAACAGGGCAGAAAAGACCGCTTACAAAAACGACAAGCCGCTTGAAATGACCAATAAGGAATTTGAGCTTTTGCAGCTGCTTGTTGACAATCCCGGAAAGACGCTGACAAAGGAATATCTTTTCAACAAGATCTGGGGCAGCGACAGCTTCTCAGAGCAGCAGACTCTCACTGTGCACATCAAATGGCTGCGTGAGAAGATCGAGGACGACCCCAAAAAGCCTGCACGGATTCAGACAGTCTGGGGAGTGGGGTATAAATTCATATGAAAAGGTTTTATCTGATCTTTGCGATAGTGCTTTGTCTGATCACCGGCACTTTCGTTTGTGCAAACCTCGCTTTTGACAGCGGCAGCGACCAAAGCGGCAGACCTTACCGTGTTGAGATCAGCAGGCTTTGCAGACAGATCGAGAAAAGCGGCGAGATACCGGACATCTCAGACTGCGAATATGTGACCTCGATAACACTGTCAGACGGCTCTGAGGATCTGTATTCTTCAGATAACGACAACCTGATCCGGCAGATCGGCTCAAAGCTCTACCGATTTGACTACAAGCCCGTTCAGACAGACAGCAGCGGCAGGCTTGTGATGAATGTTTCGATAGCTGTCGTCGCAGCAGCTGCGGTACTGCTTCTGATCTACGTCAGGATAAGGCTGCTCAAGCCGTTCAACAGGCTGTCAAAGGTCCCCTACGAGCTTTCAAAGGGCAATCTCTCGACACCTATTGAGGAACACAAGAGCCGCTATTTCGGGAAATTCATCTGGGGCGTGAATATGCTGCGTGACAACATCATCGACCGGCGTGAACACGAGCTGGAACTGATGAAAGAAAAGCAGACTCTTATCCTTTCGATCTCTCACGACATTCGCACTCCCCTTTCGGCGATAAAGCTCTACGCCAACGGGCTTTCCAAGGGTATATACAACGATGAGGAGAAGATCAGCAACGCTGCAAAACACATAAACTCCAACGCTGACGACATTGACAGCTTTGTGACCCAGCTCACACGCTCGGCAAGCGAGGATCTCATCAAGCTTGATGTCAAGCAGTCTGAGTTCTATATTTCCGAGGTGATCAACACCATCAATAACAACTACGATCTCCGCCTTGCTGACAATTCTACCGAGTTCACCATCGAAAGCTTCAGGGACTGTATCGTGAACGGCGACCCTGAAAGGGCTGTCGAGGTGCTCCAGAACCTGCTTGAAAATGCAATAAAGTACGGCGACGGAAGATACATTCGCATCACATTTTCACAAGAGGAGAACTGCCTGCTGGTGTGTGTGACAAACAGCGGCTGCACATTGCCCGAGGGCGAGATGATACACATTTTTGACAGCTTCTGGCGTGGCTCAAACACCGCAAACAAGTCCGGCAGCGGTCTGGGACTTTACATCTGCCGACAGCTTATGCTCAAAATGGACGGCGAGATATTTGCTGAAAAAAAAGGCGACGAAATGCGAATCACTGCTGTGTTCCGCAAGGCATAATAAGGAGAAAATATGAAAATACAAAAGCTCGGATACGACCTTACTGTTTGCAAGCTTGAGTCTATTAAAGAAATTGATACTGACAGCGAGTTGTTCTTCATCGGCAGGACTGATGAGGAGCTGTCGCTGGTGTGTCTGACGCAGGATACCCCACAGTCTGTCACTGACAAAGAGGACGGCTGGAAGGCTATGAGGATATGCGGCACGCTGGACTTTTCGCTGATAGGGATACTTTCAAAGATCACCGGAATACTCGCAGAATGCAGCATCGGTGTTTTCGCAGTTTCGACCTTCAACACCGACTACATTCTTGTCAAGCGTGAAAACTTTGACAAGGCACTGTCTGCACTGGAAGCTGCGGGCTATGAGATCGTATAGACACGACCCATGCCTCCGGTCGTAATTGAATGACGGGGCGAACCACATTATTGAAAAGGAGTTATAAATGTACATCACCGAAAATGATAATCCCAGGATCGGGTTTTTACGTGACAAGACCCACAAGCTCACAGACTCCCCCGGGTGCTATATCATGAAAAACAAAGCTCACGAGATAATCTATATCGGCAAGGCGAAAAATCTGAAAAACCGTGTAAGCTCCTATTTTCGTGCCGGACAGGATCACCTGCCCAAGGTCTGGAAGATGGTGCAGAATGTTTATGACTACGAGTTCATCGTCACCGATTCGGAATTTGAGGCACTGGTGCTTGAATGCTCGCTGATAAAGCAATACAAGCCAAAATACAACATTCTGCTCAAGGACGACAAGGGATACAGCTATATCAAAGTCACCAATGAGCCGTACCCTCGTCTTCAGGCTGCGCTGCAAAAGGAGGAGGACGGAGCAAGGTACATCGGTCCTTTCACCAGCTCATTTGCGGTAAGGCAGGCGGTCACCGAAGCCAACAGAGTTTTTATGCTGCCGACCTGCTCACGGCGATTCCCGCAGGATTTCAGAAAACAGCGTCCGTGTCTGAACTCGCACATAAAGCTTTGTATGGGCGTATGCACGGGACGCATCTCCAAAGAGGAGTACAACTCGATGATCGACCGTGCGGTTGACTTTATCAGAAGCGGCTCAGAGGACTCTGTCAAGCGCCTGACTCAGGAGATGAACGAGGCTGCTGAAAATCTTGAATTTGAACGTGCCGCAAAGCTGCGTGACAGGATAAATGCGATAAATAAGGCTGCCGAAAGTCAGAAGATCGTTGACGAAAAGATAAAGGATATGGATATCATCGCCGTTGCACAGAACTCCGAAATGGCGTGCGCAAGCGTTCTGATGTACCGCAGCGGTCGTCTGTTTGATAAGTCAGATCACTTTCTGGGTGAAAAAACGGACAGTTCGCATATGCGTGAGCAGTTCCTTATGCAGTACTATTCGGGCAGAGAAAAGATCGTCAGGGAGATACTCATTGACGAAAGCTTTGAGGATATGGACATCGTTGCACAGTACCTTACGCAGAAGGCAGGGCACAATGTTAAGCTGTTCGTTCCGCAAAGAGGCAGTCTTGCAAAGCTTACCGAGCTTGCAAAATCAAATGCGACCGAGTTTATTTCCAACAAGGTCGGCAGAACAAGGCGTGAGGTCGCCGCACTTGAGGAGCTTTCAAAAGCGCTGGGACTTGCAAAGCCGCCTGAGTTCATAGAATGCTACGATATATCCAACCTTGCCTCAACAAACATGGTCGCAGGAATGGTCGTGTTCCGCAACGGCAGACCTTTCAAAAAATTCTACAAGCGTTTTTCTATCAAAACTGTTGACGAGCAAAATGACTACGAGTGTATGAAAGAGGTCCTGCGCAGGCGCTTTGAGAACTACTTTGAAAAGACTGATGAGGGCTTTGCGACAATGCCCGATCTGATACTGCTTGACGGCGGTAAGGGACACGTCAATGCGGTGGAGCCTATGCTTCGTCAGATGGGGATAACCTGCCCTGTGTTCGGACTTGTCAAGGATCAGCGTCACCGCACAAGAGCTGTTGCGACTGACGACGGAGAGATAAGCATTGCAAAAAGCCGAAGCGCATTCAATCTTGCCACTGCCATACAGGACGAGGTGCACCGTTTTGCAATAACATATCAGGCTAAAAAACACCGCAAAAACGCTTACCAGCTGGAGCTTACCAAGGTCAGGGGCGTGGGCGACAAAAAAGCCGCTAAACTGATAACGACCTTCAAGACGAAGGAAGCTATGAAAGCCGCAAGCGTTGAACAGATCGCACAGACAGCAGGCGTGAACGCTCAGACTGCTGCTCAGCTCAAAACAATAATAGACCAAATGTGACCATAAAGCAGCGGAGGTAACACCATGATAAAAGGGATCCACCATATCTCAATGAAATGTAAAACGGCTGAGGAGCTTCAGCGGGTCAAGGATTTTTATATCGGAGTGCTGGGAATGAAGCTGCGCCGCCAATGGGACGGCGGAATAATGATAGACACATCAAACGGCTTGATCGAAGTTTTCTGCGGTGAGCAAGGCGAGCACCGAAAAGGCGTGATACGTCACGTCGCATTTGAAACCGATGACGTTGACAAGACTGCTGAAAAGGTTGCGCAGGCAGGCTACGAGGTCTTTGTGCAGCCCAACACCAAGATCATCGCCTCAGACCCTGAATATCCGCTGCGAATGGCGTTTTGCCTCGGACCGCTCGGAGAGGAGATCGAGCTGTTCAGCGAACTATAAATCAAAAAAGGACTAATAATAATGATAGAAAACTCAACCGAAAGATCCGGCATGGATTTTATCAACTCATTCTCCCACTCGGGAAAACCTGTGAAAGATCTCGGGCGTATAAGAAGGCTGCTTGCAGCAGTTGGCGACCCGCAAAAAGATCTTCGCTTTGTCCACATTGCAGGCACCAACGGAAAAGGCTCGGCAGCAGAGATGTTCAACCGTGTCTTTATTTCTGCCGGGCTGAAAACCGGCTGTTTCACCTCGCCTTTCATCGTGCACTACAACGACAGGATACGCATAAACAGCTGCGACATTGCCGACAGCGAGCTTTCCCGGCTTGCGCAAAGGTTAAGCAATGTACTTGAAAGCTTTCCCGAAAAGGACGACCTTTCGCAGTTTGAGATAACTCAGACGATAGCTTTTTTGTACTTTGCAAAACAAAAGTGCGATATCGTTGTGCTTGAAACAGGGCTTGGCGGACTGCTTGACTGTACCAACATCATCAGCTCCCCCCTGCTGAGCGTGATAATGACTATCGACTTTGACCACACTGCGATCCTGGGAAACACGATCGCCGAGATCGCTGCACAGAAGGCTGGCATAATCAAACCCGGTGTACCGTGCGTTCTCAGCGCCTACAATCCACAGGAGGCGGTCGATGTTGTGACAAATACCGCTTTGCAGCTTCACAGCAGAGTCACCATTCCCGACACAGACAGGCTGATCGTGAAAAGCAGCGGTGTATCCGGTTCGGAGTTTGAATATAAAGGCAAAAGCTACACCCTCTCGATGGGCGGATCGCACCAGATCACTAACGCTGTTAGCGTTATCGAAGGCTGTGAACTGCTGAGAGAACAGCTCGGGCTGACCGACAAGGACATTGCCCTTGGTATCTCTGAGGCAGTGCTGCCCGCAAGGGTCGAAATACTCTGCGAAAAGCCGCTGACGATACTCGACGGTGCTCATAATCCCGACGGGATCGGCGCACTTGCAAGGGTACTTTCGGGGTGCAGCCTGAGATGTCGTGCGATAATCGGAATGTGCGCAGACAAGAACATCGACAGCGCCGTGAAAAAGCTGATACCGTTTGTTGACGAGTTTTACACCACTGACGGTTTTTCCGAAAGAGCTGTCAGCAAAACCGAACTTGCACAAAAGATCAATTCTCTCGGTGGGAAAGCGCAGACGTGTGAGCTGCCGCTTTTGCAGCAGATAAAGGCTTTGCAGACCGCCTATCCGCAGGACATAACACTCGTGTGCGGATCACTTTATTTAGCTGCGCAGATCAAGGCTTTCACAAAAGGCGAGGTAAAAAATGGTAACGAGATCAGAATTGAAACAGGCACTTATTGACCTCGGTGTTGAAAAGGCAATGACTCTGGAGGTGCACAGCTCTCTGAGCAGTTTCGGAGAGCTTGAAGGCGGTGCGATGACACTGATAAACACTTTGAAGGAACTTGTAACACCGCAGGGAAGCATTTTTATGCCTGCGCTGCGGCTGAGCAGGGAGCTGGAGCTGACTGACGAGGACAAAAAGCTCGGGATCACCGTCAAAATAAAAAAGCTTCCGCACAACGCACCGCACACCGCAATGGGGATCGTAGCAGATACTTTCCGCAGCCTGCCCGACACTCTCACAGGACAGGATACCATAAGCACAAGCGGCTGGGGAAAGCACGCTGAACAGGCTCTTGAAGGAGGGCTTGACTACGCTATCCACAACGGCGGAAAGGCTTTGCTTTTTGGTGTGGATATCTACAAGCTGACCGCTATGCACTATGTCGAGCCGATCACCCCCGAGGATATCAACAGACAGTTTGAACCAAGCGAGGAGATAAACCGCATCTACCCTCCCGAACAATGGATGATCGAAGCAGGGCACCCACCCGTCAAAGCGTGGTACACCATTCAGAAAATGGCGTACCAAAAGGGGCTTATCAAGCAGACCCTCATCGGAAGCTGCAAGGTGATGTTCTTTGACATCCGGGACGTTGTTTCGCTGTATGAACACGAACTGAAAACAGACCCCTACGGGCTGTGGGGCATGAAAAAAGCTGAGGCGTGAAAACCTCAGCTTTTATGTTTGGTCAGCTATGCTCCAATTCTGATATCTGATAGTTGTCAGGTGCTTCAGGGCTTTTTCAGGAATAATCCTCCTCTAACTCTCTCGGGACTTTCAGTTAATTTCAGAGATATGAAAACTCTTTTTTCATATCTCTGAAATTCATTAAGAGGTTTCTGAGGGGAGTTTGAGGGGGACTCTTCTCTAAAAGAGTCCCCCTCAATTACTTGACAATTATCTGTCATCAGAATCAGATCATAGAGTCTTCCCAGCAATCGGGAGCTTTGATACCGAATATTTTCAGCACGGTCGGAGCAACGTTTGCAAGGCCGTACTTTGTGCTTTCAGCGTCGATGATCTCGTACTTATCCTTGCTTACGATAAAGAAAGGAACTCTGTTGAGCGAGTGAGCAGTTCTGACGTTGATCTCGCCCTTCTTGTTCTTTTCAAGCATCTCATCAGCATTTCCGTGATCGGCAGTGATAAGCACTGTGCAGTCGTATTCCTCAGCGACCTTCAGAAGTCTTGTCAGACCAAGGTCGACCGCCTCGACTGCAACGATGGTCGAATCCATAGAACCTGTATGACCTACCATGTCACCGTTAGGATAGTTGCATCTGATGAAATCGTACTTCTGTGACTTGATAGCCTCGATCATATCGTCGGTTATCTCAGCGGACTTCATCCACGGTCTCTGATCGAATGAAACATTGTCCGAAGGGATCTCCTTCCACGTTTCAAGCTCCTCAGAGAACTTTTCGGAACGGTTTCCGTTCCAGAAATATGTAACGTGACCGTACTTTTGTGTTTCGGAAACAGCGTAGGAATTGAGTCCTGCGTTTACGAGCACCTCAGAAAGCGTATTCTTGATCTCCGGAGGATTTACAAGATAGTTGTTCGGGATCTTCAGATCGCCGTCATACTCCAGCATACCTGCGTAGATGACCTTTGGGATAACTCCCCTGTCAAAGAATTTGAAATCGTCGCCGCCGTCAAATGCCATTGAGATCTCAAGCGCTCTGTCACCTCTGAAATTGAACAGAACAACGCTGTCGTTGTCGTTGACCTTGCCAACAGGCTCTCCGTTTTTAGCGATAACAAAAGGAGGAAGATCCTGATCTATCGCCTCTGTTTCGCCTCTGAGAGTCTCAACTGCTTCAAGCGCTGTATCGAACTGTCTGCCGATGCCGTGAACGTGGGTGTCCCAGCCCAGCTTTACCATGCCCCAGTCAGCCTGGTATCTGTCCATTGTGATCTTCATTCTTCCGCCGCCCGAAGCGATCTGAGCGTCAAACGAAGCATCGTTGAGCCCGCTCATAAACTTTTCAAGATCCTCGATATAGATCGGCGCACTTGTTGCCGGAACGTCACGTCCGTCAAGCAGGATATGGCATCTTACCTTTGCAACGCCTTCCTTCTTGCACTGCGCAAGCATTGTCTTGAGGTGAGCGATGTTTGAATGAACGTTACCGTCAGAGAGCAGTCCGAGGAAGTGGAATACCGAGCCGTTATCCTTAACGTTTGCGATAAGCTTTTTCCAGGTTGCCGACTCAAACATCTTTCCGCTTGAGATAGACTCGTTTACGAGCTTAGCGCCCTGAGAGTAGATCTGACCGCAGCCCAGTGCGTTGTGACCTACCTCCGAGTTACCCATATCGTCGTCCGACGGAAGACCCACAGCATCGCCGTGAGCTTTGAGAGTAGTGTGCGGGACCTCCTTCCACAGCCTGTCAAGAGTCGGAGTGTTAGCCTCCGTCACCGCATCTCCGAGGTGTGACTGCGAAATGCCCACACCGTCCATTACAACAAGTACAACTGTTTTTTTACTCATAATAGTTCTCCATTCTAATCACTTTACAGTGAGCTTTAAATTAACCCTCAACAGCAGCCTGAACGATAGTGTTGAAGTCGTTTGCCTTGAGTGATGCACCGCCGATAAGTCCGCCGTCAACGTTCTCCTTGCTCAGAAGCTCAGCTGCGTTGCCTGCGTTCATCGAGCCGCCGTACTGGATAGTAACAGCCTCTGCTGTTGCCTCGTCATAAAGCTTAGCAAGTGTCTTTCTGATAAATGCGCAAACCTCCTCAGCCTGATCAGCCGTTGCGGTCTTTCCTGTGCCGATAGCCCATACAGGCTCGTAAGCGATAACGCACTTTTTGATATCATCAGCTGAAACGCCGAAGAAATCGAGCTTGATCTGCTTAGCGATAACTTCCTCTGTGATATCGCACTCACGCTCCCACAGCAGCTCGCCAACGCAAACGATCGGCTTCAGACCTGCTGCAAGCGCAGCCTTTGTTCTCTTGTTTACAGTTTCGTCTGTTTCACCGAAGTACTGTCTTCTCTCAGAGTGACCCAGGACAACGTACTCCACGCCGACCTCAACGAGCATATCCGCCGAGATCTCACCGGTGAAAGCGCCGCTCTTTTCAAAGTGGCAGTTCTCAGCGCCGACCTTAACATTTGATCCTGCTGTGGTGTTTACAGCTGTTTCAAGGTTTGTGAAAGGTACACAAGCGATGACCTCCACCTTGCCCTCAGCATTTGCTACCAGCGGCTTGATAGCCTCCAGAAGCTCCTTAGCCTCGGGTCTTGTCTTGTTCATTTTCCAGTTGCCGGCGATGATCGCCTTTCTTACTGACTTTTTCATTAAAAAAACTCCTTTTCTATAGATTCGGGCAAAGCCCTATTATTGACCAACATCTAATTATACAACATCTGCGACCTTTTGTCAACGCAGCCGGAAAGGTATCAGCTTATTATCATCATAATTCCGATACCCATCAGCAGGCACGCCATAACGATCATTCCGATCCCGAGCTTGTTCTTCTCGGCAGGTTCCTCCTGCTCGCCGTTTTGCTCAGCTTCCGCCGCAGCCTCCTCAGCCTGCTTGTCGTAAACATAGAAATCGTTCGGATCGCTCGGCTCATACTTGATGTCGATGACCTGTCCCTTGGTATAACCATTATCGGGGATAGTCTGCTTATACTTTTCGCCGTCCACCTCGTAGACCATAGTCCACTCGATTATTTCAGTTTCGCCTCTGCCGTTGAAATCGGGCATCATGGTCTTGACCTTATTTTGTATTTTCGCTGTTGTCGGGACGTGTGTGTCCTCCTGCGGCACATTCGCCTGCGTTCCGAAATCGACCTTGAATCCCTGATACACTTTTACTCCAACATAGATCATTCCGACAGAGAGCACCACCAGCACTATGCCAACGATACTCTGCCAGCCTGAGAACATTCCCTTCAGAGCATTCGCTTCCGACTCATCAGCCAGAATATTCAACCATTGCATTTTCATTATCTCCTTACCTTACTGCTGCTTCATTCTCGGGTCAAACAGCTCCTGCATAACCTGAATATCTCTTAAAACAACATCTCTGTTGCTTTCAAATAAAAACCCGTCAAACTCCCTGACATCTTTAATTATCATCTCTTTAAGATCGTCCGCCCTGCGCAGGTCGCCGCCGATCAGGTACACAGCCATAAGAGCGGTGTTTCTTGTAAAAGCGAGCTGTCTGTCCCTGCGGATAGATCTTTCCATAAGACCGATAGCTTCAAGCGCTGCATTTATGTTGCCGCTCATAGCGTACATCAGAGCTGCATGAGCGTAGTGATCCAGTGCGACAGGGCCCGGGTTTGACTTACAGAATGTCGTCATCATGCTGTTGTAATTATTGAATATCACCGCAGCTTCCTGAAAACGTCTTTGACGGATGCGTATGCTGAGCAAGACCTGCACATAGTACGCCCTTGTGCGTATTTCGACCATCACACACTTCCCTGCTGTTGCAATGAACCTATCAGCGTTGTCCACATCGCCTGCAGCGTTATAATAAGCTGCTATGCTGACATAATCTATCACTCTCGGCTTCGGGTGCATATTAATATACATCTGTATAGTTTCCGGGCATGGACCTTTTTTATCATACAGTTCAAGGAAAGGCTTATCCTTCTTAGCCTTGCGCAGTATGACTGCTATCAGCAGAAGCATCGTGGTGATCGTTAAGCCAAGGCTGATGAGTATTGGTGTCAGATACCCGTCAATTCCTGCGTTAGACATATCCGCTGCAAAGATCAGAAGATCAATGCTGAGCATTATTCCCAAGCAATACAGCAAAAGCCTTCTGTTTGCCTTCAAATAATAACGATAAAACTTCATTTGTTTACCCCATTGTTTTATTCTCAAAGACTCACGACTCACAAAATAATAAAGGGCAGGCAATTCTGATGCCTGCCCCAAGCTACTTAATATTCAGCCTGTGGAATATT
The DNA here is from genome assembly GCA_902787825.1 of uncultured Ruminococcus sp. Lineage (GTDB taxonomy): Bacteria > Bacillota > Clostridia > Oscillospirales > Ruminococcaceae > Hominimerdicola. The sequence continues at coordinate 31,434 of CADAHS010000011.1, read as the reverse complement.
ACTTGTCAGCTATAACGTCGATGCCCGGGAGCACCTTGCCCTCGAGGTATTCAAGAGAAGCACCGCCGCCTGTGGAGATGTGGCTCATCTTGTCAGCGAAGCCGAGCTGTATAACAGCTGCTGCGGAGTCACCGCCTCCGATAATTGTTGTAGCGTCTGTATCAGCAAGAGCCTTAGCAACTGCGATAGTACCCTTTGCAAGAACAGGGTTCTCAAACACTCCCATAGGGCCGTTCCAAACAACAGTCTTTGCGCTCTTTACAGCGTCGCCGAACAGCTCAGCTGTCTTTGTGCCGATGTCCAGACCTTCCATATCAGCAGGGATATTGTCAACATCAACTACCTTAACGTCGATCGGAGCGTCGATCGGATCAGGAAAGCCTGCTGCGATCGTTGTGTCGATAGGCAGGAGCAGCTTTTTGCCGAGCTTCTCAGCCTTTGCCATCATTTCCTTGCAGTAGTCGATCTTCTCATTGTCAACCAGTGAAAGACCAACCTCCTTGCCCTGAGCCTTCAGGAAGGTATAAGCCATACCACCGCCGATGATAAGTGTATCGCACTTTTCAAGCAGGTTGTTGATAACGTTGAGCTTGTCTGCAACCTTTGCGCCGCCAAGGATAGCAACAAAAGGTCTTACAGGATCCTCAACAGCGTTGCCAAGGAATGTGATCTCCTTTTGCATCAGATAGCCGACTGCTGTTTCCTTAACGAACTTTGTAACGCCTGCTGTTGAAGCGTGAGCTCTGTGAGCAGAACCGAAAGCGTCCATAACGAAAACCTGACCGTCAACGAGATCTGCAAGCTCCTTAGCGAACTCCTCACCGTTCTTGGTCTCCTCGTTTCCTCTGAATCTTGTATTTTCCAGAACAACGATCTCGCCGTCGTTCATCTCAGCAACTGCCTTCTTAGCATTGTCGCCAACTACTGTATCGTCAGCAGCGAAAGTTACCTTTGTGTCTACCAGCTCTGCAAGTCTTGCAGCAGCAGGAGCAAGTGAGAACTTAGCCTCAGGACCATTCTTCGGCTTGCCAAGGTGCGAGCACAGAACGACCTTTCCGCCGTCAGCCACAAGCTTCTTGATAGTAGGAAGAGCAGCTGTTATTCTGTTATCGTTGGTAATAACGCCGTCCTTGAGCGGAACGTTGAAGTCAACTCTTACGAGGACCTTCTTACCCTTTACATTAATGTCATCAACACTGACTTTGTTTAGACCTGCCATAATTACAGACATCCTCTCTTTATTATATTTGGGGAAACACCCCATAGTTTACCTTACAATATATTATTATAAAATATAAGCGCCAAAAAATCAAGGGATTTGGGTGATTGTTCACCGCCGTTTAACAAATCCGCACTCCTCAGCCGTCGCTGCTGCCTCCGCCTTTTGATTGCAGTACCTTTCCGACCGCTATCATGCCAAGACCAAGGACGATCGCAAGGATGAACCACAGCTGTGGGATATCCAGCAGCACCCTGCACCACGCACTCACCAATATCACGGCGGCACCTCCGCCCATAAGGATCCAAGACAATTTATCGCCCATACCATATTCCTCCGAATATGAAAATTTAATCACGATGTGCTTTAAATATCACTCCGACCACACGGGGACCTGCATTGATAGCTATTGCCGCACCTATCTGGAAATACTTTTCCGGCGGATAGCCGACCTTTTTTATCATAGCCTGCGCCATTTCTTCCATTACAGCCTCATCGTTGCCGTAAACGATGCAGTAAGGTGTCTTTGGTATCATTTCTTCAAGCGTCAGATCAAGTATCTTGGGTATCACCGATCTTTCGCCCCTGACCTTTGTTTCGGTCACGATCTTGTTATCCTGGATCCTCATTATCGGTTTAAGGCCCATAACCTCTCCCACAAAAGCCGCAGCAGAAGGTATCCTTCCCGATTTTCTTGCATATTTGAGCGTATACGGCGCAAAGAATATTACACAGTTTTCTATCCAGTCCTTCATAAACGAAACTATGTCCTTTGCAGCCATACCCTTTCTGGCTTTTTTAGCGCCCTGAATGACCGGGTATCCGTAAGCTCCGGTATAGCCCTTGCCGTCGATATTATAAATATTGATCTTTCCCTGAGCCTCGGGCACCTCGTCGTAGAACATACTTACCGCCATAATGGAGTTATCGTATGTAGCCGAGCCCTTGCTGTTTATAGAGGTAAAGATTATATCGGTATAGCCCTGCTTGTAGAGATCCTTATAGACCTCCAAAAACTCCAGCGCCGTTATCTGCGAAGTCGCGGGAACGCCGTCATAAGCGTCCAGCATCTTATAGAATTTCTTATTGTCAAAGTCCACACGGCTGGTGTAGCTTTTGTCTCCCATAGCGACCTTGAAGTTAAGGATAAGTATATCATACTTTTTCTCATAAGCCTCAGATATATCGCTTGCGGAATCAGTAACAAATTTTATCTTAGCCATTGATCTGTTCCTCCCCACGGTCTTCCCATTTATATTGTGTGAGCTGACCCTTAGTGTCCAGCTCGGGGTAATCCCATTGTCTGAGGACCTCATACACCGCTATCGCAACGGAGTTTGAAAGGTTAAGGCTCCTCAGCGTTTGTCGCATAGGTATCCTCACGCATCTTTGCGGATTTTCATACAGCAGGCTTTCGGGCAGCCCCCTGTCCTCTCTGCCGAAGATGAGGTAAGTATCCCTTTTTATATCAAAAGCAACGTCCGAATGAACTTTCCTGCCCTTTGTGGTGAAATAGTAGAAATCGCCATCGTTTCGGGCGAAGAACTCATCAAGACTGTCATATTCATAGATCTCAAGTTTATCCCAATAGTCAAGCCCCGCACGCTTGAGCTGTCTGTCGGTGATAGTGAACCCGTAAGGCTTCACCAGATGAAGCACCGCACCCGTCACCGCACAGGTCCTTGAAACGTTGCCTGTATTCTGCGGTATTCTCGGTTCGACCATCACGATGTGCAATCTCGGCTTTTGAGTATTTTGCATCACCAATGACCACCCATCACATTTTTTCACATCTGTCGCAGGACATTTCCGAGCTGAGCATCGAAAGCTCACCTTCAAACATCAGTCCCTCTGTCCACGGTCTGCCGCACTCATATGTGATCTTCACCGTATGCTCGGTGAACTGAGATGCCCTGTTCATCGCTGAGGAAAGTCCCTCACCGTTGAGCAGTCCTCCGACCAGCACACTTGCGAACATATCTCCTGTGCCGGAGTATCTTGCGGGAACATAACTGTTGATAAGTCTGATAAATGTGCTGCTTTGCCTGTCATATCCGAGCGTTGCTATCCTGTCGCCCTCGAAGCGCACGCTTGTCATAACGACTATATCCGCACCCATATCCGAAAGCCTTACCAGCCAGTCCTTCGCAGTCTGCTCGCTCATCGGTTCTGTCGGGTAATCCTCTCCAAGCAAGATCGCCGCCTCTGTGAGGTTCGGAGTGATTATATCCGCCACAGCCACAAGCTCGCTCATTCTCTTGCAAAGCTCGTCTGTATAGGTCGCATACGCTTTGCCGTCGTCGCCCATCACCGGATCGACCAGCTTCAGCGCATCGGGAAACGCTTTGAAAAATTCCAGACAATGATCTATCTGTTCACTTGAAGCGAGAAAGCCGCTGTACACGCAGTCAAATCTCACATCAAGCTTTTTATAATGCTCCAGCACCGGCATCATGAAATCGGTCAGGTCGTGCATCACGAACTCACCGTAGCCCGTATGAGCCGAAAGCACTGCCGTAGGCACAGGACATACCTGAACGCCCATAGCGCTCAGCACAGGAATGATCACCGTAAGCGAGCACCTGCCGATACCCGACAGATCCTGTATCGCTGCGACCTTTTTGATCTCTTTCATAACAACACTGCCTTCACAACACATCTAATCAAGTTATTATAACATATTTTTTTCACTTTTTCAATAGTCAAACGGTCATTTTTCTATCTTTTTCTTATACTGATCTCGCCGCTGGAGATAAGCTTGTGTTCTCCGCCCTCAAGCTCGACCTTCAGCCTGCACTCCTCATCGACATCGACTACACGGCAGGGCGTTTTGTTTTCGCCGCTGATAATGAAAATATTCTCGCCTTTCCACATAAGTCTGCGGCTGTATTCGTCACGGAAACCGCCTTTATCTATATGCTCATAGTAGCCCATAAAGCTGTTTATTATGCCTGCTGCAAGTCTGTTTCTGAGGTCGGCGGACTTTCGGGTGCACACTGCTCCCGCAACGTTTTTTATCTCATCGGGGAAACCGTCCTTCGGTTCATAGACATTCACGCCGATCCCAAGCACAGCATAATCCACACCGCCGCTTTCCATTGACAGCGATGCCTCAGTAAGTATCCCGCAGATCTTTCTATCACCAAGATAAACATCATTGACCCACTTTATCGAGGGCTTTTGTCCTGTGGTCTGCTCAACGGCATCGCACACCGCAAGCGCCGCACAGGTCGTTATCCTGACCGCCTGCGTGATCTCAAGCTTTGGTCTTAACAGAATGCTCAGATAAAGCCCTGTGTCTGACGGTGAAAAAAAAGACCTTCCAAGTCTGCCCTTGCCGCCGGTCTGACGCTGAGCGATAACTGTCTTACCCTCTTTTTCGCCCTTGTTTGCATACTCACGCAGGATATTATTGGTCGAGTCAACGCTGTCAAACACCTCTATCCTGACGGGCAGCTTATTATCAATGTACCTTTCAATGCCCCTGCGGCTGAGCACATCATTATCAGCTTCAAGCCGGTAGCCTCTGTTTCTCACAGCCTCAATGCTAAAGCCCTGCTGCTGCAGCGAACGCACCGATTTCCACACCGCACCTCTTGTGCAGCCAAGCTTTCCGGCGATCTCCTCGCCCGAAACAAATTCGCCCCTGCTTTGTTCAAGCAGCTGTTCAATATCTTCTTTTACAGACATAGTCGTGCACCTATCCTTCGTTCAATAAAGGGCATTGCCCCGTCATATGCATTACGTCAAGCCAAGCAGCCTCTGCGCATTAGCCCCAAGTATCTTTTCCTTTGCATCGTCAGAGAGCTTCAGACGCAATATCTTCTGCCTTATCCTATCCGGGCTGTCCCACGGAAGATCACTTGCGAACAGTATCCTGTCAGCGCCGTGGCGGTCAATGATCTTTTGCATCATCTCATCAGGACATTTCCACGAGGTGAACGCCGTATCAAAATAAAGCTCGCCGTCCACACCGGCAAGTGTTTCATAGACCTCGTCCCAGCGGTCGTTGCCGCCAAGGTGAGCAAGTATCACCTTCAAGCCCCTATGTTTTGTAAACATTTTCAGAGCCGCCTGCGGAGCACAGTGAACAAGCCCGGGCGAAACAACATCATAGCCTGCATGAAATATCACAGGCAGCCCTGTCTGCGCTATCGCATCAAGCAGCGGATCAAGCTTCGGATCGTCGATCATAAATCCCTGATAATCAGGGTGGAGCTTTATTCCGTGCAGACCAAGCTGCCGGATCCTTTCAAGCTCGTCAAGTGCGTCCTCAGCATCAGGGTGAACGCTTCCGAAGGATATGAACCTTTCAGAGTCTATCTGCTTAGCCCAGTTGTTTATCACCGTCTGCTGAGAAGGCTTTGTGGCTATTGGCAGTATCACCGAGCTGTCTATCCCCCACTGCTGCATACGTTCGAGCGTCTGGGCTGTGGTGCCCCTTGTGAGCGGCTGAATGCCGGCTCTTTGTTCGAGCACGCTTATTGCCTTATCTGCGATCTTTTCACTGAATGCATGGACATGAAAATCAATCGTCACGTTTATCACTTTCCTCATCTTTGTGCTGCAACAAGTATACCATACTTTGTTTTTGTTTTCAACAAGGTCAGGTGCATTTTCAGTAATTATCACAAAACTCTTGAAAAAAAGCGCGTCTTGTGGTACAATGATTACAATTCAGAAAGGACTGATAATTAAAAATGGACGTGTTTAAAGAACAGGTCGTCAAAAAGACACCCACTAAACGTGACAAGATGCTGGACGGTATCGTTAAGTTTTCTTCTGTTGCCCTGGCATTTTCACTGGTATTAGGCTCGCTCGCATTTTTCCCCAAGGTATCACCGCTTGCGATATTTCTCGGGATCGCAGCCATTTGGCTTGCTTTCAGGCTTTCAAAGAAGCTTGATATCGAATACGAGTATGCGCTGACAAACGGCGAGTTCGATGTTGACAAGATAATAGCCAAAAGCAAGCGTAAAAGACTTTGCTCGGTGCACATCAACAACATCACATCTATCGGCATCTGGAACGATGATATGGAGGTCGATGCGGACAGGACGATCGTCATCGCCTCTGACAACAGACCCTCTGTACCGGAATACTATATGGAATTTGCCTATAAAGACTACGGCAACACTATCCTTTTCTTCACCCCGGACAAGGAGATGCTCGATCTTATGATCCCCTATATCCCAAGGGATCTCAGAAAGGATTTTCAGGATAAGCTTAAATAACAAGGAGCGAGTGTATGCAGCGTATACTTACAGTTGAGCAGATGAGATATGCCGAAAAGCGTTCGGACGAGCTTGGCGTAAGCCTTGAAAAGCTTATGGACAACGCCGGCGAAGCACTGGCAAGAAACGTGCTGAAACAGTGTTTAAAGCAGGGTCTGCACAGCTGCCTTATCCTTGCGGGGAAAGGCAACAACGGCGGCGACGGTTTCGTTGCGGCAAACTTTCTTGCAGCTTCGGGCGTTAAGGTCACTGTGCTTTTGTGCTGTTCACAGCCCGGCACGGCGCTTTCAGCAAACGCATTCTCAAGGCTTGACAAAAGCATTATCGTCACCGAGGATACCTGCATTGCTTTTGAAGGCTTCGAGGTGATAGTTGACTGCGTTTTCGGCACCGGCTTCCACGGGCAGCTCAGCAGTGAGATCAAAGCCGTTTTCCAAAAAGCCAACGCCTGCAGCTGTGTGCGTGTAGCCTGCGATATACCCTCAGGCTGTAACGCCGGGAACGGTCAGGCTGATCCCGATTCCTTCAAAGCGGACATTACCGTTACATTCCACAGGATCAAATTTGGTATGCTGCTTTCGCCGGCAAGATATTTCTGCGCAAAGACAGTTACCGCAGACATCGGGATCCCGCAGCAGACAGACAGCGAAACGAGCTTTTCCATAACTCTGTGCGACAAAACCTTTGCTTCAAGCCTTCTTCCCGAGCGTGTCCCATACGGGCACAAAGGCACATTCGGCAGGCTGAGCGCTGTTTGCGGCAGCCGCCGCTATATCGGAGCTGCAAAAATGAGCGTGCACGCTGCGCTGAGAACAGGCGTGGGACTATGCGAGCTTTGCACCGCCGAAAGAGTCATAGACTGCGTCTGTCCGACACTTCCCGAGTGCATCTTTACCGACCTCCCAACAGACAGCGACGGCTTTGTCACCCAGAGCAGCTCACAAAGCATCATTCAAAAGACCCGATCCTCACAATGTCTGCTGATCGGCTGCGGACTGGGACACACTCCCGGTACCGAAAAGCTTGTGGCTGAACTTGTGCAGAACTCAGATTGTCCGTTAGTCATTGACGCAGACGGAATAAATTCACTTGCAGCGAATATAGATGTATTACAGAAGAAAAAATCCGATGTGATACTCACCCCCCACCCAAAAGAGTTATCAAGGTTATGCGGCTGTGAGCTTTCGCAGGTCATCAGCGATCCGCTGGGCTGCGCAAGGCAGATAGCTGAGAAATACGATGTGACGGTGCTTGCAAAGGGCAGCGAGAGCTTTGCTGTAAACAAGCAGGGCTGCATAGTGATCCGAAGCGGGAACACTGCGCTCTCAAAGGGCGGCTCGGGAGATGTCCTTGCCGGCATCACCGCTTCGCTGATCGCACAGGGCTGTGCGCCGATAAACGCCTGCACTGCAGCAAGCTTTATCCTTGGCTCGACCGCCGAGATGCTGTGTGAAAGCTCTTCCCCACGGGGACTGCTCGCAAGTGACATCATCTCTGCGCTGCCCGCTGTGCTCAGGATCCTTGAACAGCAGTCGGAATAAAAATCAAAGGCTTTCTTCTGAAAAGAGGAAAGCCTTTTTTAATGGAGGTATTATATGAAAACAGGATCTATATGTGCCATTTGTGCTGCGGCGTTAAGCCTGTGCCTTTGCTCGTGCTCACACAGCGGCGGTCCCAAGCCATGCGATATAGACGAAAACTTTTCGGGCGATGTCACGATAACTCAGAACGAAAAGACATACAGCGCAAAGCTGAGCCGTGGTGCTGCGGACGTATGGGAAATGGAGTTTTCAAAGCCCGATACTGTCAGCGGAATGAAGCTTGAGCTTGCCGACGGCAGCTGCACGATAGAGTTTTCAGGGCTGCAATACCGCCTCGACCGCAAGGATCTTCCCCAGTACAGCATGGCATCACTCGGCTGCGGCGCAATGGAAAAGCTGATCTCAAAAAGTGATGTCAGCTGCAAGTCTGAGGACGGAAAGCTGCTTGAAAGCGGAGTGATAAACGGACAGGACTTTACCGCCGTCTTTGAGGACGACAAAATAAAAGAGCTGACCGTTTCAGATCAGCTCAGATTTGATTTTTAATTCAGAACGATTATGCACTTAGGCTCGCCCTCTACCGTAGCTACCGATTCATCAAGCTCGTCCGCAGCGACCTTTTTAAGTCCCTTCGGACCATTGCCGTAAGCGGTGTCACCGTAGTAGAAGAACAGCTTTCCGCCTTCCACCGAGTATGCACTTGGCTCAACAAAATGAATTATCGAATACGGGTGATGAACGATACCCCACGCATATCTTACCGAAAGTATGGAGTGTTTTCCCGAATCTATCACCTTGCACAGCAGTTCCGAGGTCTTGACCTTTTCATCGAAAACGTTCGTCGCAGTATACTTGCCCCCGGAGTACATCTCGATAAGCTTTATCACCATCGGCGCAGACATTCCGCCCTTACCGACTTCACCCATCATGCTTCCCTGATCGGCAAGCTTGTTTTTCTCGGTAAATCTGATAAGATCGTCCTTGTCCCAGACATCACCTTTATCGTAGCGAACGATAACTGCTGATGCAGTCGGACCGCAGGCGGAGCTTCCGAATATCTGACCGCCCTCCTGTCCGATAACGCTTGTCGGCAGCGCAACCGCACCATCGACCTTCTTCACGCTTGCCTGCTTTACATATCTTGTCTCGAACATATAGTCAATGGCAACATAGCCCTTGAATTTCTCGTCCGCAAGGCCCGTATAGAAGCCCTGCTCCACCAGCGTGTTGACAAGCTGGAGCTTTCCGCCGTTGTCTTTGAATATCTGTGTGCCGCTTGGCAGATCATAAAGATCAACAAGGTTCAAAGCCTTGGCAGGCTCGATCTTTGCCGAAACGACCCTGCTCTCGCTGCCGATCAGCTTTGTTGTGCCGTCCATTGCGAAAGCCGCAACCTTATAATCGTATTTCTTTCCCTCTTCAACGTTCTGATCGGTAAAGCTCGTTGCCTGCGCATCTGTAATGCTTTTCAGAAGCTGCCACCCGTCTGCGCCGACTGCGCTGCTGTCCTGTTGCGCAAGATCAAGCGGTGTGACCAAACGGTACAAGTCGTACCCATCAGCTCCCTCGGTTTTCTCCCACTTTATCGTGACCGCTGATTCCGCAACAGCTGCCTCACCGGCAATGACCACCTGTGCAGGTGCGGTCTTTGCAGGCTGAGTCGTTGTTTCAGCCGTAGTGGTCTGCTGTGTGGAAGTCTGCGCTTGCGAAGAGCTGTTGTGTATCTCAGAAGAGCTTTGCGAAAAACTCGTCGGCGATTTTTTCAGTTCCACCGAATCAGATGAACCGCTTACCCCGAACTTTTCCACAGCCAACCAGACAAACACACCCAGCGCAGCGGCAGTAACGAGTGCTGCTGCAACGAGACTGCCGGTTTTTACTCTGGCTTTATTTCTGTGACTCCCTTTTCTGCTCATTTTTGTCCCCCGAATTGTTTTTTATTCGTTTGCATACTTAACGATTATTATATTATACCACATCTATTTTATCCAGTCAACAGGCAACAAATTCAACCTTTTAATAATTACAGACCATTTTTCTGTACAATTTGACAACTTCTCAACAAAAAGCACCGACAAAACTATGGTTTCTGTCGGTGTTCATATTCTATGCAAAATACAGTGTAAAGCCGGCGATCACTGCTGCAGCGACCATGATCCCCACACCTGTCAAAGCGCCGGTCTTCTGCTTGGTAGTCATAAACTCTTTGGGCTTCATCGGGTTGAATCTGATATTGACTTTATCGCCTATCTTATAAGCCTTCCTTTTCCCCGACGAAACACCCGCAGGCTTGCGTATCGTTTCAACTCCTACCCTGAACTCAAGCACCGGCTGATATCTGTACGACTTGTTGCCCTTGTCATCGGTATCCTCAGAACGTTTGATATCAACTATCTGCGCTATGGCAGGTTCTGTGCAGCGCTTCTTTTTCTTATAGCCGAGAAAAACGACAAGAAACCCGACCAGGCACATGATCCCCGACACTATGAGCAAAACACCCTTGACACCCATAACAAAAGCCCCCTTTAAGCTTAGATTGTAACTATTATAACACAACGATATCAAAAATGCAACAGTCGATTTACAGTTCGGATAAAATTCGGGTTTTCGTATTGACATTCCCCTTGTGACGTGCTATCTTTATGCCAAAGACAGATATCTGACTTTATACTATACCTCCTCTTGTCTCGCTGCTGCTGATAAGCTGTGCAGCTTCAGAGACGTGCAGACCACAACAGCTTTTCATACACGAAAAGATCCCGGTTCAGCAGTTCCGGGATCTTTTTTATGCTTTTATACTGCGCACAAAAATACAGCGGCAGGTCTGCCCGCCGCTGCGATGTTTAAAGTTTTATCGTATATCTGTATATCAGCTGTTGCTCTGTGACTGAGCAGGAGCAGTGTTCTGTGAAGGAGTGCTGCTGTCGGTCTTTGATGCTTCGTCGTCAAGATCAAGCGAGATCAGCGGGTTAGCGCTGCTTGCGACCTTTGGCAGAACTCCGTTCCATCTCTCTACGATCTGATACTGTATCAGTGTCGGGCTGAGAGAAGCTGCGATGGTCTTGTTTGCATCTGCCTGAGCGTCTGCTCTTGCCTTGATAGCCTTAGCGTCAGCCTCTGCTGCAATGACCTTCTTCTTAGCCTCAGCCTCAGCTACAACGATAGCCTGGTTCTGCTCGGTCTTGGTCTTGAGATAATTCTGCTCAGCGACCTGCTTTGCCTCGATAGCCTCATTGAACTCCTTTGAGAAATCAAAGTTCACAATATTGAACTTTTCTATCTCGATACCGTAGTCATTTACCTTTGCCTCAAGCTCTGTCTTGATCTCATCTGCAACGCTTGCACGCTTTGTGATGAGCTGCTCTGCATTATACTTTGCACAAACGCTCTTCATACCCTCCTGAACAGTCGGCATGAGGATAACGTCTTTGTAGTCGATACCGATCTCTCTGAAGATGCTTGCAGAAGCCTCGCTCCTGATCCGGTAGTTTACAGCGATCTTGGTGTTCACAGCCTGCATATCGTTTGATACCGCATCAGCTGTTGCCTCATATATCTGTATCTTGTTTGAGATTATCTCCACCTTCTGCGCAAAAGGTATCACAAAATGCAGACCCTCCGTCAGCGATGTGTCCGAAACCTCACCAAACGTTGTTACAACGCCCGTGCAGCCCGCAGGTACGATCTTTACAGATGCAAGTATTGCGACCAATACCAGCACAACGATCACTATTGCTGTAATTATCATCGGGGCCTTGCTTTTTTTGCCTTTTCCTATGTCGATCACTTTTTCCTCACTCATGGTTTTTTCCTTTCTGTCTGTTGTTTTTCTCTCCTATAAAGAATGTACATTCCTAACCTTTCGGTTTAGCATAGTATATCACGAGTTTGAGATTTTTGCAAAGTCCCACGGGACAAAAAGGGACAAACGGCGAACATTTGAATTAATATATCCGGCACTTTTCTTTGATTTTCTCACCCGTGCTCGCTCGCACTACTTTTTTCATTTTTGGAAGCCCAGGGTAAAAATGCTATTGAAATAGATGAAAAAATGTGGTATTATTATATGTAATTCTTGTACAGGAGGCTTAAAAATGCTTTATACAATAAAAAATGAAAAATTGGAATTATCCGCTGACACCTTCGGGGCAGAGCTTCACTCGCTGAAACTCAACGGCAAACAGTATCTCTGGCAGTGCAAAGATCCGTGGAAACGTTACGCGCCGATACTCTTCCCGTTCATCTGCTCGCCAAAGGACAGAAAATATTTTGCCAAAGGGCAGGAGTACACAATGAAAGCCAACCACGGCTTTGCAAGGGATATGGAATTTGCCTTTGAAGGACAGAGCGAAAACTCATTGAGCTTTGTGCTCACCGAGAACGAGGAGTCGCTGGAGCAGTACCCCTATAAATTCCGCCTTGAAGTGAAGTATACCATTGAGGATAACTGCGTGCTCGTTGAGAACACCGTCACCAACACCGATGAGGACGACCTGTATTTCTACCTCGGCGCTCACCCCGCCTTCAACTGCCCCCTCAATGACGGTGAAAGCTTTGAGGACTGCTACGTTGAATTCGACGAGGACGAGCACATTACGCAGAAAATAAACGGCGAAACGGTCACTCTCGTTGACTACGACAAAACGCTTGATATGACAAGGGCGCTTTTTGACAACGACTCGATACCCCTTAATTATCCCAACTCCAAGGCTATCTCACTGAGATCGAGAAAGTCCGAAAACTATGTCCGCCTTGAATACCCGGTGTCAGACTGCATCACCGTCTGGTCTCCGACAGGCGACGACAGCGCAAAGTTCGTCTGCCTTGAACCTTGGACAAGCGTGCCCACATTCTACGACGACGACTTTTCCAACCTTGAAAACAAACCAAACGCAAAACAGCTTGCACCAAACGAAGAGTTCAGGTACTATTACTATATAAAGCTGTTCTGATGTGAGTCAGGCTTTATCGGCAGCTATCAGAGGAGGATACGAAAATACTATGAAAGCAGTTATACAGCGTGTTTCTCACGCAAGCGTCACCGTTGACGGCAGCATCACCGGCGAGATAGACAAGGGCTTTATGATACTTCTCGGGGTCGCTCAGGGCGATACAGAAGCCGACTGCGAAAAGCTTGCCGACAAGATATCAAAGCTTCGCATCTTCGCAGACGAAAACGACAAGACCAACCTTAGCATAAACGATATTGGCGGCGACATTCTTGCCGTATCGCAGTTCACCCTGCTTGCGGACTGTCACCACGGCAACAGACCCTCATTCATCTGCGCAGGCAAGCCCGATGAGGCAAACCGCCTGTTCGAGCTTTTCAAAGCAAAGTGCGCCGAAAAGATAAACGGCAAAGTCCAAAGCGGGATCTTCGGTGCGCAAATGCAGGTCGCACTCACCAACGACGGACCTTTCACCATCTGCCTTGAATGTAAGAACGGAGAGATACTCGCATGAACATTCAGATATTCGGACGTTCATCGTCATTTGATACCAAAAAAGCCCAGCGTTATTTCAAAGAGCGCAGGATAAACTTCCAGTACATCGACCTTGATTCAAAGGGCATGAGCAGGGGCGAGCTTACAAGCGTTCTGGCAGCGGTAAAGGACATCGACAAGCTGCTTGACCCCAAAGCCAAAGGCGACAACGCCACGCTGTTCAGATACCTCGGCAGCGTTGACGAAAAGCAGGCAAAGCTGCTTGAATTTCCCAGGCTCATAGCAGCTCCCGTCGTGCGAAACGGCAGACTTGCAACGGTCGGTTATTGCCCTGACGTGTGGAAAACCTGGGAATAACTCAAAAATATTTATTTGTTTTGATATTTTTTTGCAAAAACGACCCTCCAAATTGTTCAAAACGCTGATTTTATCCAATTAACGTTGATAATTCAAATATTTAATGATATAATGCAATGTAGACGAATGTCTGTCAAACTATTATTGTTTTCGTCGATCAATCAAAATGAAAAGGGGTAGTATTATGTTTTGTCCAAAATGCGGAGCACAGGTTCCCGACGGCAGCCCGTTCTGCTCATCATGTGGAGCACAGCTCGGTCAGCAGCAGCAGGTTCCAATGAATCAAGGTAGCTATCAGTCAAATGGGGAAATAAACCAGATGGATTTCAACCCAGTCAACATGTTTAATGATTTCAAGAAGAATATAGGTGATTTCAAATCGCTGGGAATTCCCTATTTCTTGGCAATCGGCGGAGCAGCATTGCTTCTGCTTTCGCTGGTCCTTCCATATGTTTCAGCATTGGGTATCGTTTCAGCTAACCTTTTTAACAGAGGTGCCTTCTATTGGTTTTTCCTTATCATCTTTGCTCTTGCTACGGTATTTTCAGCAATTTCTAAAAGAAGCATATGCGTTATGGCAAGCGGCGCATTAACATTTATCTGGTGGATAATCGGTGCAGCCACACTTAAGAGCGCATTAGGCGTAACAAAAGCTCAGGAAGCTTACTATTCTTCATTAATCACAAAGAGTGTAGGATTCTGGTTCTTGTTAATCTCATCTCTCGTTATCATCGGCGCAGGCGTATGGGGCTTCATTGAGGCAAAGAAGAAATAAGGCTATTATAATACAAATACAAAGCTGTATCCGATCGGGTACAGCTTTTTGTTTTAGAGGTAAGATGTAAGAGATAAGATGTAAGAGATAGGGTGTAAGAAAGAAGGTTTTAAGTTATCGCATATAATATATCGGGTGATGAAAATGCTTTACGAATACAAGCTTGATATAAATGCGCAGATCAGCTATGCAAGGCAGTGGGCGTTCCGCAGGAACCCTGCTTTCACTGATTTTGAAGAGCTCGGCGGCGACTGCACCAATTTCGTTTCGCAGTGCATCTATGCAGGCGGAGCAGTGATGAACTACACGCCCGATCTCGGCTGGTACTACATCTCCCAGGGCAACAGAGCAGCTGCGTGGACGGGAGTGGAGTACTTTTACAGCTTTATGGTGAACAACAACGAGCAAGGACCGTTCGCACAGGAGGTCGGGATCTCCCGTGCAAGACCCGGGGACGTTATCCAGCTGGGGAACTCACGGCGGTTTTATCACAGTCTGTTTGTCGTGGATACCTCTGACGGTATCAGGATCGCATCGCACTCCAACGACGCATTCAGCAAGCCTCTTTCAGACTACACCTATGACCATGCACGCTGTATCCACATCATCGGCGCAAGAAAACAGACATAAAAAAAGAGATGCACAAAGCATCTCTTTTCGTTTCTGGAGCGGGTTGCAAGAATTAAACTCACTTCTCCTTTCAGGAAGAAAGGTATTCTAACGTTGAACTAAGCCCGCATAAGCGGCTTACGAGGCTCGAACTCGCTACCTCCACCTTGGCAAGGTGGCGCTCTACCAGATGAGCTAAAGCCGCATATTCTGTTTTATCAGTAAGTCAGGTGCTCATGAAATACACCGTATGCCTCCGGACGGAATCGAACCATCGACACGGGGATTTTCAGTCCCCTGCTCTACCTACTGAGCTACAGAGGCAAATTTCTCACAAAGAGAAATAAGCGACCGGAATGGGGCTCGAACCCACGACCTCTAGCGTGACAGGCTAGCGTTCTAACCAGCTGAACTACCCGGCCATTGAAAAAAATATCTTCAACCTGCCGAGCCGAGCGCCGACATTTGAAGAATCTGATATTCAGAAGTTGTGCAGAGCTCTCAACGAACTCCGCACCGCTTCCGCTTGGTGGGGACAACAGGGATCGAACCTGTGACCCTCTGCTTGTAAGGCAGATGCTCTCCCAGCTGAGCTATACCCCCATTGCATTTTCGCAACATTGATATTATACTACAATCCGATCCGTTTGTCAAGCACTTTTTTTATTTTTTTCGTATTTTTCTCAAATATTTTTTTCTCACACAAAAAGCCCCGCAAATGCGAGGCTTTTTCATGCTAATTATCCATCTTGTTTCTGAGCTTCTGCTGCTCCTCGTCCATCATCTTCATCAGATCTTCGATCGAATTTGAATTTGATGTACCCGCACTGTTTCTCTGCGGCGCAGGTCTGTGTACAGGCGGCTTTGGCGCAGGTCTTGTCTTAGGTGTCTGCCTCGGGATCTCCTGAGTCGTATCAGCGATCTTTGAAGCCTCCTCATAGTACGAGTTGTCTATTTCGTGCTTTGAGAACTCAGCAGGCTCGTTCTTTGCAGTATCAGCATCCGGAGCTTTCCTGCCGTGACGCTTGGCTATCTGCTCAGCCTCCCTGTCGCTTCCGAAAAGGAAATCGTCAAGCTGTACGCTGCTGTTTTTCTTTGGCTGCTTTTCTTCTTTTCTGACAGGCTGACGGTCATTTGCTGCATAGTGATCGTCGTCCTCATAGTCGTGTCTGTCGTCGTATCCGTCATCATCGTAGTCGTCATAATACTCGTCATCATCGTACTCATCGTCATAGTCGTCCTCATACTCATCAGAAGATGAATGCTTTACGATAGCGATTATAAGTTCGATGAGAATAAGCAGGAACAGCGGGACCGCAATGCAGATCACCATACCGATAGTCGATGTGATGAACGAAATGACCTTACCGGCGGTAGCGTAGTATGTATTTGCGATACCGACGATATTTGACGATCTGACCTTATACTTTGTATCCGGGTCATTCTTCTGGAAGATAGTGTATTCAACGCCGTCCTGACCTTCCTTGGACTCGATAGAGTCAAGCCAGAAAACGCTTGTGCCAACGCCTTCAACGTCATTACAAAGAATAGCACTGTTTATCTTGTCCTTGCTCGGTGTACCGTCTGATGCAACGACCAGCGAGCCTTTGGGGACAACATCGCCCATCTTGTCAGACTTCATCACATAGAAGTGATAGCCCGCAATTCCCGGCGTAGAGTCCTTGTTCTTGAACAGCAGCGACAGTCCGACGACTATCAGCAGCTCCAGTATCATGAACACGATAAAGAATATCAGCACATTTTTTCCCGCAGACGACTTTCTGCGTTTTGTCTTAGAACTCATTTAAAATACATCCTTTCCCCTTTTGCTCCTTACACGGAGCTTTTATATTAAAATTTCACACAATTTTCCCGATATTGGATAATGTCCCGTCAAAACGATCACATCTTAGACATTATAACACACATTGCCCTTAAATTCAACTGTTTTTTTATTATTTTTTCTGCAAACACGAGAAATATCAGCGGGTAAATCTTACAGTGATGGTATATACCTCATCATTTTTGATGATCGAATAAGAGGCTGCCGTGTTCTTGCCCGTCTCGCTGTAAAGCTCATTGAGCAGTCTGAACATTTCCGTTGTACCGTCGTCACTGTCAAAAAGCTTATCACAGGCGTGGATATAAGCGTCCTTATCGGTGCACTTTATCCTTGCGAAGCTCTCGTTGCGCCTTATCGAAAGATCGACCGCTTTTTTCATAGTCTTGTCAGCAGTACGTCCGTCGTCGCAGATAAGCTCGTTGACCACAAAATAGTCTGCTTTGTCGCTGGTCGCATCGGGGTAATTCATATATCTGTTCTTATCAGGCGTGTGGTTTCTCTCAAACTGTTCATCATTGATGCCGAAATAATCGTATCTGACATAGCTGTTTCCGATGTCGCATACCGGGTCGTCCCAGGTCACATCAAAGTCGTACCACTTTTCGTCTATCATAACTTTGTTCCATATATGACCCTGACCCTCGCCTGTTTCGCCTGCCTGCCCGATAACGGGGATAGCGTTTATGCCTGCTCTGTCGCACAATGCGAGCATAGCTTTGGCATAGCCCTCGCAGACGCATCTGCCCTCAACAAGGCAGCCGTAAGCCGAATACGGCTGGTTCGCCTTATCGTCATAAGTGCAGTTCTGCACAATATAGTCATGGAGATATTTCACCTTGTCATACTGACTCATAGTCCACGCCATACCGCTTAAAATATCCTCGATCCTTTTATCCAGCACAGCTCTTTGGGTCTTAGCCTGTTCCTTTGTCATCGAGTATTCAACGTTTACCGCAGTAACATAGCCTTTCTTGTTCAGCGAGATCGTATAGCTTCCGCCGATATAGTTCACATACGGGTTTGAAGATGTGAACAGCACGATAAAATCTCCGACATCGTCCTGCTTGAGAACGTCATTCTCTATCGCAATGGTTTCCTGAAAATCGTATATCCCCTTATAAAGCTGGTGATATACCTTCTGCTCCTGCGGCGAAAGAAAGTCAAGGAAAAACTCCGACACATACGCATCGTTGATCTTATCAAAATCCTCCTTGGTAACGTTGTCAGCAGGATCCTTTTCGTCCTCCGCTTTATCCTCGACCTCATAATTGATCGTTGTTCTGGTCGCTTCGTTATAGAACACAACATCGGTATCGGCAGAAACAAAGAAGTATTTCAGATCGCCGTATGCCTCATCGATCCGGCCGCTTCCGAAATAAAGGCTCCCCGCAAGGCTGAAAACCATGACCGTCGTCAGAGCGTAGGCAAGTATTCTGTTTTTCATCTTTTCAGCCATACACATATCTCCGCATTATTTTTGCACAAATCATCTATCGCTGAGCCTGCTTCTTTCTGACAGCTCTTATTCTTCCGATCCTCGTTTCGTCCGTTTCAAGCACACGGAACTCGATATCCTCCCACACGGCGACTGCATTTTCGCCCTGCGTCGGTATATGTCCCAGAAGATCCACTACAAAACCGCCTATGGTATCAAAATCCATACCCTGCGGGACTTCCTTCTCCAGCGCCTGCATAGCGTCGGCAAAATCAGTATTCCCAAGCATATCGAAAGTATCCGCCGACACCCTTGATATCTGCTCCTGCTCATCGTCATACTCGTCCTGGATACTTCCCACTATCGTTTCCAGCAGATCCTCCATAGTTATTATGCCTGCCGTTCCGCCGTATTCGTCAACAACTACCGCTATCTGAGCTTTTGAACGGGTAAACTCCTCAAAAAGCTCTCCGCACTTGTTAGTTTCGGGGACGAACATTATATCCCTCATATATTCCTTTGCGCTGTGAAAACCGCCGTCATTTTCAAGTGCAAGGCACAGCAGATCCTTAACGTGGAGCACTCCGCAGATGTTATCCATATTCTCCGAATACACCGGCAGCCTTGACTTGCCCTCGTCAATGGCAAGCCTTATCACCTGCTTTATGTCCTCGTCCTGCTCAACACCGACGATCTCGGTGCGGTGCGTCATAGCGTCCTTGATCTGCGTATCGTCAAACTCAAAGATGTTGCTTATCATCTCCGCCTGACTTTCCTCGATGCCGCCTGTTTCGTTGACCGCATCGACCATCATCAGTATCTCCTCTTCGGTCACTGCGTCACCGTCAGATGCGTTTTTCACTCCCAGCAGTCTGAGTATGCCCTTTGATATGATTTCCTCCAGCCACACCAGCGGCATGAACAAGCCTAACGCAGCACTGTAAGCTCCGCTGGCGGAGAGTATGGACCTCTCGCCCATCTTTCCCGAGGCGCAAAGCCGCTTTGGAACGATTATTCCCAGCACCGTCACGATCGCTGCCGACACAAGCGTCACAGCTGCGAAGCTAAGTACGCATACACCATAATATCCGGCATTGTGAGCTGCACCGATATGAAAAAGCCTTATGAACACATTCGTGATAAGCGGATAGAAAGCCTTGACGCTCACCGCGCACGCACACGCAAGCATGAACGAACGGGAGATGATATTTGCCGAAGCGAACCTTCCCGGGCTGTCCAGCAGTCTGGTCAGCACACGAACCTTTTTGTTGTTTTCCGAAAGCAGCTTTTTCAGCCTTATCTCCGTGATCTCAGCAGCCGCACTCTCACAGGCGGTAAAAAAGCCTATTAGTGCCGTGAGCACAAGAAAAACACCGATAACAAGGCACGTTCGCCCGACCTGATCCATTGATCGCTCAACCTTCTCCCGAAAATACTTTTTTACTTTATCATTCAATATAATTCTACACAACAAACCGGCGTTTGTCAATAGAAATATATCACATAAAAAAGAAAAATAATACCTGTGCTATTGCCAAAATGAAAAAAAAGTAGTATAATTATTTTGTATAAGCCAATATAAATGAGAGGAGGAAAACAAATTGCGTAACAGCGGTATATTGATGCATATTTCGTCCCTTCCCGGGAAGTACGGCATAGGCAAGCTCGGGAAAGAAGCTTATGATTTTGTTGATTTTCTGGTAAAAGCAAAACAAAGCTGCTGGCAGATACTCCCCGTATCTCCGACAAGCTATGGTGATTCGCCGTACCAGAGCTTTTCTGTTCACGCAGGAAATCCTTATTTTATCGACTTTGAAGCGCTCAGAAAAGAGGGCTACCTTGATGATGACGACCTCAGCGGCATAGACTGGGGCAGCGACAGCACTCAGGTTGACTATTCCGCAGTCTATGAGCACACCTTTTGCGTCCTCAAAAAGGCGCACAAGCGTTTCCGCAAAAAGACCGAAAAAGGTTTTCGCAAATTTGTCATAGCAAACCGTGACTGGATATATACCTACGGACTTTTCATGGCTTTGAAAACAGCCCACGACGGCAAGGCATGGTACGAGTGGGAGGAACCTCTGCGTATGTGCAAGCCAAAGGCGATCAAGGCAGCGGCAAAGGAAAATGCCGATAAGATAGATTTCTGGTGCTTTGTACAGTATAAATACTATCAGCAGTGGGAAAAGCTCAAAAAATATGCCAACTCAAACGGGATAAAGATAATCGGTGACATTCCTATATATGTGGCTTACGACAGCGTTGAAGTGTGGTCGCACCCTGAGCTTTTCTATCTTGACAAGGAAAAAAAGCCTATCGAAGTCGCAGGCTGCCCTCCCGACATCTTTTCAGAGGACGGTCAGCTGTGGGGCAATCCGCTTTACCGCTGGGACTATATGGAGAAAAAGAAGTTCCGCTGGTGGGCTGAGAGAATAAAAGCTGCATCTGCGATATACGATATTATAAGAATAGACCACTTCCGCGGCTTTGAAAGCTACTACTGCATTCCCTACGGCGCAAAGACCGCAAGGAAAGGTCAGTGGCGCAAGGGTCCGGATATGAAGCTGTTCAAAGAGATCAACAAGCAGCTTGGCAATGTTGATATAATCGCCGAGGATCTGGGCTTTCTCACAAAGAAAGTCACAAAGATGCTTGAGGCAAGCACCTATCCCGGAATGAAGGTGCTGGAATTTGCATTCGGTTCCGGCAGCGACAACAGCTATCTGCCTCACAATTACAAAAACTCCAACAGTATATGCTACACCGGCACGCATGATAACGAAACGATCGCAGGCTGGATAAAGAATGCCGATAAAAAGACCGCTAAGCATTGCAAGGAATATCTCGGCGTCAAGACCGATGCAGAGGTCCCATGGGCAATGATAAGACTGTGCTGGTCAAGCATCTCCCGCACCGCAGTCACTCAGATGCAGGATCTTCTGTGTCTTGACAACACAGCGAGAATGAACACGCCGTCCACGCTCGGTGGCAACTGGAAATGGCGTCTGAAAGACCTCAGCGAACTTGATGACAAGCTCGCCGCAAAGCTTGCAGCGCTCACCGAGCTTTACGCAAGATGTCCCGCTGCCGTGCAGGACGATACCGATGACAGCAGCGCTTCCGACAAGCAAACCAATCCGGAAAGCAAAAACAGCGCTGACAAAAAAGATAAAAAATCCGACAAAACAACACAGGATAAGGAATGATCTGATGGATAAGAATATTTTTGAAAAAGCTCTTGAAAAAGACCTTATGCGAAAGTACGATACGACCGTTGAAAATGCCCTTGACTGGCAGCTGCACGAGTGCGTTTCCTCAGTGTTTATGGAGCTTATAGCGCAAAACCACAGCGCCAGCCTCGAAAAGCATCTCAGCACCAGACGTGCGATGTATCTCTCAATGGAGTTTCTTATGGGGCGTGCAGTGCACAACAACCTTATGTGTGCAGGCATATACGAAACTGTCGAGGAGATACTCAACGCTCACGGCAGAAGCCTTGACGACCTCGAAACGATAGAGGACGCAGCTCTGGGCAACGGCGGTCTGGGCAGACTCGCTGCCTGCTTTCTTGATTCCGCAGCAACGCTTGACCTTCCGCTTGACGGCTACGGAATAAGATACCGCTACGGACTTTTCAAGCAGAAGATCGTTGACGGCTTCCAGAAAGAAGAGGCTGACGACTGGACAAGATACGGCGACCCGTGGTCAAAGCGCTGCGAGCAGGACTCCGTGCTCGTCAGATACGCCGACCAGACGGTCAGGGCAGTCCCCTACGATATGCCTATAATCGGATACGGCACGAATAATATCGGCAATCTTCGTCTATGGCAGGCTGAGGCTGTCGGCGGCTTCGATTTCAATAAATTCAACGACGGCGACTATTCCGGCGCACAGGCAGAGATCAATTCCGCCGAGGACATCTCCCGTGTGCTGTACCCCAACGATAATTCCGACGAGGGCAAAAAACTCAGACTGAAGCAGGAATACTTCTTCAGCGCAGCCTCAGTCAGCGATGCGCTTGCAAAGCATAAACAACGTTTCGGAAACCTTGATGAGCTTGAAAAGTATCTCACCATACAGCTCAACGATACCCACCCCGTCATAGCTATCCCCGAGCTTATCAGACAGCTCGTCAATGAGGGCTATAACTTTGAAGCTGCGTTTGAAAAGGCTCACAGGATATTCAATTATACCAACCATACGATCATGGCGGAGGCACTTGAAAAATGGCGTTGTTCGCTGGTCGAGAGCGTGCTGCCGGAAGTGTACGGATACATCGTGATGATAAACGAAAAGTTCATCAAGGATATGTATGCAAAGGGTATGGCTAAAAAGGATATCGCAAAAATACAGCCCGTTTCAAACGGTATGGTCAATATGGCGTATATGGCTATCTACGTTTCATCATACGTCAACGGAGTTGCGCAGATACACACCGAAATACTCAAAAACGATGCCTTGAAGCCGTGGTATGAGCTTTACCCCGAAAGGTTCCAGAACAAAACAAACGGGATCACCCAAAGACGCTGGCTCGCTCTATGCAACACAGAGCTCTCAGGTCTTATCACAAGACTGCTCGGCGACGACGGCTGGATAACTGATCTTGACAGGCTCAAAGAGCTTGAAAAGTATGCCGATGACGAAAACGTCCTGCGTGAGTTCATCAGCATCAAAAAAGCCAAGAAACAGCAGCTCGCAGACTTCATCAAAGCCCACGATGGCGTTGATGTCAATGCCGATACCATATTTGATATCCAGATCAAAAGACTGCACGAGTATAAGCGGCAGCTGCTCAACGCACTCTCAATAATCTATATCTACTACGGCATAAAGGACGGTTCGATAACCGATTTCACTCCGACGACCTTTATCTTCGGCGCAAAATCCGCACCCGGATACAGACGTGCAAAAGCTATCATCAAGCTGCTTGGTGAAATAGGCAAAATGGTCAATTCAGACGAGCAGACAAAGGATCTGCTGAAAGTGGTTTTCGTTCAGAACTACAACGTTTCCTACGCCCAGAAGCTCGTGCCTGCCGCTGACGTTTCAGAGCAGATCTCCACCGCCGGCACAGAAGCAAGCGGAACAGGAAACATGAAGCTTATGCTCAACGGCGCTGTAACACTCGGAACATACGACGGCGCAAATGTCGAGATCGTGCAGGAAGCAGGCGAGGAAAACAACTATGTCTTTGGCGCAAGAGTTGAAGAGCTGACAGAGATAATGCCCGACTATGACCCAAGAAAACTCATATTTGAAAACGAAAAGATAAGCCGTGTCCTCAACAAGCTTATCGACGGCACATTCGACGACGGCGGGATACCTTCGGATCAGGAGGGCAGCTTCAAGGAGCTTTACAAGGCTCTCACCGACGGCGCAAGCTGGCACGTCCCCGACCACTACTATGTTGTCGGCGATCTGGAAAGCTACGTTGATGCAAAGCTTCGCTGCAACCGTGACTATAAGGACGAGCTTTGCTTTGCAAAAAAATGCTGGCTGAATATGTGCAATGCCGGTAAGTTCTCCTCAGACAGAACTATAAAGGACTACGCAGAAAACATCTGGATAATAACTGCGGTGTCAAAGTGAGGTGTTGGTATTGAGCTGGGAAGCTGATGTCCTGCTGTGGATCCAGGACAATCTGAGAAATGCCGTGCTTGATCCGATATGCAAGTTTTTCGGAATTATCGGAGAACACGGAGAATTTGCGATCGCTGTGGCACTGCTGCTTCTGATAATCCCCAAAACAAGACGCACGGGCTGCGTGTGTGCAGTGTCGCTTGCAACAACGCACATTGTCTCAAATATGATAATCAAAAAAATTGTTGACCGTACAAGACCATACGATGTCATAGAAGGACTGACCTCGCTGTCCGGAAAGCTCGACAGTCCGTCATTCCCGTCAGGACACGCAGCAGCAACGTTTTCCTGTTTGTTCGTGATAACGCTTATGATGCCAAAGAAATATGGCATACCTGCTGTCATCGTCAGCATCTTAATGGCATATTCACGTTTGCACATTGGTGCGCACTACCCCACCGATGTCATCGCAGGAGCACTGATAGGCATCTTCTTTGCCTGCCTGTATACATTCATCTATAAGAAAAAGTTCGCTCCCAAAGCTTTGGTAAGGGAGCCTTGAAAGGATAATCTGTAATGCAAGAGAAAAATAAAGATAAGAGAAATTTTGAGATACCACGCCCTGAGTTCCCCAAAAGAGCCGTGATCACGGGCGGAATGCCCTACGGCAACAAGGAGCTTCACTTTGGTCACGTCGGCGGTATGCTGGTTTTTGCGGATACCTACGCAAGATTTCTCCGTGACAGGATAGGCAGCGAAAATGTCATCTTCGTCACAGGTACCGACTGCTACGGCTCACCTATCGCAGAGGGCTGGAGACAGAAAGTGCAAAAAGGCGAGTTTGAGGGCAGCCTTGAGGATTTTGTGAGAAAAAATCACGATAAGCAGGCTGATACTCTCGAAAAATACGCTATCAGACCCGATCTGTTTGCCGCTTCGGGACTCGACCGCAGCAAGGAGATACACGCAGAGTTCACCAAGCAGTTCCTCAACTCTCTGTACGAAAAGGGACAGCTCGAAAAGATATCTACAATGCAGTTTTTTGACGAGAAAGCAGGCGTGTTCCTCAACGGCAGACAGGTCGTTGGCAAATGTCCCGTTGACGGCTGCACCTCCGAAAAAGGCTATGCAGACGAGTGCGATATGGGACACCAGTATATGCCTGAGAACCTCGTTGACCCGATAAGCACACTCACCGGCGAAAAGCCTTCAATGAAGCCTGTCACCAACTGGTATTTCAAGCTCACCGACTACGAAAAGCTTTTGCAGCAGTGGGTGGAAACAATGCAAAAACGCAAGGATATCCGCCCTGTCGTGTGGAAAACCATTTCCGAGTTCCTCAAGCCGCCGGTGATCTATGTAAAGCGTGAATTTGAAGAAAAATATAAACAGATCTGCGCACAGCTCCCCGACCATGAGTATATCGAGGAACCTAAAAAGCCCTCGTTCACCATCGCCTTCACCGCACTCTCAGACTGCGAACAGGCTTGCAGAGTGCTGACAGCAAACGGCATCAGATACCGTACCGGCAAAAAGCTCGTTCCTTTCAGACTCACCGGAAATATCGACTGGGGCGTACCTGCTCCTAAGTTTGAGCCTGACAGCGAGGATCTGACTGTGTGGGTATGGCCCGAATCGCTCTGGGCACCTATCTCCTTCACACAGACCTATCTCGAATCTCAGGGAAGAAACAGGGACGAATGGAAGGACTACTGGTGCAGTAAGGATTCGACCGTGTTCCAGTTCATCGGACAGGATAACATCTATTTCTACGGCATTGCCGAGCCTGCAATGTGGATGGCTCAGCAAAATGCAGCTCAAAAGTCCGCAGACCCGGCTGAAGGCGAGCTTCAGATGCCTGTTATCGTTGCAAATCACCATATCCTTTTCCTTGACAAAAAAGCTTCAAGCTCGGGCGCAGTCAAGCCCCCGATGGCTGACGAACTGCTCAACTACTACACCCCCGAACAGCTGAGAATGCACTGGCTGGGACTCGGTCTTGGACAGCGCTCCGTAAGCTTTATGCCAAAGCCCTTCAATCCCGACGCAAAGCCCGATGAGCAGGATCCCGTTGTAAAGGACGGACTGCTGCTTTCAAACGTGTACAACAGGATAATCAGGACCGCCTTTTATACCACCCAGAAAGAGCTTGACGGCGTACTGCCAACGAATACACCAAGCGAAAAAATACTTGCCGAGGGCAAAAAAGCAGTGCTCGACTACGAGCGCCATATGTCCAGATTTGCCTTCCACCAGTGTACCTATGTGCTTGACAGCTATATCAGAAACGCAAGCAAGTTTAT
Organism: uncultured Ruminococcus sp.; assembly: GCA_902787825.1. Taxonomy (GTDB): domain Bacteria; phylum Bacillota; class Clostridia; order Oscillospirales; family Ruminococcaceae; genus Hominimerdicola. Next base: position 5,094 of record CADAHS010000011.1, on the reverse strand, counting down.
GGCAAAAGCGCTCAAGCCCGACGAACAGTCAAAGGACGAGCTTTCACAAGCACTTGCAGATATCTTCTATATCATCAGGATAGCAGCTGTACTGCTGCACCCGATGGCACCGTTGGGGACCGAAAAGGTCAGAGAGTATCTCGGAGTTGACGAAAGCTTCTGGAGCTGGGATCATATCTTTGAACCTGTAAGCTATTTCACCGGCGAGGGACATAAGCTCAAATTCCTGCCCCCGAGAACTGACTTCTTCACCCGCCACGAAAGCCAGTTCGCACAATCGGAGGAATAACACACAAAGCTGCTGCAAAAAAAACGCGGCAGCTTTTTTTCATTTTCTGTCACTTTTTTGTCTGCGTACTCGTTTATATTAGTGAAACGTTTCAACAACAAGGTGGGATATTCACATGACCGACAAAGAAATAGCGCAGCTGCTTGAGCGCGACAGCGAAGCAGGACTCGCAGCGGCAGTGCAGCAATACGGCGGCTATGTCTACAAAATAGTGCTGACGCGCCTTTCGGGCATCTGCGCTAAAGAGGACATCGACGAGGCGGTGAGCGATATTTTCTTCAAGCTTTTCACCGCCGCAAAGGGCGGAAAGACCTTTACCAGCGTTGGCGGCTACTTATCAGTGACCGCGCAGAGACACTGCATTGATCTGTTCAGAAAGGTTACGGGCAGGGCGCAGACCGTCCCGCTTGACGAGATAGCCGAGCTTTCAATCGAGCAGGAGATATTCGCCGATACCTCGCAGGAGCTTATGACCGCGATAAAGTCGCTCGGTCAGCCCGATACGCAGATATTTCTTCGCAGATACTTTTTCGGTCAGCGCAACAAGGATATTGCCAAAGATCTTGGTATGAACACTGCCGCAGTCAACAAGCGCATATCCCGCGGACTTGTAAAACTCAAAGAGATTTTAAAGGAGGGAGAAAGATGACAGCAAAGCTAACACGGCTCGCCCAAACAGCAACTGAAAGCGACTGCACCGCAATGCTTGACGAGCTTTTGAACTTTGGCAGCGAGGAGTTATCGCAAGCCGCGCAGAATGACATCATCTCCCGCGTGACAGGAAAGGCGGAAAAAGAGATGACTGACACTAAAATCAAACCAAAGAAAAAGATAAAACGCAAGGTAATAACATTTTTAGTTGCCGCAGCGATACTTTTGCCAACAGGCGCGTACGCAGCAGGCAGACTGTTCCACAAGGACAATGTGGAGGTGTACCTCAAAGGCTCGGAGCGCATAGAGCAGAACGAAAGTGCAATAAAGAACTATGTAATGGAGAACGAGGATTTTAGAATAACTATCGACTCGCAGCTTTCCGACGGGCATAACGTGATGATGATAGAAACGTATGAGGGCAAAACTCGTTATGGCAGAAATTATATTAACGATATGGCTGATTTCGGCGCAAAATCTGAATACGCTGATGGAACTGAAATAGACTTGGACTATACATGGGGCATTGAACCAATAGATAGTATTCATATGCGGCGTGGAGGTCATGCTAAAAGCGGCGATGCAAAGGTCAAAGTATATAGCTGCAATGGGCTCAACATCCAAAATGACATCAAGATGACTTACTACGCATTCGCAGGTGAGGAAGGGAGAACGAAACTTGACGGCTTTGAGTTCACAACGAATTTTAAGCCCAATGTCAAAAGTGTGGAGCTTAAAAGCGCAGACGGCAAAAAGCTCGTTCTTTCCGAGTTTGAGATATACTCGCCCAATAATGAAAAAATCGGCGATCAGCTTGGCGATTCTATATATTCCGTTTCCCAAAATGTATCTCTGATAAAAACAAACGGCGAGAAATATCATTTCAGCCCCGAAAACAAAACCTCTGCGCTCAAAGACCACATAATCTTCGGCGAGATAATCGACCCCGACGATTTCAAAGGCGTTGAGATAAACGGCGTTGAGTATCTGAAATAAGTGCTGTTATTCGGGGGCTTTCCGATCGCCCCCGAACCCCTTCGGACACAATTCTTTTTAGCTGCATAGAACGATCTTCTATGCGGCTATTGTTTTGCACATTTTTCAACACTTTTTAACAATAAATTTGTGCAAACTGCTTGAAAAATGTGGATAGGTGTGGTATAATTGATTCATCAAACAGAATCGAGGCGAAAACTTTATGAAACTTGTTTTTATCGGTGCAACACACGAGGTAACAGGCAGCTGTACCTATATCGAAGCCTGCGGCAAGAAATTTCTTGTGGACTTCGGAATGGAGCAGGGCATAAACTATTTTGAGAACGAAAAAGTCCCCTGTCCCCCGTCGTGCATAGACTTTGTGCTGCTCACACACGCACATATAGACCACTCCGGATTGCTTCCGCTGCTTTACGCAGGCGGCTTCTCGGGACAGATCCACGCCACAAAAGCGACCTGCAATCTGTGTTCGATAATGCTTCGTGACTCGGCTCATATCCAGGAATTTGAAGCAGAGTGGCGTTCAAGAAAAGGCAAGCGTAAAGGCACCCAGGAGGTCGAGCCTCTGTATACAATGGCAGATGCCGAAGGCGCTATCGCCTGCTTTGCTGCACACGAATATGATAAAGTAATAGACATCTGCGAGGGCATCAAGGTGCGCTATACCGATGCAGGGCACCTGCTTGGCTCTTCAAGCATAGAGCTGTGGCTCACCGAGGGCGATCAAACAAGAAAGCTGCTTTTCTCAGGCGATATCGGCAATCATAAGCAGCCGCTTATCCGTGACCCGCAGTATGTTGACGAGGCTGACTACGTTGTTATGGAAGCCACATACGGCAACAAGCGCCACAATCCCCCGCTTGACTATGCAGCAGCTTTTGCACAGATAATACAAAAGACGTTTGACCGTGGCGGAAACGTCGTTATACCGTCCTTCGCTGTCGGCAGAACGCAGGAGCTTCTGTATTTTCTGCGTCATATAAAAGTTGAGGGAATGGTAAAAAACCACGCAAATTTCCCTGTCTATGTTGACTCTCCGCTTGCGATCGAAGCAACAAGAATATTCAACGAGAATAAAGAATCCTGCTTTGACGAGGAGGCAATGGAGTATGTCAGCAAAGGCATCAATCCCATATCTTTTGACGGGCTGACACTTGCCACCACCAGCGACGAATCCCGTGCGATAAACTTTGACAGCGTCCCTAAGATCATTATTTCAGCAAGCGGAATGTGCGAAGCAGGACGCATCAAGCACCACCTCAAGCATAACCTGTGGAAGCCCGAGAACACTATACTTTTTGTGGGCTATCAGGCTCTTAACACACTCGGGCGAAGCCTTGTCGAGGGCGCAAAGAACGTAAAGCTGTTTGGTGAGGACATCACCGTAAAAGCCGAGATACTCGTGCTTGCAGGCATCAGCGGTCATGCCGATGTAGACGGACTGAATGCGTGGATACAAAATGTAAAAGGCATAAAAAAAGTGTTTGTCAACCATTCTGAAGCATCTATCGCCGACGAATTCACCGCACATCTCAAAAACGATTACCACCTTGAAGCATATGCACCGTACAGCGGCGCAGAACTTGATATACTCACAGGTCAGTTCACCAACGCAGCCCCGATACCCGTGGAGAAAAAGTCCAAAGGCTATTCGCCGAGCTATCAGCGGCTCGTTGCATCGCTTGAAAGACTTACTGCGCTTGTCAATAAAAGCTCCGGTCTTACAAATAAAGAGCTTGCAAAAATGACAGATACGCTAAATAATCTTTGCTCAAAGTGGGAAGATTAAACTACAACGACCGAAAGGAATCGACCACAGATGAAAATAATCCATGTAAACGCACTGAACCACCGCATTTTGCAGGACGAAAATAAATTCATCGCCGAAAGTGATAACAACTATAAACAGCGTCTTATATCCATTGCCGACAACATCGAAAACTCAAAAGAAACAAAGCCTATCCTGCTGCTTGCAGGACCTTCGGGTTCGGGCAAAACGACCACAGCGCTGAAGATAAGAGAGATACTCCTTGAACGCGGCATCATCACCTACAACATCTCCCTTGACAACTACTTTTTGCCCAAGGACCGATTCCCGGTCGACGAGAACGGAAAGGTCGATCTTGAATCGCCTGTCCATGTCGATAAGGAGCTTTTCACCCAACAGCTCACCGACCTTTTCAACGGCAAAGAGATAACCCTGCCCATATTCAATTTTCCCGACCAGACAAGACGCTGGGGCGCAACGCTGAAACGTGAAGAGGACGACATCTTCATTTTCGAGGGCACCCATGCGCTGAATCCCATGGTCATAGGTGATATATCGCAGTACGCCCACAAGATGTATGTCAGCGTCAGAACAAGACTCAAGTACGATGTCAAGGGCGAGGACGACAAACTCCTTGATCCTGCGTACATCAGACTTATGCGAAGAATTATCAGAGATCTGCTTTTCAGAGGCAGAGAAATAACCTCGACCCTTGACATGTTCGACAGCGTTGAAGCAGGCGAGGTAAAGTATATCATGCCATTCAAAAACACCGCAGATTATTCGGTGGATTCTTTCATTCCGTATGAAGTGCCGGCGTACAAAAGCTTTGTCCTTGGCAAGCTCAAAGAGGCTATCGCACAAAACAGTTCCTATGAACGTTTCAGACCTATCGCAGATGCCCTTACGCAGCTTGGCGCAATAACGCTTGACCAGATCCCACCCGATTCGCTTATCAGAGAGTTTATAGGTAATAGCTCTTATACCTATTGATAAGATAAATCAGAATTTGCCGCCGCTGCGGCGCGCAATTCCCTCGCCAACAGCTTTGCGAGAGTTGTGGCTTTGTCTGGCTCGGGGCTAAATTTCTTTGGAGCTATAAATTTAAACTATTACTATCAAATATGGGTATGCATCCGAAGGGGTTAGGGGGCGACCGGAAAGCCCCCTTAGAAGCAAGAACAACAGATGTAAGCGGTGAGATTGTTCGCTAAACTATCAATTGTTATTGATACATAGCTTGCTCTCTCGTCTAAGGGGGAAACCCATAAGGGAGAACAGGACGCCGTGCCCTCTTAGAGGCAAGAGGTAAGAGGTAAGAAATAAGAAGTAAGGGAACTCGAAAATAATTCTAAACCGACATTTATGTCTGGTTTCCCCCTTACTATTT
>CADAHS010000010.1 GCA_902787825.1 uncultured Ruminococcus sp. | reverse complement strand
AAGCTCATCATCGCTGAAAATACTCGGCTGGCAACGGCCCGGAAACATAGGTCGTCGCCGACATAATACATATTCCTCTATAGCTCAGTTGGTAGAGCAGTGTAGATTAACCCACCGGAAAATCTAAATTGTGACACCCATTAAAATCTGAGCATAGAGGCAAATACTCCTCTATAGCTCAGTTGGTAGAGCATGCGGCTGTTAACCGCAGGGTCGTTGGTTCGAGTCCAACTGGGGGAGCCAACAAAAGTCCGTAGGTACGATGCTTACGGACTTTTTTGTTTTGTATTATGTATCGGACTGATCGCCGATGCTTCTTTTTCTTTATTCATCCAACCCTCGCAGAATTGTTCGTAATCCATATTAAGCTGAATGCTTATCTTGTAACCTTTACCTATCTCGATCCTGCTTATGAGTTGGGAAATTATCATCTTTTTCTGTTCGGTTGGGACAAGATCAAATTCTTCTGCCCAGCCTTTGAACTGTTCGTACATAGGCTTGAGTTTTCTCACAGCCTGTTTTTTATTTTCAAGTTCTATGTTTATCCTTTCAATCTGAGATTCTATTGCAACAATGCTTTGTTGTACTCGTGTCATTGCTGCGGAGAGCTGCTCCGGTGAATAGAAGCTCTCGCCTATAAGCGTATTTGCGATCTCTTCGTTTAGTTTATCGTATTGGGTCCTGTTCTTGTTCAGCTCCGCTTTCAGCTTTGTCAACTTAGCTTTGCATATGTTGATGTGCTTGTCAAATTCTTTCCTGAACTCTGTTTCATCCGGTTCATCACTTATCCTTGAAAGCATATCCCTTATGATGTTTATAACTACACTGTCAACCTTGGCTGCACTGTAAACGGTCTGTCCATCGCACTTGCAGATGTGGTTGCATTTGTGATAGCATCTGTACCTCGGATTTACAGTATGCTTGGTTGTTCCGTCCTTGGTCGTGTAGGAATCTTTTGCAATATCCGATGTTATCCTTCCGCCGCAGTGAGCACAGAACATTATTCCTGACAGCAGCGACCTGCTCTGATTCTTTAAGGTGATTTTTCTTTTATCATTGTTCTTTCTCATTCTCTGATCAAGAATAAACTGTGCTTTTTCAAACAGTTTCTCATCAACTATCTGGAGTTCTTTCATATGCGGTGATACCGTCTCGCCTGAGACCATATATCCGCAAGTAAGTCGATTACGAAGGATTCGTATGATTGTGTTGCATTGAAATTTTGCACCGCTGTGTGTCCTGATACCGTGTGAGTTCAGGTAATCGGCTAACTGATACGATCCGCAGCCTTCCTTTACGGTTTTCTCAAATATGCACACTATCCACTCAGCTTCGACAGGGTCAACGACAAGGTCATATACCTCTTTACCTCTCTTGTTCAGTCTGCCTTTACGGGCAAGCTGATAGCCAAAGGGAACGCTTCCACCGGTGTACTGACCTTCCATAGTTAGCTGTTTCATACGAGTCTTGATTCGTATAGATGTCTTTTCAGATTCGCCTGACGCCTGCCAGAAGCGTATGTAATTCATCAACTTATCAACATGGCTCTCGAATCTCTGCTCTCCCTCCTGCACGCTCCATACCCTTATCCCGTGCTTGACGAACCATTCGACAACGAACGGTGTTTCATCATCGATTCGACCTATTCGGTCAAACATAAATACAAGTAGTATGTTGAATTCTTGTCTGATGGCTGCTGCTTTGAGTTCCTGTATCGCATCTCGGTCTGTAGCAGATACTTTGAATCCGGAGACTCCTTTTTCAAGAAATTCCTTACCTACGATCCAACCCATACGCTGTGCAAATTCTCTGCAAGCCTCTCTTTGCATAGGGATATCATCTTTGGTCTTATCGACCTGCTTGGTTGTCGACACTCTATACAAGTTATACGCAATATTCTCCATTCAGTTCATCTCCTTCAACAGCAGATGTATGCTGTGTCCTGACTCTCTGCTTGAAGCCTTCAAGTATGATCCACAGTGCTTGTCCTTTAGCATCTGTTGGGCTTGTTACAAAGCCGATGGTCACTTCACAGCCGTTAATTGTTTTTATATAGCTGCTTTTCATTTGTTATTCCTCCTCACAAGGATACCACATTTCGTTTGACAGTGGTATCACCAATGTTGACAAATTATCTTTGCCTTTCTATTGCACAAGCAATAAATCATTCTTTGTCGTTTCTGTCAGCATTTCCGGCAGCAACACAAAGGCACATGGTCAGGATACCTGAAAAACTGCCTGCGATGAATCCTATCAGAAAGTGAAACATATATCATACCTCCGTTTGTTATGTATATTCAGACTTCCAAAGAAGTCATTGATTGCTTGTTTATACTATTTGTTTTGCTGTTATTTATGGGTGAAGTATTCTTTATTAGTGCAATTCCTGCTGCAAATTACTGTGACACCTGATGAGGTATCTGCCCAGATGCAGTTGCGGCACTTTTTATTCTTTTGGCGTTTTCTTTGATTTGATTGATTATTGTTATATGTTTTATTTCGCTTCATCACATTCTTCCTTTCCTAAGTAATAAAAAAAGAATACGGCGGTCTGTCTTTATGGCAAACCGCCGTAACTTCGTTTTGCCTTTTGTGCAGTATTTGTCCCTGACTGCCGCTGCACCGGAACATTACAGGCGAATGGCAGCTTACCACTCTCATGGGGATCTCACCCTTTTGTGGTTCTCACAAAACCGCCCTCATTGTTATTAGCTGTGACTGGACGGAAGTATCATTGTCTTCCTGTGTTTCATCGCCCTCGGGAAGCTGTCCCGATCTTTGAGATGATAGTTCTCGCTCTGCATTGCTGCGTCATGGCGTATCTCTCGCCCGGCTGTCGACCTTCTACCGACCACAGGATTGATGTACCTGTAATGCTGTTATTCAGTTGTCAAGATTCAGTCGAAGTTTTTCCCTTCTACTTGTATAAGGGAGAGATAGAGGCCCTTTAATAACCTTTTTCGTAGTGATTATTTAAAAGTTTGTAGAGTTTAGACAAAACTCTATGCTTTGCTTTGTGTATATTTACCTGTGAGCAGTTGAAATATGTACCACATTCATTTTCGGTCAATTCGTCAAAGAAAAGCATTTTTATGAGCTTCTTCTCGAGTGGCTTCAGAAGATGAAAGCACTTTTTAAGATCCTCTGTCATCATGATATCGACAGCTCTATCCACCGTATCCTCAGAATCAGATACAAACTCTTTGAAACCTTCCAAAGAACTGTTTGAATTACTGATGAGCATTGAAAACTGGACCTCATGCTCGTAAAACGAACGATTCTTTTTCTTGATCCGCCAATTAAGCTTGAGGTATTCATCGAAGACCTCCGGTGTCACCTCAATATCCACCGGTTTCTTTGTGATCGTATCATATACTTTTAATATCTTTGTTTTCATAAGTAAAACCTCCGTTTTGTTTTTCGTTGTGAAAGGCAAAACGAAGGTTATGGGTATTTGGCTATAAAGCAGAGCCAGTTTGATGATAAAAGCATAAAAAGCTTCCTTTCTGCTTGGATTGGCAGAAAGGAAGCCTTAGTAATGATCTATTGCATTTTTATACAACTTTTTTATATTCAATAAGGGGAATAACTTTACGGATATTATTGATAGTTGTATTTTAATATACTAAAAGAATTGTTAATTATCATTTTGCAATGATCAAAAGATGTCGTTGTGGTACGCTCTCGTATATTTTATAAGTATAATAACACTTACCAGAAAGAATATCCCCAGTAATTGTATGTTTCTTTTGAGAACACATTATCCGGCCCGTTTAGAATATCTTTTCCAGTGCTATGAACTGAAAATCTGTTAAGCGATTCTATTATAGCTTTTTCTTTAAATGGGATATGTATTGCATTTGCGGATCCGTCGCTGATTCTTTCTACAAGTGCTTTTGGCCACCTGTTTCTATAATCATCATATTTAAGTACACTGTGGCTGTCTGTGTATGCTATTATTAAGGGAAGTCCATACAAGTCAACCGCTTTTTGTATTTCAAAATTAAGTAATCCTCTGTTATAATTGGTTTTACCAGAAAGGATCAGAAGCATGTTTTTTGAATTGCGCATTCTTTCCATCAACCGGTTTTCAAGTGTTTCTCTCAAACTTGAGTCCATTACAGCTGCTGTTTTTTTATGGCTGTCGATATAATGAAAATCAAAGCTTTTGTTCTTATCCCAACTTCTGAGTAATCCGAGATATTTAAGATCGCTCTGTGTCGGATCAGTTGTACCCTGACCATCAAATGCAATGTATGTGCCGTTTCTGTATGACATTGTATTTCTCCTTTTATAAATCTGTGATCGATAATTCATTCTTACACTTACTATCAACAACTATTGTTGTTTTTGTTTTCAACATATTTTTTGATATTTTTGATAGTAATATGATGCTTTGTAACGCTTCTTCTCTTGACAAACCGGTTCTTGACATACTCGTTCCCATTGTATAAAGGTACAATTCCTTGCCTTGACCATGTTTATCATAGTATTCAAATAATTTTAGCATACAGTCAAAATATTTATACTTGTCACAATGAGCGACGCAGTCAACATCAAATTGAGTTAGAGCAAATAAGAAAAAGGTAACACCATTCTTTCCTTTTATTCGTGCTACTGAACCCAAGGGATATCTTTTTCTTTTGCCATATCTTTTTTCATTTGCAGAGAGTTCTGTATATCCATATCCGAAGGCTGTAAGCGATTTATCTATTTCAGCATCTAGTGCTTGTCGTTTTTCGTCTGAGTCTGCAAATCTAGTTATAAATTGACCGTGAACAGAACCCTCGTGAATGATATCATCATTAACAATCGTGTCATAGCAGCAGTTGACTGCAATAACAACTATTCTTTCAGGTTGCTTTTTCTTAGGAAATGCTATTTTCATAAGGTCACCGTATTTTACAACGATTTTTATATCGTCTTTTGAAAGAACTGTAACCTCTTTTGATGAATGAAGTCCCCAAATTAGTGAAGTAATCAAACAAAACACCACAAGCAGCACAAGAATCATTATTTTGCATTTTAAATTATCACTATCAATCCCTATAGTATTCCAATCAAAAAACAGTTGAATTATTGAAACCAATCCAAAAACAAAAGAAGAAATGATAGCGAATTTTGAAAATATGTATTTTAGGTTAATGGTGATTCTCGTTAACATTTTTTAATCATTCCTAGTAATCAGATTCTTGAGGGATCAATATTATAGCCTTGCTTTGAGAGTTCTCTAATCAGATTGATTGCAACTTCGTCTACCTTCTTATCAAAAGGAATATAGATAAGTCCATGTATATCAGAAGGTTTTTCAAATTCTGTATCTTCCTTAAGTAGAATTGCAACTTTCTCCCTACCCAACTTTGCAAGGAACATACCTAACTCAAGCACTACATTTTGTCTTACACGGGACTTGTAATCCTTTTCACTTTTTGATTTTCCGTCATCATCGGGCGTTGCAAGAACAATTGCATATCCAACTTCCTGACTGTATTCTTCAAGCTTTTCTATTATTGTTTGTCCTCCGGAAGCTTGTTGATCCAGAATAATAGGTTCAAGATCCCAGCGACGAAGCAGAGCCTCAAGCTGGGTGCGTGCAATATCATCATGACCATAAACAACGAATATTTTCCTGTTTCCCAACTTGGTAGATTCTCCGAGGATACCTTTAGTCTGTTCGGCATTTTTGCCCTGAATATTATGTTTGCCAGTATTGAAACAGTTTATTATGCTACCGTTTGTTAAAGTGATACTCTTACCATGTTGAATCTCTTTTTCAGAGATAATAGATATGTTGCCGGTTGCTTTTATTCTTTCAATTACTTCCTCATATGTCATATAAGCCTTCTCCTTTATGTGAAATCTGTGAAGTCGGATTTTACATCATTAACTAAAAAAATACTCATTATATACTTATTTCGATTCGATATCAAACAATTTGATACCTCATCCAGATTGTCCGAAAAGCCATTGATAAAAAAGAAAGATGTTAGTTTTTCAAGATACTCTTTTATAGAGACATCGTTTATTTTTATGCTTAATGATAAATCATACTCATCTTCGAGGTCGAACTGTTTATCTTTTATGCTATTATGATATATTAAATCATAAATGCTATTTACAAGTAAATAATATAATGGTGATAAACACTTTAGCATACTTTTCTGAAGTTTATATTTTACTAGCTTATCAATAAACTCACAAGTATTAGATAAAGCAATTTGAGAAATACATGTTTTCATTCCGGAAAAATAATACCTTGCAGCTCTCTTATCAATGTACGCTGTTTTTAAAAATTCATTGACCATAATAACCAGTAGAATATCAGCATTCGCTTCATTAAACTTTATATCATAAAATGGAATAAAATTGGTATAGCATTTTTCTTTCTCATTCCAACAGCAGAAACAGCTTTTTGCAATAATGCTATTTAATTTGCTGTCATTATGTGTTTTTTCAATTATGCTTTCATCAATTCTAATGCCAACTCCACCGAATGTGGTCTGTAAAGAACAAACCTTAACGGTATCTTTATTCTGAAAAATAGTCCCGTGGACTGTATTTTCTTCAATAATATTTGCACCTAAAGATCCCTCTGTAATTGCAGCGTTAAAAAATATATTATTTCTTAGCAAAGACATCCTAAGATTATTAACAAAAGAGCATAATGCAAATAAGTCTTTTGATTCCAAATAGGCACAATCGCTAAACATATAAACATGAATTTTATTTCGTTTTTGTCGCAAATTGTTTTGTTGGCAGTTTAGTATTTCTTCTTGGAAAGCTACTACATGGTCAAAGTATGATTCATAATCAAAGCTAGCAACAGCTTTGATCCCTAATAAATCAAGATATGCGATATAGCTTTTTGTGCTACCCATATGCTTCTCCTTATATTACTTGATTTCAAAATAATAAAAGCTAATATATCTTTTATACCTTTCATATCTGCAACGCATTTTATAAGGGACGATTTCAAAAGACCCTCTTTTTAGCGTTGTTCCGCTAAACAAAGACTGTAGTATAGATTGTGTCTTCTTTTGATGTGGCTTTGACCTGAGATATACAAATAAATACTTTTCCGGCTTTAATCCAGTAAGTTTATTGGTCAGCTTTTTTCGGCTGATTTGTTTGCCATAGATAGGTGTACTAGTAATGCGGTTTACAATATCTTCTGTTATTGATGATGCCCCAGATGATGGTTTATTTTTCTTTAGATAAGTTGAAAAATCATTCCATAATTTCACATATTCATTGTAGTCTAAATCTGTCGAACCGTTTTTGCAGAAGGTTGAGAACGAATAGTACTTGCTTTGGATTTTTTCAGACAAAAAGGTATTGCAAAAGTCAACTTTCAATTGTGAAAACTGTTTTCTTTCGGTTATGGTTTGAAAGTCTTTATCATAACCATAATGATAGAACATTTGAATATCAAGCATAACGTCTTCAACTATGCTAAACAATTCTTCTGTAGTTTGAATATTGATACTAAACTCAAAAGGATTGTTATTTGGATTGACATTTACGGGTTCACCTATTATAATTTCTATAACATGCGAATTGTAGTTAATAAACTCATTTGCGTTTATTCTTTTTGATGAGTCGTGTACGCAGAAACGTATACATGTATCATCGAAATGTATGACCTCGTCATACGATTTTGCACCTCTCACGACATTTAATGGTGGCAATTCTGCTTTTAATGCTTCTTTCAATTTACCATTTGAGATTCTTAATTGGTTTTTGAAATCAAAAGCCTGAAAGAACAATGAAATCTTGTTAAGCAATTCACTGTTTTCGTTATCTTCAGTCATAAAAATAATAATAAGCTTCCTTTTAATTGCCATATTACTCATCTTATCACTCCATTTATACTAATAATTCTTCTCATTATCATAATGAATATAATAATCATAAATAATAAAAGAAAATATGTTTTACCTATAATAAAACAATATGTATTATTTTTCAAGAGAATTTGCACGAAATGCAGGTTTTTAACACGAAATACGAATTATTGTTGATTTGCATGTTTTTTCTTGACAAAATAAGTATAATCAGCTAAAATAAAAAAGACTTGAGACATCTCAAATCTTTTTTATTCTTTATTCAAGAGCTGAATTATAAAGGCTAAATGCTCTCTTTCGTCTTTGGTCAGTTTATTTATGATCTCAACAGCATCATTGATTGTCATATCTTTGCTGAGCCTTTTTTCCATTATGGCTGAATAATCCACTTGACTTGTTGTTCTATTTAAAATATAATCAATGGTTACATTACAAAAGTCAGCGTATTTTAGCAAGAGATCAGTTGGTGGAATTGTAATACCCTTTTCATAATGACAAATGGTTTCATATGATACACTAAACAAATTAGCTAGTTCTCTCTTCGAAAATCCCTTTTTTACTCGTAAATCTTCAAGTATTTCAGCAATTGTATCTCTTCTCTTTTCATCAAGCACTGAAGAATAGTTCTTTTTTCTCATTTCAAACGCCCCCATAAAGATTGCATTTGTATTAATTATACAATGATTTAGTGTAAATGCGGCGATATTGTAGATATGCTACAACTTTTCTGCAATAATGCGAATAATATGTAGTATTTATACAATAATTATAGATCTGTTTTCAGAAAGGAAGCCTGTGTATGGTTAAAACTGCTATCTGCGACGACAATGAGGTTTTTCTTATGAAGTTTAAGGATATTGTTAGCACTATGTTTTCCAAATATCACATCGTGTCAGATATATCTGCATACTCTTCGGGATCATTACTCTTACAACATCATACGCAAAAACCGTTTGATATTATATTCTTGGATATAGATATGCCGAAAGTGAGTGGATTTGATGTTGCCGCTACACTAAAAAAGAAAAGTAAATACACCTTATTTGTATTTGTCACTAATCATAACGAGCTTATATATGACAGCTTTTTGTTCCAGCCTCTTAATTTTATCACAAAGAGTAGTAATGAAATAATGCAGCAGAGACTAATAACTGTTGTCAGACAGATTAAGGAGTGCTTAATTCAGCATAAAACGATTATACTTGAAAATGATATAATAGGGAAAAAGGCTGTAAACATATCTGATATCGTTTATATTGAGAGTAATCGACACAATGTCATTTATCATATAAAAGGTGAAAAAGACCCAATAACCATTTCCGGGAGTATATCCGCATTACAAAAAGAATACAACGATTGTGGATTTATAAGGATACATAAAAAATACCTGGTTAATATGAAGCATATGTTTAATGTTAATATCTCTAAAGAATATGTTGAGTTTAAAGACCATTCAATCCTATCAATGAGCCGAAATCTGAGACATACTGTGGATGAAGCATTTACACAGTATTTGAGGAGAACATCATGAGCGATATTTTTTGGGTGATGTTTGAGATAGTAATAAACGTTTTTCAGGGAATGATCTGTGCATATTTTGTCAAAGAGTTTCTCGGCAAAAATGAATACACTAATACTAAAGTCTATTATTTGCTTTGTGGAGGATTACATTCATTATTAATCACTGTGCTTAATCGATTATCTCTGTTTGAAGGCATAGATAGTTTTTTGTATATACTCGAATTGTTTGTTTTTGCTGTGATAATGCTTAAAGGCAATATCGTAAAAAAAGCAATAGCATCTGTACTACCTTTGTGTATAGGATTTGCAATAAGTATGTTTACTGCAAACTATTTTTCTGCAGTAAATCAAATGAGTATTGAGGGTATCATAAATGATAAGAGCTATATCAGAATTATCTCTGTATTTGCAACACAGATACTCTATTATCTATGCTTCAAATTGATACTAAAATTTCTTAAATCCGCCGAGGATAGATTTGTCCCCCATGACTGGATTATGATTCTTGTCGTAATTGCGGCGACAATAATACTTATGGCACTGATACATATGATAGCGATAAGAAGCAATGACAGTTCGCAGCGGTTGTATATAAACCTTTCGATACTGGTAATACTAGGACTTAATGTGTTGGTGATGTATTTTATTGATACAACTATAAAAAGGGCTGCACTAGAAAGACAAGTCGAGTTGCTTATGCTCCAAAAACACTATCACCAACAGTACATTGATGGAGCGACTATACAGTATGATTCAATAAAAAAGATACGACACGATCTAAAAAACAACTACGCTACTATTAATGAGCTTTTAAAAAATGGTGATATTGAAGCTGCTATCACACTGACTTCTCAAAACAACGAACAGCTAAGGAATACAGAAACATATCTTAATACTAATAATAGTATAGTAAATGCAGTAGTGAATTCAAAGCTCAATTCGGCATCTGCTCTAGGTATTGAAGTTTCCTGTATATCACCTTTGGAAATATCAGGGGTGGAAGACTTGGATCTGTGTAATCTGCTTAGCAATGTGCTTGATAATGCAGTTACAGCATGCATAGAACAAAGCAGTGAAATGCCAAGACAAATTCTTTTAAACATATCCTCGGAAGATGATACTTATAAGTTTGTAATCAAAAACTCTGTTGATTCATCTGTGCTTAGATCAAATCCGGAGCTTAGGACATCAAAGCTTGAACATGATATGCATGGGTACGGTTTGAAAATAATAAATGACATAGCTCAAAAATACAACGGCAGGTGCGATATATTTGAGCAGGATAACACATTTTGTGTTCAGGTTTATTTACAAAGAAAACAGGACAGCTCGATGTAAATCGGGCTGTTTTTGTATTTGGGGATAAATACCTGCATGTGGGGCAAAATCTGTTGACAGATTAAAAATGGAAATTTATAATACCCACAGAGGTGGATTATTATGGAATGGATCAGCAGTAAGCTTGTATATTTTATTCTTAAGAATAAAACTATAAAAGATGATCCTGATCACATTGCATTTTATAAATATGGAATTGAAATAACAATATCTTCTATCCTTAGCTGCTTTTTTGTGATAATAATTGGGATTATTACAGGCTATTTTGTTGATTCGATAGTGTTCCTTATTACACTGTTATTTGTTAGATCCTATACAGGAGGATATCATGCATCAACATATGCTCGCTGCAATATAAGTATGTGTCTCTCTTTTATAAGTATTATATTTTTAAAGACTCATATTGCTAATGCTTTTTCTATTATTGGATATGTTTTATTAATACCTTTGATCGTTCTGATAGTTTCTTTCTTTTGCCCTGTTGAAAATAGATTTAAACCTATTTCCAAAGAAAAGCGTCCGAAGTTAAGGATAGCAAGCATTGTGGTTAGTTCTTTGATGTGCACTTTATCAATGTGTTTAATAGTATTCAGTATAAAACTAGGCGAAACAATTATGTTTACAATGGTTATTGTTTCGCTGTTGGTTATAGTAGGATTTATCAAAGAAAGGAGGAATGAAAATGAGTGCAATAGCTAGTTTTATTAAAGGAATAGCTGAGTTTATGGCTATTTCTGCTTCTGGAGCTGCTTCCCACTGGGGTATGTACCAGACGAAAGAGCCTAAGAATATCTTTAAGTGATTAAAGATATGAAAAAGGAAACATGCAGTTCAGCATCCAATTTGGGAACTGATTAACTCAAGAATGAATGAAACCCAAGAAGTATTTCAAATCATCCGTAGCTATTATTCAATAAATTATTTGATGTGTTTTTGAAGAAAGCTGCGGATGCAATTCTACAAAGGAGGATAAGTATGAAACTAAGAAAAAGAATTATATCTCTTGGTGCTGCTATGGTAATGGCAGTAAGTATGATGAGCGTAGGTGCAGGTGCATACATTATTAATTATCCCAACCAATTTATACTAATTAATACTAATGGTGCACCAACTTCAGAAATTCAGACAACTCTTACAAACTATGCTGCTATGGGAGCATATGACCCTGCAATAATTATCAAAGTAACAAGTTGTATGACAAGTTCCAATACTCATAGTTGTCGATTTACGGTTCCACTCAGAGCGGCATCAGAACCTTACTGGACGCCGTTCAGTTATACCGGTCAGCAAAAGGATATTGCATTGAAGAGTCATGGTACACATGTTTATTTTACCTGTGAACTTAAAAGAGATAACAACAGTTTGGGGTATGGCAATTGCCATTTTAACGGAACAGCCAATTAGAATAGTGTTATAAACGAGGTTGGTGCATTTTGCAACCACCTCGTTTATAAATATTGAGAGGTATGGAGATATGAAATCACATAGTTTGTTGGTTTGCTTTATTATTTCTATTTTAATGTTTACAAGTTGTGCAAAAGCACCGTCAGAGGTCGATAAGGAGATAGAAAACTACGACAGTGCACAAACTGTCAGTGATACCGATAATAATACGGATACCTTGACTATTTCAGAGGCGATTCAGCAGGCATGTAACTTTGATTCTACAAACAAGACCAACATCAAGATACAGAATCTTATCCTGCCCGAAAGTACAAAAATGCCGACATATATCGTCAGATTTGATAACAGCAAAGTTCGTGAACTGTTTACACATCTCCAAGCTGAACCGCTGTTTGAAAACAAGGGAGGAGGCAAGACAGTTGATACTCCCAACGACCTCGAGGTATGGAAAAACCGGAAGGATTATTGTTTTACGGCATTTCCGGAACTAAATGGAGTAAACTACTACCGCAGTGCATCTGATGTAAAAAAGACAGATCAAGGCATCTACTATGGGCAGACTATGCGTATGAATGATGCCGGCAGTATAACGTTTTATGCGGACGAGCAGAAAACCGGTGTCGGTTCGGTGCTGAAATATCCGGTGCAAAAGAGATTCCTTAGCGGCTTTTCGCATAACGACGAGTCATATGCTTTGTGTGACGGCAAAAAGATGAGCGTGAGCGATGCAGTAAAGTTCGCAGAGAAATTCTGTAATGATAAACTGTCGGCTGCAGAAAACAAACAGTTTGAATATCAGGTGAACTATGCAGATGTCAGACAGGTATCGCCCGGTAAATTCGGCTATTATATCTCGATTTGCCGCAGGGATAAGTACGGGAATCTGTTTGATGCAACTCCGATCTATGCATATACTTTTGATGACTTCAAGTCGAGAGATCCGTTGATCGCTTCGCCTATATATTTGTGGATCACATCAGCTGACAGCATTTCGGAATTTGAAAAGAACTATACTTTTTCAATTGAGGAGGCTGATAAAAACGATAAGATCGTGCCTTTGAAAACTGCTGTTGATACACTTTCTAAAGAATTGGCTCAGGGGAAGTCATATGATTTTGATACAGCAGAGCTGAAATATGTATTTGAGATAACACGATCCGATTATATAGATGCTGCGAGAGATTATGCAAAATCAAGTGAGTATAATGACAATAATTACGGTATAGTTTATTCTCCCGAATCCATTTATGCTTATGGTGAGTATAAGATCACCGCGGTACCGTACTGGGTGTTCACGGACATCACTGCACAGAATACGGACTCAAACTGCGGAATGATCTTTATGATAAATGCCCTTGATGGAAAACTAAGAATTGAGAATACAGATGACAATGGCAATCAGAAGATTCATTATTGAGGTGCAGTATGAGGAGCATGGCTATTAACCTTCGGCGAGTTCCGCTGTTGTTTTATATCCTCAGTGTTCTGATATGCTATGTATTCATACTGCTATCGACAGCTTATTTTGCGGATAACACTTCCGAGAATAAGTCTATGCTCATGTATATGCTTGGCGGATATCAATCTTTGCCGGCTTTGGTGATGTGGCACAATACGCTTTCAAGCGGAGATATGAACACATGGCTTTTGATACTTGTACCGCTTATCTGCTGTGTCGGATATGTCTACACATTTTGCGTCGAGATAAGCACAAAGTGCTATGTTTTTTCGCTAAACAGGCAAGGTTTGCGCAGGTTTCTGCTGTCAAGATTTTTCGGCTGCGGAGTGTATTCATCGGTGATAATGCTGAGTGCGCTGCTGCTGTCTTTTCTCACTTGTGTCATTTACAGCCGCAGACTCGGAAGCTATCCTTATGCACCGATATTTGAACTGTTGTTTCACTGTCAGTCGTCTTTTGCAGCGGCTGTGGAGGTGTGCCTGACTTATGCCGTTTACGCCTTTTTTGTAGGTATTGTATGCATCACGTTTGCTGCTGTCATCTCCAACGCATTCACGTCGTGCAGCTCGCTCGTGCTCATTCTTTTCCTGTGCGGTGACATACAAAGCTCATACAAAAGCCGATTTATGAGAAAAATGTTCAGCGGTGAAGTGACTTTGGACGATTATGACCACTTTACCGATCTTCTGTTTGTAGGCAATCTCGCTCATGGTATGCCAGAATTCCAAAGGGATCTTCACGTTTCCTACATAGTTTATATCTTTGCTCTGTTTGCTTTGATGCTGATCTTGTATCTGATATTTCATTTTGTTATGAAAAAGAAGGTGATACTGTGAAAAAACAGCTCACAGTCTGCCGATACAGCTTTTTTGCGTGGATCAGCAGCACAAAGGTGATGATCTTCCTGCTTTATTTCATTGCATCGTATCAGCTTTTTATCAAGCCTTATATCGAGTTCTCGCAGCAGATCAACAGCCCGCTCGGTACGCTCGAGCCGTTCCTAATAATGACTTCGATGCCCTATGCAGCCTCGCTTTTTCCGATGCTGACGGTCATACTGCTCGGAGACATACCTATTATTGATGCATCGGGCAAATTTGTTGTATTCCGTACAGGCAAGTCAAAGTGGTTTGTGGGACAGATGCTGTTTATCATATGCGTGTCTGCTCTGCTGCAAGTATTTCTTCTCTTGTTCTGTATCGGTACTGTAAATACAGATTCATTTTTGAAAAACGGCTGGTCGCTGCCCGTCAGGTACGCCTTATCTGAGGATTCGACCGTACTTGATGCGTTCGCACTTGACGGTACGATAATAAACCAGGTGCGTCCGTATAGGATGGTCGGGATCAATTTTAGTATGAATATTCTGCATACCCTGTCAATAGGTCTGATACAGTATAGCTTTGCACTAAACGGGAAGCGTGTACTGGGGATACTTGTCAATATCGCAATGATAGGTGCAGGGTTCTGCCTGTGGTATGTGGATACGCCGCTTCGGTGGTTGCTGCCATTGAGCCATGCATTGTACACAGGACATTATGACAGCTTTTTTAACAGGACTTACTGCGACATAGGACTGTCTTATCTGTATTTTCTTGTACTGATAATGCTGCTGTTTTTTTGTGCATACAGGATTACAAAGAAAAGTTCGTTTCATAACATAGAAGTCGTGGATCAGTAGGAGGCCGACAATGATCGAAGTCAAGAACGTATCGCTCACAATCAAAAAAACAACTATACTGAAGACGGTCTGCGCATCGTTTGAAAATGGCATGATACACGGACTTATCGGACGCAACGGCAGCGGCAAAACAATGCTGATGAAGTGTATCTGCGGATTTGTCAAGCCGACAGAGGGAGAAATAATAATTGATGGTGTCAGGGTTGGCAAGGACATCGACTTCCCGAAAGATATGGGCATCATCATTGAAACGCCGGGGTTTATCCCATACTATTCGGGATACAAAAATCTCAAGCTGCTTGCGGGATTGAACAATAAGATAGGCAAAGAGCAGGTGCGTGAGGCAATGAAAAAAGTCGGGCTTGATCCCGACCTGAAACGTCATGTTAAAAAGTATTCTTTGGGTATGCGCCAGCGTCTCGGACTTGCTCAGGCGATAATGGAAGACCCGAAGATACTTGTCCTCGATGAGCCTTTTAACGGTCTCGACAAAGACGGTGTAAAGGAAATGCGGGAGTATCTGTTGAGCTATAAAGAGCAGGGTAAAACTATCCTGATCTGTTCTCATTCGGCAGAAGATATCTCAGTGCTGTGCGATACCGTACACGAGATGGACAAGGGCAAGCTCGAAATAATAAGTTGAACAGTATTACACAAGTGTGCTTATTATACTATTGCATATCATACTCCAACTTCTTTTCTTTCGTAGTATCCCAATTATCTTTTTATCTCTTGCATTGTATTAACTGCTTTCTTCGGAACAGCTGCGTTGATAATTCTAAACAAATCAATAAAACTGATTAAAGTATAAGAGGCCAGTTTTTTGGTTCCTAAAATTGTCTCTTTGTGTCGAATCTATTGGCTTTGAGTAAATTTAAATGTACTATAATTTTTAATAAGAATACTATTGTTTGCAATATTGATTTTGTCGAGGAAAACAGCGATTCAAATATGATAACAGAAACTCAAGGATCGGCCGTTATTATTTTATAATTTCAAGCAGATTGTGTATAACAGGAGAGAAAACATGATTAAAAGAGTTAGCCGCAAAGGATTATACTA
Source organism: uncultured Ruminococcus sp. (assembly GCA_902787825.1). Taxonomy (GTDB): domain Bacteria; phylum Bacillota; class Clostridia; order Oscillospirales; family Ruminococcaceae; genus Hominimerdicola. The sequence continues at coordinate 45,803 of CADAHS010000010.1, read as the reverse complement.
TGTTCACAGCAAGTATAGTTTCAAAGCTCAAAACTATGAAACGTATGGTAACCCAAATGAGGGTGAAGAGTACCTTATCCTATTCAGTGATAAATCGCTATATGGACATTCTTTTTCAGTGTATTTCGTACCAAGCAGATTATATAACTATTATGAAGATGACACCGAGTTCACGGAAGGTAGTTATGTTTTATTCGAGAACGGAAAACTATTGAATGCAGATAATGATGACACTGTAAAACAGTGGGGAATGGAATTGGAGGAGATACGTTCCCGGATCGTTCATCAAGAGTTATATGCACAACCTGAAAGCTGCAGTGGCACTGTTTCCGATGTATCCTCATATCACGTTAACGTCGGACATGGAAACTGCAGTATTATTGTGTTTAAGGATGGTTCGCATTTTAAAATGTGGATGGTCGATTGCTCCGCTTATGATTTCACTCAATCCCGACATTATTACCAGAACATAAAGAATTGCCTGAGAGACATCAAAAAACAATATGGAGTAACAACAATATCAAAGCTTTTGGTCACGCATCTTCATTTTGATCATTATAATGCGATCAACAAACTTGTCGAGAAAGGATTTATTAATTCCGATACAGAAGTATGGATGAACATAAAGTATCCGAAGCACGGTCGCAGAATTGCAAAAATGTTAGAATGCTTATGTGATGCACATGTTAGGTTCATTGACCCGACCACAAGCATAAAATCCGATCATATCCTGGTACTATATCCAACAATAGCGTTTGATGAATCAAATCATCCTCCTAAAAACAAAATAAACAATTCGTCGATCATGTATAGAATAACACTTGGAGGAAAAAGCATACTGTTTCCAGGAGATATAGAGACAGACGGCTGGAACAAAATTGATTGCTGCAAGTATTGTTTGAAAGATGTTAACTATTATTGTATCTCGCATCATGGGAGCATAAACGGACATATGATGAGATGTCGCAGAACGAAGAAATCGATGCCGCTGTCTGAATGCATAAGTTCAAAAATTCAGATACTTATGGGTAGAGATACGGCGTATAGCGGGATCTATAACGAGCAAGTCCTGAATGACTTTGATAATATAAAACTTGTGGAAAATGCAAAGACATATATAAGGATCGATTGGAGTACCGATGCTGTGACTCAGTATTGAATCACGCTATTATCAAACCAAACAATACGATAGGCACTATGAATTATATACTTAGTGCCTATCTGAAATCTAACAAGTAAAATGGGGGTCAAACCAATGAAAAACCAAAGGAAGTTTAGAAAACTTTTCAAGCGGCTGATATCGGGTGTATCGGCAATTGCTTTGTCTGTCGGGCTGCTTGGAAACATACCGGCAAGTGCTGATGATTCAAATATCGGGTACAAGTATACCCTTTTTGCGTATAGCAGTGAGGATGGTGCAATCACATCCTCTGCTGCTAATTTTTGTGTTAACGGAAATATCGCCACAAACGGAACTATCTCTGCCGGTCAGAACTTCAATGTGAACGGCGAAAAGAAAGAACACGCTAATGAGGTTATGCCCGACTTAACAAAAGCAATCAACAAAAAGTTCTTCGCTGAAAATGTAGATGTCAAGACTGAGAACTACTCAAAGAACGAAACCAATATTGAAGTCAAAGTTCCTACCGATGTGAAGGGTAAGGCTGAACTCAATGGCAATATTCAGCTTTCTGCTGGTTTGAAAGCAATGGGTGATATTGCTCTTTCCGGTAATGTTCTGAACAAAAACAGCACAGTTCTGTTTTCTGAAAACGGAAACATTGTTATCAATACAGAGAACGCTAACCTTACAGGTTTGATCTATGCTCCAAAAGGAAATATTGTTATTGATTCTAAAAACCTGAATCTCAACAGCATTCTTATGATAGCAAACAAGATAACTCTTAATGCTCCCAATGTGAACATAAACAGCAACGCTGAAATGGCGAAGTTTGTTCAGGAAGCTATTGATAAGAACAACAATAATGGTTCTGGTGGTGAAGAAGATCCTGTAACCGATCCTGCTATCTATGCATATGGTGAATACAATGAGGAAACAAAGTCTGTTGATATCGAGTGGTACTCAAATGTCACAGGTGAATTTGCTGTGCTTGAATCAATGAACGGCACAGATTACACCGTTGTATCAAAGGTCTCTGGTGATACAAAATACAGTTACAAGGTGACCTCAGATTTTATCAAAAAGTTTTTCAAGGTAGCAATGATCAAGGACGGCAAGACTATCGAAAGCATACCGTTTGCAATCACTAAAGCAACAGGGAAGTATACCACAGAGCTTCTTGACACTGATAAGGACGGTTTGGCTGATCTGTACGAAGAGATGCTGGGCACAGACAAGACACTTCCCGACACAGACAAAGACGGTCTGACCGATTATGAAGAGGCATACATAACGAACACTGACCCTACCAAGTATGATTCTGTAACAGAGGGTGTATCCGATGCTGATGCAGATAACGATAAGGACGGACTGACCAACAAGAAAGAGATCAAACTCAAAACAGACCCCAATAGTGACGATACCGATGGGGATAACCTCAAAGACGGCGATGAAGTTAGCAAGTACAATACCGACCCGACCAAGAGAGACACGGACGGAGACGAGCTTGAAGACGATGATGAGCTGAAGTTCAAGTATGACCCGAACAAGCAGGATACAGACGGCAACGGCATAATCGACAGCAAGGAAAAGAACAACCAGACTCTTGATGTTGTACCGGACAACAAAGAGCAGGCTGTAACCAAGGTTAGTATTTCTATGTCCGCATCGGGCAACGTTGAGAAGACCACAACAGTTGAAAGCATAATGAACAAGGATGTTCTGTGCTCAAATGTTGTAGGTCTTGTTGGTGAGCCTTTCTCTATCGAGAGCAAATCAAGCTTTGACAAGGCAACTATCACATTCACAGTTGATAAGACAAAGCTGGGAGAAACAGAATTTGACAATCTGATGTTTTTATGGTACGATAGGGAAAACGACAACTTCGTTGAGCTGGAAACAAGTCACGATGCTTCTAATTCGACGGTAAGCGTTGAGATTACGCATTTCAGCGAGTATATGATCGTTGACTCCCAAAAGTGGTGGGATAACTGGAAAGAGATCGAGTCTGATTGGAAAAAGCACACCAAATCAACTTCGGAAACACTTCATGTGTTTGAACCAACTGCGACTATTGTGTATATCAAGTGTTCCGATTCAAGTGACCCTGATTTTCTCAATCCAGATTCGGAGAGTACAAGTACTACATTAAAACATCAGACAAACTACAGGACTCTCATTTGTGAGCATTTGATTGATTCTATGTCAAGCACTGATCTCATGGCATTTGCTGATAACAATGCAATGACATCAACAGGGGCATACAGTGAAACTGATTTTACCAGTGATAAAATCAAACTTGGTGAATACTTGAAAAACAACTTGGATTATTCTGATCCTGTATGGGCAGAAGACATTGTTTCGGATACTATATATGCGTCACGCTCGCTTGTGAATAGCAAAAAAACATCGTCTAAGGATAAGCGTATCGTGTATATCACAGATCATGATATTGATGAGTATTTTGAGTATTATCAGAATACTAATAGATATGAGATTCAAGAGCTGTACAGGCAGCTGTATGGGAAAGTACCCGTGTACTTTGTATGCATAGGCGACTTTACCAGACCGAACATAGAGAGAGTCGCAAGGGAGACAGAAGGTAAGGTTTACACAGCACTCACATTAAATGAAATGTATACAGAGCTTGACCCCAAACAAATAGATCCCGATGCCAAAGATACTGACGGAGACGGATTCTCTGATGATGAGGAAAACTATGGCTTAGTTGTAGATTCGTCAGGCACAAGGTATCAAACCAAACCGGGCGAAAAGGATTCTGATGGTGATGGGATTTATGATAATGAGGAAGTTGATGTTAATAGGATTTACAGGTTAGCAGCAGACGAAAATGGCAATGAAGTTTGGAAGTGCTTTCATAATATGCATTCGATTCCGACTGAACAGGATTCGGATAAGGATTGGATACTTGATAAAGCAGATGACCAACCATTGACTTATAACCAACCATTTATAGATAAAATAAAAGAAATGGAAACGTATGTTGACGAGTTTATTTCTTCTGGTGCAGCCGATTCCCTATATGATAAAGGATATATAGGTAGCAAATCTAAGGCTATTATAACAATGAATATTATTCGCTCGGTAAGATATTCTGGACTAAAGTGGTCTGCAACTTGTGGAGATTCTTATTCAATTGTAGAAGAATACATTAATAAAAGAGATCCTTCAATAATGAAGTATTTTGAAGAGAATAAATATGCTTCTTTTATTGATCCTAATGGAAATGAAATAGATTTTGTTCATATGATGGCAACATTAAGCGGACAGTATAATACAAGTTTATTCGGTAGCGTTGTATTAGATATTGACAAGGAGCTATCTGGTTGGGCAGCAGATCTTCAATCTTTAATATATTACCTGAAAATAAACACTTTTGGGAAAAACAAGGACTTGAAAGAAGAAGCAGAACGACTATTAGCACCGGTTAAAGAAAAACAGATAGAGGAAGATATTGAAACTAATTTTGCTTTAGATGATATGTTAGCTGATATTGATGCAGATAATATATCAAACCTATATCCGACCACCCTTCATCTTTCGGAAATCTTGGATAAGTACTATAATAGGAATAAAGAATACAAGAACAGGCACACTATATTTGTAAAAAACTATAATGGAATTGATAAACTTGAGAAAAAGGTAAATGAGTTTACTAGGGGAAATAACTATATTAAGCATTATTTCCTTATGAAAAAAGCTGAGGAAGCAATGGGTTACGATCCAGCTATTATTACACAAGAAGAATCAGATGCATTGACTTATGCTTTTATATCATATTTTAGGGGGAAGGTTAAAGATGAGCAAGAGGGTTAAGAGAGCAATTCTTTTTTCATTTATTCTGCTTATTATAGTTGCTCTGTTATTTTTTGTTATCGTTTATATTGTATGGAATGATGATCATTATTCGTTTTTTGCTGAATATGGAGATCGTTTTGAGGTAATATATGATGATTTTACTGACAAAAGTATTGTAACGCCAGGAAAGAGTTTGAATTCGATATCTGAGCTTCATATGTCATATAAAGGAAAAATAACAGAGCGTGATGTAATTGGTTTGAAAAAGACTTCATCTATAAAAGTGTATAAGGTTAAAGATGTTGTGATATTCGATGATGGAAATGGTTTTGAGAAATTTAATGAGAACACCGACCTCAAAGCACATTCTGAAGTCGCAGATGTTGTTAAAGAAAACCTTTATGGTGATGATCAGCTTTATAAACGCTATAAAAAAATACTTGAAAAGCAATAGAGTTATTTTATAAAACCGTATTTCACACCTAAACTGATCTCTTTCTTCCGTATCACCCGCAGGAGTTTTCTATCCGCCTTAGGGCGCATCTTGTGCTGCTCCTGAGCATAATCGTTTTGGATGACACTGCACAAATTCATAAAGAGGCTCATCACAGTTGCTGTGAGAGCCTCTTTGTACAATAAACTATTAATTCACAATGGAGGATTTTATTATGCGTTCAATTAATTTAGCGTTCCTTTTGGACATAGATGATTATAATACTTGGAGGAAATGTGAAAAACAATTATCAATGCGAACTGGGGACAGCATAAAAGATTATGAGATTGATTCATTAAAACGCTTTGTTCATATGTTGCTTGACAATGGCAGCGATATTCAGGACTGTGACGATTTCTTTTTATCGTTTGAAATACCTCAAATAGGGAAAGAATTTGATCTTCTTAAGTTTTGTGAAGGAACTATTTTTAATATAGAATTGAAAAGTGAACCCATAGATGAGGAAAGGATCATAAAACAGTTAAATCAAAACAGGTATTATTTAGGCAGCGTTTGGGGTAATGTTTCTTCCTATACTTACATTTTTAGCACCAATACACTTTATTATTATGATGGAGCGGAGTTACATGTCGTTTCTTTTGATGAATTAAGTAATGCTTTAAAAGAGAACAAAACCAAAGAGATTGATGATATTAGCAGATTGTTTAAGCCTTCGGATTACCTGATATCTCCTTTGAATACTCCAGAGAAGTTTATTAATAACCAATATTTCTTGAATAATCAGCAACAACAAATAAAGGAAGATGTCATCAAAGCATGTACTAAAAGCGGTTCACAAACAATAGGCATAACTGGAATCGCCGGTACAGGTAAAACACTTTTGCTGTATGATATAGCAAAAGAGTTAAGTGCTATGGGACGATGCTGCATCATTAATTGTGCCATACTCTGTAATGGGCATTATTATATTAATAAGGCATTTGAGAAAATAGATATTATAAATGTAAAAGATAGTATAAATATTGATTATTCTAAATATGATTTTGTGCTTGTTGATGAAGCCCAACGAATTTATAATAAAAACTTGAAGAAAATAGTCGAAGAATCAAATGCTAACAAAATAACTGTGATTTTTTCATATGATAATAAACAAGTTCTATCCCGTGCGGAAAGAAATAAGAAAATTACAGAAGAAATACAGAAAATGCTATCGATTAAAGAGTTTAAACTATCAGAGAAAATTCGCACAAATCCTGAAATTGCATCTTTTATACGAAAGGCAATGGTTCCAACATTTTTTGATAGTAATATGGCTAGTAGAGCGGTTGATACGGTATTATCTATTATTGACAAAAATACAGAGAAGAGCAGCAAAGAACTTTCAACAGAGATTATTAATACATTAATATTGAAAGGTTATTGTGATCTTCAAAAATATCCTTCTGTAAGAATTCTATATTGTAAAACTAAAGAGTATGCAAAAGATCTTATAAACTACCATTGCAATAAATCGTATAAGTTTATAAACTATTCGAGTTCACATTACTGTTATGATGAATACCGTGATTATGACACCCCATATTGCTCTGATACTCATCACATAATTGGGCAGGAATTTGATAATGTTATAGTAGTGATGGATAGTAACTTCGGATATGATAAATCTCTTCAGTCAAGTCAACATCCAACTCCAGATTATTTATATACAAAGCTATTTTATCAGGAAATTACCAGGGTAAGAAACAAATTAGCAATTATAGTAGTTAATAATGAGAATGTCTATAATACTTTAATGAATATAGTGCAGCCAGAATAATACTGATAAATGAAAACGAAGTGATTTCAATAGAGGCGATGAGATGTTAAAAATAGATATTTGCGATGATGAACAGCTTTGGATCGACAAAGCAAGAGAGATCATCGGTGAGTATTTCAAAGGTAAGCATGAGGTAATACTTAATTTCTATACTGATTCTAAAAGCCTTATCAATAAAATGCTCAACAAGAAAGAGCCTGCGGATATAGTCATTCTTGATATTGATATGCCAGGAATAAACGGTTTTGAAACAGCTAAACTTATCAAAGAAACATACCCTGATATCCTTCTGCTGTTCTATACTGTTCATGAGCAGTATGTGTTTGAATCGTTCCAATTCCAGCCGTTTCGATACATAAGAAAGATCAATGCACAAAAAGAGCTTGAACTTGCGTTGTCAGCTGCTATGCAAATTCTTGATAAAAGAGTTGAGAAATGCATAGTACTTAAAACAAATGATGAAATCAGCAAAGTTGATATTAATCAAATAATGTATTTTGAGACAGAGATGCGTAAGTGCAATGTTTATACAACGGACGGAAAAGTATATACTGTGAGAAAGAGCGTTAAGGAGCTGTTCGGTGAGGTAGACAGTCCAGATTTTATTATGTTGCATAACGGAGCGGCAGTCAATATAAAATACATTAAGGATTATTCTTCTTACGATATCACAATGGTCAATAATACACGCCTGATAGTAAGCAGAAGCCATATAAAAAGTGTTAAAAAAGCGATTATGGATTACTGGAGTGATAGATTGTGACTGCTCTTTATTGGATTGTGGAGTATTTTGTTTCATTCGTAGAAGTTCTGATGTCCTTTGTTTTCTGCGGTTCATTCCTTGGAAAAAGCAAAGGCTTTGTCTTAAAAGAGGCGGCTTTTATCTGCTTATTGTTAGCAGGTTCGATCATACTGCTCGGGCAAGTACAGCTGTTCTCTGCGGTCAATACACTGATAGCGTTTGTGATAGTATTCTTCAGCATCAAGTTGTATTATAATTCGAGATTTCTAAGGACGATCATTATTTGTGTCTCGTTCTACACAGTCCTGTTTACTGCTGACCTTGTACCAGCAGCATTTATTTCATCCGTTTCCAACACTACGATTTCTGAATTGTTCAGCGGGTTTTCACTTGGGCGTGTCATTGCTTCGTTAACTTCAAAGTGTATTCTGTCGATAATATGCATTACATTTTACAGGATAGCCAATCATAAATCATCGTTCAGCACCAAGTTCAATATTGTTTTTTCTGTGCTTTCTATTGCCTTGCTGTTTATTTCTGTAACGCTGTTTATTAACTATTCTCAGAATAACAGTAAGCACACCAATTTTACTCTGTGTGTTTTCTTCATAATAATATTGCTGCTGGTAGTTGCGATCTTTATCAGTATTACTTACTTTTTTGATTCTCAGCAAAAGAAAAATGAATTTGAACTGTCACAGAATCATACTAAGCTACTGGAAAGGTCGTTAAAGGAGCAAGAAAACACTTTCTCGTTATGGAGAAAAAGCATTCACGATTACAAGAATACAGTTCTTGCTTTAAAAGCAATGGTTCAGAATGGAGAAATAGAAAAGGTATCCGACTTCCTTGAAAAAGAGAGCAACGCTTTTATGCATAGGTCGGAGTATATTCGCACGGGGAATGACACTGCTGATATAGTTATCAATACAAAGCTTGCAGTTGCTAAAGAAAAGGGGATTCTTTATACTGTTAATGCTGTTATGCCTGCGGAGTTTGATTTTGATGATATAGAATTTGCAACGGTTCTTGGAAATCTGCTTGATAATGCAATAGAGGCATCTGCAAAGGAGACAGAACCATATATTGATATTGAAATAACTACCGTACAAGCCTTCCTAATAATCAAAATCGTCAACAAATGCACCAACATACCGGTTAATAACGAATCAACAAAAAAAGATAAACAGTATCATGGTATTGGCCTGAAAAGCGTGAAGCAGATCATTGAAGATCATGAGGGCGATTTCAACTTGTCTTTTGCAGATGGACAAGCTACCGCAAAAATAATGCTCAAAGTTTGAGTATATTGTAATTGAAGCTGTCAAGAAATTGGCAGCTTTTTTGTTTGCACAGAATATGAATAATTCGTTAACCGAATTGCATAATATGGGATTTTTGACCGATTAAGCAACAAAACCGACCGATTAAGCAAAAAGTTACACAAGCTGTATATTATGTGCTACCATATTACCAAGGAATCAATAAACCGAGGAAGGAGGAAAATTGTATGAAGAACAGACTTGGCAAAGCAGTAGCAAAGGCAGCTGGCTTTTCGGCTAAGGCAGCCTGCAATTCAACATCATTGATAGGTTTATATCAGCCAGTCGTACCGAAGCAGCTTAAGGCAGAAAAGAAATCGAAAGAGAAGTGAGGACCTTAGCATGTTCCGTAATTTGGCTGAAGACATCGCTTATCTTCTGATCAAAAACAAGATCGTTGACATAGAAAAACATGATATATATGTTTTTGGTGTTGAGGTTTTTTTGCTGAACTCGCTAAACATTCTTACAGCACTTGTAGTAAGCATCACAACAGGAACCAAACTACACTTTTTAACATTCATTCTTGTTTTCGTCCCACTAAGGATATTCAGCGGAGGATATCATGCCAAAACAAGTGAGGTGTGTTATCTGATAACAACTGGTACATATGTATTAAGCGTTTTATGTGTCAACCGATTTCCGGAGATGTATACGAGCATTCCGGCTCTGATAGCATTATCAGTATTGATCGTTCCAATGATCCTTTTAGCACCAATTGAGCATAGGAATAATCCTTTGAGTACTTATGAACGAAAGAGAAACCGTCTTATCTCAATCGTTTTGATTGCTTTCGATTCCTTAATATTCATAGCAATGCTTCTACTTTCCAACTCAGCAGCAACAAGTGTAATGATATTTATGGCAATCAATTCGGTAATAATGCTTATTGGATCATTGGCTAATCGGTCAACAGAAAAATGAGAATTATTAATTCAAAAGGAGGATCTATTTATGAAACTTAGGAAAAGAATAGCAGCACTTGGAGCTGCAATGACAATGGCAGTCAGCATGATGAACATTGGAGCAAGTGCTTATGGTACAATCCCAACAGGTACTCCGAGCGGTACAACTGGAAATCGCAACATATCATACTCTTACGCTGATGTTGATGGAAATTATACCAGTGGCTTGAAAAATGAGGGTTCACAACATGGCAAAATAGCACGCCCAGGATTTAAGATTACTACGGCCGGAACATATACAATATCTTTTTCAGGAAGTAGTGGTGCTGGAGCGACTTTGATTATATGCAGAGTCGATGGAAATTCATTAACTCAATTAGGTAATACAATAGGGGTTCCTCTGCACTATGCGGGTATGCCATCATCGGTACCAGCATATCATAATTTCACACCTGGAATATATTGTATTAAGGTTGTTTCAACATCTTCTTCGGTTAGAACCGCTGGAAGTTTTACAGTAAAAGGTGTAAACAAAGAAATAACAATTCCATCAGTATTTAATTAATATAATTATACTTGCTATATGAGGCGAAGTAGAAATGAACTGCTTAATAGTTTTCATATTTAAATACTGGCGAAAGCACAAGAAAAGCCTTGCAGCACTCCTGTTTTCGGGAGTGCTGCTGTGTGCTGTTGTTTGCTGTGCATTTCTTACTCTTCGTCAGGAATATGTTAGAGGATTAGATCAGTCTTATGACAGATCCGGACGTTATGAGTTTATGATAACTGCGGAGTACCAAGATGTTATTAATAATCTAATGGACAAAGACACTAAGACCGGCAAAATGGCTGTAATGGGTCTTATGGGCGTGGGGGAACTTCAATATCAGTATGGTACACTTGATGATCCGCACAATTTGTCGCATATTCATATGAGAGAAGGACGAATGCCACAGAAAAAAGGCGAAATAGCCATTGACAGTGGTGTGCTGAAAAAGTTCGGATTCTTTGGCGAAGTTGGTGATACGATAACACTTGACAAGGGAAAATATACTATTGTGGGCATCATTGAGGGTGATCAAGAGATATCAGATGTAGCATATGGCTATTACCGAAGAGGCTCAAAACTTGTGGACGATGAAGGGAAACAGACGAATCTGTATATTGAGGATAAGTCCCAATTTGATAGTGCATATAATATCCCGCTTATGTTTATAAGCCCCGAGGAAGAACAGGACCCGAAGTATACATTGGTGATGCTGAGTAAGATAAAGGGTCTTAAAGAGCCTCCGCTTGATCTTGGGAGAAACCAGACATCTTTTTATGACGGTGAAAAAGAAGTTCTGTTAAATGCAGGCTTAAGTGAAGAAGAATACGATAAATTTGCTTTGTTTTTCAGAGATCAGACCGAAGAAGCGATACGTGCATACAACTTCTCATTACGAGATCAGATATACACTAAACTGCTGATATACGGAGCAGCTGCTATTATTGCCGTTCTGTCCGTCATCGCAGTAATGAGAAATATCTTTATCGAGCGTGAGAATACTACCTCTATGCTGCGACGTATAGGTATGTCAAAACGAAGAATAAGGTTGATGTACACGATTGAGTACATCTTTCTTGCGGCGATACAATCGCTGATAGGAATAGCACTGGGTACAGCAGTGCATATGGGTATATATGAATATCAGGTCAGAGTGCTTGATATGACTGATTTTTCAGGCTTTTCACACAACGATTTCGACCGTTTGCTTTGCCCGAACCCTTTTATTATCAGTATTCTTATTTCTGCAGCAGTGCTGCTGGTGGGATATGTTCTGGCTGCACTAATGCAGCGTATGAGGGTGCCGAAACTGAAAAGACGAAAGGCAGGCTCGGTGCGCAGATGCTTTGCAAAGATATTCAGAAACAGGACGGTCACTGTAATTCAGACTCTAGCCCTTACGCTTATCTTTTTTAGTACCATCTTTGGTTATATGTTGTTCAGAATGTCAATAGGCTCATTTGATCCTGAAACCGGCGAGTTTTATACAGTGTCAAATCTGCGGTTTGGCGACAATAATCAATTCTTCCTTGATGAGGAAAATGTCAAAGAATACTACCGCACTGACGGACTTATGCAAAACAGTACCGAACTTCCTATGGTAATAGATCCGAGGAAGTTCGGCGGTGTTAGTGATGATGATATGGAAAGGATTCACGATACTATCGCAAGAGGTGTTATACAGCACACGATGATAAGCTCGGATACTCTTTCACTGCCACGTAAGGTGCAATGGACAGAGGAACAGAGGAAGTTTGTCTATGACCAGTCTTCTGAAAAGGGAAAGGCTTTTATTGATGGACACAAAAATCTGTATAAGATTAAGACGGCTCTTTCTGACAGGGAAACGATACAAAAGTTGAGCGAATGTGTTACTTCAGGAGAGATAAATATTGATCAGATAATGTCTGGAAAGGAGATAATATATGTAGTCAACCACTATACTCCGGTACTCAAAGCAGGTGACGAGGTAAAAATAGTTTCTGCAGTAACAATAAACGGCTTTGGAATGGAAAGAGCAAATGAAACATTCGTAAAGATAGGAGCAGTTGTTGAGATCAAGCCTGAACTTGACAATATGATAAAATATGCCGTTAGTGCAAATGATGATTTTTGCCTGCTGACAACTGTTTCGGGTGCAAAGTCATTGAATCTTGACGGTACAGCATACACTGAGCTTATTTCAAGGAGCGAGATAGGCAGTCTGCTCCCAATGGGAACAAACATGAGAGTCACTTCTCTTGCCAAAAGACAGCATGAGATCTTTGTTAAGAATGCATCACTTTATGGTTCTCTCGGACTGCTTATACTGGTAATGTCTCTGCTCGGCTTTGCAGCTTATTTCAACGGTATCGGTATGAAGATACGAATGAAAGAGTACCAGATAAGCGTTATGCGAGCCATAGGTACACCGCTGAAAAAGCTGCACCGTAGACTTATGTTGGACAGCATACGAATACCAATATGTGCAGGAACGGTTGCTTACGGGCTTTTAAAGATAACTCAACGTGTGATGCTTGAAGCAAATAATAAGGCAGAGAGTATTATTAAGGCAGCAGAAGAAACAGCTTTGGATTTTTCGTCAAAGTATACAGACGGCACACCGGAGTATGAAGCACTTTACTACACAGTAATGGAGAACAATAATTCAGCTGAAAGAAAAGCATCAAGGATACGGCAACTTTTCCTTACGGACTATACAATGTGGCTGAATAATATCATAATACCAACTTTGATAGTTTTCGCAGTAATGTGTATGATAACCATACTGCTCACACGAAAGTCTGTCGGCGGCTTCGGCAGCAACATCGCATATTCTATCAGCAGAGGGAGGAAACGCAGATGATAAAAACACAGAACCTCACCAAGACCTATGGCAAGGGCGAGGGCAGGGTCACGGCGCTTGCAGGCGTGGACATCACGATAAACGACGGCGAAATGGTCGCAATAATCGGCAAATCGGGCAGCGGAAAATCGACACTTCTCAACCTGCTCGGCGGGCTTGACAAAGCCACCGAGGGCAAGGTCTTTTACAACGATAAAGATCTAAGCACAATGAACGATACCAAGCTGTCGGAGTTCAGGCTCAAAAACATCGGCTTCGTGTTCCAGTTCTTTGACCTTATCCCCGAACTTACCGCCGAGGAGAATGTGATGTTCCCAGCCAAGCTCGCCAAGAAAAAAGGAACAGCCGAGGGCGATCTCTACACCGCACTTGATATAAGCGACAGAGTAAAACACTATCCGTCCGAGCTTTCGGGCGGACAGCAGCAAAGAGCGGCTATCGCAAGGGCACTCATCAACGATCCCGATGTGATACTTTGCGACGAGCCTACGGGAAACCTTGATAAAGCCTCGGGCGAGGAGGTGATGAGCCTGCTCAAAAAGCTCAACCAAGAGCAGAACAAGACTGTTATCATCGTCACTCACGACAGCGAGATAGCCGCGCAATGTACACGCACTATCGAGATAAGCGACGGGAAGACAACTAAGTGAGCCGATATTAGGCACTAATGGGTTATAGAGACTACAATTTGTAATAGTATACCTATTAAGGAGAAAAAATATGAGCAAGCAACAGAAATTGGAAGAGAATAAATCAAGGAAAATAGATAAATTGAAAATAGTTGCTATTGTAATATCCATGTGTGCACTAATTGTATCTATTCTTTCTTCTTATTATACCCAAAAGACATATTTTTACTCTCGGGTTTTCCAGCCTTTAAACTATTACTACAAATTCGACTTGAACGACTCTGAAAAAACGACTTGTAAATGTACAACGACAAGTGGTTGCATAAAAAAGCTGATGGTTGTATCAAATACTGATAACGACACATACACCATATTTGATATGTCTGTAAAAGAATATAACGAACAGTTATTGTCTGATCCCAACATAGAGTTTGAACTAAGATTTTATTCAAATATAACAGAAGGTAATAAAAGGTATGATTATGCTTTCATATATTTAGAAGGAACCGATTCAGCATGGTATCTTGATTGTATTATTAAAGAATATGAGGATAATAAACAGCCTAATATAACTATATATGAAAAAGCGGATTTATTGAGACTTAAAAGAATGAATAACGAGGCTGAGAAGATCATACTTAACGATTATGAAAAGCTTTATAAAGAATTCAGTAGAATAAATAAAGGATAATCCGAAAGGATAGTTGTGCAGTATGGATGCATGATTATTACATACTCGTATCATCATACTTCATACCCGTTGCAATTTCCTTCTTTCGGATCACTCGCATTAACTTCTTGTCGGCTTTCGGGCGCATTTTACGTTGCTCCTGAGCATAGTCGTTTCGGATAATACTACATAGATTAACAAAGAGGCTCATCACAGCAAATGTGAGAGCCTCTTGTTCTTTTGCTTGCTGCTCTGTCTGTTTTGCTTCATCATCAGATGAATTGTCACAAACGGAAATAGCAGCAGGGAAGTCCTTTTCTTCCTCATCAGTTTGCTTTTGTTCAGATACTTCTTCCATTTCAGGTAAGTTCATGTCAAGTACAGTTCGTATGATCATATTCTTGACTGAATTGAACTGCATATTGTCAACCAAAGGTGGAAAGGATATTTTTGCAGACGAATAGGTATCGTGCTTTTTCTGTTCGAGTTCGCACCAGAGCTCATACATCTTTTTGATCTTTTCATTGTCAGCAAGCTGTGAGAAAATATCATCAACAGTCTGCTTGACCTGCGGTTTGAGAAAAGCATAATACTTTTTGCCCTTGTGTTCCTTAAGCTGTGCGGACAGCTTTGCAACCATCTGAATCATTTGTGGAGACAATTCAAAATCATCTTTTGAGATAAAAGAGAGCGATGACATCAGTTCTTCCGACTCTTTCTTCAGCTCATTTCTCAGAGTGTTTTGCTGACTGTAAAGCGAATACAGTTCATCGTGATAGATATCATTTGCAAACGCAGAGCGGATCTTTTCAATACCTGACTTTGTCAAAAAGCCTTCTTTTGTATCCGTTGAATAAACCACTATGTGTACGTGCGGGTTCGTTTTCTTATCATGAAACGCAGCATACCATTTGAGGTTTTTCAAATCTATCTTTGACTGTTTTGCTATCACAGGTATGTTGCGAAGTATGAGCTGTCTCCACGATTCGAGATTGGTGTATCCCATCTTTTCAGCATCTTCTCTGCGCAAGGAAACCACGTGAGTCCACACATTCCCTTTGTGTTCAGCGATCTCTTTTGCCACCTTATTAAGCTCTATCTCCTTATCCTCCTGACTGAAAAGAGCATGCTTACCGTGTTTGACAGCTCCAGGTCTGTTAGCAAGATAGGAAATATAATTCTGCATGCTGTCCATTCTGTCTGAGTATCTTTCTAGAACCTCTGATATGAAAGCAGAGGCTGAATTCTGGTTTGGGTTTGAGACATAGTCATCGTACTCATAGATCGTTCTGCTGTCAGGAAAATCTTTCAGCATAGTCTCGATTAGTTCTTTCTGTTTCTC
Source organism: uncultured Ruminococcus sp. (assembly GCA_902787825.1). GTDB lineage: Bacteria > Bacillota > Clostridia > Oscillospirales > Ruminococcaceae > Hominimerdicola. Next base: position 29,592 of record CADAHS010000010.1, on the reverse strand, counting down.
TGTTACCTGCTTGTCTTCGTTTGGTGTGTCCTTGGTTACCGAACCGGGACGGGTAGCAATGTACTTAACATAGTTGCTTATATTTTTCTTGTTTCCGCTTTTCAGATAGCGGCTCGTTACGATTATTCTTGGCATATTTGCTCCTTCAATTTTTATTCACCATGCTGATACTTTTCAGCATTTTCATACGTAATGATACCGTTGATCTTTCTCACTTCATCAACGCACATCGCATGCAAGGCTCTCATAGTTTCATCGTCAACCTCATTGACAGCTGCGAAAGCATGAGACAGTTTTCCAAGCTCAACTGCAACTTTGAAGAGCAGTCTGGCAAGCCTCTGCTCAGTTCCTTTGATCTCAGCTTTGACTGTTTCCGTGATCATCGGAGAGATATAGTTGACTCCTTTTTCTTCATCAAGGTAGCCGATATAGAACTTGATGGCTCGTTCAATGAATTCGCTTTGCGATCTGCAATTATCAAATCGGTAGTGATTTTCCACATCATTGAGTGTCTGCGGATACACCCACAGAGCAAATTTCGTCTTATTCTTAAAACTCATCGTATTCACCTCCCAACTCCTATGAATTTCTCGTACTTACGGCTGCTTTGGCTCTACAACGCCTGAATCTCAAAATCGTCGATTTTACAACCCCTTTCTGCCCATGTCGACTATTGCTCGTAGAATTGCGGTCGGCTTTGCCGTCCGCTGTGATCGTTTCGGGGGAACGACCCCGAAACTTTAACTCGCAAACTAAAAACCACACCTATTTTCCCTCCCTCTCGCTGTTCGTAGATTTATCGACCGCTGCGAGAAATGCTCAAAAAGAGCCCTCTCCCTGTGGGGTGGTATCCTTTCCCGACCCGCTGTCCGAAAATCGCACACGGCGCATCGTGGCGCAACTGGTGCGAGCTACGGCTTGGGTTTCTCTCTCGGTTTTTTCATTGCCTTTTCCTGCTCGGCTTTGGCATCTATAAAATCCTTGACAGCCTGCGGAACTATCTTTGAGTAGAGCTGCTCGACGAATTTTTGCATCTCTGCTTCCAGTGTTGAGTTCTTACGCTGTAAATTAAGCTCGACAGCCGAGAGTTCATCTGCTGTCAGATTGATGTTCAAAACCTTTTTCACTTTATCGACCTCCTTGTATTTCGCTCGGATATTTCACTCCGTCATAGGTTATCCACTTGGTCCAGTGACCTTCAGAGACTGATTCCTTGATGACACAACCGTTATCCTTTGATGCGTAGACCACTTGATCGTTGCCAATATACACACCGAGATTATCCTCGCTGTACAGACCTATGCCCTTGACCTCAGGCTTGGCTGATGCATCACCCTTTATCGTGTAGGCTACGACTGCTTTCTCTCCGAACTTTTTATTGTCGGGATCATACTGCAGGTAGCCTTTTATCAGTCCTGCACCATCAGCACATCGAACAAGATCCTCCTTGTCTTTTTCCCCGTAACAATCCTTTTTGTATTTCCAGCCTGAGATGAAAGCGTTGTCTGCCCAGGCAGCAAGGTCGGTTGCGTTCTTTGTATCTGTATCCGAAAACATATACTCGTTGATGTGAGCGTTCATCGTGAGAGTATACACATGCATGAACTCCTCGTAGTCAATATCTAATCCGTAGTTCTGATTCAGACTGTCCAGCAGCGACTTGTCATCGGTCGCATACTTGAACAGATTGCAGTAGGCATCTGCATCAAGGTCTGTCAGCTTTTCAGCCTCAGTCATGTAGATAAGCTGTGCCTTGACTGTCTGTTCCTTGATGCCAAGTTCAGCCATCTTGTTTTCAATTGCCTGTCCGTCACGTTCCATTCTTTCGACTAGTTCTCTGTTTGAATCGGACATATGAGCCTTGATGTTTGACTCAGTAAGCTGTGCTGTATTGATGGTCGGCTTGGCAGAATCACCGCTGATGTTGCCCAAGGACTTCATTACAACTACAGGAAGCACCAGCAAAAAGATGAGACCGAATGCGATGCTCAACACAAGTATGCCGAGCTTCTTTCCGAGCTTTTTCTTATCGACAAACGCTGCAAGTATCTTAGCTATCTTGGCTGCCATTATTATCTTCCTCCAGCATTACCGAACAGTGCTGCCTTGTGTTTCGGTGCGATGACCTGCAGCAGATACCTCTCGTTGCCGCATCTATAGAAGCATGTTCCTTGCTCGGGAAACTTGAACAGCTCATACTCAGACATTTCAAGCTGAAGAGTGTCGATAAATAGCTCGGCTGAAATATTGCCGGGGTTAAAAAGAAAGTGGTTGGTCGGAATGCTGAACAGCGGTTTGGTGAACTCCTTTATCTCGGGCAGCAAAAAATCCTCGATGTTCTGGCTTGCCAGAATGAACGAGGACTCTTTCTTGCGGACACGCTTCATACCGTTGCGGATATATTCTATCGCCGTCATGTTGGATAAGAACAGATAAAGCTCATCTATAGCTGCGACTGTGTTTCCTTTGCCCAGCAGTTGACCTGACATATATGAGAGGATATTGAACAGCAGAGTATTTTTCAAATGCTTATTCGTATCCATAAGACCTTTGACACCGAAGCAGATAAACTCGGAATCCTTGATATTTGTATGTCCATTGAAGTATTTTGCCTCTGCTCCCTTGCACATCGAGTGCAGACCGAGGCACACATTCTGAAGCATTTCTTCTGTGTACAGATGCTTGATCTGACTGTCATATGCCATGAATTCTTTTTCAACCAGGTCGTAAAGATCTGACATCACTGGGTAGTCCTCTGCCTTGAGAGTGTCAAGGTCGGTGGTATCGTTGATTCCATATCGACCGTAGAGCTTCATGAGCATGATCTCTATGGTGTCTATCTCCGCATCGGTAAAGTCCTTGTACGAACGGAAAAAGTCTTTGAGATAAGAAATGTGCTGGCTGAGTTTTGAGACCTGACGGAAGGTCTCGGGCATATCCTCACCGCCTCTTTCGCCGTCCGACCACGACTTAGGCTCGAGAGGATTTATCATATATTCGCCCGACATCATATCGATGTATGTGCCGCCGAGGTTATTGCACAGATCCTCGTACTCGTGTTCCGGATCCAGACAGATGATGCTCTTGCCTGATTCACGCAGGTTGCACAGCAGCAGTTTGAGCAGGTAACTTTTGCCCTGTCCCGAGTTACCGAGGATAAGGACATTTGAGTTGGTCTTGTCAGCTGTGCGTTTATCAAAGTCCACAAGAATATTCGTGCCGTACTTGTCACGACCTAAATAGAAGCCGTGTTCGTCTGTTTTGCCAGAGTAGTTGAGTGGATACAGATTTGCAACCGAGCTTGCAGGCAGCACTCGCTCGTACTGCGTCCCGAAACAGTTGATGCCCGATGGCAGAGAGGACAAAAAGCCTTCTTTCTGACGAAGCAGCAGCCTGTCCACAGATATTTTTGCTCTTGTAAGCTCCATCTGGATATCCGATTGCAGTTCTTTGAGCTTGTCGTGAGTTGCTGCACGCAGTTCGATAAAAACAGCACAGTGCAGCAGAGGTTCTTTGTTGCGGCGGAGTTCCGAGATAAGCTCGACTACATCGTTGATATTGTCCTGTGCCTTTATGCTTTCGTTTACATCGTTCACAGTTGTCATCATATGGTTTTTGCGCATTGCTTGCTGAACGATCTTTCTCTGTTCGGTGCTGTCAACAAGCCTGTCGAAAATATGCAGAGTAACGCCGTTGCGGTCTGCAAGGTGACCGAGGATAGCAAACTCATCGGTCGTTGGCGGATACTCTGTCACCGCCCAGCAAGATTTGTAGAAGTTGCCGCAGACATAGTGGTCGGGATAGAACTTAATATCGCCCGGTGTGACCATATCAAAGTAGGTTTTCGCTTCAAAAGCGCTTTGCTGTTCTTCGGTCATTATCTTTTTCTTTTTCATTCTTTCACCTCCGTGTTGAATTCATTCTCGCCCTCGATATCGGGTATCTCATCGCCTGTAAGCGAGGAGCCAAAGTACAGGGCGAGCATTCTTTTGATCTCAGGTTTAGTCATTCGCCTTGCCGTAAAGCCATGTTCGGACAGCGTTTTCTCAACTCGGTTGAGTGTGTTGAATATCTGCTCCGGCTTTTCTTTTTTGAAAGAGAGGGCAAACATAAACTGCCGAGCTGATGACATTTCAAGCTGTATCTCGTCAAGATGCTCGATATCAGCCATAAGCAGCTTACGAATAGCTTCGTTCTGCTCTTGTTCCAGGCGTTTGTACATGTACGCCTTGTTGCTGTCAAAGCGTTCTGCACTGTCGATAGCGATTATCTGCAGATCGGGTAAGACTGATAGAACCATCATCAGCGAGTGGACTTTGATCTCGACATTTGTCTTTGACATAACAGATATGTTTGTCGGCTCAACTGCGAACAGCACGACCTCGCTTTTGTCAGTCTTAACGCCGTAACGAGTAAAGCGTTCAAAGCCTAAAAGACTCTGAACGCCGTTTTTTCTTTTTGCCATATTAGTTTAATCTCCTTTCTGCTGCCAGCGGTACTCCTGCTGTGATGTGCAGAAGAACCGGAAGGCAGTTACAATAAAGTCAAGTATTGAGTTTTCGTCAGGACGAAAGCTGACGAATGCATAGCACAGCGTGGCTGCGGCAGGCAGTATATTCATCAGATATACCAGTGACACCACCGACAGCACCACACCTGTGCAGATGATTATAAAGTCCCGAACGCTCCAGAACCACAGCTTGACATTGGCTCTCAGGTTTTCGGGGTAGATATATGTTTTCACTTTACACCTCCAAAATGAAAACAGCCGGGTTTGATCCCGACTGTTTACTAATACGATTATTCCGTTTTACTGTTCAAAGCCTTTTCGATAACAGCCATTATCTCATTCAGCCTGTTTTCTCCAACGCCTTTGATTTTACCGATCTCAGTACGCAGAACATCAAGGTCTACGCTTGAGGACTCAACGCTTTTAGCGCCGTCAAGGTAGATGTTTGTCAAGACCTCTTGCAAGCGGTCTCGGTTCATTCCTTTTATTTCTTTGTACAAAGCTCTAGACAGTACATAGCCATTCTTTTCTTCAGCCATTTTCAATTCTCCTTATTCAGCAATAGCAACCATTGCTTTGATACATTCAAGTATATCATATTCAAGCTGTCATATCAAGTATACTAAAGCATTTTCTTTGTTTATTTCACCTTTCCAAGCAGCTTGCTTCCCATACTCAGCGTGTGGCTGACACTCATCATATTGATTCGTACCGATGTATCAAGACCGAACATCTGAGCGACCTTTGGCACTTCTGTCGATGAAAGGCACAAGCCCATTGCCATAAGCGGATGCTGTGAGTAGGTCAGTAGTCCCAGATACAATATCGTCGTCTGCAAAAATGCCGTAATGCAAGTTGCAATGACCTGTTTGCACCAACCCTGAAAGCCTTCGGTGTATCCCCTCGGTATCGAGAACATATACAGCGAACCTATGGCTATCTGGCATAGCAACGCACCGCCTCGCTTGATGTTTGCAAAGATGACCTTGACGGTCGCATAGCCCAGCAGGACTATGAAGAACAGTGAGAACAGCGACACCTCCTTGATGAGATCCGCAAGCACGCCCATTGCCGTACTTGCTACGGTCTTTGTCGTGCTGTTCAGGAATATACCGATCAGATCGACCGAGAACGAGCCCTGCAGGTTTACACACAGTGAGTACAGCTGCTGCGGAAGGACTGCAAACAGACTGACCGCCATAAACCCCTTGATTATATCAATTGACGTCCTCTTGATGTTTGCTGATCCGTTCTCGTAAGCGACCGCACAGTCGAAAACTGCGACTACAAGTCCGCAGGCGAACAGCATCCAGCCGAAGTTGTAAAACAGCTTGACGAATGCCTGCACCCAGGATAGTTCAAACACATCGGTTGCCGAGTTGTTTATCGCTTGAAATATCTTTGCGACTGCCTTGTATATCGTCTCAAACAGCCATTTGAACATCGTGTCCCAGATAGCACTGCCGACTCCGCCGATAACAGCACCTAACGTGTGATCCCACACCCAGCCGATACCGCTGCAGACCCAGTCGAATACATCTCCCAGCCAACTAAACATTCTTATCCACCTCCACTCTTATCAAACTTGAAGTCTGACCGCCAGCCCTTCTCCTTCTGTGAACACGCTTAATGAGCCCCTCGTTCTCAAGGTCTCTGAATGCTCTGAATATCGTTCTTCTTGAAAGCCCAAGATCCTTTGAGACCGTAACGGTTGACGGCCAGCATTCACCCTTTTTGTTTGCCATGTCGCACAGATAAATATATACAGTCACGGCTCTGTGCGGCAAGTCAAGATCATATATTCTCCGTGATAGTATCAATTTCCTACCTCCTATCTGTTTGTCCGTATGTTTGTTTTTCTCTTTTCGTCATATGAAGGATCCATTTCAACGATCTCCTCATCTTCCTCGTCAGGCTGCTCTATGACCATAGGTCCGGCTTTGGGGACTTTAACGACATGTGGGTATTTATCAGCTATCGCAGCGGTCAGCTTTTCTCTGCTTGAATACTCAGGCTGCCTTGTTCCTCTGTCCTCGTGGATAAACGGTGACCCAAAGATAATACCCCACTCAAAGTACAGTTTTAGGTGCACTCTCATGGGGTAAGTTCCAGTTTTCATTACGATAAAGTCGCCCTTGGGCATTGATTTTAGCTCATCGACCGTCATCAGCGGTCTGCCTATCATCTGGATAGACTGGCTTCGTTCTTTGCCGATAGACACAGAGCCCGACTGCACAGTCTGCTCACCAAGTGCTTTAGATAACACTTCAGCTGACTGCGAGTTTGGAGCAAAACCGCCGAACACTGTGAGCTGGGTATTGTCGGTTATGATCTCCATACCGTCTTTTCCGTATTTCTGTTCAAGCTGTGCGAAACTTTGGATTATTGCCACAATGGATATTCGCCTTGAACGACCTGCTGAGAACATTGCTTCTGCTCCCTCGATCTTCGGAAATGTACCAAACTCATCACAGTAGAACATCACTCGGTTCGGCAATGCTCCGCCGCATTCATCTGCAATAGTGAGTATCTCTCGGTACAGCTGCTGAATGAGAAGTGAGACCATAAAGTATTTTGACTGATCTTCCTCGGGCAGTATTATGAATATTGCTGACTTTTGGCTGCAGAACTTCTCTGCATCTATCGCCGTACCAAAGCACAGTATCTGCTCCATCTCGGAATCAAGAAAACTGTTCAAGCGTGACAACGCCGTTGACATAACAGACATCATTGCCTGGTCCGATGAATACAGTGCCGCACCCGCAAGCCACTTGGCTTTGTGTTCGGGCGGCATCATCTCCATGATCTTGTGTAAATACATTTTCTCTTTTGGTTTTGGTCTGTCGACCAGTTCCTGTATCAGTTTGAACACTGATACGATGTGCCGTTCTTCCTTTTTGCCGAACTCTGAAAGCAGCAGTATGACAGATGCCAGAAGTCCTTCAGCCGCATCGTAGAAGAATGCGTTTTGTCCGTATGCTGAACTGTCAACACCTCCGATATTGATAATCGTTTTGGCTGTGACCTTTGCGTACTTCTCGGCTTTTGCCTTCGCAGCAAGGTTATCCTTGTTTTCAAGCCACATATCTGTGTATTTGTTGACCAGATGAAGTATATTGTTTTCATCTGACCTGGTTGGGTTACGCAGATCCAGTATTGAGACATCGTACCCATAGCATTTCCTTGCGATACCAGCATAGTTACGGGCAATATCGCCTTTGGTATCAGTCGATAAGAACGACATGCCCGATGCACAAGCAAACTCGATGTTCGGGTACAGAAAGTATGCCGTTTTACCGACACCTGCAGCACCTATCATCAGCGTATGGACATCGCCTGTATCTATAACAGCTGTCGTGTGCTTGCCGCCTCTGCAGGCAACGATCGTACCCTGAACAGTCGGAAGATTCTCACCGTTTCTCCAAGCCTGAGGCTCGAATGGCAGAAAAGAAAAAGTACGCTTGACCTCAGACGGGCTTGCCCAGCGAGCTGTTCCATGCTGACCGTCACCTACTTTCTTTGATTTTATTCTGTTCAGTCCTCGGTTATCAAGAATGTTAACTATGACTACGAATACAAGGATAGCTACTGCTAAAAGACCTATAGCAAACATATTTCCCCGCATATTTACCTCCTCTCTTAAGTATTAAATTAGGTTAAGTAAGATATATATTAACTTTCTTTTCTGTATATATCTATTTAGTTCTTTTGTGGGATTCATACCCTATGACATGATGTCACAGGGGGTATGACAATACGAGCGTGTATCACGCTTGTCCGCCTTTTTCAAGATGGAAAAGACGGACACTTTTGCGTGACGGCGGTTCAAAGTTTGTTATCACCCGTAGCTCATATCAAATTCTGCGTAGTCCTCATCGAGTTCTTCTTCCTCGGTTTCCGTCTTTTCCTGAACAGGCTGCATTAGTTCCAGTTCGGTCGAAACACGCAGAGCCTGATCTGCAAGGTCATACAGCTTCTTCGCTGTCTCAATCGACTGTTCTTCGGTCCTGCCCGGTCTTTTGACATCAGCTATTGCAAGCTTGAACCGCTGTGACAGTTCATGCAGTTTGACTGCCAGCTTGCCCTTATCGGAGTACCCTCTGTATGACTTTATCAGTCTGTTCTGCAGTGCCACAAATCCGCTTTTCTCGTCCTTGACACGCATAAAATATGCCGAGCCTGCAAGTGCATACTCGGCAAGATAACGATATTGTGCGTTTTTGTAAGCGTATCTGAGCTGTGAGGTCAGCTTATCAGTACGGCAATTCAGGTATGTCAGCTGTCGTACCTTATCGAAATATACCTGCTTTCGTCTGCTGGTCGTACCCGGCAGAGCCTGCTGACCGTTTAGTGCTTTCAGGTCCTCATTCCAGTCCTTATGACAGGGTGAGAGTATGGATACTCTGTCGTAGCCTTTGTCGTGGAGTATGTCACGAAGCCGTTCAGCTCCGTCTCTCCCTCCTTCATCGTTGTCAAGACACAGCACGACCTGCTGAAGCTGCTTTCTGCGGTCAAGAGCCTGCACCAGCGCATGCTCATACACGCCGTTAAGAGCGATATATGAGTGCTGTTGCCACTCGTGAGGATACAGAGTCAGAAACGACAGCATATCTATCGGAGCTTCGAATACAAACAGCTTATCTGACTCGCCATAGTGGGCAAAGCTGTATCTTGTGTCCGAGCCTTCGCATGTTCCCTTGAATGATATGCCGAAGCTGCTTGTAGAGCGTCTTGATGCCTGTCTTGGCTCACCTGACTCGTCCAGTCCGACAAACACAACGTTATGATGCTGTGCATCTTCGTACAGCATATGTGCATGAGCGAAGTGTGATACCACAGAGCCTGCAATAAACCGCTGCTTGGTCAGATATGCAAACACTCTGAACATCGTTTTGTTTTCCGGCGGCAAGCTGAACTCTGCCTTTTCTTTTTCTGCCATAGTTTCCGATGCCCTGTGAGTTATCTTCGGCATATCAGCACCGAGCAGAGTCTGCACAGCCTGTGGAAACGGCAGACCATAAAACTGCTGCATGAATTTGATAGCACCGCCGCCGACCTGATTCTTGTGGTCGAACCAGGTGCTGCCGTGTATCATAATGCTGTCGTGCTTTCCATAGCTATCCGAGTAGATAAGCTTATATTCTTTCCCGCATCTTTCGAGTTTCTCACCCTTGAGCCGCAGAAACTCCACCAGATCAACAGTATTTGCTCGTATGAGCTGCTCGTTTGTAAATGGGATATATGCCATACAAATCCCCCTTACATTGACTGCGTCATATCGTGACTTACTCTGTCCTCTACCTCTGCAAGCTTGGCATCATTGAACCTGTCAAGGTCGCCTACGAGGTAGCCCGTGATGCGCCTTATCCTCTGAAATGGAACAGCATCGTAATAGCATGTCAGATCGACATATTCGCCGTTCACGGTTATCTTCAAAAGTGATATACGCTTCTCGGGATTCTTGTTCCTTGCATACTCTGCATAAGCTTCTTGTTCCTTTTTGCTTATCTTTCTGCCTTCAACTGCTATTCGCATAGTCTTTCCCTCCTATATCTTTACCTTACCTCTGAAACCGTCAAGCAGCTTGCAGAAGTTTTGTCTTTCATTGATGTCTGTGGACACAAAGTGACCTGTGACCACAGTCAGCTTGTTGTCAACGACCACCGCATAGCTTTCTGCATACCCGAACTGATTTGCAGTTCCGTCTGTCTTTTGTGCGGAAGCGTATTGCTGATACTTGCCCTTTGACACGATTATATTGCTCATCTTGTAGCTGGTGTTGAAGTCTTTCTTATCGACTCCCTTGACCGCTGATATCGTCTTATCAAAGAAGTGTTCGCCCATTGTTGTGAGCAGGTACTCTACATCATAGTCAAGACCGCTTTTGGTGAGGTCTATCCGCATCAGTTCAATACAACCGCTTCCGTTCTTGCCTTTTACCGTGACTATCTGTTTCCCCGACTTTGATTCCTCCTTGTGATCCAAGGGAGAAGTCTTTACGACCTCCTTTACAAGACCGCTCGTATCCTCAAGGGTTATCTTGGACGAGTAGAACTCTGCAAGAAATGTATCCATTGCGAGCTTTTTAAGTTCCGCCTCGCTCTTGGTCGTTGTGGTTGTTGTCTCCGTTGTCAGCTCGGGAGCAGTAAATGTGTTCTGCTCGGTCGGCATAGTCGGAATCGTCAGTTCTGTGGTCGTTGTAGTTTCTGTTTGTGTCTGTTCGCCTCCGATGTATCCGCACGATGACATCGAAACTATCAGTATTGCGGCAACAGCCGCTATGAATGTTTTTTTCATTTTTACCTCCAATCAAAAAACTCCCGTCTATGTTTTCACATAAACGGGAGCCATTGTTTATTATTCGATTTTTAGCTTATCCAACATAAGCTATTATATTAGCCGAAGTTTGAAAATTTGCTTTACTAACTCATAATTGGTGTTATATCCTCATCTTCAGTCATTTCTTGTTTAGGTGTCACAACTTTACGAGAAAGCTCTCTTATGGAATCAATGATCTCATTCCAACTTGTATCACCAACATAGTACCTGTTCCTCTTGAAATTGTTCCATAATGCTATACCTTCATCCGAGCTGACAAAATAGTCAAGAACAGAGTATATTTCTTCTGATTTGTCTATTGTCATTCGTTTCTTACTCGTTGCCTCAAACGCCGCACGCAATATTTCGTAGTCAATTTCTGTTGAATATTGCTTGCTAATGATATAGATGTCATAGAAATCTCTTATTCTTGTATTCGCTTCTCCTCTTGAAATGATTGTCTGAAGCTTTTCCGCTAGAAGTGTTTCAAGATTGTATGTCTGCAAAGGTATAGTTCTATCTTCAAGCATAAGCTTATAGTTATACTCAATGGCTGCGGGAGTGATAACATCGTCTGTGGACAGATCGATCTGTAACGGAAGATCTATGGTGTCAAGCTTTGCCTGAATCAAAAATCTTATTCCGGGATAGTCAAAGTCATCCATTATTTCTTCATGATCCTTAAGCTCATAGCTTATATTATCATCAAGATCTATACTTATGATCTCTTCAAGAACAGAAATCATCTTCTCCGGATCAAGATCCAGAGCATTGATTGTTGTATCAATATCTTTGGTAGCTCTGGCATTCAGTCCGGTATATGATGCTACAAGCATTCCGCCTTTGAGGATAAAATTCTTTTTGTACTTTGAAACAGATAGCCGTTCAAGAAGTCTTTCCATAAGAAAGTTACGAATGAGCATCTGTGCCTTTTCAGATTTTGAAGCTGCAGGCAGACCATTTGTCATATTTCTTACCTTATCTTTAAGCTGTCTTGCAGTTTTGATCATAGCATTACCTCCGTGTACAGTCGTACAGTATTTTCTACTCCGAGTGCATTGGCGTATTTCATCAGATTGTTGATATTCTTCTTTGAGCTTTTCATATACTCTTTGATAGCGTACTGATAAGTCTGGATATCGACTTTTTTCTTGTGCTTGATAATATCGCAGATAGTCCTGTCGATATCATATACCCTGACCGTATTGCCGTAGAATGTTTTGCCCTCTGTGATCCCCATTTCATACAACTCTGGTTTCACAGTATACACTCTGCACCCTTCTTTTCTCAGATGTGTTGCGTTGTATGATCTGTTGACGGTTACCGAGATACCTGGAGCTTCTCTCGCTGTCAGCCCATGGATGGCCAGAGCAGACTCATGCGAGAATACGACCTCCTTATTTCGCAAATGAATAACATATAGCAGATCAGGCCATGCATCTTCGGTCGAATATACACCGTGAGCAAGCTTTACCAAACCGTTCTTTTTGATATATTCTGCTACATATGTTTTTGAAATGCCGTTGTCGATCGCTTGTGAAGTCAGGAAATACTGATTATTCTTTTCAAGAATACTGTCCATGATCTGTGTTTTATTCATTTTGCTCACCTGCCTTTTCTGAATATATTTTACCATAATTCAGCGTGAAAGTCAAGTGCTTTTTTATTCGGATAAGCCTGCACAGGCAGGCTTATCCGTTAACTTGGCAGCATCGTCCACACATACAGCGGCGCTGTCAGCGTGAACAGCAGACAGCCGAAGATTATTGCGATTGGTGTCCATTCAAGCTGTCCGTGCTTTCGGTAGTCCATGTAGGCAAGACCTATCTTTACGAACAGAAGTACCGCAAGGATAAGGTCTATGCACGGGAACACCACATTGTTCACGACATTCTTGATCTGCGCCTTAGCCGTTGACCATGTGCTTGTTACTGCACCTGCCACATCTGCATATGCCGTAATTGTCATGAACATAGTGGACATCACGACTGCTGCTGCCGAAGCTATCAGCTTCTTAGTTTTTCTCATTGTTATCTTCCTCCTTTCAAATCGATAACAGGCGCCAGTCGAAATCCCGACCGACGCCTGTGGTATCTAACACGATCATTATTGCTGTAATGAGCAGCAAACTTCCAAGGACTATGAGAAGTATCTTAGTCAGCTTTCTCATTCTTATCATCCTTCTTCTTTGCAATTATCATTGCAGCTACGCACATTACTACCGTTCCGAGCATAATGCCAACAGGAAGGCTGTTGCCCTCGTATCCGGTCTGTGGAGGTGTGTCAGGATGTGTCTCGGGAGGAGTAGTCGGCTTGAGCTTATCCTTCATAACTACCTGTGTCACCTTGCCGTTCTCAACGACTGTAAAGGATATATCAGTTGCCTTGTCATAGCCGTTTGGTGCAAGTATCTCACGAAGAGTGTACTTCTTGCCCGCAATGAGTTTGGCTTCAATGTAGTGAGGCTTGTCTGTGGAGGTCCATTCCTCAACTACTTTTCCTTTTTCGTCAATTACCTGAAGCTTTGCACCGGGCAGTTCCTTTCCTGTGGTCATATCCTGCTTTGATATCTTGACCTTTGTGGTGTCATCTACCATGATGACAGTCGGGTTACCCTTATCATCAACAGCCAGTGCCTTTATATCCTTTACACTTACCTTGTTAAACTTATCAATCTCAAACTCAATGTCTGTTGCAATGACATAGCCTGCAGGTGCAGCGACCTCGTGGATCTTGTATTTACCTGCCTTGAGTCCTGTTACGATGTGAGGAGTTCCGTCCGATGTCCATTCATCGACAACATTGCCCTTGTCATCAAGCAGCTGCATCTTCGCACCCTTCAGTTCCTTGCCGTATACATGCTGCTTGGATATCTTAAGGCTGATCGGTGTGTTGACTGCATTGAGCTGTATAACCTGCTTGTCCTTGCTGATCGTTACCTCGTACTTCTTATCGCTGAACACATAACCGTCAGGCGAAACAAGCTCGGTAACGATATATTTGCCGTAAGGTATCTTCTCAAAGCCGAACTTGCCGTTCTTATCGGACACAGCAGTCATAATGGCATTTGTCTCTGTAAACTCCTTGCAGTCAGCCTTGAACAGACCGAATACCGCATTTTCAAGCGGCTTGTCGTGGTCATCGACCTTGATGCCCTCAACAGTGCCTCTCTTGAGCTTGTTCTTCATTTTTCCGCAGTCGATCTCAACTGTCGGTATATTCTGACCAACGTACTCAAATGATACGAGGTGCTTTTCGCCGTTGATTACATACTTTTCGTCCGTTGCGATCTCCTGAACGTAGTACTTGCCAAAAGGTATCTTATGGTCAAATACTGCTGTCATGTTCTCGCCGACATTTGCAACAGCGATGAGTCCGTCCTTGGGGATATACGAACCGTCAGCTGCTGTGATCTTCTCATCTGCAAACAGTCCGAACTGAACATACTTGACATCCTTAGAAGAGCCGACATTGAACTTGCTGTCACGCTCCATAGCCTTGGTTATTGAGATCTTTACTTGCTGATAGTCATTTGAGAACTTAGCCGAAGGTGCTGTGTTTACTGCAACATCCTGACCTGCATACTCTATCTCTACTGTCTTAGGCTTTGATGTGATCACATAGCCAAAAGGTGCTTTGACCTCTGTAACAGTGTATTTGCCAAGGTAAAGCTCCTTTGTTCTTGTTTCACCCTTGCTGTTGGTTTTTATTCTGTCAACAACATCGCCCTTGCTGTATCTGAGAGTGCCGTCCTTTGTCACGATATCCTCGGCAGCCTTGATCTCAAACTCTGCACCTGCAAGGTTCTTGCGTGCAAACTGCGGTGTGAAGATAGTGTATCCGTCCTCATAGATGTTTCCTCTTTCGTCCATAGCTATGGCAGATGCCATGCCTGTGACTGTGGTGAATACATCACCTGTCTTGTAAACTGAGATAACACCCTTCTGCGTGGTGTTGTCAAAATCAATGGTCAGAGAAGAATACTCAGCCTCGTTGCCCTTGAATGAGAATTCAAATGTCTTTGATTTCTTATTCAGTACATAGCCTGGTACAGCCTTTGTCTCGGTAAGTGTGTACTTGCCGCCGACATACATAACTGCATCTTTGCTTGATGCCTTGCCATTGTTGTCTGATACCATATGGCAGATAACATCACCCTTTGAGTGTACCTTGTGCTTGCCAAAATACAGATCCTCAGCGGCTCTTACTTCAAACTCCGCACCTGCAAGTGGTTTCTTTGTCTCATTGTCTGTCTTGTATACAAAGAGTTTGCCGTGCTGATGCTCATTTGGAACAACAACGCTGTGCGGAACTGTAAGGCTGTTGGTTTCGCCTGCCTTAGCCGTAAACTTGGTCACATTGTTCTTTGGAATCACATAAGGCTCCGGTACATAGATCTCCTTGAGTGCATACTCATGACCGGGGTAAACAGGGATCTTCATCTCATATCCGTGTGTACCGTCCTGTGCGTACTCCATATATGAAGTCGATGCCTTGCCGTCCTTATCAGTTTCAAGTGTGCCAAGCACCTTGCCTGCTGTTTGGACAGTCTTGCCGTTGAATACGACATCCTTGGTCGGATAGATCTCAAACTTTGCACCCTTGATAGTGTTGTGGAACTCATCCACCTTGTGAACTGTGAGGTCGACAGTCTGGAGAGTATTCGGAACATCGCAGGTATATGTGATAACAGGGTTGGTTTCATCCTTGATATCAGCCACCGTTGTTTCGATCCTTATCTTTCTGACTGCATTACCGTCATCGTCAAGCAGGATATAGCTTGAGTTTTTCTTTTCGGTAAGCTCGTATACATTCTCGAATGAGTAACCGTTGAGCTTTCCGAGCGGCAGATGCTCGATCACTGCATGACCGTTCTTGTCGGTTTTCATAGTTCCGACCGACTTGCCGTTGAGGGATACATCAAACTCGATACCCTCGACACTGATGTTGTTGATAACATCGTACTTGTCAAGTTCTATCCTGAGTTCAAACTCCTTCTCAATAGTTGTGATCTTTTCCTCGGGGAGCTTTGCATTTGAGAATGTGTCGGTGTCGTTCACTACAGTATTCGCTTTGTTTACCTTGTAGTACTGCGTATCAAGGACATAACCCTGAGGAGCAGATATTTCGTGAACATAGTAATCTGTATTCGGTACAAGGTCATACTCAAACTCTATTTCGCCGTTTGCATTGGTCGTTCCTGTCTTGAGGAGAGCTTTTGATGCATTATACAGACCGTACTTTGCACCCTGGATCACTTCGCCCTTGCCGTTTTTCTTTACAAGTCTCAATCCATAGGTAGTGAGCTGGTTGACTATATTTGCACCGCTGTGCAGCTTATTGCCCTCCAGCTTATTTGAGCTTATCGGGTAATATCTTCCGTTAGCGATGACATATTTGCCTGCATCGTCTGATACAGTTATTGAACTGCCTGTATCGTTCTTTACAAGACCGTAGAGATTGCGTTTATCACTTACAGAGCCTATTGCCATGAGGCTTACAGCCTTTGAGGTATCAAGGCTTGAAGAGTAGCCGTAGCCCTTAGTGCCGTTTACCTCGATGAAGAATATTTCCTGAACAGTTCCGTCCTTCTTTACAGGCAGGAGGTTAAGGAACACCTCACCGAAATGAGCACAAGTCTCTGTGCCGCTGTAGTTGTAGCCTGTGCCGAAGACATAAGCCTTTGACATATCGGTCGTGGTTTTTGCAGAGTCAAACACAAGTCTGTGGTCCTTGTCCAGAGTTGTCGGAACATAGTACATTCCGTCGCCTGCCTTGTAGGTCACATCTGTGAAATCATCAAGGTCTGCGAGGCCGCCGTTAAAAGCAAACTTTGCGGAAAGGTTTGCACTTGCAAGATATCTTGCGGTATTTCCGTCCCAGTAGCCAACGATGAACTTAGTCGACTTGTAATGATTTGAGAGCTTTGCAATATCCGATTCGCTGTCAAATGAAAGTGCCTTACCGTCGCCGTTGAGGATATTCTTGTCAAGTTCTGCCTGACCGTACTTTGCGTTATATGTTGTCTCGGTATTAGTCATCTTGACTGTCTTTGTTCCGGGATCCTGTGTCAGAGCACCGCTAGTAGGTGAAGGAAGAGTCACACTCTTGCTCAGTTTCTCGTATCTTTCGCCATCCGGAACGGAATACTCTGTAACCGTGTATGTTCTTCCGCTTGATGCCGATGTCGGCAGATCATAAACGCCGAAGTATCCATAGGTATTGGACTTTTTGAGAGTTATGAACTTGGTAGCATCTGCAGCGCTGCCAACATATTTTGTGAAAACATACGCTGTTCCGTCAGAGTTCTTTGCTGCCTGAACATAGTAGGTCTTTCCGTTTATACTCGTCGAAATGACAAATGAAGTCTTATCAAGCATACTGCTCAGGGTCTGAGCAGTCAGAGCTCTGTTGTGGCTGTCTGTGTACGTCTTTTCTACGACCATATTCGGCTCGTTGTATGAAGCCATACCGATATATCCTGATACCGGGTCCAGCTTGGTCGAGAGCAGACATGTCTGGTAGTAGCTGTTCGCAAACAGCGTTTCGAACTGCGAAATACCGTTTTTGATCTGCATTTGAATAGGTGCGGTCGTGTAGATCGTACTTGATGATGTGGAAGTAAACGGTCTGTTTGTTGACCACAGTGTAAACACGGTATTAGCACCGCTTGTAGTCTTTTCAACTCCGTAGTCCTTGCCGTATGTGCCTTTAAACTTTGATTTCGCAAGTTCAACGACCTTTGACTCGGTCGTGCTGAAGTTGTGAGCAAGGCTGCCTGTGCTCAGATAAGCAGTCGGAATGCTTACGCTTGCCTGATATCTCATCTTGCTTGAATCATACTTGAGAACAAGTCCCGGGTGGTTGATTGCATCAGCCTGGTACTGCCTGATTGCAGCAGGAAGGTCATAATGCTTGCTGACATTAGCAACGATATCATTGTATGCCTTTTCTACACCTGCCTTTGTGCAGTACCCGCCGGAAGGATAAACAAAGTCATTCCACAGCACATCACTGCACTTTGAGAAAGTATCCCTTGTATGACCTCTGTAACCGAGTATCATCTCCCAGATAAGGATCTGCGTTGCAGCATAGTAGTCGCCTGTCTTGTGAGAAGCATATCCGTAATACTGAACAAGTCCCATATATCTCGAAAAGTTTCCGTTAGTACCACCGAGCGACTTCCAGTAGGCTGTGGTATCCGCAGTATTCTTATCTGTCAGATTGAAAGTATCGTACTTGGTAAAGCCGTACTGGGTGTACCATGTACCGCTTGCCGAGCCCTGCATCTGCTTTGCTGGTTCGATGCAGAATGCGTATCCTGCAGCACTTGAAGGTTTAAAGCGGCAGATCTGCTCACCATAGCGAATATACTGACCGCTTACGCCTCCTGCAACTGCATTCTTTCTTGCGTAGATCGTTGGGTTAACGCTGCTGTTCCACTGATATTTGATAGTAACACCGCTTACGGCAGCCGAAGCAGATGTTGCAAGCGTAGTTACGCCTATTGCTGCGGCACATGCAAGAGCCGCACATCTTTTGAGTATGTTTTTAATCTTGATCATTCTTTTCTCCTTTTTTCTTGCAAACAAAAAAGCGAGCCGTTTTCGACTCGCTTGATGTTAGTGTTGTTATTCGATTAGTCTGTTGTCAGGAACCATAGATATGTTCCGTCAAAGCCCACATTGAATGTGATCTCACTCGCATATTCCAAGCAATTGTTTCCCTTGCTTATTTCGTATCTATTGAACAATCCTAAGTCTATCAGATGCAATGCATCATTTCTTGTAGATGCCACTACATTGTAGATCTCCTGTTCAGATTTAGCATAATTAATGATTGCTTTGCAGTCCATATCAACTGATGCATCATAATGTGCATTTGTATGCCAATCGATCATATCCTTTTTCCTTGTCAAATGTATTGGCTTAATGTAGGATATATCATAGCTATCAGTTGCAAAGGATACATGGATCTTTGTTTTGCCCTGAAACTTTGAAGCATAGCTTGCGATCTCGGATCTGATCATTTCCTGCTCAGCTGCAGTGAGGGTTTTAGCCTCACACAGCTTTCTCCAGACCTTCATTGATTGTGACCATACCACATTGCTTTGCGGCTGTGGTTTAGCTGTTGGTTTAGCAGTCGTAGTCGTAGTAGTCGATGTAGGTCTTGGCTGCTGCTTCTGAACAGTACTTGTTGTGTTCGCTGGAGCTTTGGCAGAACTTGTAGTCGCCTGAGTAGTGGTTGTTGTGCTTACTGCTGTGGTTGTAGTTGATGCCGAAGTAACGCTTTTTGTGGTCACATCGGTATCTTTTTCTCTTGCTGATGTTACAGATATCTTTGTTGTGGTAGTGGTCTGCTCGCTGTCATCTGTTGTCACAGCGGCTGTAGTAGTTGTCGTTTCGCTAACCGCTTCGGTTTCCGCCTTGCTGTCAGATGATGTGCTGTTTGCACACGCTGTGAGCAGTACCGACAGCAGCAGGATGAGTATCTTTTTATGCATATGATCACCCCCATAATATATTTCCCATTGCCGCCAGTATACCACACTTTCAGTCTTTTATCTATACTTTTCCGAAAAAATCTACTTTTTCACCAGTTTGCACAGCACAGTTTCCTGCACATCACATAGAAGGTTCATCAAAAAGGTCCTCGAAGTCGTCCTCAAAGCCGGGTTCTCCGAAGTCAGGTTCAGGCGGAGGCGGAGCCTCTGATGCAGTCTGTTCCTGTGTCTGCGAAAGCTCTGCCTTGTACTTTGAGATAACCTCTTTGGTGAGAGCATCTCTCGACTCTTTGGTGGTGGGAAAGAAGATATCCGTGTACTTCTTCTCACCATCTGAGTTGGTGTAGGCATTAGAGGGCATTCCAAGGAACAGACCCTTGCTGCCCTGGCATACTTTGATGCCTGTTACCCTGAAACCGCCCTCGAAGCTGACATCAGCAATTGCCTTGATCTTGGAGTTTCCGTCCACCATTCTGGTTATCTTTGCTTTGAATTTCATAAAAACCATCCTCTCTTTTATGTTAATGTTTGTTCGATTGTTTCTTCCTGCGACTCATCCTGCGTTGGTACTGCAAGTTTCTCACCGAGTATGACCGACTGACCGAACTTATCGGTGTACTTATTGATCTGATCCTGCGTGAGCGAGCACGAATCATACTCACCGTACTCATTCATGCCATTGCCTGCAATAAAGCAGGTTCCGTGAACAAGCGTGTTTCCAACCACTCGGTTTGGCTGTGAACCATTGAGCAGGAACTCATCATTGCAAAAGCATATTGCATCATCTTTCGGCTCAAAGTATATGATATCAAATGAACCTCCGACAATATGCTGCATAGCATAGATGTTATGCTTTATCTCCGCTTCATACGGCAGCCTGTCTTTCTCGAGAATAAGCACTTTCATCATATTCTCGTGGTCTGTCTGCGTGATGTCGAAATCATCGAGTTTCTTGAAGCCAATGGAGTCAACAAAGTAAAAACCTTTGTCCTTGCCATCGCATATCTCGACCACATCGGATACCGACAGCGAATGACCGTGATAGCCGTATGGCAATTCGGTATTGCAGATCCTGAATACATCTTCAAGATTTTCTGCAAACACAGTTCCGCCGTAGACCTGACGATAGTCTTTCGACTTTACTCCGCCTCGCTTTGAGGTCTCCTCAAAGTTCATAAAGGTCAGAGGACTTGCTTCCTTGAGCTGAAACACCCTTATCTTCATTTGCGGCTTTTCCAGTATCACCAGCCTGTTTGATGCCCATATGGGAAGCTGTGACTTATCGGCTACACCGAGAAAGTCGGAACGCTCAAGCCTTGCTTTTTGACCGTTTGCAAGGAAATGTCCGAACACAGCAGTACCGAGACTGTTCGGATCACACCCGAAGCCGTTTTGTGCAAAGAAATACTGTGCTTCCTTTTGTCTGCATTGAGGCCTCAGCACCTGCGGTTTTACGATGAGCAGTTTGCCTTTGTAGTTCTGCGGCTCTTTATGATTCTCACAGTGAACTTTTGTCAAGCACATTTTCATCACCCCCTTTAATCATCATTTTCAAACATCGACTCACAGCAATGGCTTATCGGGCAGTCATCGCAGTTATCGTGCTTTGAGCACTCTTCACGAAGACACTCCTCACAGTGCACAGCGTGCACCACGCAATTCCCTCGCATATTCATTTGAGCGGACTTATTCACTTTGTGCTGCTCGGGGGCTGTACCTTCGTTGAATTTGCAGTCCTGATTATATTCGTCATCATCGAAGTCCTCGTCATCGTATTCATCTTCTGCATTATCTTTATAGATACACAGAAATACGCTGTTTTTCTTCCTGTCGATCACAATGGTCACAGGATCATCATTGATGTCAAAGAGACCTTCGAATGTCATTCTTCCAACTCCGTTTATATCCTGTGCAAGTATTATCTTATCGTTCATAATAGATTCCTCCTTCAGTAAAGTCATCAAACAGATTGAGCTGTCTGGTCATATTTTGTCGTTCTTTCGTATCGTAATTTGAGATAAAGACCTCAGGGTACACGCTGCCGCCCTCATACCTCTGTGCGAGGTTGTTTATGCGTGTTATGGCTTCTATGCGTATGCCCGGCTGATCCCATATCTCCCTTATCTCATGGCAGTCGTTGTATGAAACAAGGAACTTGCCTTTGATAGCTACAAGTGAATCCCTGAGCCTGAGGTGATCCTGCCTTGTAAAGCCTACATCCTTGTAATAGCTTTCGGTATTGAAATATGGCGGATCACAATAGAAAAAGCTCACAGGGCGGTCATACTGCCTGATGAGCTTTTCAAAATCTTTGTTTTCGATCACCACTTTCTGCAATCTCCTTGCGGCAAGATCTATCATCGGAAAGTCCGACCACAGGGAGTGCGGCTGGCTGCCGAAGCTGTCAAGACCGCTTGCGTATGAAAACCTGACAAGCTGATAGAATTTTGCTGCACGGTCAAAGTCTTTAAACCTGTGAAACAGACCACGCTTGTGCAGCATAGCTACAATGTCAAAATCCTCACGGCTGTTGAGCACATACCGCAGTTTGTATTTGAGCTTGTTTGGGTTTGCTCTTACGCATCTGTAAAGGTTTACAAGATTAGAATTAAAATCGTTGTAGACCTCAAAGTCCATGCCCGGCGGCTTATGGAACAGTACCCAGCCTGCACCGCCGAACACCTCGATGTACCTTTCATAATACGGCGGAAACCTTTTCAGCACCTCATCACGAAGCGCTTTCTTTCCGCCTACCCACGACATAAAACTGTTCATTTTCTCCTTTCCGCCGCATTGCCGCAATGGCAGAAAGAAAAAATCGCTTTGCCATTACAGCAAAACGACTAACATTTATCAAGTTTTGATCATTACATATTCTTTGAATATATCCTTCTTTTCAATGTAGCTCTGTGCATCATTCACTCTGCTTTTAAGCCTTGAAAAAGTCTTTTTATCAAGCACTTTTCTGCACTTTTCAAGCATAAGCGACACATTGCCAAGACACAAGGACATATCCACCACCGGCTTATTTGTCACTTGCACGGCTTCTCAACTCCACGATCTCACGGCGCAGCCTGCGGTTCTCTCTGTCCTGCCAATAGCACGATGTGCCGAAGCAGCCAAGCAGCAAACCGATAACAATGCCGACTATCATTCCCACAAACAGAATACTCATCAGCACATTCCTCCTTCCATTCACATATCCATGTCCTCATCGTATTCTTCATCAAGTTCATCTTTGGAGCAAATGTCCACATACTCACCGATGATGCCAAGAGCTTCATGATAGCTTCCTGAGCTGGTTATCCGATCACACATCTCTTTTGCTTCTTCTTTCTGTCCATTGTTTTTGAGAGTTCTTGATGCGATACCCATAAGGTTGAAGATGTTGCCGTCCTCACCGATAAGGGCGCATTTGGGCTTTTCTCTTACCGTTTCTTTATCTTCTTCGATAAAACCGCCCAAGTAGTTCTGTACATAGTCCGAAAGCCAGGTGCCGCCGAACAGCTCATAGTTTTGCAGTCTCCACATTGCGAGTCTGGCGACATCGAGGTTGGTGTTTTCAAACGGAAACAGCATGCAGGTGTGGTCGTTATGCGAGAATACATAGCATTTGTCAAACTTGCTGCCGTTCATCAAAATATTCGCCTCTTGGAACATTCTGTTTACGCCCTCAAGCCATTCATTTGGTTCTCCGCCGCAGCCCTGAAGTATGATGCCTTCTTTGCCGTTCATCGTGCGAAGCTGCGATTCTTCAATTCTTTCAATACTCATTCGCTCATCTCCATTCCCATAGTTTCTTCTTGCTCCAAATCGTAGTCTATAAAGTCAATAAAGTTCATCTTTTCACCAAGGAAGTTAGGAGCAGTATCCTCTGTAAACTCGATACATCCGAGCTTTCCGAGATTGATCGGTTCCTTGGTCACGATAGTTCCTGCGTGGTCCACTGCAACTCTCTTCTCAAGGCTGCACATCTCGCCGTTATCTCCGCTGCGGATATCGTAGCAGTACATACCCTTGGGGATATCTGCTCTGGTCAGCCTTTCGTTTGAGAACAGAGCCTTTTGCCCTTCGACCTCGACAAGGTCGTAATCGTCCGAATACAGCGTAATGTAACCATCACCTCGGTCATTGAGAGAAAATCCGCACTCCTCGGGCGAGATGTCCCACATTCTGAACGAGAACTCATAAGCTTCTTTGCCCTCGGGATAGTATTCCTCTATCCTTTCGCCGTCAGAATACTTGAATCTGCCGCAGTTTCGACCGATATCTTCATCTGCCCACTCGTGGGTAATATCCACATCGGGGAACATCTCCGAAAGCTTGTCGATAACAGGATGCGGAGCACACCATGCAGTATTCATAGTGATCGTTGGAGTTTTACTTTCTTTCGGAGCATACTCTCCGCCCTCATAGTAGCCGTAGGCATTCCACTTGGTGCCCCAATTCGCTATCGACCAGTCATACCAGTTATCCTTGCCATACTTTTCCTGTTCGGCTCTGCCGAGAGAACCTCTGTAAATGTTTGACGGCATAGGGATTATCTTTTCAAAGTCGATAGTTCCTATGCCGTATTCATCGTTTTTTACAGCTTCCATCAGCTGATTTACTTTCTGCTCATTGCCCTCGAGCCTGAGCACATTTCGTACATGATTAGGCAATCTCATACACCTCCGATGCATAGT
Organism: uncultured Ruminococcus sp.; assembly: GCA_902787825.1. Lineage (GTDB taxonomy): Bacteria > Bacillota > Clostridia > Oscillospirales > Ruminococcaceae > Hominimerdicola. Next base: position 5,576 of record CADAHS010000010.1, on the reverse strand, counting down.
CTCTCAACAGCCTGTCGATTATATATCTCTGACCTTTACCGGTAACATAGGTAGTCTGCCTTGTCTTGTACACTCCATCCGTATAGTACAGGGATTCCTTGAGCTTGAAATACCCTCTGTCCATATATTCCTGATACGGAATGTTGTTCATCATAAGGATACCCATAACACGCAGCCAGGCAAACAGCCTGTTTCTGCCTATGCGGATACATCTGTCGTTGGCGAGCTTTGCCATCTCACCCATGTCGACAACATTCGTAGTATCTGCGACCTGATCGGCAAAGTCGACTTTGGGCTTATCGATGTCTATCTTTGAATGCAGCTGCCTGATGTATTCGTGTTGTATCTTGAACATCTGCTTTGTGGCTTCATCTGCAAAAGGAAGATAGTAGTCCGCAAACTTGTCGGGATCATCTACATAGCCGCCTGTCTTTCTTATGGTCGGGAGAACCTCTGCCGTTACCCAGCGTTTGAATATCTTTGCCCTTGGCATCTTACTGGAAAGCACAAGACTGTAGAAACCGGACTCGTTAATCACCGTAATTGGCTGTTTCCCACCGGGGGTGTCCAAAATGGACACCCCTTTGTCCTCGGCATCTACATGTGTTCTGATAGCTTTAGCGGTTTCAGAATACCCAAGTATTTCTGCAACATCTTTTCCAACCAGCCAAGGCTCACCGTCAATGCAGACTGTCCTTACCTTACCGAATTCTTCGTTTTCAAATATCATTATCTTGTTCATTAGATTCCTCTCTTTCATCGTCTATCATTTTTATGAATTCTCCGAGCTCCTCAATTACGGTGACCGTAACTGCATTGCCCGCCTGTTTGTAGAGCTGTGCATTGGAAATACCCACAGCTCGTACCTTGTCAAACTGCTCGTCAGTGAAGCCCTGCAGCCGCCAGCACTCACGGGGTGTCAATTTGCGAATAAATCCCATCCAGATAACACCGTCCCTGTCGGTCGATGTAATGGTAATTGCGAATAAATCCCATCCAGATAACACCGTCCCTGTCGGTCGATGTAATGGTAAATGCAGGTTCTCCCGCACTCTTGAACCGCCTGCCTTGCTGACGGACATTCTCTCTGAACGGTGCATGGACAGGCATCGGCTCATCAATTTCAATCACTCCTGATTTTTCTCCCCTGTGATGCCCTATACCGCTGTCCTGCCTTGTAGTTATGCACCTTGCAAGTTCGGTAATTGCAGGATCCTTGTTCATGTCGATGCATTTGACCTCATAGTACCCTTGTGTGGGAGAAGTAACGACCGTATGGGCTATATCGTGACCTACCCGACCTCTGCGGCTGTTCATGTCAGCATAGGCAAGGTCGATGCTGTCACCGGGATACGCAAGCTGATATCCTTTTGCAGTGAGTGATTTGATCTTTATTGCGAGGTCCTCATTCATATCGGTGTACAGGCCCGTCTTTCCGCCAAAACCTCCCGCACTGCTTGTAAGAGTGATTCCTATTCCTTCAGTGGAATAGACTCTGCTTCCTTCTCTCCCCGATATGCGTCTGACAAGAGTTTTTGGGTTTGCTTCTGTGAAAGATAGTACTCTGCCGGCACATCGGTCTCGAGAAAATCCGACAATGAACACTCTCTTTCTGGCTTGGGGGACATAATGATCTGCGCTGTTAAGCACTTCCCATGTGACATCGTACCCCCTAGCTTGCGAAGCAAGGTTGGCATCACAGCGCATCGAGGATGGCTTCAAATGTCAGCAATAAAAGCAAAGCGTTATTGCTACCTTCTGTCATGCGACAGCAAGCCGGGAACGTTTTCAAGGAGCGATACAAACTACTTACTGATTAAAACGTTTCATGACACTCTCAATACAGAATCCTCGAGTGTCGAAACGTAGGCTTCGCCATTAATCAGTAAGTACTATGGTTTTTTAACGGCGGCAATTCTGGCAATTTCAAAGAAGAGAGTTCCTCTTGCATCGTCAAATCCTCGCCGCTTTTCAGCGATCGAAAAGCTCTGACAAGGGAATCCTCCGCAAATACAGTCGAAATCCGGCAGGGTTTCGGGTTTGATATATCTCGCATCTTCGAAGTACACCTCCTTTCCGGTGTCGTATAACGCCATGTATGCACACCGGGCATACTTATCTATCTCGCAGGAACCGACAAATCTAAATACTTTTTCAAGTCCCGAGCGGAATCCGCCGATACCTGCGAAGATATCGAAACATTTTATCAACGCAGCACCTCCTACGACATGACCGGACCTTCGTCCATGTTCTCGGTCATATCTTCTGTCTGCTCTACGGTGTGGAAGCTGTCAACGCCGGGTATAAGGGACAGCGACCTGCCGTTATCCCATTTCATCATAATCTGACCTGCGTCATCGACTCCTACGACCGTGCCAAGCGTACCGCTTTCGATTGGTCTCGGATCATCGGGCATACAATCGCAGCACAGCCTTGTTCCGGGCGGATACTGGTTTCGCAGCATTTCAACTTGTTTTTGTGTCATAAACATATCTCACACCTCACATGCTCATATTCATTGATTCTTCATCATCTTCGTCAAGTTCCTCGTCCTCATTGAGTTCCTCATTCTCGGGCTGCTGTTCGACTTCATTGGTCTGCTGCATATCTCTGTCGAGCTCTGCTTCAATAAGACCGAGAACGAACTGCCTCTGCGTCATATGATGTCGGTTAAGATAGTCCTTGATCCTGTCAAACAGTTCTTCGGGGACCTGAAACGCAAGCGTTCTGTTCGCCATATTTACACCCCCTCTCGTCTGTGATGGGTGAAGCTCGCTGTCAAGTGCCTTTGCCACAAACTCCGACATGGTCATTCCGTGAGCTTCGATGTACTCTCGCACCTGCGCATGAAGCTGTGCATCTACCTTGACGGTGATGCCTTTCTTTTCGTTATCCGGCATTCTCATCTTCCTTTCCTAACATTTTTCTTAGTGCTCTTTCCACCAACTCATCGGCTGAAATACCCAACACTATAGCTTGCAGCAATACCTGCCCATATAATCGTTCAGGGATCTCAATATTTTCGTACATTCTCTCACCTCACATTTGCATTTCCATTTCTTCATTTTCGGTCTCGTCCTGTTCAAGCTGCTGTGACTGGCAGAAGTTATCATAGATGAGCTTTGCCTGCGGGATGTACTGTGCATACCTTGCGTAGCTGTATCCCTCGCTTTCCACAAGCAAACCGTCACCCTGTTCATTGTCATATATGAGCAGACAATGGTACTTATCATCAGCACCGAACCACATACTGTCCTTGTTCTTTGCTATGAGATCATTGTCCTCAAGGGCGTGAGTGCGGAGATGCTCAAACTCCTTGTGCGAAATACCTATCGCTTTCTCCACCACGCAAGGTCTGACCTCAAATGCAGGCTCTTTTCTTACCAAAGATGTGTTTATCATTAGTTGTTTCATTGTTTCACTCCTTACATACTCATTTCGTCCTGACTGACATCAAGTTCTTTTTCTTCGCAGATGATCGTATCCTTTGCAAACTGCTCGGCTTCCTCTACGCTGTTTTCAAGTATCTCGTGACCAACAGCAGCAGAGAACTCATCGAACAGTTCGGTCTTTTCCTTATCCTTGAACACCTTGATGTTAAAGCCTTTGCAGACCGTTTCGTTTCCCATCGCATCACTCCTTCTGATGTCATCGACAGGAGTAATGGTTATCCAATATCCCTTGTACTTCATTTTCTCACCCCCTTCATATCCCGAAAGACATCTGAATGTCATCTTCCATATCGGGATCATCGTCCTCGTCATCGAACTGGTCTTCCATCTCGTTCAGTTCAAGATGACTTTCAAGCTCACGCTGCGATGACACGTCCAAGGCTCTTGACTGCGCTTCAAGCAGATAGCTCGTATCCATACCGTTTTCAAGGTAGCCTTCCCATATCGTCTGCATGTAATAGCTTGACGGCGGATTGATTCTCCTTGTATCAGGCGTCATCAGATACGCCATACCAACGCACTTTTCGCCGTTCAGATCAAACTCCACATTTTCTTTGTAGTAGCTGTTCGGGAATCCTTCATAGTGGTCAAGCCTTGGGATATCTCTCGGATCCAATTCCCACAGCAGGATCGGTACTTCTGCATCTTTATTGGGAACGATATTGGCAACTCCACGGAACTCCAGCTCCCAGCCTTTCAGCATTGCAGGATCGAGTGGCTTTGAGTGCGGACACCGCAGTGCCATCTGCCACAGATTGATATTGCTGCCGTAGGCAATGTACAGCAGTTTCTTTGGTTCTTCTCTATTACTCATATTTCTCCTTTCTACATACTCATTTCCATTGCTTCGGTCTCATCTTCGGTTTCATCAGGTTCTTCCGACTGAACAGGCTCAATGTGTTGAACCTGCTGTCTTTGTGCTTTCAACCGTTCACGCTGTGCTATGGCATCTTCGGGGTGCCGCCAGGCGATATTGCCATCAAGATGTTTGAGCAGATGTGTTCTGCAGTTTTTGAACTCATCACCGATAAGTCCGAGATTAAGCAAGAAAACACGAAAGCTGTACCGCATATTGTCTGAATGCGATACAGCCGGTGAACAATATTTCTTTGTAAATGCGGCATTTGAGATAGCAAGTGCGAGAACGATCTGAGCCCTGACCTCGCCTGCGTGAGGCTCGTATCTCGAAATGCCCGTGCTGAAAGTAGCTGTGCAGGTTGAGTGCGTGGTAACGGGTCGGATTGTAGTGATTGCTCGGTGACTGATAAGTCTCCGAATACCACATCTGCTTGATCTTTTCCATATCCTTTGGCTTTCGGCGGTTGAGCTGCTCGACAAAGCTGCGGTTTATCTTTTTGCAGTAGGTTGCACGAGCAGATGACACCTGAAGTGCATCCCAGAGGAAATCTTCCTTGCTTGACCAGATGTTCACTAGATTGCGAATCTTTTGCGCATCAAAGTCCGAAGCGTCAATATGCACATGTGTACCGCAATCATACTGCGGACCTGTGATCGCACCTGCACTTCGCAGTCCTCGTATGACTGATTGCAGAAGAGGAATATCCTCATAATCAAGCACCGGGCTGTTCATTTCGACTTTGTACAGATCACTCGCCCTGTCGCCGTTTTTCTTGTATGGATCAATGCTTGCATCGGACACAATGCTCCAGGCTCTGCCGTCCTCATCATAGATCTTGTACTTGTCGTAGCTGCCACCGATATGTTCAACAGAACCGCCAAGCACATCTCGTATTGCTTTTGCAGCAGAGCAGCGGGTTATCCCCGTCATCTCGATCTCAATGCCGAACCGCCGATTCTTGATACCTTCAAAGTTTCCGGCCATGATTTCACCTCCCTTCATCAAAAAATGGGCACAAAAAAAGCTCGTACCTATTGGTTCGTTAAACCGATTTGTACGAGCAGTCGAATTTTATTAAGTTTTGAACAGTTATTCTATTGTGAAATAAACATTAATCTTTGTGGTGACATTTAGTTTCGATAGTTGATACTAATAATATGACCTACCCGTTGATAACTAAATATTATGCTTAGTTATTTGGCATGATTTATTTATCAGTAAATAGTTATTATAATACAAAAAGGAGTAAAAAATGCAATATTCAA
>CADAHS010000009.1 GCA_902787825.1 uncultured Ruminococcus sp. | reverse complement strand
TCTCGCTCATTTGTCAAGCCTTTTGAGTGATATTTTTTGCTGCCCTTCTTTCTCGGACAGCTTTCACATAATACCACACTTTTTTGCGTTTGTCAAGGGCTTTTTGCAGCATTTTGTAGCATTTGGTCAAGTTCTACATATACATCAAAAACCTTATACTATTTTTGTATATTAGGTCTATACACAAAAAAAGAGTTACACATAAAAGTGTAACTCTTTAAGGCGCCACCCGGATTTGAACCGGGGATCAAGGTGTTGCAGACCTACGCCTTACCACTTGGCTATAGCGCCATAAAGCGGCCTACGAGGCTCGAACTCGCTACCTCCACCTTGGCAAGGTGGCGCTCTACCAGATGAGCTAAGGCCGCATATTCAATTTTTATGCCTCCGGACGGAATCGAACCATCGACACGGGGATTTTCAGTCCCCTGCTCTACCTACTGAGCTACAGAGGCGTGACCGCTGTAAACTTCAAGCAGATAAGCCAACTTTAAAAGATACAGGAATCAACGACCGGAATGGGGCTCGAACCCACGACCTCTAGCGTGACAGGCTAGCGTTCTAACCAGCTGAACTACCCGGCCAAATGGTGGGGACAACAGGGATCGAACCTGTGACCCTCTGCTTGTAAGGCAGATGCTCTCCCAGCTGAGCTATACCCCCAACATCGTCACCTCTTCAAGTGACGAAATTAATTATACTACATAAGCTATGATTTGTCAAGCGTTTTTTGCAATTTTTTTATGCTGATTATTCACTTGTTCTTTTCAATGATAATCAATGATACTATTGAATACAGGATAACCGCTGCTATCAGCACCAATGAAACGTAGAACAGAAAGCCGATCCTTAGCACGATCCTCAGACCATTCAGCAGAAATAGCGCCGAGAGCATCAGCAAAACGATACCCGATTGCTTATAATAAGGTGTATAATCCGTCTGCTCTCTTTCGGTTTTTGACGCATAAATATAAGCGTTATTGAAGCAGTAGCCCTTACATTGCAGCTGTCTCACTGCTACAAATACAAGCAAAGCCGAAACAGCAAACAGCACGATCGCAAGGATCAGTTCCGCAGTACTCATTCGTTTTCCTCCTGCATTTTCAGCGGACTATTTCTTTGCACTTTCAGCAAGCTTTGTGATCTCGTCTGACGTGAACACATATTTCTTATCGCAAAAATGGCACTCCACCTGTGTTTCAGGTTCTTCTGCCATTTCTTTAAGATCCTTTTCACCCAATGAGATCAGCGCTCTTTCGACCCTTTCCCTCGAGCAATCACACCTGTACTCCACTTTAAAATCATCAAGCACATTCGGTTCAAGCCCATCAAGCGCTTTAAGTGCGATCTCCTCTGTTGTCATACCCTCAGAGATCATCTGCGTCACAGACTGCATTGAGTTGATGTTCTTTTCGATCTGATCTATTGCACTTTCAGGAGCAAACGGCAAAAGCTGTACAAGAAATCCTCCTGCACAGTTCACTGTCAGATCAGGATTTACAAGAACGCCAAGTGCACACACGCTTGGTACCTGCTCGCTCAGAGCAAGATAGCTCGTAATGTCCTCTGCGACCTCGCCCGAAACGATCGGCACCTGTCCGCAGTAAGGCTCTTTCAAGCCAAGATCCTTGACAACACTGAGAGTTCCGTTTTGGCCGACCGCACCGCCAACATCAAGTTTTCCTTTTGCATTCAGCGGCAATTCAACAACCGGGTTCTGAATATACGCTCTTACATTTCCAAAGCTGTCCGAAACACATATCAAAGCTCCGGCCGGACCACCGCCCTCCATTCTGACCGTGACGCTGTCCTTTTCTCCTTTAAGGCCGAACCCCAGAAGCGATGTTCCCATAGCAAGCCTTCCAAGAGCTGCCGTACAAACCGCAGAGGTCTTGTGTATCTGTTCTATCCTTGAAACTATATCCTTTCCGTCAATGGCGCTGCACACCACCGACGCATCTTTACTTATCGCACGAACTATTCTTCCCATCGAGATATCTCCCTATTTATCCACAGATTTCTTTTTGCACACCCACAACACACGCTGGCTCGTTTGCTCAACGGGCTCCAGCGAAAAATCATTGTACTTCCCTATCAGCTCAAAGCTGTTTTTTGCAAGCTCGTCCTCAATAAAGCTGTCCTCAAACAATATCTCCGTGAAATCATCACTTTTTCTGATATAGCTTCCGTCCTTCTGCTTGCAGAAAAAGTCAAGGTAGATATGCACATCGCCGTTATCGGAAAGCTCATTCTGCCATGCACAAAAGAAGTCATCATTGTCAAAGTTGAATGCGTTATCCGCAAGTACCTTTGTATGTTTGTATTTCGTGTTCAGGTCAAATACAAACAAGCCTCCGTCACAGGTGAACATCGACACACGCTCGAAGGCTCTCTGAAGCTGTTGCTTATCTTTCAGGTGGTTAAGGCTGTCAAGAAGGCACACCACACAATCGGCCGCGCCGTACAGGTCAAGCTCGGTCATATCCTGCAAAAGCAGTGTTACGGGAAGTCCGCTGCCCTCAAGCCTCTGCTGCGCAATTTCAAGCATCTCAGGGGAATTGTCTACACCAACGATGTCATATCCCTTTTGTGCAAGCTTTTCACTCAGCGATGCCGTACCGCAGGCGAGGTCAAGTATGACCTCCTTATAATCAGCATACTTTTGCACAAGTCCGTGAACGAGCTCTGCGATCAAATCATAGTCAACGTTTGCAGTCAGCCTGTCGTAAAACGCAGCAAAGCTTTCGTAGCCGCTGTTCATTGCTGAGCTTCTTTCTCTTTGTTTATCTTATCAAACACAATGCTGTACCCACCGCTTCCATCGTATGTCAGCGATCTGTTCACACGGCTGATAGTTGCAGTAGAAGCACCTGTTTCACGCACTATCTCGCTGTAAACGTGGTTATCCATCAGCATTCTTGCGACCTGAAAGCGCTGTGACAGAGCTTTAAGTTCTGGAATAGTACAAAGATCCTTGAAAAACGATCTGCACTCCTCAACTGTTTCCAGATGCAGTATCGCATCGTACAGGTCATCGAGGTTTTTTATTTCAATACGCTCTTTCATAAAAATTCTCCTTTAACATTTCATAATGTAAAGTGTTAAACCATAAGAACAGTGTAACACAAAAGCGATAAAATGTAAAGGAGAATTATGAATTATTTGTTTCTGCTTTCTAAATTTTTATTCGGTCTGAGAAAACTTCCAAACGGCGAAACATCCTCGTGATACTGCTCATCTGCCGTGTCCTCAGCAGTCTGCTCGTCAGCAGAGTCCTGAACTTCCCCGCTGTCCTCAGCGACCTCGCCGATTATCTCACGGATCCTTTCAACGCCTTCGCCTGTCACTGCCGAGAACTCGACGAACGTAATATCCTCAAAGCATGGTATCTCCGAAGCAAAGCTTTCCATACGCTGCTTACGCTGCATAGGTTTGAGCTTGTCAGCCTTTGTAAACACGACCACAAACGGGATCTCGTTGTCGATGAGAAAATCAAGCATCTGCAGGTCGTCCTTAGACGGAGCGTGACGCATATCTATCAGCTGAAACACCAAAGCGAGTTCTCTTTCCCCGTCGCTGAGATAGCTCCCGATAAGGTCACCCCACTTTTTCTTCTCCGACTTTGAAACATTGGCGTAGCCATATCCGGGCAGATCGACGATATAGATATCCTCCAGCGAATAGAAGTTTATCGTTACCGTTTTGCCCGGCATCGAGCTGACCCTCGCAAGATTCTTGCGGTTGAATATTTTATTTATCAGCGAACTTTTGCCCACGTTTGAACGTCCCGAAAAAGCTATCTCTATCCTGTCCGAGGCAGGCATCTGCTTGTAGTTTGCATACGAGGTGACAAACTCGGCTTTGTTTATATTCATCTGATACTCCTGTTCTAAACTGTCAGTTTCTTTCTGCCCCTGGTCTTTTTGTTGGGCATAAGCTCAAGTGTCATCTTGTGAGCATTCTTTTCCTTAACGAGTGCAGCGTTGAGCACATCGTCGATAGTTTTTGCAAAAATGAACTCAACATTCATCTTGACGATATCCTCGACCTCGTCCAGATCGCCCTTGTTTGCAAACGGCACGATGCAGGTCTTGACGCCCGCCTTGTAAGCAGCCATCGTCTTTTCACGCAGACCGCCGATAGCAAGCACCTTGCCCGTCAGAGTGATCTCACCCGTCATCGCTACATCAGAACGCACTTTTATTCCGCTGAGTGCAGAAACGATAGCCGTTATCATCGTAACTCCGGCAGACGGACCGTCCTTTGGAACAGCACCCTCGGGAGCATGGATATGTATATCCTTTTTCTCATAGAAATCGCTCTGGATGCCAAACTTGTCCGCAATGCTGCGGCAGTAGCTCACAGCTATCCTTGCCGATTCCTTCATCACATCGCCGAGCGAACCGGTCAGTTCGATCTTGCCCTTTCCGTCAAGCACGATCACCTCAAGCGGCATTATCACTCCGCCCACCGACGTCCACGCCAGTCCGTTGACGCAGCCAACACTGTTTTCAGCTGAAACCAGATCCGGCAGATATTTTTCGTGACCAAGATACTTGCTGAGATTGGTAACATTGAACGATACTGTCTTTACACCGTTCTCAACGATCTCTCTTGCAGCCTTTCTGCAAAGCGTTCCGATCGTTCTTTCGAGCGTTCTCACACCGGCTTCTCTTGTATAGCTGTCGATGAGCTTGTAAAGAGCATCATTGCTTATCCTGAACATAGACGATGTCAGACCGTTCTTTGCAAGCTGTTTTTTGATAAGATGTTTTTTAGCAATGTTGTATTTTTCCTCACGGGTATAGCTTGAAAGCTCAATGACCTCCATTCTGTCAAGCAGCGGAGCCTGAACCGTTTCAAGCGTGTTTGCGGTAGTGATGAAAAGCACCTCGCTGAGGTCAAACGGTATTTCAAGGTAATGATCTCTGAAAGCGTTGTTCTGCTCGCTGTCAAGGACCTCAAGCATAGCCGAGGAAGGATCGCCCCTGAAATCATTGGACATCTTGTCTATCTCGTCAAGCAGCATTACAGGATTCATACTTCCTGCAAGCTTCATAGCGTTTATTATACGTCCCGGCATTGAGCCAACATAGGTCTTTCTGTGACCCCTGATATCACTTTCGTCCTTTACACCGCCAAGCGACACCCTGACAAAGTTGCGCCCGAGCGCTCTTGCAATGCTTTTAGCGACTGATGTTTTACCAACTCCCGGAGGACCCACAAGGCAGAGTATCTGACCCTTGATATCCGGAGCGAGCGCCCTGACAGAAAGGTTTTCAAGAATTCTCTCCTTGACTTTTTTCAAGCCATAATGATCCTCGTCAAGTATCTTTGAAGCCTTTTTCACATCAGTCCTGTCATTTGTAAACGAGTTCCAAGGCAGCGAAAGTACCGTGTCAAGATAGTTTGTAACGACCACAGCCTCCTGCGAACCCATCGGCATCCGTGAAAGTCTTTTCACCTCACCCAGAAGCTTTTCCTCGATCTTTTCATCAAATCCGAGCTTCTTTATTGCTTCTGAGTACTTTTGCGTTTCATCAGCATCGCTTTCGCCGTCATCGCCGTCAAGCTCGTGCTGCAAAGCCTTTATCTGTTCACGGATATAATACTCACGCTGATTATCCTCTATCTGCGTCCTCACCTGGTCGTGGATCTGCTGTTCGAGAGTCAGGACCTCAATTTCTCTTGAAAGGATATTCAGCAGCAGTGCAAGCTTTTCACCGACTGTCGAAGCTTCAAGCAGCGACTGCCTGTCCTGGAACGAAAGTGAGATGTTGAAAGCAAGGCTCTCAAAAAGCTCGATCGGAGTTTTTGCACCAAGTATCTGTGAATAAAGCTCCTGCGGCATTCTCGGCAGCAGCTTTGCATACTCTTCAAATGCTTTCATGACCTCTCTGAAAAGTGCGATGACCTCAGTCCTCTCAAACTTTTCACGAGGATAGTTATGCAGCATCTTTATTTCAGCCTCATAGCAGTTTTTGCGTTCAAACAAATTGATAAGCTTAGCCCTGTTCACGCCCTCGACAAGAACACGGTAAACATTCCCCGTTCTGACGATCTGCTTAACACGCACTACCGTTCCGATAGCATAGCAATCCTTCTTTTCGGGATTTTCAACATTTACATCTTTTTGTGCAGCAAGAAAAACGGGCGTATCGTTTTCCATAGCGGTCTTGATACTTTTGACCGAGAAGCTTCTGCCCACGTCAAAATAGACCGTCATATTCGGAAAAACAACGAGGTCTCTTGTCGGCACGAAGGCCATGATAACATTATTCTTTATACTAACCCTATCGCTCATAGTCAAATCCTTTTCTTTCGTTTATTTAAACACTAAAGTCTGATGCTTTGCGTTGATACTATTATAACACACCCTTAGCTCTTTTGCAAGTACTGAATAATGCCAGCAAAAGCAAAAAGAGGTATCCGGTCAAGGATACCTCAAATCTTCGCATTAAGTTAGTCAGAAACGTATGGGATAAGTGCTACATGACGTGCTCTCTTGATAGCCTTGGTCAGCTCTCTCTGATGATAAGCACAGGTACCTGTTACACGTCTTGGGAGGATCTTGGATCTCTCTGTCATGCACTTTCTGAGCTTTGCGACATCCTTATAGTCAATAGTTTCTGCTCTGTCTACGCAGAACATACAAACCTTCTTGCGTCCTCTCTTGAGAGGTCTTGCAGAATTCTTTTCCATGTTATTTTCACTCCTGTCTGTGTGATGTAATGATCGTTTTTAGAATGGTACGCCGTCGTCGCTGAGAACCTCTTCATAATCGGCAAGATCACCGATAGACAGTGTCTCATTGTTCGGCTGATTCTGAGCCGGTGCAGCCGGTTGGCTGTTTGAGTAATTATTCTGATAACTGTTGTTTGAATAACTGCCTGCCGAAGCGCCGCCCTGCTTAGGCTCTCCGGTGAAACTTACGCTGTCAACAAAGACTTCTGTCACATAATGCTTGGAACCGTTCTTATCATCGTAAGTTCTTGTTCTGAGATTGCCCTCAAGAGCGATCATACGACCCTTGCCGAAATATCTGTTGATAAATTCAGCCTGCTGACGCCAAGCGACGCAGTTGATAAAATCAGTCTGTCTCTCCTCGCCCTGCTTTGCGTAGCTTCTTTCTACAGCAACGCTGAAGCTCAGCACCGATGTACCGTTTGGTGTGGATTTGAGTTCAAGATCATGTGTGATCCTTCCCATAAGAATTACTCTGTTCAGCATAACTTCTACCTTCTTTCGTCAACTTATTTGCTTTAACTGCTTTATTACTTAACAGTAATAAGGAAACGGATAACGCCGTCTGTGATCTTGAGAACTCTCTCAAGCTCAGCCGGGAACTCAGGCTTAGCTGTGAATGTCCACAGTACATAAGTTCCTTCCGTCTCGTAGTTGATAGCATAAGCCAACTTACGCTTGCCCCAGTTGTTCATTTCAACTGACTCAGCATTTTTCTTGATCATTTCATCAAACTTCTCGATAAGAGCAGCGCCCTCATCTTCAAGCTTTGTGCTGAAAATAACCATTGCCTCGTAATTGTCATTGATCTTTGCCATTGCTATTGCACCTCCTTCTGGATTTCGCCTGCACTTTATAGTACAAGCAAGGATACCTGAATATTATAGCACAAAGTCCGTATCTTGTCAACGACACGGACTTTGGCGTTTGTAAATTTTTTGTTAAGTTCAGACTGTCTTGTTGAAGATGAACATTGTGCCGATAATAATAGACATAAACACGAAATATCCGATCAGAGCCGCAGGGAGCGAAACTCCGCCCTTTGCAGAAAGTCTTTCCTTGATCTCCTTTTCGCCGTCAGAAGTTTTTCTTATCAGCGAAATATCTCTCTTTGCTTTTTTGTAATACATATAATTAGCCATAAGCCCTGACACAACACGCCACGTCATCAGCATATACCAGCATACATCAGCCGCAGTCACAAAGGACCTGCTGGTCACATCAACCGAAAAACCTATCCTGAATCCGGCGTAACCCGCTGAAAACTGTATCATCATCACCGGGATCGAAAGCGCAGCGCAGATAATAAGCGAGATAATACCGAGCACTTTCATTTTCCTATAAAGATAATATACCTCCGGAAACAGGAATGCACCGATATTAAGCGAGATCTTCCCACCGTACTTTCCAAAGCGTATAAAGCTCATCAGGAAAGTGAATGGATTATTCTTAACGTATCCTGCATAGTCCTCAAGCTTTATGCCGTCAATAACAGAATCCTTATCGTACACAGTCCTTTCACCGAACGGTGAAAACTCTACCCTGCCGTTATTTGTCGGATCCTCGCCGTAAGCATTCTGTTTATTCTGCCTGTCCTGCTCCTGCTGAGGCGTTTCATGCAGCGGAGTACCGCAGCTTTCGCAGAATATCTTGTCCTTATCGTTATTGAAGCCGCATCGTCTGCACCTGATACCCTCAGAGTTCTCCTCCGTCTTTGTCCAGGAGCCGCCTTTTTGGTGAAGCTCATCATTTATGCATTTGCCGACCTGCTTGTAGCACTCACGGTGATACGGGGTACCACATTCCGGGCAAACGACAACATCATCACTGTCCTTGAACGGCTGCTCACAGACGATACATTTTGAACCGGTAAAATTACCCATGACATAGTTCCTTTCTTTTGATCCTGCATATTTCATTTCATTATAACACACTTTTTTTTAAATTACCAGTATTTTTTTATTTTTTTCTTTACTTTTATAAAAAAAAGTTTTATAATATAAGTCAAGACATATTAAGGAGAATGATATATGGTATTTTTAGAAAATCTCAGATCACAGCTTGAAGAGCTCAGTCCCATTATCAAGGAGCTTCACGATGTATACGATATAGAAAACAGCAAGGAGCGTATCGACGAGCTTCACGAGAAAGCTGCCGAGCCGGGTTTCTGGGACGACCTTGAAAATTCGCAGAAGGTGCTGCAGGAAACACGAAACCTTGAAAGCAAGCTGGAAAAGTACAAGGATTTCAAGACATCTTACGAGGACATAGAGGTCATGCTGGAAATGGCCGCCGAGGAAAATGATGAAAGCATGATCGAAGAGATAAAGCAGGAGGTCGAAACGCTCAAGCAGAAACTTGACGAGGCTTCTCTCGCCACATTGCTCACAGGCGAATACGACAAGCTCAACGCTATCATCAATCTCCACGCAGGTGCAGGCGGCACAGAAGCTCAGGACTGGACTGAAATGCTGTTCAGAATGTATTCAAGATGGGCTGAAAAGCATAATTTCAAGGTTTCTACGCTTGACTTTCTCGAAGGCGGCGAAGCCGGCTTGAAGAGTGTCACACTTATGATCGAGGGTGAAAACGCATATGGATATCTCAAAAGCGAAGCCGGAGTTCACAGACTTGTTCGTATTTCGCCTTTCAATGCAGCAGGCGCAAGGCAGACCTCGTTCGCCGCAGCTGATGTTATGCCTGAGATCGACGACACTATCGAGGTAGACATCAGACCCGAGGATATTGAAATGCAGGTGTTCCGTTCTTCAGGCGCAGGCGGACAGCACATCAATAAAACATCGTCCGCAGTTCGTCTTATCCACAAGCCTACCGGTATCGTGACCTCCTGTCAGACTCAGCGAAGCCAGTTCCAGAACAGAGAATATGCTATGAAGCTTCTGAAATCAGAGCTTGTTAAGATCAAGGAGCAGGAGCACCTTGAAAAGATAAGCGATATCAAGGGCGTCCAGAAAGAGATCGCATGGGGCTCACAGATCAGAAACTATGTATTCATGCCATACACTCTCGTCAAAGACGTTCGCACAGGATACGAAACAGCAAATGTCGATGCCGTTATGGACGGCGATATTGACGGCTTTATAAACGCCTACCTCAAAGCACTTTCGCTTGGAAACATTGAAAAGAACTAATAATTATCAATAACAATAAATAAAGGAGATGCCTCGTTGGAGCGCATCTCCTGTTTTTTATCTGACAACTTTCTTTTTTGCCTTTTTGGTTTTTTTCTGCTCCTTTGTCTCATACTCGGGAGCGTCCTTGAACAGTCTGTCCTCCTCCGTGTCAAGCAAAGCGTCCTCAGGATTGATCTCACCGCGCTGATCGTAGTAAGGCTGAATAATATACTTTCTCACCACCGGGTAACATAGAGAGCAGTCAAGAAATGATATGAACGAAAAGCACAGCGTCGCCGCAAAGACTATCGAGATCGGATAAAAAAATATGTTTATTGACATAAACAGCACATAAACTACCAGGCATATGATGGATTTTTTCATACCCAGATATGAGAGTATCAACGAGTTTTTGATTATCTGTTTTACCGTCAGATTGGTCGAGCTTACCATGATGTATATATAAAAATTCATCATTATAACAACGATCATGAACGAGAACATAATTATCATCGGTATATACATGATCGGCATTTTCTGTGCCCAATCCATATAAAACATCAATCCCACTGCGAAAACCACAACAAAAAGCAGATCTATCAGTCCGAAAACAAGTCCCTGCTTGAAATTCTTTTTAAAAGAATCCCAGAAATCACCGAAAAGATATGTATGCCTTTCCTGCGAATAGTTACGGCAGACCTTTGTAAGTGCAGCCGTCGCCGGTCCGATAGTTATCACCGGCAAACAGAACAGCAGATAAATAAAATTAAGCGCCATCAGTTTCCAGAAGTGATTGAGATAGATCGATGCATATTTCATAAATCCCGTTTTTTCACGAGGGGCTTTCGGAATGCCGCCCTGCATATCGCTCCTGCGGATAAGACCCATTTTAACTCTCCTTTTTTTGAATCCATCTAAATATTATTAAGGACAAACCCTTTCATGACGTATGTAACAATACAATCAGCACCCGCTGAAACAGCAAGCACCGCTTCAAGCACAAGAAACTTTGCGCAGTAGACTCTCAGCGTTTCCTTCAGCCCGTTCACCTGCCTGTCAGAAAGTGAAAAAGCCGCATAAACATTTGAAAGACTGATCGCCTCTCTTGAGCCAAGCACAAGCGCCGTGCCCGAGACCAGCGCATTGGGAAGCACCAGCGCAAGCGACCAGAGCATACCTCTCATTCCACAGCTTGAATAGATCTGAGAAAGCACCGTTCCTATGCCAATTCCCCTGACTATAAGGCAGCTCACTGCCACAGGTTGTCCGACAGCGCAAAAGCCTGATACGAACACCAGTACCAGAAAAACAGTTGAAGAACTGAGTGTTCTGAGAAGCACCTGAGAGAGCTTAAGTTCCTGCCTTATCGAAACAAAGCCCGACTGCAAATCGCCAAAACGCTGTATCACACTGCTGTCCATTGACATATACACCAGTGTACCCAACAAAGTTCCCACGAGCACCAGTCCCGCAAGAATGCCATAACCTTTTGGCGAATAAAGACCTGTCCTTTTTATCTGCATATGCATAAACATCACCCTTTCAGTGAATGTATATGCACTCAGTCAGTCTTTAATTCATTTTGAAAGCTCGTATGCTCTCTTGGTGCAGGCTTTGCAGCAATTATAGACTGCATCTGACAGACCGCCCTCACGCAGCTTTTCAAGTCCTGCGATAGTCGTACCGCCCTTTGAGGATACCATTTCGATAAGCTCATCAAGGCTCTTGCCGCTGTCAGTTATCATCTTTGCCGAGCCGATAAGTGACTTTGCAAAAAGCTCCTTTGCGGTTTCCTCATCTATACCAACGCTTTTAGCGTAATCAACAAAATACTTTGTATAAAGATAGATAAACGCAGGCGACGAGCCGTTTATAGCGATTATCTCCTTCATCTTATCCTTTGCGATCACCTTGCTTATTCCGCCGGAGGAAAAGATATCGCATACAAGCTCAAACTCCTCATCGGTCACACTGTCAGAGCGTGAAAGTGCGGTCGCACCCTCTCCGAGCAGAAATGGTGTATTTGGCATTACAAGAACTACCTTTGCGTTTGGCACAGTTCTTTTTGCATAATACTCGTCCGTTACACCTGCAAGGATAGAAACTATCACTGTATCTGCGGTAACTTCCTTTTCAACCTCATCAAGCACCTCGTCAAGCTGCTGAGGCTTGATAGCAAAGAAAACATACTTACAGCTCTTAACGACATCAGCTGCATTCTGTGCACCGCAAACGCCTGCTGAAACAGCCTTGTGCAATGCAGGTTCAAACTTATCAAAGGCAAACAGTTTGATGTTGCTGCTCATTTTGCTTGAAAGGATCCCCTTCATAATAGCAAAGCCCATATTTCCGCAGCCTATAAAACCAACATTAACCATTATGGTCATCTCCTTAATTCGTATAAGATCTATTATACTACATTATCCGTCATATTTCAAGTAGAATAATAAAACAGGCAAAAAATAGCTATCCCGCAGGATATACGGGATAGCCTTAACGGTTTGGATCATGTCTTGACTCTGCGCTTTGAGAACTGAGTGCTGACTCTTTGATATGCCAGTTTGACAACAGGCAGTATCAATACCAGCACAACGCCGTGGATCGGTATTTCGATCAAGTTTTTGACTGCTCTGGGTGACATATATGTCCAGAAGCCATTAAGATCCTCGCTGTTGAACATCGAAAAATCCTTATTCACATACAGCGTATACAGAAAATATGTGTTGAGCATGATATTGCAGATAACGCCAACTGCAACACACGCAGCAACTGTCTTTATGCAGCTTTTTACCATTGCCTTCTGGAAATCGCATCTGAAAAGCAGCATACCGTAGATAAGTCCCGAAAGAAGCACAACAAGCGCAAGCTGCGGACTATAAAATCTTGCTGTTTTATTGGTTATGATATAACCGAGAAAATCAAGCAGGAATGATGAAATACCGCATATAACAGGGCCGTACAGCATACCGATAGCAGCGATAGGGATAAATGTGAATCCCAGTCTGAGATCGGTAGTTATGTCGATAGACAGTGTTCTTATGGCAATAGCCATTGCAAGCAGCATAGATGCTGTGGTGAGCGCTCTCAGGTCTTTGAAATTTTTGAAAGAATCAGAGAACATTTTAAAAAAGCTCTTCATAAACATACCTCCTTATGCGAGCCGTCGCTTAGTGCATAACGGGGTCTATGAAAAGCTCCTATTACACATTCAGCGGGATGCGAGGACTAAACCGCAAGGGCTTGCTTGATGCCGTTCCCTTTTCGTCCCGCCGACAACTCCCCGTCCGGCAGGCACTTAACGCTTAGACCTCTACTCTGTTGTTTTGTTTTTTCTATCTACAAATCGGGAGTTTATCCCTCATTATAGTCATATTGCACCTTCCCCACGATTCGTTTTTATAAACAAACGCATCGTCAGCGGTGTTTCTTTCGGTAAAGCCTGCACTTTCATAGCACCTGCGTGCCGCCGCATTTGCTGTGAACACATTAAGGTGCACAAGACCTGCCTTTGCAATGTCATAGCAATACTGTGCTGCGAGCCTTACCATTTCTTTACCGTATCCCTTGCCGCGCTGTGACGGATCAACAAGAACAAATTTGAGCATTGCCTCGTTGGAATCATAATTGACCGAGCAGCATATAAATCCGACTATACTTCCGTCGTCCTTTGCTGCCACAAAAGCCTGATCGCCCTCACGTTCAAACTGCTGCTCAACAAACCTGTCGAACTCCTCTTTTTCAAGCGGAAATCCTACTCGGTTTGCGCACCACAGAGCGTGCGCTCTTTCATTGGTGATCCAGTTCTTCATCAAGTCAAAATCGTGACTGTGAACATACGGTCTCAACCTCATATTCTGTTATCTCCCCGTTTCAATAAGGGGCATCGCCCCGTCATTCAAGCACGACCGGGCGTTAGCCGCTTAGGGTTTCGGTGGGGATTCATTCCCACCACCGAAAGACTAAGATGACCGCCGCCTAAGAGGCGGGGGACATAGGTCGTGGTTATATCTATCTGTCTTTTAATTATATCAGAATGCGGTCTTGTAAAGAATATCGTAAAGCTCGTCCTCAAAAGGCTTTTTCATGCTTAGAGCTTCCTGGATATCAACATCGTAAACTTCGCCCTTGCGGAAACCGCATACTCTGTTGCCGATGCCCTGCTCAAGCAGCTCAACTGCGTGATAGCCAAGTCTTGTAGCAGCAACTCTGTCACGAAGTGTAGGCGAACCGCCTCTCTGAACGTGACCAAGAACGGTAGCTCTTGACTCAACACCTGTGAGATCCTGAAGGGTCTTTGTGATATAATCGGTCTTACCGATACCCTCAGCAACTATGATGATAAAGTGAGTCTTGCCCTGTGCCTTTGACTCTATCATTCTCTTTGCGATCTCATCAAGGTCGTAATCCTTTTCAAGAGTGATGCAAGCCTCTGCGCCTACTGCGGCTGCAACATTTATTGCTATGTAACCAGCCTTTCTGCCCATTACCTCAACAACAGAGCATCTGTCGTGGGACTGTGCAGTATCCTTGATCTTGTCCACCATTTCCATAGCTGTATTCATAGCTGTATCATAACCTATGGTATAATCGGTGCAGGCAATATCGTTGTCGATAGTACCCGGAAGACCAATGCAAGGGATACCGGCCTTTGAAAGGTCAGCAGCGCCTCTAAAAGAACCGTCACCGCCAATTACAACGATGCCGTCAAGTCCGAGCTCCTCGCACTTTTTCTTGCCCTTCATTACGCCTTCCATATTTCTGAACTCGTTGCATCTTGCAGTATAAAGGCAAGTACCGCCTCTTTGGATAATACCCGAAACGGTCTTTGCATTCATTTCGATAATCTCGCCGTTGAGCAGTCCGTTATAGCCTCTCATGATACCTACAACTTCCATACCCTTATACAATGCGGAACGGCATACAGCTCTTACTGCTGCATTCATTCCCGGAGCGTCACCGCCGCTTGTCAGTACACCGATTTTCATCTGTTCTTCCTCCTTCAAATTATCGCAAAGTACAAATTTTCCCCGAATATCATAACACAAAGCCCCTGACTTGTCAAGGGCTTTGAAATTGTTTAACATTTTCTTATTACTTTTTAAGACTTTTTTCAAACCGACGCCTTGCCATACCCCGTCAGGCAGTCTTTTTCGAGGTCTTTGCCGTTCTTTTGGTTATCTCCTCGGTCTTCTTCGACTCCTGTGTCGGTGCAGTGTCAGCCGTGGGCTGTGTCTGCTGGGTATTCTGAGTAGGCTGAGTCTGCTGTGTCTGCTGAGTCTGCGTATCCGTATTGTCTGAAGTCGTCTCGCTCGGTGTGGCAGACGTAGCCTTAGTTGTGTTCTTTCCGTCCGAAACAAATACCACGAGCACATCGCCCTTTTTGATATTTATTTTTCTTCCGGCAGCTACACTCGTTCCCACTACCGTTCCCGCAGGAAGATGTGAGTAATATGATGTTATCTTATACTTGATGTTATTCTCATCAAGCAAAGCAAGGTAGGATTTCTGATCCATTCCCGAATATGACGGGACCGGGATATTTTCAGGTCCTGCGCACACACTGAGCACCAGCTCATTCTTCTTTGCCGGGTCATAGTGTGTTCCCTCCGGGATACTCTGCTCGTAAACGACATTTCTCTCGTCCCTGTCCGAGAAGAACAGCACCGTTCTGATATTGAATTTATCTCCTATCTGCTGTTTAACGATATCTATCCGGACTCCCACAACTCCCGGCATTATTGCGCCGTCACCCAGTCCGCTGTCATTCTCGCTGTTTTCACTTTGTGAAGACGATTGTGAACTGTCAGTCTCAGATGAAGGATCAGCCTGAGAGGAATCAGCCATATAGTCCGCAAGGTTAAACGAAGATGAATCGTTATTTGCCGATGGACCCGAGAACATAAGGTACAAAAGAAAAACTCCAAGACCCAGAACTATCGCTATCATCACCAGACCAATAGCCAGCGCAGCATTGCTTTTTTTCTTCGGAGGTCTTGATGGCCTGTACTCCTGCCGTCTGTCTCTGTTCGTATCCGTGCGGTTCCTTGGGATGTGCTGAACAGGTATAGTCTGTGTCGCACCCTTTTGCATCTCAATATGCTGTCTGTTGCGCTGTTCAAACAAAGCCGAAACGAACTCGGTTATCGTCTGTATCCTGTCCTCACCCTTGACTGTCATAGCCGCAGAGATGACCTTTGATATATGCGGTGATATTCTCGGATTAATTTTTGCGGGTTCAACGAGCGTGTCGTTCTTGGTCCTTGTCTGCGCATCAAGCGGCATTGTGCCGGTAAGTATCCTGTAAAGCACAGCTGCCACCGCATAAACGTCCGTCCATGTCCCCTGCCACTCCAGTGAAGAATACTGTTCGGGAGCGGTGTAACCCGAATAGAACTCGGGCAGCAGACCGGTATTGGATGTTCTGATCGAGCTGATGCAAAAGCCGGTCAGCTTCAGTTCACCGTCAGTTGTGACAATGATATTTTCCGGCGAGATACCTCTGTGTATGATACCTGCATTATGTATGATGCTAAGTGTCGTAAAAAGCGGAACGAAAAGCTTCTTGACCTGTTCCCATGAAAGGAATCCGCTGTTGGACTGAAGAAACTTTTTCAGTGATACGCCTTCAACATACTCAAGTATCACATATGTCGTATTATTCGCATTGAACATATCCCTTGCAGTCGCTATGTGGTGGAGATTTCTCATTTTCGAGAGAGTCCTGTTCACATCGGCAAACTCGGACATGAAAGTCTTATACTTTGCAAGGCAGTCTTTATTAACAATAAGATCCTGTGTTTGCCTGTCTCTTTCACACAGTGTATCCGGCATATACTCACGGCAGACACACTTGCATTTTCCGACCATATCATAGCAGATATACGAAGCGCCCTCGCCATTATAAGAAAGCATTTTTCCTATTATGTATCTGTTATCCAGCACTGTTTTTGGTTCAAGATATGCTTGCAGATGCGGTATATTATCCGTATAGCTGCAATACTGACACTGTCCGTTTGAATCCAGTTCATTCATGCAACCCATACAAAGCTCAACCCGTGGATCCATACCGAACCTCCTTAAAAAATTATTTATCACTTTATATTAACAGATAAAATCCTTCAAGTCAAGTTTTAGCGTTAAAATGTTGATATTGTGAAACAATTTGTTTTTATTCTGTAACAACATATAGTTATTTTGCCTATACAGCCCACAACATTTATGCTCAAATTGTTCTATTTGACCACACAAAGTGAAATGAAAGTGAAAATTTACAAATACGTTTGACAAGTTTCGGACTATGTTATATAATTATCGGGTAACAAAATGAAGGAGAAGTCCATAAACGGACTGAAAAATGATAAAATGGACGAAAGAGATCACAGACCGTCTCAGCGCAACGAGGGATACTCACCCTACGCACATCAGGCGGATTTCGGTACATACGACACAAACAGCAGACAAAACCGGCAATATGACAGCAGCTATGCTCAGCAGTCTCTGCAATACCCCGGCAGACCGGCCGGAAATGAGCACCGCACAGGCTCACCCAGCGACCACAGGCAGCAGCGTCCTCGCCGGAATATACCTTCTGCACACACAGAAAATCTTGCACACAAGCGTGAATACATACACCCCAAAAGGCAGGAAAAAGCAGCTTTTCAAAGGACTCCGCCCGACAGGAGCCGTTCAAGATCAGCCGTAAAAGCTCCGCACAAAGGAGGTACACCGCCATTGGAAACTCAAGGCGCAAAGAAAAAGTCACCCGTAAAAAAGATAATCATTGCTGTCGTATCTGTTCTGACAGCATTATTCCTTATACTCAACATCGTATTGCTGGTCCTTGTCGGCAAGGTAAATGTCGTGCAGACCGGAAAGCGTGACGAAACGATACAGCCTTTCATGCAAAGCGATGATGTTAAGAATATACTGATCATTGGTTCTGATACACGAGATCCTGAGCAGGCGGGACGAACCGACTCAATGATAATCGTTTCGATCAACAAAAAGAAAAAAGAGATCACAATGACCTCTCTTATGCGTGATATGTATCTGCCGATCGTCGGATATTCAAAAGACGGCACAAAGATGTACGATGATGAAGATCCCGACGGGCTTTACCGCAACAAGCTCAACGCCGCTTATGTTTTTGGCGGTGCAGAGCTGCTTATGGATACTATACAGTACAATTTCGGACTTAAGATCGACGAGTATTTCTACATTGACTTCAACTCGTTCATGTCGATAATCGATTCTCTCGGCGGCATAACGCTCAAAGTCACCGACGAGGAAGCCGAGGAAATGAACGTCGGCATAAGGGAACACAACCGACTTTTGGGCAGAAACATGACCGACGACTACCTGACAAAAGGCGGAGAGCTGCTTCTCAACGGAAATCAGGCGCTTTCCTACGCAAGACTCAGGAACGTCGGAAATGCAGATTTTCAGCGAACACAGCGTCAGCGTATCGTGCTCAATAAGATAATTGAAAAAGTCAACGATGTCGGACCCATCAAGAAATTCAGCTTCATCAAATCTGTCATGGAAAATCTTTCGACCAATATGTCAAAAAGCGACCTGTTCTTTTACGGCTATAAAGCACCGTTTTATCTCGGATATACTATAAAAGAGCTGCGAATTCCCGGTGACAGTGACTACGAGTTTGGCACGCACAACGGACAGTCAACACTTGATATCGACCTTCCGAAATGCCGTGATGCTATGAAAAAAGCAATATTCAGCTAAAAAAAGAACCGTACTTTCCGTGCGGTTCTTTTCATTTATCATCTCATCAAAGATTTGCCGGGTAAACAAGGTCTGATGAGTAGTACAGGAACTTGTTGTCACCGTCAAACGACACATCAAGTATCACCTGCTGTTCATCACCCGTGTCCGAATCGTACCAGTACCTGTAACGGTAGGTCACCAGATCGTTTGAATAGCTTATCGAGTAAGGGTCGATCTTGACAGAGTCCAGAACCTTGTCAAATGATGTTCCTTTGTCATACTTGTCAAGATTTATGAGCTTGTCACACTCAACACCCTTTATATTCTTTTTCAGAAGCTTGAAATCACAGTACTTTACACTCTTGATATTCTGCTTTTTATCGACCGTGATCAGCACAGCCCACTCGGGATATGTCATTCCATCGACTTTTACAGAATCCTCGCTCTCCTCAACGTAATCAAATTCAAGTGCCTTGTTCAACCCGGAATATCCGGATTTGTCCTTGAAATGCACGTCGAGCTTGCTCTCAGCAACAGCAACAGTCTTTCCGATATACTCCGAGGTCTTGCTCGCAAGCTTTTTACCCTTTGCGCTTGCAATGCTGACGACCAGCGTTATGATAAGCAGCACTATCAGCGCCACCGCAATAATAGCAAACAGTATCTTCAGATGCTTCAAACCGAACTTGCTTCTGAGCTTTTCGGTCTTTCCGAGCTTTGAGGTCTCAAGCGGATTTTTCTTTTTATTCTTTTTATTAAAAAGCTTTGTGGACAGCTTTGTATTCTCACTGTTTTCTTTTATAACCACTCCGCAGTTGGTGCAGACGTTGTCATTTTCACCTATTTTCTTACCGCACTTGGGACAGTCCATGCATACCCCTCCCCGAGATTATTTCTATATTATTAGACATTATATCACAGTTTCCTTTCAAAGTCAACAAACAGTCAAGCAAAAAGAGGTCGGAGCTTTTTTCGCATAAAAGAACTGCCCCGAAGCATCTGCAAACAGCTTGGGGCAAGATCATATCCAATTAGTAAGTATCAGTCCAGCCAGACACAGTCAACGATGTCACGATCGACCTTGACAAGCTTTTCGTCTGCGAAAGCAGCCTGTTGCAGTAAAGATCATTTATCTGCTCATCGTCAATATCAATATCGACCTCAAATTTCTGCGGATCAAGCAGCGTATTGTTTTGCATACTTATTCTCATCATTATGATTTTTAGATCAGTGTCATCTGGTCGGGGTCTTCGATATCCTTTGCAAAAGAGCCTGCAACAGGTATTGTTTTGCTCTTGTATTTTGAAAGCTCTTCTGCCTTTGCATCATCGATAATAAATGCCTTTTCCACTACCGACTTTGCCTTGCAGGTCATTGCCTGAACACCTATCGTATCACGAGAAGCCTTTGGCATCAGCAGCGAGGTGTTAAAGATCATCGCCCTTCCGTTTGTCGTCCGAAGCATCAGATTGGCGTTTTCCTGCACCCAGAACATTTTCACAAGTCTGGATTTGCCGGAGTAAGCCGATGTCAGTTTTTTGCGATTGGTCTTTGTTTCATAAGAGTCCAGCGGCACCTTAGCCACCTTTCCGTTTTCAAAGACGAATATCATATATCCCTTATAGTCGGTTGTATTGACTGCATATACAACATTTTCGTCCTTATCAAAGCTGAGCTTTGCAGGGATATAATCTCCCATTGCCGAAGCTTTTGAGTCTGCAAACTGTGACAGCTTTGCCTTATAAACACTGCACTTGTCCGAGAAGAAGATAAGATCGCTCTTGTTGGTGGTCTCTCTGTGCTGAGATATGAAGTCACCCTCCTTGAGCTTCTGCTCGCTCGCCATACGCAGCGACTGAGGCGTGCACTTTTTGAAGTATCCCTCGCTTGAAAGGAATATCTCGCACGGATAATCAGGTATCTCCTCCTGTTCATCTATCTCAACAACGTCCGATGCGTAGTAGTAGCCTGTCCTTCTGGGCTGTGCGTACTTTTTCTTCACCTCTTCAAGCTCCTTGATAATGACCTGCTTGATCTTTCTTTCACTGTCAAGCAGCTCAGCGAGCCTGTTTATCTCCTCTTCAAGGGATCTTGTTTCCTCAGTACGCTTCAGAATGTACTCACGATTGAGATGACGCAGCTTTATCTCCGCAACATACTCAGCCTGTACCTCATCAATACCGAAGCCTATCATAAGATTAGGAACAACGTCCGCTTCTTCCTTGGTTTCACGAACTATCTTTATTGCCTTGTCAATATCGAGCAGTATCTTTCCAAGACCTTTGAGAAGGTGAAGTTTATCCTGCTTTTTCTTCATATCAAAAGCGGTCCTTCTCTTTACGCAGCCGATACGGAATTTCACCCACTCGTTGATAATGTCGTATACCCCCATCACCTTCGGGTAGCCCTTGACAAGGATATTGAAATTACAGCTGAATGTGTCCTCCAGAGGTGTCTGCTTGTACAGCTTCTGCATCAGCTTGTCCACCTCTACGCCTTTTTTCACATCTATGGCGATCTTCAGACCGTTGATGTCGGTCTCATCTCTGATACCTGATATCTCTCTTATCTTATTTGCCTTGATAAGAAGCCTGATCTTGTCGATAATCGCTTCAACATTCGTTGTGTAAGGTATCTCGGTTATCTCGATACATTTTTCCGACTTGTCAAAATCATACTTTGCACGAAGCCTTACCGATCCTCTTCCGGTTTTGTATATCCTGTCAAGCTCCTGCTCGTCAAAAAGCATATTTGCGCCGCCCGGGAAATCCGGTCCCTTGAGCGTATCAAGTGCGTTTGACTCAGGGTCTTTCATCAGCGCAATGGTCGTTTCGCAGACCTCACCAAGATTGAACGGGCATACCTGGCTCGCCATAGAAACAGCAATACCGGCGTTAGCGTTTACAAGTATCGTCGGGAACGTTGCCGGAAAAAGAGTCGGCTCGGTAGTAGTGTTGTCATAGTTCGGCACAAAATCCACCGTGTCCTTGTCAATATCCTTGAAAAGCTCATCACAGATAGGTTCAAGTTTCGCCTCTGTGTAACGTGAAGCGGCATAAGCCATATTCTTTGAATACTGCTTTCCGAAGTTTCCCTTGCTGAGCACATACGGGTGCAAAAGCGCCTCATTGCCCCTTGAAAGCCGCACCATCGTCTCATATATGGTAGCATCTCCGTGAGGGTTGAGCCTCATCGTCGCACCGACAATGTTTGCTGATTTAGTCAGACCTCCGCTCAAAAGATTCATCTTGTACATCGTGTACAGAAGCTTTCTGTGCGAGGGCTTGAAGCCGTCTATTTCAGGGAACGCTCTTGAAACTATAACGCTCATCGCATATGGCATATAGTTTGTTTCAAGAGTCTGTGTTATCTTCTGTTCAACAACAAGTCCTGCTCCGTCAATGTATGCATCATTCTTTTTCTTTGGTGCAGCAGGCTCCTTGCTTTTTTTCCTTGGCATATCATCTGTCCTTTCGGGTTTAGTGCAATACTATTCAAATCAAGAGATATCAGCCATTTCGAGATAGTCGATACCGTTATTGGTGATAAACTCTTTTCTGCCTGCAAGGTCGTCACCCAGCAGCATATCAAACATCCACTGTGTCATCTCCACATCGTCCGGGCACACCTTTATGAGCCGTCTTGTGGACGGATCCATCGTGGTAAGGCTCATCATTTCCGGCTCGTTCTCGCCAAGACCCTTTGAACGCTGAACGGTACACTTCTTATTGCCTATCATCTGCATGATCTTTGCCTTTTCAGGCTCGTCATATGCAAAGTATGTCCTGTCGGAAGTGGTTATCTCAAACAGCGGTGACTCGGCAATGTATACATAACCCTTTTCTATCAGCGTAGGTGTGAGCCTGTAAAGCATCGTGAGTATCAGAGTCCTTATCTGGAAACCATCAACATCTGCATCGGTACAAATGACTATCTTGTTCCAGCGCAGGTTGTCAAGCGAGAACATAGAAAATTCCTTGTTCTTGCCCGTCTTGACCTCGACACCGCAACCAAGAACCTTGATAAGATCAACTATTATCTCATTTTTAAATATCTTGTCATAGTCAGCTTTGAGGCAGTTCAGTATCTTTCCTCTTACCGGGATAACAGCCTGAAATTCAGCATTTCTCGCCATTTTTACCGAACCCAGAGCCGAGTCGCCCTCCACGATATAAAGCTCCCTTTGTGAGAGATCCTTTGACCGGCAGTCAACGAACTTTTCGACCTGATTTGCAAGGTCCACTTTGCCGGTGAGGTTTCTGACAAAGTTGAGCCTTGTCTTTTCAGCAGACTCACGGCTTCGCTTGTTTATCATCACCTGCTCGGCGATCTTCAGCGCTTCATCGGGATTTTCAATAAAGTATATCTCCAGCTGATGCTTCAGGAACTCCGTCATAGCGTCCTTGATAAATTTGTTTGTGATAGCCTTCTTGGTCTGGTTGGCATAAGATGTCTGTGTTGAGAAAGAGCTTGAAACAAGTATCAGACAGTCCTCAATGTCGGGGAAAGTGATAGGCTTTTCATTTTTGAGATATTTGTTGTTGTTTTTCAGATATGCGTTTATCTGCGAGGTGAACGCACTTTTTACAGCATCCTCGGGCGAACCGCCGTGCTCAAGAAAGCTTGAATTGTGGAAATATTCCAGCCTTTTGACC
The DNA here is from genome assembly GCA_902787825.1 of uncultured Ruminococcus sp. Classification (GTDB taxonomy): domain Bacteria; phylum Bacillota; class Clostridia; order Oscillospirales; family Ruminococcaceae; genus Hominimerdicola. The sequence continues at coordinate 77,401 of CADAHS010000009.1, read as the reverse complement.
TTGTTTGAGAACGTGAATGCAACAGACAGCTTGACCTTATAGTCCTCCTTGTCTTCACGGTCACGCCCCACTCTGTCCGCAGTGCAAAACTGCACCGAGGTCATATTCGTGTCGTTTGCGATCTCAGTAACATAGTCTGCAATACCGTTTTCATAAACAAACTTCTGCTCATCAAATGAACCGTTCTCATTCTGATAACGCAGTACAAACTCAACCTGCGGGTTTACGACTGCCTGCTTTTTGAGAATATCCTCAAAATATTCCTTTGGAATAGAAATATCGGTAAAAACATCAAGATCGGGTCTCCACCTGGTCTTTGTACCGGTCTTGTACTTTTTCGGAGATTCCTCTTTTTTCAGTCCGCCGACATTGTTTCCCTTTTCAAAGTGCAGAGAATACTTCTGCCCGTCACGGCAAACCTCAACGTCCATGTATTCAGAAGAATACTGTGTCGCACACGCACCCAGACCGTTCAGACCAAGCGAAAACTCATAGTTCTCGCCGCTGTTGGTGTTGTACTTTCCGCCTGCGTAAAGCTCGCAGTAAACAAGCTCCCAGTTGTAACGCTTCTCACGCTGGTTATAATCGACCGGACAGCCTCGTCCGAAATCCTCCACCTCGATAGAATCGTCGTTGAATTTGGTGAGTATTATCTTTTTACCAAAACCGTTTCTCGCCTCATCAATGGAGTTTGAAAGTATCTCAAATACCGAATGTTCACAGCCGTCAAGTCCGTCTGAACCGAAAATAACAGCCGGGCGCTTCCTTACCCTGTCAGCACCCTTTAAAGAAACGATATCATCATTTGTGTATTCCTGTCTTTTTGCCATAATGACTTCCTTCCTTATTTTATTGGATACCACCACATTTAGAATTATTATAGCACAACACCACTATATTTGTAAATAGGTTTTCAAAAATTTATGTAAAATGTCCTTTGGCGTCGGTCGGAAAAGGGCTGTACCGGTTGTGAAAATTCACAAAATGTTCATTGACTTTCACTGTGTATATGCTATAATACATATGAACGAATATTCATATGTTCATTCGTGGAGATAAGTTATTCCCTTTTAAAAGGAGGAAAACGATATGGATAATATCGAAAAGGTAACGGAAAATATGCCCGTTGAAGAGCAGGTCTATGAGCTTGCAGAGCTGTTCAAGATGCTGTGCGACCCGACAAGAGTCAAGATACTCTACTGCATACTCGAAAACGAAATGAGCGTCAGCGATATAACCGAGGTCGTCGGCTCGACACAGTCAGCTGTCTCTCATCAGCTCAGAGTTTTGAAACAGGCAAGACTCGTCAAGTACCGCAAGGTAGGCAAATCAGTGATATACTCCGTTTCTGACGAGCACGTTGAAACGATACTGAGTATGGGAATGGAGCACATCAGCGAATAAAGATAAGACTTAGGAGAGAACAATGAGGATAACTGCACTTGTGGAAAACATATCAGACGGCTCTGTAAAACCGGCACACGGTCTTTCCTTTTATATTGAAACTAAAATGCACAAGCTGCTTTTTGATGTCGGTCCTAATTCAACTCTGTTTGAGAATGCAAAAAAGAAAAACATTGATCTTTCAAAGGTGGACACCGTCATAATCTCACACGGACACATCGATCACGGCGGTGCTTTGAAAAAGTTTCTGGAGATCAATAAGACCGCAAAGGTCTACTTACAGAGAAGTGCTTTTGACGAACACTTTGTAAAGGTGCTGTTTCTGAAATTCAGCGTATCGCTTGACAAGAGCTTGATGCACAGCAGGCAGATCGTTCTTGTTGACGGTGATCTGAGGATTGACGATGAGCTTTATCTGTTCACGGCAAAAGCCCCGGACAGCTTTTATTCAAAAGCCAACAGCAATCTTTACGCAGGAACAGTTCCCGATGATTTCAGACACGAGCAGAATCTGCTGATACATGAAAACAAGGACGTCGTAATGACAGGCTGCGGTCATTCAGGTGTCGTCAGGATACTTAAAAGTATTCCCGATGAAAGTCCTGCGTACTGCATCGGCGGTTTTCACGTTTTTGACCCGATAAGCAGAAGGACAGTCCCGGAAGCACAGCTTAATGAGCTTTCTGTTAAACTCGGAGAATTCACAAATGTGAAGTTTTACACCTGTCACTGTACAGGTAAAAAGGCTTACAGATACTTAAAGAAAAAACACGCAAACATATCGTATTTCTGCTGTGGAAAACAGCTGAACATATAGCATTTCAAACATTAGAAAGGGATGGTCGCTATGACCAAAACAGTATACTGGCTCAAAGGGCTTGACTGCCCCAACTGCGCCCAGAAAATAGCTATCAGAGTAAATGATCTGGAGATCGTTGAATCTGCAGATATGGATTTTATCCGCAAAAAGCTTGTCGTAATGCACGAGCAGAGTGATATATCAAACATCGAGAGCCAGGTAAAGGCAATAGTAAAAAAACTTGAACCCGATGTCGAGGTGCTTGATTACTCCAAAGTCAATGAGCATACTCACTCTCACGAGCACGAACATTGCCATGACCATTGCCACGAGCATGAGCATTCTCATGAGCATTCCCACGAGCACGGCAGTCACGAAAGCCACGCATTTGATATCGCAAGATTTATCATCGCAGGCGTGCTGTTCGTCATCGCAAAGATCCTTCCATTTGAAATACCGAGTGCCATACTCGCCATTTGTTCGTATGTCATCGCAGGCTATGACGTTGTGATCTCGGCATTGAGAAACCTCATACACGGCGAAGCGTTTGACGAAACTCTGCTGATGTTCATTGCTACCATCGGCGCAGTCGCCCTGAAATACTTTGACGAAGCCGCCGCAGTAATGCTTTTCTTCCAGGTCGGTGAGCTTTTGCAGGACATCGCAGTTGAGAGATCAAGAAAGTCAATAACCTCGCTGATCGAGCTAAAGCCCGAATTTGCAAGAGTTTTAAGAAACGGCACCGAACAGATCGTTGACCCTGAGAATGTCAGCAGAGGTGATATCATCATCGTAAAAGCAGGCGAAAGGATACCGCTTGACGGCGAGGTCATAGACGGCAGATCACAGCTTGATACCTCCGCACTCACAGGCGAATCGCTCCCTGTTGCGGTCCATACAGGCGAAAATGTAATGAGCGGCTGCACGAACCTCGACGGCGTTATCAGCATAAGAGTTGCATCAAGCTTCGGCGACAGTGCCGTTGCAAGGATAATGGATCTGGTCGAGAACGCTTCCGAAAAGAAAGCCGAGACCGAAAAATTCATTACAAGATTTGCAAGAGTCTACACTCCGCTGGTGGTTGCGTTTGCAGTTCTTCTGACACTGGTACCCTGCTTCTTCCTCGGCTTCTCACAGTTCGGAAAGTGGCTTTACAGGGGGCTTCTGTTTCTTGTGATATCCTGCCCGTGCGCATTGGTCATATCTATCCCGCTCGGATTCTTTGCAGGCATCGGCGGCGCTTCAAAGTATGGTGTCCTCGTAAAGGGCGCAAAGGCTATCGAGTCCCTCTCAAAGTGCGGAAAGCTCGCTGTTGACAAGACCGGAACGCTCACTAAGGGTAGCTTCAGCGTCATTTCAGCAAACCCCGTTGGTATCTCCGAGCAGCAGCTTATCGAATATGCCGCATTTGCCGAAAGCGGCTCAAATCACCCTATCGCAAATTCGATACTCAAAGAATACGGCAAGCAGATACCCTCCGGCACAGTAAGCGAGATCACAGAAATATCCGGTTTCGGAATGAGCTGCATTTACAACGGCAAAAAGATACTCTGCGGAAAGCGTGAGCTGCTTGAAAACCAAGGCATTGCCTGTGAAGCCCCCGGCGATGGCAGCACAGCAGTATTTGTCGCTTTCGGCGGCGTATACTGCGGAAGCATAAGCCTCGGCGACGAGATCAAACAGACCTCCGCAAAGGCAGTCTCCTCACTTCTGAAGCAGGGCATCGACACCGTTATGCTCACCGGTGACAACCCGGCGACAGCCTCTGCGGTCGCACAAAAGCTCGGTATAAAAACATTCTACGCTTCCCTTCTGCCGCAGGAAAAAGTCGAAAAGGTCGAGCAGATAATGAAAGATTCCGATGGAAGGCTCGTGGCATTTGCAGGCGACGGTATCAACGATGCACCCGTTATTGCAAGAGCGGATATCGGCATTGCAATGGGCGGCATTGGTTCGGATATTGCGATCGAATCCGCAGATGTCGTACTGATGAACGACGACGTGGGCAGCGTACCGACAGCTGTCGCAATGGCAAGAAAAACTATGCGCATCGTGCGTCAGAACATCGTCTTTGCGCTTGGCATCAAATTCGCAGTAATGGTGCTCGGAGCACTCGGAATTGCAGGTATGTGGATGGCAGTTTTTGCAGACGTCGGCGTTGCATTGTTGGCGATACTCAATGCGCTGAGATGCCGTAAATTGTGACATAAATTTAACGCAAATCTTAACTCACGAAACAATGATGAAAGTTTAGTGAGCATTTTGTGAAAAGCGTTGACAGTATAATTATGGTGTGATATATTTGACTTGTACGGTAACAAGTGTTACCAAGATTTCAAACGTTTTCGTAAGGTCAGTATCTGCCATAAGATCAGGAGAGAACAATGGACAGATATTTAAAAGAGACCGCAATGCTTGACTATTCAAGCATACCCATCCAAAAGCTTATCAGACAAAGAAAGTGGAAAAAGCTTGATGAAGCTGACAGGATAAAAGCTGTCTATAACTTCGTCAGAGATGAAATATTGTTCGGATATAACACAGATGACAGCGTGTGTGCCACAAAGGTCCTCAAAGACGGCTATGGGCAGTGCAACACCAAAGGTACGCTGTTTATGGCATTGCTCCGTGGCTGCGGTATACCCTGCCGTGTGCACGGCTTCACGATAAACAAAAGGCTTCAAAAAGGCGCAATGACCGGCTTTGTTTACAAGAATGCGCCAAGAAATATCTTTCACAGCTGGGTCGAGGTATATTGTGAAAACAGATGGTATGAGCTTGAAGCGTTCATTCTTGATAAAAAGTACCTTACAAAGCTTCAGCATAAGTTTGGCAGCTGCAAAGGCAGTTTCTGCGGATATGGCGTTGCCGTGAAAAACTTCACAGACCCGGTAATAGATTTCAACAGGAATAATACCTATATCCAAAGCGAGGGAATAAATCAAGACTTTGGAGTATATGACTCGCCTGACGAGCTTCTGAAAGAGCACGGTCAACAGCTGACACCTCTCAAAGCTTTTTTGTTCACACACCTCGGAAGACATCTTATGAACGCAAATGTCAGAAGGATACGGAATCTGAACATCTGATAAGGAGGTATATATGCCGCCAAAGAAGATAGTTACCAAACAGCAGATTTTGCAATCTGCACTTGAAATAACCCGTGAAAAAGGTCCGGACGCTGTCACCGCAAGAAGCGTAGCCGCAAGACTTGAGGTCTCAACACACCCGATATTCAGTTTTTACAGCTCGATCGCTGAGCTGAAAGATGACGTTGTTGATCAGGCGAGGGAAATCTACCACCATTATATACTCACCGGTCTTAAAGAAAATATTCCGTTTCTGGGCATCGGACGCCAGTTTCTGAAACTTGCCAGGCAGGAACCTGAGCTGTTCAAGCTGCTGTTTCTGAATAGTTCAGACGGTACAACATCTACTGTTATGGACGAATTCCGGTTCACACTTGATCTCGTTGTCAATTCAGTCATGAAGATATACAACATCGACAAGCCTACCGCAGAATGCTATTACAGAAACCTCTGGCTTATGTCGTACAGCTTCACAACACTTATCGTTACAGGCAACTGTCCCTATACAGATGAAGAGATGAGCGATATCCTGAGCCAGGCAAGCTTGTCACTGTACAAAGCCATCAAGGATATCCCGGGATTTTTCACAAACGAATTTGATAAAGATCTGGAATTTACAAAGCTGATAAATAAATAAGCTGAGATAGAACAAAAAAACAGAACAAGGGGAAATCAGGGGGAAGTACACAAATGCAGATAAGAGCGTTCAGAAAAGAAGATGCAGATGAGGTCGCACAGGTCATAGCCAGAACTTTGAGAGAAAGCAACAGTAAGGATTATCCTAAAGAATACATAGAATATAACGTTGCCTCTCACTCAGCAGATGAACTGTTGAAAGCGTCAGAACAAAGGCATATCTATGTTGTGTGTGACGGTGAACGTATTGTAGGAACGGGCGGTATCGCAGGATACTGGGGCAGCAGGACCGAAAGTATACTGCTGACGATCTTTGTTTTGCCGCAGTATCAGGGCAAGGGTGTCGGAAGAAAGATAATACAGACTCTTGAACAGGACGAGTACGCACTCAGAGCAGACAGGATAGAAATACCTGCATCGATCACAGCAGTTGAGTTTTACAGAAAACTCGGATACGACTACAAAAATGGGGTAAAGGAACTTGAAGACGGGAGGTTGTACAGACTCGAAAAGTTCCTTTGAAAAAACGGGGGGATGCATCATGCAGATACAGACACAGCGATTGCTGCTGCGTCCGATCGGAACGAAGGATCTTCAGACGACCTACGCTTATGCAGCAGACAGAGAAAATACTAAATATATGGTCTTTCTTCCCGACGACAACATCGGGCAGACTGAGGAGTTTCTCGAAAAATGCGAACAGGAATGGAACAAGCAAAAGCCTTGCTTCTATGAATTTGCGGTAGTTGCGCAAAACAGACATATCGGAGGTATCTCGGTATATCTGAATGAGGCGAGAAATACAGCAGAGCTTGGCTGGATACTTGACAGGCATTATCAGGGCAAGGGGTACGCCACTGAAGCGGCAGGTGCCGTAATGAAATTTGCGCATGAGCAGCTTGCTATCAGCCATTTCGTTGCTCACTGCGACTGGGAAAACAGAGCGAGCCAGAACGTTATGAGCAAGCTCGGTTTCTTCTGCATCTGCTGTGCAGACGGAAGAAAAAACAAAGCAAGCAGCGAAAACAGAAAAGAGATGACTTTTGAGCGATTTGTCTGATAAGACAAATCAAAACCGGAAAGTCGGGGGGAGAAAAATGAAAATTAAAGGCGAAACATTTCTTGATATATCAACTATGCTGACTTTTATACTGTCAGTTGTAAGTCTTGCATTAGAAAGCGGTATAACACTTATTATCTCGGCAACACTTATGTCGGTTTGCATTCTGCTTAGCTTTATTGAAAAAGGCAGATCAAAAAACAGTGAGAGCTGGAAATAAAAAATGGGGGAAGAGAGAATGCAAAAGTTAGTAAACATCGACGGCGGAAAGCCGTTTGACTGGGGAAAGACCTCGCAGGACTATGCAAAATTCAGGGATATCTACCCTGACGAGTTTTATGGAAAAATAGTCCAAAGAGGTCTGTGTGTGAACGGACAGCGTGTGCTTGACATTGGTTCAGGTACAGGAGTGCTGCCGAGAAATATGTACCGCTATGGTGCAAAGTGGGTAGGAACAGACATCTCAAAAGAACAGATCGAGCAGGCAAAGCTGCTTGCTGAAGAGCAGGATATGGATATCGAGTTTTATACCTGCCGGGCTGAGGATATCAGCTATCCCGATAACACCTTTGATGTCGTGACTGCCTGCCAGTGTATCTGGTATCCTGACCACGATATCCTTGCGCCAAAGCTTGCCAAGATGCTAAAGCCGGGCGGAAAGTTCCTTATCCTTTATATGGGCTGGCTCCCGTTTGAGGATAAGATCGCAGCAAAGAGTGAGGAGATCATCCACAAATACAATCCCGGCTGGTCAGGCGGAGGCGACACCGTGAAACCCGTGTGGATACCGCCTCAGTACAGTGAGTATTTTGACATTACACTGCAAGAACAGTTTCGGGTACCCGTTTCATTTACAAGAGAAAGCTGGCACGGCAGAGTAAGAGCGTGCAGAGGTGTCGGGGCTTCCCTTTCACCGAGCGATCTTGCAAAGTGGGACGCTGAGCATATGCAAATGCTTGAACGTGAGGCAAACGAGAATTTCACGATCCAGCATTACATTGCCATAGCCGAGCTTTCGGTCAAAAAACAGAGGAAAACAAATGATACAAAAGATAACTGACAATAACAAAAAGAAAGAAATAACAAGAAAAGTGCTTGAAGCACTGCCGGAATGGTTTGAAGTCGAGCAAAGCAGAGAACAGTACATTGCCGACAGCGTAAAGTTTGAATACTTTGCTGCATTTGTTGATGACAGACCGGTTGGTTTCATGTGTCTCAAACAAACAGGCAAAGAAACTGTCGAGCTTGCTGTCACAGGCGTTCTGAAGCAGTATCACAGAATGGGACTTGGCAGACAGATGTTTGAGCTTGCCAAAAAGACTGTCATTGAACAGGGATACTCTTTTATGCAGGTCAAAACGGTAAAAATGGGCGTTTACGACAGTTATGACAAGACCAACAGATTTTATCTCAGCCTTGGCTTCAAGGAGCTTGAGGTCATAGAATGTATCTGGGGCAAGGAAAATCCCTGTCAGATCTATGTAATGGCTCTGCAATAGAAAAACAAATATGATTAACAAGGACAGACCCCTTGTGAGTATAATGAAACAGCATTATACTTGCAAGGGGTCTTTGGTTTGAAGATAAGCATTACATCACAGGCTGGAGCAAGACTCATTCTGACACGGGAGGATATGTCACGCTTTGGCCTCAGCATTGATTCATTTGATAAAAACAGCACCTGTTCTCACATTTTCATCTCCTGTATCATGGCATTTCTCACCGAGCTTGGGTTTGTCAGGCTCGATTCGTCTGAACTTGTCTGCAGCGTGACAGAGCTTAGTGACGGAATGATGATACTCATCGGTTCAAAGCCAGAAAACGATCAAACACACAGCGAGATCATGCTTCTCTTTGACTCATCCGCCGAGCTTAAAGAATTTTGCCGCAAGTTCCCCGAAGGTTTGCTCTCAAGACTTTCAGACAGCGAGCTTTACAAACTCGGGCGAAGATATTATCTTGTCATGAGCTTTTGCTGCGACACACAGCAGCTGCTGTCCTTTCCCGATTTTCACAGCGGGACAGCTGACAGATTTGCAATACAAAAAATAAAGGAGTATGCAAGACCACTCTCTCATACTCCCGTTGAAACTATTCGTAAGCTCACTGACCCCTGATGCTTTTTATCGCAGCGGCAGTGTCCTTAGCGTTGAAAATATACGTTCCCGAAACAAAAACATCTGCGCCTGCATTTTTGCATTCAACAGCCGTTTTGTCGTTAATTCCGCCGTCCACCTCAACATAGATATCCTTGTTGAGCCTGTCAGCGATCTCTCTGACCATTCTCACCTTTTTGAGCGTCTCGTGGATAAAGCCCTGACCACCGAAGCCGGGTTCAACAGTCATTATCAGTACCATATCCACCATCGGGATCAGGTCGCTGATAACCCCCACAGGTGTCACAGGCTTGATAGAAATGCCTGCCTTGACCCCACAGCTGTGTATTTTTTCTATAACCTTTTCAGGCTCCTTGGTGGACTCTACATGAAATGTTATCAGATCCGAACCTGCTTTTGCAAAATCCTCAATGTACCTTATCGGGTCAACGATCATTAAATGCGTGTCTATCGGCACCGTCGCAACCTTGTTGAGTGCCTGCTGAACAGGCAGTCCGAACGAAAGATTCGGTACAAAAACGCCGTCCATTACGTCAAAATGCAGCCAGTCCGTACCCGCCTGCTCAACACGCCTGACCTCCGCCTGAATATTTGAAAGGTCACAGCCGAGCAGCGACGAAGATATTTTAATTCTGTTATTCACTGTGGACCTCCGTAAATCGTTTGTTCAAGCCTGTTCATCGAGCGTCAGCTCATATGCAGGGATAAATTCGTCAAGAAAAACATCAGCTTCCGGTATATTCATCTTTCTGACCGCTTCCCTTGTCGCCTTCTCAGCCGAAGCAAAGTCCATATTGCCCATCTGCTTTTCCTCAAGACATTTGATAAGCGCCGAGATCTTGTCCGCTGCCTTTACCAGCGACCACAGCTCCGCCTCCTCTTCAGTCCTGCAAAAAAGCGGTTCGTAGTCCTGCCTCAGATCATCGGGAAGATAGCTCAGCAGCTGATCCTTCGCCTTTTGTTCGATCTCATCATAAGCACCCTTGATCTGCTTATTGTAGTATTTTATCGGCGTGGGAAGATCCCCCGTAATGATCTCCGTTGCATCGTGAAACATCGCAAGCAAAGCACATCTTTCCGGCGAAACGCTGCCGCCAAAGCGCCTGTTTCTGATAAGCGCAAGAGCATGAGCAATAAATGCAACATCAATGGAATGCTGACTGATATCCTCTTTAATGGTATTTCTCATCAACGCCCAGCGGTTGATATATTTCATTCTTGAAATGACCGCAAAGAATTTATAGTCCATAAAGCTCTCCTGTAAAAATATCGCACCCGAAAGCTGAGTGCGATATTGTTTTGTTTATTAGTGAGCAACTATGCTCAGCAGAACTCCGGCTGCAACAGCCGAACCGATAACGCCTGCAACGTTCGGACCCATAGCGTGCATGAGCAGATAGTTTGTCGGAACTTCTTCCTGTCCGACCTTCTGTGAAACTCTGGCTGCCATCGGAACAGCTGAAACACCTGCCGAACCGATAAGCGGGTTGACCTTTCCATGAGTGAGCACACACATCAGCTTGCCAAGCAGTATTCCGCAGGCAGTACCGATAGAGAATGCAATTACACCGAGGATTATTACCTTTGCAAATGAAAGTGTCATGATAGTCTTTGCAGTAGTTGTCGCACCAACAGTAACGCCCAGGAAGATCGTGATAATATTCATAAGCTCGTTCTGTGCAGTCTTTGCTATACGATCGCAAACACCGCTCTCCTTGAGCAGATTACCCATCATGAGCATACCTACCAGCGGAGCAGCCGAAGGTATCATAAGAGCGATAACAACAGTTACCAGTATCGGGAAGATAAGCTTTTCGACCTTTGAAACCGGGCGAAGCTGTCCCATAACGATCGAACGCTCTTTCTTTGTGGTCAGCGCTCTCATAATAGGCGGCTGGATAATAGGCACCAGAGCCATATATGTATATGCCGCAAGTGCTATTGTACCAACACCGATAGAATCGGAGTTTGAAAGCAATTTAGAAGAAACATAGATAGATGTAGGACCGTCAGCTCCACCGATGATAGCGATAGAACCGCACTCTGCCGCACTCATTCCCAGAATGGCAGCGCCAAGGAATGTGAAGAAGATACCGCCCTGTGCGGCAGCTCCGAGCAGAAAGCTCTTTGGATTGGCTATCAGCGGACCGAAGTCAGTCATCGCACCGATGCCCAGGAATATCAGCGGCGGATAGATCTGTAGTTTGACACCCATATACAGGATATCCAATAGCCCTCCGTGCTGCAATATGTTTCCGTAGTCTATGTAGTGGTCGTTGTCCCCGACAGTCTGGTAGACCCAGAACTCAGAATGGTACATATCTGCACCGGGGAGGTTTGTCAGAAGCATACCAAAAGAGATCGGCAGCAGAAGCAGCGGCTCAAATCCCTTTGCAATGGCAAGATACATAAACAAAAACGAAATAAGTATCATTACGATATTTTTCCAGCCGCCGTCAACAAAGAACCCGGCAACACCGGAGTCTTTTGCGAGATCGGCTATGGTACTCAGAAATTGATCTATCATATCAGAACTTTCCTTTCATAGATTACAGTGATCTTAAAACGGTCTTGTGTTGTCTGCAAGTCCCGCAGCTGCCCATGGGTCACGCTGTGAAACAGACCTCTTTACGCTTTTTAGTACAAGCTTTTTACCGCTTTTTGCACCCATCGCAGCGACCGCAGCAGCTATCACCGCAACGATCTCCTCCTCAATGCCGTCCTCAACGGCAGGAGCTTTCGCAGCAGAGACCGGCTTACTCTCGGCTTGCTTTGCCTTTTCAGCCTCAGCTGCCTTCTTAGCAGCCTCCTCAGCAGCTTTCTTTTTTTGATTCCTTTTATTGAATATCCCACCGTAGATCGAAACGAACAGGACAAGAAGTATTAGTCCGATGAAAACAACGCTCATACCGGTGATAACTACCGAAGCGATATCCGTACCGGTGTAGTCATGTCCGCTGAGCTTTCCGGACAATAATTGTGCCATTTGATACTGCATGACTTTTCTCCTTCATAATTATATTTTAGTTCACACCAATCAAAATTATTATACACCAAATCCGAAAAGATTACAAGTGTTTTTTGATCTTTTTTTACACAAATTTGTTAAGAATATTACTATATTTTTTGTACCCGATTCTAATTATTTAAAGGCGTGTTTACGAACTATTGAAATGTTGAAATAATTATGGTATAATGATCGTATTAAGAGAATTGCAGGGAGAGAACACACGATGCCAAATGTTTTCGGTGTTGATTATGTACCTCATGCAGATGCAGTGAAGATACCGTTTACTGCGGGATTGATTATTTTCACAGTTATCTGGTTTGCAGCGAGGGCACTGATATGCTTTTTTCGCAAAAAGTTCGATTTAAAGCACGAGGTCAGGCTGCTTTTGATGTACATTAACCTGGCGGTGCTATTCAGAGTGACCTTTTTTCCGCTGCTTCACAATGCCGACGGCAGCATTCAGCCGCTGATATTTGACCCGAAGGATATTTTCCCGCTGAACACCAACCTTGTGCCGCTTCAGAACCTTTTTGACTATCCGGCAATAAGTGATATGTTGGTAAACCTCATTGGCAATGTGTTGATGTTCATACCTACCGGCATTATCCTGCCTGTGATATACAAAAAACTGCGCAGCTTTGCAAAAACGGCGATCGCCGGCGGACTTATCTCACTGAGCATCGAGATATTGCAGCTGCCGTTGTGCGAAAGAACGAGCGACGTTAACGATCTGATACTAAACACCATGGGCGCTGCGCTGGGATATGGCATTTACTCGCTGTTTTCACATAGAAGAAATACAACATAGAATTGATTGGAAGGGATATAATGCAAAGATTCTGGGAACATTTTATAGACTATCTGCCTCATATGATCGCTGCGCTTGTCATCTACATCGGCGGCATGATCGCAATGAAGATAGTTCTGAAAATAATGAGCAAGGGCTTGAATGTCAGGCGTGTGGACAAAACGCTCCATAAATTCACAACATCTGTCGTTCACGTCTGCCTGCTGATACTTATTCTTGTTGCCGTACTGTCGGCATTGCAGGTATCGACAAGCTCGATAATCGCCGCTATCGGTGCAGCTGGACTTGCAATCGGTCTTGCGCTGCAAAACAGCCTGTCTAACGTTGCCGGCGGATTTATAATCCTGCTGACCAAAACCTTCAAGATCGGCGACTACATAAGCATTTCCAACGTTGAAGGCTTCGTTGACTCGATCTCTATTTTGCAGACTACCATACTTACAATGGAGAATAAAAGAGTCAGCATACCAAACAAAATGGTCACCGAGTCGATAGTCGTCAATTTCACTGCATTGCAAAAGCGCAGGCTTGAGCTGCGGTTCAACATCGCCTATGAGGACGATCACAAAAAAGCCATGGCGATCATTCTCAGCATACTCAACACTCACCCGGATATAATCAACGATCCCGATGACCCGATGTGTGTTATGGAAGCACACGCCGACAGCTCGATAGTCCTGTTGATGAGAGCATGGCTGCCAACCGAAAAATACTGGCCGACACGATATGACATTATACAGAAAGTCAAGGAAGAGTTTGACCGAAACGGCATAACCATACCGTTCAATCAAGTCGATATGCACATTAAGAATAATTGAAAACAGCCTGCATTTGCAGGCTGTTTTTGCGCACATAAAACAAAAAGAGCCGCAAAAAGCGACTCTTTTATTTGTGATGAGATCAGATATTTTCCTTGACCTTAGCAGCCTTACCAACTCTGTCACGCAGATAGTACAGCTTAGCACGACGTACCTTACCACGTCTAACTATCTCTACCTTGTCAACAGAAGGTGAATGTACCGGGAAAACTCTCTCGATACCACAGCCGTGAGCAACTCTGCGGACTGTGAATGTCTCGCTGATGCCACCGTGCTTCTTAGCGATAACTGTGCCCTCAAATACCTGGATTCTGGACTTGTCACCCTCAACGATCTTAACGTGTACCTTTACCGTGTCACCAATGTTGATAACAGGCATCTCGGATTTCAGACTTGGATCAGAAATAAGCTTTAAAGCGTCCACTTTAAATCCCTCCTTAAATTTTCAGACATTCATACACTTTATGGCGAAAGCAGCTTTCGCAAAGTCAGAGGACTATCCGCTTTAATGTCACCCTTTCGGGAGGCACTAACTCTCGTCACCGCAATCCCGAAGAACTGCCGAGACGGTATCAAATGCTTGTATATTATACCACATTTCCTTTCACAATTCAACAGCACGCTACGTAAAATTTTCGCCATTTCCTAGCAAGATTTTTGTGCGTTGTGTACAAATCTGCTCGATCTCAATTCCGTAACGCTCACAGAAAGCGTCAAGAACGACATTTGTATTGAGGTTGAAATCATTTCCGCACGGCAAGCACAGCTTCAGCACTACCCAGCCGTCCTGTTCATTGATCTCCGTCACATTTATATACGGCTTTATGTCCACAAGATTGACCGTCTTTTTCTTGGTTCGTTTTTCGATCTCGATCTTTTCAAGCTGCATAAACTCACCAAAGCGACGTATACACTCCCCCGCCCCGATGTTGGAGGTGAAACGTATCTCATAGTCAGCGCTTTTAATGTCTGTATGCTTGTGCACCGGCTGTGCAACGCTTATTATCTCTATCCCCTCGGGGCATTTTTCATCAAGCTGTTTTCTGACAGTCTCGTTGTCAAGCTTCTGCGTCAGCGCAAAATCCATTATCTCGACTCTGCTGTCCGTACCCAGCGGAAGTGCCAGAGGGAACATAAGATAAACGTGCGGATTAAAGCCCTGTGTATGCCACACCGGCAGTTTTGATCGTTTGATTATCCTTTGCATACTGCGCATAAAATCAAGATGAGAGATATACCTTGCCCTGCCGCACTTTGCATAGACCGCTCTGTAATCGAACTTTTCTATCTGAAGCGTTGAAAGCTTAGGTGTTATGTTTTGCGCCACAGTAAACCCCTCCGTATTCTTTCTTTATTCCGCAGCCCGAGCAGCCCTCCTTGCAGTTTCGTGTAGTCTGAATTGCGTGAGCCTTTTTGTTCTCTCGCACAAAGAACTCGTGAGAAACAAGATAATCAAGGTGCGACCACGGAAATACCTCATCGTAGCTGCGTCTGCGGTTAGCATAAAACGCCGTGTCTGTACCGCACTCCTCAAATGCCTCCATCCACTTGTCGAACTTGAAATGCTCGTCCCATCCGTCAAGGTAGCAGCCTTTTTTCCAAGCTGTATATATCACCTTTCCAAGCCTGCGGTCGCCCCTTGCGAGCACCGCTTCAAGAATGGAGTTTTTCTGCATATGTGTGGATACCCTTATCTTCTTGCTTGTCACATTTCTTAACAGGTGAGCCTGTTTTTCAAGTATCTGTTCCGGCGTATCCTGCGGCTCAAATTCAAACGGAGTGAATGGCTTCGGAACAAAGGTCGCCGTTGAGATCGACACCTGCAAGCCCTTTCCACGCATTTGCTTGGGAACTTCAAAATAAAGATCAACGACCTTCTGCGCAAGCTCGGCAATACCGGCAACATCGTCAAAAGTCTCCTCCGGAAGACCCAGCATAAAATAAAGCTTTACCGTTGCATATCCGCCCTCAAAAGCTGTCTTACAGGTACGAAGTATCTCGTCCTCGGTAAGATTTTTATTTATAACATCACGAAGCTTCTGAGTACCGGCTTCGGGTGCAAAAGTCAGTCCGCTTTTGCGCACCGAAGCGATCTTTTCAAGCAGCTCGTCGCTGAACGTGTCAACTCTCAGCGACGGCAGTGCAAGGTTAATCTTTTCACCATCCGTGTAATCAACAAGGCTTGAAAGCAGCTCATTGATCTTAGTGTGGTCACTTGTCGAAAGCGATGACAGCGAGACCTCCTCATAGCCGGTCTGCTCGCAAAGGCATTTTGTTTCATTTTTTATCGTTTCAATGCTTTTTTCCCTGAACGGGCGGTAAATAAATCCTGCCTGACAGAAGCGGCAGCCTCTTATACACCCACGCAGCACCTCTACGACCGCCCTGTCATGAACGATCTGAGTGAACGGAACAACAAAAGCATCGGGGTAATAAACATTATCAAAGTCAGCAATAACACGCTTTCTTACCTTTGCAGGAGCATTTTCAATGTTCGGTGTTATGGCTTTTACCGTCCCGTCCTCATTGTAGCTCACATCATAAAACTGCGGAACGTAGATGCCCTCTATTTTGACAGCTTCTTTGAGAAACTCAAGCTTCGTGCAGCCATTATGTTTCATATTTTCGTAAAGCTCCAGCAGCTCAATGTTGACCTCCTCGCCCTCACCGATGATGAAGATGTCAAAAAAATCTGCCAGCGGCTCAGGGTTGCAAACGCACGGTCCGCCTCCGATCACTATCGGCATCGAATCGTCACGTTCTGCCGCAAGCACGGGTATTCCGGCAAGGTCAAGCATTTCAAGCACGTTATTGTACGAAAGCTCGTATTGCAGCGTGAAGCCCACAAAATCGAACTCTGAGAGCGGATCAAGGCTTTCAAGGGCATAAAGCGGAATGTTGTTCTCACGAAGCAGAGCTTCAAAGTCCGTTTCCGGCATAAAGCAGCGCTCGCACCACCAGTTCTCACGCTGATTTTTCAGCCCGTAGAGTATCTTCATTCCCAGATGTGACATTCCAACATCATATGTATCCGGGAAGCAGAACGCAAAGCGCACATCGACCTTTGATTTGTCCTTTATAATACTGCCGACCTCTCCGCCGATATATCTCGCCGGCTTCTGCACTTTGAGCAAAAGCCTCTCGATACGCTCTTTCATTGATTGCATCAGCTGACCTCCTTAATTATTATGCTGAAAAATCAGGATCTGTCATCTATTTTTTCCAAAGTATCTTCCAAAACAGCTTTTCTCAATTCAACGAGCCATTGTGAAAATTCGACCGTATCAAACGCATAGGTCTTGTTGAGTTCAAATTCATTTTCCGACCACGTTTCAAGAGGCGACTCGTTATGCTGTATCAAAGCCTCAAGTTTATCAAGCGCTCTATATATCCTGGATTCTATCGTTTTCTGCGCCTGCATTTCAGCATACAGCGCAGACAGCCTGCCCGACAGCTCCGCAGGCATTGAACTTACCCATTGTCCAAGCAGCGAATCTTCGGTATCCCTGTCAGCATTTGTCTTAGCAAACGTTGGGATATCACCCGTAAAGCACTCACCGAGGTCGTGTATCAGACACATATCAACGACCTTGTCCATATCCGCCCTGGGAAATTCCGAACGCAGCAGCAGCGCCATCAGCGCCGCTCTCCAGCTGTGCTCGGCAACACTTTCGACCCTGCCCTGCGACGTAGTGCAGTGACGGGGCGTGTCTTTCAGCCTTTCAGCAGTATGTAATATTTCAAGGTATTCACGCACATTCATATTATACCTCCGAAAACACTTTTCCACTAATATTATACCTGCCGCAGACTGGATTGTCAACTTTCACGCAGCAAAAATGCTCAGGCACATATATGCAAGCACGCACAGCAGCGACACGCTCACACCGCCAAAAAAGATCGCCGTTGCTGCAAGCGAAGCTATAAGGATCGCAAATATTGTTTTAATTATTCTTGCCTTGCTGTCGCCAAAAATAAGACCGATCAGTCTGCCGCCGTCAAGAAAGCCCGTCGGGATAAGATTAAACCCACCAAGCAGCAGATTTACCTGCGCAAAAAACGTCAGTCTGCCGATCAGAAGGCAGCTGACAAATGCAAGCAGAAAATTCACGGCACAGCCGCTTGCAAGGATAAATGCGTCCCCGCCAAACGAGTTCAGCTTTTTGCAGGGGGTAAGCTTTATGCCGCCGCCGTAAAGTGTAAGCTCAGTCGGCTTGCGGCTGCAAAGGAGCATAGCAGCAAGATGTCCGCACTCGTGCAGGGCGCAGCAGGCAAGCATTATCAGCATTTTTCCCGAGTCCGCACCAAGCAGGCAGGTAAGGCACACCACCGCAAAGAAGGAAAAACAGACCTTGACCTTTATTCCCGAGATCTCAAAAGCATACAAAAGTATCACCCCTAAAGCTTATGCTTTCAGGGGTGGGGGTATTACAGCTTTTTTATCGGGTGCCTGATGACCGTTTTAAGCTTTTCAGGCGGAGTTTTGCGCGCATCGGACAGATATATCTCGTGGTGCAGCCTTTGCGGCGACAGATCATTTGCATAGCTGTTTTCCTTCAGATAGCTATCCATTACCGCAACTGTCTGCGGTTCATCATCGTACGAGCCTGTGTGAAGCATCTGCACGCAAAGACCTTCATCTACCGTGAAAAATTCGGCAGACGAGCAGTCAAGCTGTTTCTTTTTCTCTGCTGTCCGAACCGCCCAGTCGAAGTCCTTTTGGGCAACAAAATCGGGCAGGCGTATAACGCTGATCCAGTTGAACGCTGATTTGTCGGAATAATCGACTCCGTCAACACCGTCCTGCCACCAGAATCCCTCAAGCGGCGGAACAACGTACTCAAAAAAGCCCTCTATCTTATAGTCGCTCTTATAGCTCATTTTCAGAGTATATGCGACTGCGTAAAGCACTGATATAGCACTCTGGTAGTCCCCGTCAGACTGATTGGGGTCGCCCTTTCCCCTTACAGCTATATAGTTCGCCATTGGAACTGTAACTATCACAGGCTTGTTCTTTGGCATATAAAGCTCTTTGAATTCCTTTTTAAAGTCAAAAGCCATAGCTCTCTCCCCTTTTTACTTTTTCAGCATCGGTGCAAGGAACTGTCCCGTATAGGACTTTTTGCACTTTGCGACCTGCTCGGGCGTACCTGTACATACGATATTTCCGCCGCCGTCGCCGCCCTCCGGTCCGAGGTCGATGATATAGTCTGCGGTCTTTACAACATCAAGATTATGCTCGATAACAAGCACGGTATTGCCTGCATCTACGAGCTTTTCAAGCACCTCAAGCAGCCTGCTGACATCTGCGGTGTGCAGCCCGGTTGTCGGCTCGTCAAGGATATATATAGTCTTTCCCGTGCTGCGCTTTGAAAGCTCTGAGGCAAGCTTGACACGCTGCGCCTCGCCGCCCGAAAGGGTCGTTGCAGGCTGACCTATCTTAACATACCCGAGCCCGACCTCAAACAGCGTTTCGAGCTTGCGCTTTATCTTTGGAATATTCTCAAAGAAGGCTACGCCCTCCTCTATCGTCATTTCAAGCACATCGTAAATATTCTTGCCCTTGTAGCGTACCTCAAGTGTTTCACGGTTATAGCGCATACCATTGCACACCTCGCACGGTACATAAACATCGGGCAGAAAGTGCATCTCTATCTTGATTATTCCGTCACCCTCGCACGCCTCGCAGCGACCGCCCTTTGTGTTGAACGAAAACCTGCCTGCGGTGTAACCCTTCATTTTTGCATCGCTTGTGTTGGCGTAAAGCTCACGAATATCATTGAAAACACCCGTGTAAGTCGCAGGGTTTGAACGTGGTGTTCTGCCGATAGGCGACTGGTCGATAACTATTGCCTTGTCAAGATTCTCCACACCGAGCATCTTTTCAAACTTTCCGGGGTAAGTCCTTGCCCTGTTGAGCTTTGCTGAAAGCTCCTTTTGAATTATCGCATTCACCAGCGAGGACTTTCCGCTGCCCGAAACGCCAGTAACACAGGTGAATGTTCCCAGCGGTATCTTCACATCAATATTTTTAAGGTTGTTTTCCTGTGCGCCGATCACCTCAAGGAATTTTCCGTTGCCCTTTCTGCGCTTTGCGGGAATTGCAATTTTCTTTTTGCCGCTGAGATACTGTCCTGTCACGGATCTTTCGCATTTCATTATATCCTCGACCGTTCCCGCAGCAACGATCTCACCGCCGTGAACGCCTGCTCCTACACCGACATCTACGATAAAATCAGCCGCACGCATTGTATCCTCGTCATGCTCTACAACGATAACACTGTTGCCAAGATCACGCAGACGTTTGAGCGTGTTTATCAGCTTGTAATTATCCCTTTGGTGCAAACCTATCGACGGCTCGTCAAGAATATACAGCACCCCGACGAGCGACGAGCCTATCTGTGTCGCAAGTCTGATACGCTGGCTCTCTCCGCCCGAAAGCGTACCGCTTGAACGGGACAGAGTAAGGTAATCAAGACCGACCGATGAAAGAAAACGAAGTCTGTCCTTTATTTCCTTAATTATCCTTTCACCAATAAGCGCTTCTCTGCTGGTAAGCTCGATATTCTCAAAAAATTCGAGCGCCTTTATCACCGAGAGCTGTGTCAGCTCATGGATATTCAACCCACTGACCGTTACCGAAAGGCTCTCCTTTTTTAGTCTTTGTCCGTGACACTCAGGGCAGGGTTCGTCCGTCATCACTGTTTCGATATCGGCTCTTGAATACTCACTTGCAGATTCCTTATAACGCCTTTCAAGATTGGGGATAATACCCTCGAAAGCCCCCTCATACGAAGCGTTGTAGAAAGAGTTTCCGCCTCGTGAAAGCTTCAGCTTCTGCCCCTGAGTTCCATAAAGGAAAATATCTATTGCGTCCTGCGGCAGATCCTTCACAGGAACATCCAGAGATATGTCATATTGTTTTGATATAGCCTCAAAATACATCATCGCAATGGACTTATCATCAAGTGTGTTCCAGCCCGAAGCTTTTATTGCGCCCTGCCTTATCGAAAGCTCTTTATTTGGGATTATAAGATCGGGATTGATTTTTTTGAAAACGCCCAGACCCGTACATTTGGGGCAGGCACCGAACGGGTTGTTGAACGAGAACATTCTCGGAGTAAGATCCTCCATCGAAATTCCGTGCTCGGGGCAGGCATAGTTCTGTGAGAACATCTCCTCCCCACCGCCGATAACGTCTATAATGACCGTTCCGCCGGTCATCGACGACACCGTTTCAAGGCTGTCTGTCAGTCTTGACTTGATAGAATCCTTTATCACCAGTCTGTCAACAATGATCTCTATGTTGTGCTTTTTGTTCTTGTCTATCTTTATCTCCTCAGACAGATCGTATGTGATACCGTCCACCCTCGCCCTTACAAAGCCTGACTTCATGCACCTTTCAAGCTCCTTGGTGTGTTCACCCTTTCTGCCTCTGACGATCGGTGCAAGTACCTGTATCTTCGTTCCCGGCTCCAGCGACATTATTTTGTCCACTATCTGGTCGATAGTCTGGTGCTTTATCTCCCTGCCGCATACAGGGCAGTGCGGAACGCCTATCCTTGCATACAACAGACGCAGATAGTCATATATCTCCGTGACCGTACCGACTGTCGAACGTGGATTTTTCGAGGTCGTTTTCTGATCAATAGAGATCGCAGGCGAAAGCCCCTCTATCGTATCCACATCAGGCTTGTCCATCTGTCCCAGAAACATTCTCGCATACGATGAAAGCGATTCAACATATCTCCTCTGTCCGTCAGCATATATCGTATCAAATGCAAGAGATGACTTTCCCGAGCCTGAAAGTCCTGTCATAACAACAAGCTTATCTCTTGGGATAGTAACGTCTACATTTTTAAGATTGTGCTCCCTTGCACCTTTGATAACTATTTCGTTTCTTGCCATATTAACCTTCCTGTCCGATCTGTTTGGTCTTCTCAGTCTTCCCCACGAAGCTCTTTTATCTTGTCACGCAAAAATGCAGCGTGTTCAAAGTCAAGCAGCTTTGCCGCTTCCTTCATCTGCTTGGTCAGCTTTTCGATAAGCGACAGCCTCTCCTGCTTGGACATTTTGAGTTTCTGCTGGGTCTTGTATTCAACATCTTCCTTGCTGGATATCTCAATAACATCACGAATATCCTTGACGATAGTTTTGGGAACTATACCGTGCTGCTCGTTGAACTTCATCTGAAGCTCACGGCGGCGGAGAGTCTCGCTGATCGCTGCCTCCATAGAACGTGTAACTGTGTCTGCATACATTATGACCTGTCCGCCTGCGTTTCTTGCAGCCCTGCCTATGGTCTGGATAAGTGAGGATTCCGAACGCAGAAAGCCCTCCTTATCAGCATCAAGTATCGCCACCAGCGATACCTCCGGCAGATCAAGTCCCTCACGCAGAAGGTTGATACCGACCAGCACATCGAACTCACCAAGTCTGAGATCCCTGATTATCTCCATTCTCTCGATCGTGTCGATCTCGCTGTGCATATATCTTACCTTTATGTCAAAGCCCTTGAGATATGTCGTGAGATCCTCTGCCATTTTCTTTGTCAGCGTCGTCACAAGCACTCTCTCGTTTCTTTCGATACGCTTGTTTATCTCACTCATAAGGTCCTCTATCTGACCCTCGCTGGGCTTGACGATGACCTCCGGATCGAGCAGTCCTGTCGGTCTGATTATCTGTTCAACTATCTGTGCAGACTTTTCCTTCTCAAATGGTCCCGGGGTCGCAGAAACAAAGATCGCCTGCCCGATTCGCTCGTAGAACTCATCAAACGTCAGCGGTCTGTTGTCAAGCGCTGATGGCAGACGAAAGCCGTAATCCACAAGTGTCTGCTTTCTCTGCCTGTCGCCTGCGTACATTCCCCTTATCTGCGGAAGCGAAACGTGCGACTCGTCCACAAACATCAGAAAATCGTCCGGAAGATAGTCAAGCAGAGTGAACGGCGCAACACCAGCAGGTCTGCGTTCAAGCACACGGGAATAGTTTTCGATACCGCTGCAAAAGCCGATCTCCTCAAGCATCTCTATGTCGTAGTTAGTCCTTTGAGCTATCCTCTCCGCTTCAATGAACATCTCATTGTCCTTAAAGTATTTCACCCTCTCATCAAGTTCCTGCTTTAGTTCCTCTATCGCCTCACGCATCTTGTCACGTCCGACAATGTAATGGCTCGCAGGAAAAATGATATAGTGAAGATAGCTTCCCAGAAGCTCACCCGTTACTACGTTTATCTCGCTTATCCTGTCTATCTCGTCACCGAAGAACTCTATTCTGACAGCCTTGTCCGTGGAGTTCGCCGGCATTATCTCGACCGTGTCGCCGCGCACTCTGAATTTAGTTCTGGTAAAGTTTATATCATTTCTTTCATACTGTATCCCGACAAGCTCCGCAATAAGCTGTTCTCTCGACTTTTCCTGACCCTTGCGCACAGAAACCATCATCGACTTATATTCCTCCGGGTCACCCATCGAGTATATGCACGAAACACTGGCAACAATGATAACATCACGCCGTTCAGCTATCGCAGCAGTCGCCGAGTGACGCAGCCTGTCAATATCCTCGTTCACGTCCGAGTCCTTTTCAATATAAACGTCCTTGCTGGGAACATATGCCTCAGGCTGGTAATAGTCGTAATAAGACACAAAGTATTCCACCGCATTGTTCGGAAAGAACTCCTTGAACTCCGAGCAAAGCTGTGCAGCAAGTATCTTGTTGTGTGCAAACACAAGTGTAGGCTTGTTCATCTTCGCAATAACATTAGCCATCGTGAAGGTCTTTCCAGAGCCTGTAACACCCATCAGCGTCTGCTCCTTCATTCCGCTTCTAAGACCTTCTACAAGAGCGTCTACCGCCTCCTGCTGATCCCCGGCGAGCTTGTAATCGCTGACAAGTTCAAAATGATCCATACCTTCTCCTATCTGTCCGATAAAGCCGCACCCCCGACGTTCAGCCGACACATATCGAACAAGTGTTTTCATTTATTGTATCATATTATTTTTTTAATGTAAAGGCTTTTGAACAAACTTTTTGCGACAGGTCTGTGAATGAAAATAGCTCTTGAAAAAATGGCAGAATTAATGTATAATGCATATAACGATATACGAAAGGAATAAAGTGATGCGTGAATTCGTGATAAATAAAAACGACAGCGGGCAGCGTCTGGACAAGTTCCTGACCAAAGCAGTCAAAAACCTTCCGCAAAGCCTGCTTTATAAGTATATACGCCTTAAACGCATAAAGCTCAACGGCAAGCGCTGTGCGATCAGTGACCGCCTGAACGAGGGGGATACCCTCCAGCTCTACATAAACGACGAGTTCTTTGAGCAGGATGCTTCCAAGCCTGATTTTCTCAAAGCACCGCCGGTGCTTGACATAGTCTATGAAGACGAAAATATCCTGCTTTGCGATAAAAAGTGCGGTCTTGTAGTCCACGAGGACGAAAGCGGACAGGCAGATACCCTCATCAACCGTGTGCTGCACTATCTCTACGACAAGCACGAGTACGACCCCGGGGCGGAGCATTCTTTCGTCCCTGCACTGTGCAACAGGATCGACCGCAACACAAGCGGCATCGTAATATGCGCCAAAAATGCCGAGAGCCTGCGAATACTCAACCAGAAGGTCAAGGACAGAGAGATCGACAAGAGATACCTCTGCGTTACTGTTGGTGTACCGCCAAAACAGTCTGATACCCTGACCGCCTATCACGAGCGTGACGAAAAAACCAAAACCGTCAGAATAACCGATACCAGAACACCACACAACAAAACAATGATAACGCAGTATAATGTGCTCAGGATCAGTCCCGATAAGCGCCTTGCACTTTTGGAGGTCAAGCTGATAACGGGACGCACCCACCAGATCAGAGCGCATTTGGCCCACATCGGCTGTCCACTGCTTGGTGACGGAAAATACGGTATAAATACCATAAACAGAGAATACAATGTAAAAACACAAGCCCTGTGTGCATATAGGCTCGGATTTGATTTCACCACCGATGCAGGCTGCCTGAGCTATCTTAACGGACAGATCTTTAAGACTGACAACGTCTGGTTTGCACAAAAGCTTTTCGGCGTAAGCCCGCAAAC
The DNA here is from genome assembly GCA_902787825.1 of uncultured Ruminococcus sp. Classification (GTDB taxonomy): domain Bacteria; phylum Bacillota; class Clostridia; order Oscillospirales; family Ruminococcaceae; genus Hominimerdicola. The sequence goes on along the minus strand of CADAHS010000009.1, from coordinate 52,570 downwards.
AGTCAGCAGTTCCAAAAATCCTCGTTGATTTTTGTGTATTATTTGCGTAAAAAAATGCTTGAAAAAAACAAATAAATATGGTATAATCAATTAGTTGAATTTTTTCGACTTATTCTATATGGTTCGGAGGAAATACTATGACAGGCGATCTTCATTGCCATACTACGCTTTCAGACGGAAGCCTTGGTATAGAGGAAACTATCGTTCAAGCCAAAAGAATGGGACTTGATTTTCTTGCTATAACAGATCACGACACTCTTTCTTCTTCAAGCAGAGCCAAGATACTCGGCGATAGATACGGTGTTCAGGTCATACCTGCCGTAGAGCTTTCTGCCTGGGATAAGAAGAGAAACGAAAAGGTGCATATCCTTTGCTATGCTCCGCAAAAGCCCGACAGGCTCGAAGGTCTTTGCATGAAATCATGCCAGATAAGGACAGAATGTGCAAAGGACATGATAAAGAAAGTCCTTGACAGATATCCTATCCCTTCGGACGCTGTTCAGAAATACACCAAAGGCTCAAAGAGCATCTATAAATCACATATCATGAGAGCGCTCGTCAACTACGGCTACGCTACCGAGCTTTACGGTTCGGTAAACGATAAGCTCTTCGCTGCTCCGCACGGCGAGTGTCTTGTAACAAGAGAGTATCCCGACGTGAACTTTGTGCTTGACCTTATCCACTCTTCAAGAGGTATTGCCGTAATGGCACATCCGTATATGTTCAACAATGTCGAGCTGCTTAAAGAGCTTATCGCCGCCGGAAAGATCGATGGCATCGAGTGCTACCACTACTCCGCTACACCGCAGAAGCAGCAAGCGCTTGTTAAGCTCGCTAAGGAGAATGATCTGCTTGTAACAGGCGGTTCTGATTTTCACGGACTTTACAACTGTACAATGACACATATCGGAAAGTATGTTACCGATCAGGAGAATCTTGACAAAATGTTCAAGCTTATCCACGCTAACTCTCAGAAGGCTTCAAAGGCAGCCGTTAAAACTGAACAGTAATAAACAAACGGGAGCATTGCAATGGTGATGGTCCCGTTTAGAGTGATTAAGATATGAAAGAGGAATGTTAAATGGACGCAATGGAAAAGTCGCTTGAAATGCATAAACAGTGGAAGGGCAAGATCGAGGTCTGCTCCAGAACAAAAATAAACAACGCTCAGGATCTGACGCTGGCTTACACACCCGGTGTTGCAAAGCCCTGTCTGGAAATACAAAAGGACCCCGAGCTTTCCTACGAGCTGACAAGGCGTGCTAACCTGGTCGCAGTTATCACCGATGGAAGCGCAGTGCTGGGTCTTGGAAATATCGGCGGACTTGCAGGTATGCCGGTCATGGAAGGCAAATGTGCCCTCTTCAAGGAGTTTGCCGATGTCGATGCCTTCCCGCTGTGCATAAAATCAAACGATGTCGATGAGATAGTAAATACAATAGCGCTTATAGGCGATAGCTTCGGCGGCATCAACCTTGAGGATATCGCTGCGCCAAGATGTTTTGAGATAGAAGCCAAGCTCAAACAAAAGCTTGATATACCGGTTTTCCACGATGACCAGCACGGTACCGCTATCGTCGTCGCAGCCGCACTTATGAACGCCTGCAAAGTCGCAGGCAAAAAGATCAGCGACATCACAATGGTCATAAACGGTGCCGGCGCAGCAGGCTGTGCGATCGGAAAGCTTATACTCAGCCTCGGGGTCGGTGAGCTTATAATGGTAGACCGTGAGGGTATCATCTGCGAAGGCGGAAAGATGCTCAACGAGGCTCATGCCGAAATGGCTAAGGTCACCAACCGCAGACATATCACAGGTACTCTCGCCGACGCTCTGAAGGGTGCAGATGCCTTTGTAGGCGTTTCAAAACCAAACCTTGTCAACGAGGAAATGGTAAAGTCAATGGCTGATAAGCCGATAATCTTTGCAATGGCAAACCCCGTCCCGGAGATAATGCCTGATGTCGCAAAGAAAGCCGGAGCGTTCATCGTCGGCACAGGCCGTTCAGACTTCCCTAACCAGATCAACAATGTCATCGCCTTCCCGGGTATCTTCAAGGGTGCCCTCGCAGTCAGAGCAAAGGATATAAACGAGCAAATGAAAATGGCTGCGGCAAAAGCTATCGCAGGCTGCGTAAGCGACGATGAGCTGAGTGCAGAGTTTATCCTGCCGAACTCGTTTGACAGAAAAGTCCCCATCGCAGTAGCAGATGCAGTTGCGCAGGCAGCAAGAGATACAGGCGTTGCCAGAATATGAGCAGGAGGTACTTATGAAAAAGTGTAGCTATAAGCCCAAGGGCGTTTGTTCACGTCAGATAGATTTTGAGATTGACGACGGCATTGTGCGCAATGTCAGATTTACAGGCGGCTGCAACGGAAACTTGCAGGGTATCGGCAGGCTTGTCGAAGGCATGAAAGCAGATGAGGTGATCCAAAAGCTTGAAGGTGTCAACTGCAACGGCAAAGGAACTTCCTGCCCCGATCAGCTCGCACAAGCTTTGAAAGCATATAAGTAAAACCAAAACAAAAATGGAGACCGCTTTGGTCTCCATTTTTTTATTTCATATACTTTTCATTGAACACCGCCAAAGGCAGAGCCTTGTCGAACAGCCAGCCCTGCGCCTTAGTGTAGCCTATCTCACAAAGGATCTGCGCCTGTTCGCTTGTTTCAACGCCCTCAAACAACAGATCCTTGTCCATTGTCGAGATGAGCTGACAGATATTCTTGACATACAGCCTCTCACGCTCATCAGTGGTAAGATCGTTGATAAACGACTTGTCTATCTTGACCATATCCACAGGCGCATTCATCAGAACGCCGAGTGTTGAGTAGCTTACTCCGAAATCATCAATATCTATCCGGAAACCGGCATCCTGAAGCTTTGACATATCCTTGAACAGCTTGTCAAGATCATCACCGAAGCATGACTCGGTTATCTCGATCTCAATGTATTGAGGCGAAACATCGTGTTCCTTTGCCATTGTGATTATCTTGTCCACATAGTCTGCCCGACGGACGTGCTGTCTGGAAAAGTTGACCGATATCGGAAGCAGCTTCTTTCCGCCTTTTTTCCACTCAACAAGAGTGTGCAGCACCTGTTCGTAGATGTAAAAATCAAGCTCGTCGATGTATCCGACCTTTTCAAGCACAGCGATGAACTCGCCCGGCATTATGTACGTTCCGTCAACATTGCGCCACCTTGCCAACGCCTCAGCACCAATTACCTCCATTGTGTCCATAGAGAATTTTGGCTGAAGGAACATCTCAATAAGTCCGGAATCAATAGCTGAATTAAGCTCGTTTGCGATCTTCTGCTCCCTTGCACGCTGAATATGCATCTGCGGATCGTAAAGTCCGCAGTCACCGTGAGAAACTCCCTTGACGCTCTTTCGTGCAAGATTAGCGTTGAACACTGCTCTTGAAACGTCTACACCGTCCTCACAGATGTATACGCCCGCACATATGTTCAGATTGCTTCCGGGGATAAGCTTCTGCTGCTGGATATAAAAATCCTTGTTTCTTGCATTTATGCTTGAAATAAGCTCACTGACAGTCCTTGCACGGTAAAGCCCGGTAAAGTAATCCGAGTAGATCCGGCTTGCGATCACGTTTGTCGGAAGATCGGTGATAAGCTGTCCGAAGTCACGCAGCATCTTGTTGCCTGCCTCAAAACCAAGATTGTCATTTACATAGGAAAACCCATTGATATCAGAGTATACAAATGCATAAACGTAGCTGCTGTCCTTGTTTCTCAACAGCTCCTCTGCCTTTGATACAAACGTCTTGTAATTGAGCATTCCCGTAACACTGTCTGTCGTGATAAGATAATTGATGTATTCATTGTCCATCTCAACACGCTTTGAAAGCTTCTTGAGATCCTGAATATTATTCATCACTCCGTAAACCTTGGAAACCTGTCTGAACTGGTCAGCAACACTTGTCAGCGATAGCTTGTACCAGGTGTAATCATCATCGAACGACCTCGTCCTGAACTCAAACTCACCATTATAAGGTCTGCTGAGAAAATTGTTGCATGATGTCGTGAAGATATGCATATCGTCTGGATGTATATTATTATCAGCCTTGTGCTGTGAAATATAATTCTCAACGACCGAATCTCCATAGCGGTTGATACTGTTTGAAAAGGTCAGCGTGTCGCTTTGAACATCGTAATCAATAAAAATATAATCAATACTCTTTGTGATAAACCTGTATCTTGCAGCCTGAAGCTCTATCTCTGAACGCATACGCTTTTCATTGGTAACATCATACAGTATGCAGTAGACAAGCTCCCTGCCATCGACCTTGTCAAAGTATCTGCCGACCAGTCTGAAACACTTGTCATTACCCTCGATCCTCAGACAAAGCTCTATCTCGACAGGGATTTCGTTTTTTATCGCCTCACTGATTGCAGACTTCACAGCTGCGATCCCACTCTCATCAGTATAAAACTCAAGCGGCGGGACGTCTGCGTTCTGCTCAACATCAAGCATCCTTCTGAACTCGTTGTTGCAGCGGTGTATTTTCAGATCATCAGCGTACAATACAGCGACCCCTCCGACAATATCACTTGTCAGAATGTCAAGCTCCTTACGGTACGAAACGTTCTTGCTCATCAGATCCTTCTGGTGGGAATAGTTGCTGAAAGCAGTCTGCAAATATTTTCTGCCGTCCTTTTCATACGAAAAAGACACCGTGTCAACAAGTATCTTACTGCCATCTTTTCTGAGCATATGTTGACGAAGATAATAAAACGGTTCGTTTTTGCTCCACATCTCATCAAGCTCACGCTTGTCCTCATCAGACATAAGCTTTGAAAAGTCGATCCGTCCGTTTTCATAATCTTCAATAGTAAAACCGAATATCTTCAGATACGCCTCGTTGACATATACCGGATGATCTTTGTCATCAAGATCCATAATGCAATATGGGAAATTCCCCTTGTATACTGACATTTTCTTCCCTCCTCACGGAGAATTAATAATAATTTATTTACATTATAACACAATGTACAAAATATTTCAAGTATTTCGGACAAAATTTGTCTGCTATTTGTTTCAAAGATATTTTTCTCATACCCAAACCACTTGCAATTATCGTGCAAATATGCTAAAATGTATGTTAAGCATTGCATAAGAATGAAAGGACGGTCAAAATTATGAATAATCAGAAGAAACCCTTGATAATGCGTATAATCGTGCTGGCTGTTGTCGCTGTAATGATACTCGGCTTTATCGTAGCCGCTGCATTCTCCTGATAATGGTACACATCGGAAACAGCTGGGACTATATTCTGGGCGATGAGTTCCATAAGGATTATTATTTGCAGCTGCGTGAGTTTTTAAAGCGTGAATACGCCAATTATCATGTCTACCCGGATATGTATGATATTTTCAACGCATTCAGATACACTCCGTTTGAGGACGTGAAAGCTGTTATCATCGGACAGGACCCATATCACGAGCCGGGGCAGGCTCATGGTCTTTGTTTTTCGGTAAAAAAAGGCGTTGCGCTGCCTCCTTCGCTGCAAAATATCTATAAGGAGCTGCATGACGATATCGGCTGTCCGATCCCCAAAAACGGCGATCTGACCGACTGGGCAAGGCAGGGCGTGCTGCTTCTGAACACATCGCTTACAGTTCGTGAGGGACAAGCCAATTCCCACAGCGGAAAGGGCTGGGAGATACTTACCGATGCGGCGATACGCAAGCTCAATGATGCCGATCACCCGATAGCATTTATCCTGTGGGGATCAAATGCAAGGGCTAAAGCTCAGTTTGTCACAAACCCGCTGCACAGGACTTTTCAAGCGCCCCACCCCTCACCTTTGTCGGCATATCGTGGATTTTTCGGGTGCAGGCACTTTTCAAAGGTAAACGAATTTCTTATAAGCAACAATATCCAGCCGATCAACTGGGAGATAAGCGATTAAAACTGTCCAATAAAACGTACAGTTTATCGTTGAGCAGACAGATCTGCAAGGCACATATAATATATTGTGCACAATTATATTTTATCAAATTATATTTTATCAAATATAATTTTCGATAAAAAAACAGCAAAAAAATACCCTTGCCGCCTTAAAACAAGGCAGCAGGGGTATTTGTATAAGTTCACATCAAGATCACTTGTTCATTGCTTCCTCAACAGCAACTGCACAAGCAACAGTAGCACCAACCATCGGGTTGTTGCCCATGCCGATAAGTCCCATCATTTCAACGTGAGCAGGAACTGAGGAGGAACCTGCGAACTGAGCATCAGAATGCATTCTTCCCATAGTATCTGTCATACCGTAGGAAGCAGGACCAGCAGCCATATTATCCGGGTGCAGAGTTCTTCCTGTACCGCCGCCTGATGCAACGGAGAAGTACTTCTTTCCGGCTTCTATTCTTTCCTTCTTATAGGTACCTGCAACCGGGTGCTGGAATCTTGTAGGGTTGGTGGAGTTACCTGTGATAGAAACGTCAACGTTCTCCTTCCACATGATAGCAACGCCTTCTCTTACGTCGTTTGCACCGTAGCAGTTTACCTTTGCACGAAGTCCGTTTGAGTATGCCTTACGGAATACTTCCTTGACCTCGTTCTTCTCATAATCCATCTCTGTTTCAACATATGTAAAGCCGTTGATACGAGCGATGATCTGAGCTGCGTCCTTACCAAGTCCGTTAAGGATCACTCTCAGAGGCTTCTGTCTAACCTTGTTAGCCTTCTCAGCGATACCGATAGCGCCTTCTGCTGCAGCGAATGACTCGTGACCTGCGAGGAATGCAAAGCACTCTGTATCCTCTTCAAGCAGCATCTTTCCGAGGTTTCCGTGTCCAAGACCAACCTTTCTCTGGTCAGCTACAGAACCTGGGATACAGAAAGCCTGAAGTCCCTCACCGATAGCAGCTGCTGCTTCTGAAGCCTTCTTGCAGCCCTTCTTGATTGCGATAGCACAGCCTACTGTGTAAGCCCACTTTGCATTTTCAAAGCAGATCGGCTGGATCTTCTCTACCAGAGCGTAGATGTCAAGACCCTTTTGCTTGCAAACGTCTGCACATTCTTCTATAGAATTGATGCCATACTCCTTTATAACAGCGAGTATCTGCTTTTCTCTTCTCTCATATGATTCAAACAATGCCATGATCCGTTACCTCCTTATTCCTTTCTCGGGTCAACGAGCTTAACAGCGTCATCAACTCTGCCGTACTGACCCTGAGCCTTCTCAAATGCTGTATTAGCATCGTCGCCTGCCTTGATGAAATCCATCATCTTGCCGAAGTTAACGAATTTATATCCGATGATCTCATTGTCCTCATTGAGAGCCAGCTTTGTTACATAGCCGTCTGTCATTTCAAGATAACGAGGTCCCTTTGCAAGTGTTCCGTACATTGTGCCGACCTGTGAACGAAGTCCCTTTCCGAGGTCTTCAAGTCCAGCGCCTACTACGAGTCCGCCCTCAGAGAATGCACTCTGTGAACGACCGTAAACGATCTGAAGGAACAGCTCTCTCATAGCGGTATTGATAGCATCGCAAACGAGGTCTGTATTGAGAGCCTCAAGGATCGTTCTGCCGGGCAGGATCTCTGCTGCCATAGCTGCGGAGTGGGTCATACCCGAGCAGCCGATAGTTTCTACCAGAGCTTCCTGTATTACGCCTTCCTTTACATTGAGTGTGAGCTTGCAGGTTCCCTGCTGAGGCGCACACCAGCCGATACCGTGTGTAAAGCCAGAGATATCCTTTATCTCTTTTGCCTTCACCCACTTAGCTTCCTCCGGGATCGGAGCTGCACCGTGAGCAACGCCCTGTGCGATAGGGCACATTGTTTCAACTTCGTGAGAATAGATCATTATTAAACTCCTCTCAAATTAATTGTCAATGTATGAGAAATACATTCAATGATATTATAACTCATACTCAAACATTTTTCAAGTGCTTTTATCCGATTTCAAGAAATTTTAACCTTTTGGCTGAAATAGGCAATGGGCAAGGGGTTATCTGTCAGAGATTGGATACCAAAGCTTGCCCTCATCTTCCTGCCTTGATCTCTTATTTCTTATTTCTTACCTCTTATTTCTAAAAATCTAAAAGGACACCACATTCAGCGGTGTCCTTTGCGGGATCATTTGAGCTTGCTTGTTCTGTAGATGATGTCATCTCTTGAAGGTCCGTTTGAGACCATTGTGATCGGGAAGCCGATATGCTGTTCAACAAAGTCGATATATTTTTTACAGTTCTCAGGAAGGTCCTCATAATTCCTGATGCCTCTGATATCAGTTTTCCAGCCATCAAGCACTTCAAGGACAGGCTTACAGTTTTTGAGCTTCTGAGTAGTCGGGAAATCTGTGATGACCTCGCCGTCGAGCTCATAGCCAACGCACACAGGGATCTTATCAAGATAGCCGAGCACGTCGATGACGGTAAATGCGACATCTGTTGTTCCCTGGATACGGCAGCCATACTTGGTAGCGACACAGTCGAACCAGCCCATTCTTCTTGGTCTATGGGTAGTTGCGCCGTACTCGCCTCCGTCTCCTCCACGCTTTCTGAGTTCCTCAGCCTCTTCGCCGAATATCTCAGAAACGAACTCGCCTGCACCAACGGCAGATGAATACGCCTTTACAACGGTAACGATAGTCTTTATTTCATACGGAGGCAGACCTGCGCCGATCGCACCGTAAGCTGCAAGTGTTGACGAAGATGTCACCATAGGATAGATGCCATGGTCAGGGTCTTTAAGTGAACCAAGCTGACCTTCGAGAAGGATATTCTTACCCTGTTTTAGAGCGTCCCAAAGGAATGCGGAAACGTCACACACATAAGGCTCTACCATTTTCTTGTATTCCATAAGGGTATCAAAAAGCTCTGTTTCGTCGATCTCAGGCTTATTATACATATGCTTGAGAAGAATATTTTTCTGCTCAAGAACTCTATGGATCTTCTCCTTGAGAGAAGCCTCATCAAAAAGCTCCTGCACCTGGAAGCCGATCTTTGCATACTTATCTGAATAGAAAGGTGCGATGCCGGACTTTGTGGAGCCAAAGCTTGCCTTGCCCAGTCTTTCTTCTTCGTACTGATCGAAAAGAACGTGGTACGGCATTACCATCTGCGCTCTGTCGGAAATGAGTATCTTAGGCATTGGTACGCCTTTTGATGTAACGTCACTCACCTCGTCAAAGAATTTCTTTACATCAAGCGCAACACCGTTTCCGATTATATTTGTTGTATGGTCATAGAAAACGCCCGACGGCAGAGTGTGCAGAGCGAACTTTCCATAGTGATTTACAATGGTGTGTCCTGCATTTGCACCGCCCTGAAATCTGATCACGATATCAGACTCCTGAGCCATCATATCGGTAAGCTTACCCTTACCCTCGTCGCCCCAGTTAGCTCCAACTATCGCTCTAACCATTATTATGTCCTCCTTAGCTTAAAAAGCCGTTTTAACGTGTTAGCACACGAATGTGCACAATCTCACCAGATAATTATAGCACAAAACTTTTTTGCTGTAAATACGGGAAATGACATTTAACATTTTCATAACAATTTTGACGTAACAAAAACTTTACATATGTTTTGTATTTATTGTTGACAAATGGGAACTGATGTTGTATAATGTTTTCTGTTGAATTAAATAGCCTTATCAAGAGTGGCGGAGGGACAGGTCCTGTGAAGCCCGGCAACCTGCGTATTTATTACACAAGGTGCTAATTCCTGCGGAGAATTCCGAAAGATGAGGAAATCATTAGTATTTCAGGCATTTCGGGAACGAAATGCTTTTTTTATGGCTATTTATTGACTCATTCGCACGGCGGAGAAGCCGCAACTTCTATCTTTTAGAAAAGAGGTCAGATATGTCTAAATTTTTATTCACTTCAGAATCGGTGACTCAGGGTCACCCCGACAAGATATGCGATCAGGTTTCTGATGCGATACTTGATGCAATGCTTGAACAGGATCCGCTGTCAAGAGTAGCCTGTGAAACTGTCGCAACGACGGGTATGATAATGTGCATGGGTGAGATCAGCACAAAAGCTAACGTTGATATCCCGCAGATCGTCAGAGATACGGTCAACGAGATCGGATACAATGATTCTGCTTTTGGTTTTGACTGCAACACCTGCGCAGTGATAACTACTATCGACAAGCAGTCCCCTGACATTGCGATGGGTGTTGACAATGCGCTTGAGGGAAGAGAGGAAAACGCTTGTGACACTGGTGCGGGAGATCAGGGAATAATGTTCGGCTTTGCCTGCGATGAAACCAAAGAGCTTATGCCGATGCCGATATCGCTGGCTCACAAGCTTGCCATGAGACTTACAGAGGTCAGAAAGAACGGTGAGCTTGGATACCTGCGTCCGGACGGCAAGACTCAGGTGACGGTGGAATACATCGACGGCAAGCCTGCAAGAGTTGACACGGTCGTTGTTTCTTCACAGCACGATGAGAAGATCACGCTTGAACAGATAAGGGCGGATATAATCGAAAAGGTCATAAAGGCAGTTATCCCAAAGGAGCTGCTGATAGACACAAGATACTTTGTAAATCCGACAGGCAGATTCGTTGTGGGCGGTCCTCAGGGCGACAGCGGTCTTACCGGAAGAAAGATCATAGTTGACACATACGGCGGATACGCTCGTCACGGCGGCGGCGCATTCTCGGGCAAGGACCCGACCAAGGTTGACCGTTCGGCTACTTATGCCGCAAGATATGTGGCAAAGAACATTGTCGCTGCCGGACTTGCAAGCAAGTGCGAGGTCGAGTTTGCTTATGCTATCGGTGTGGCACACCCTGTTTCGGTTATGGTAGATACATTCGGCACAGGCAAGGTCAGCGATGAGAAGCTCTCGGAGGCTGTGAACAAGGTCTTTGATCTGCGTCCTTCTGCTATAATAGAAATGCTTGACCTCAGAAAGCCGCAGTACAAGGCTTTGGCTGCATATGGTCACATGGGTCGTGAGGATCTTGGCGTTGCATGGGAAAAGACTGACAAGGTAAGCGAACTGCTTGAAGCGGTGAAATGATCGCTGCAAAGGTGTTTGAGTCGCTTCCGCAGGACGCTGTGGATATACGCACGGCGGTGTTCATGCAGGAGCAGGGTTTCAAGGACGAATTTGACGAGATCGACAGCAAGGCTCGTCACATAGTTTTGTACGATGATGAGATCCCGGCTGCAGCGTGCAGGGTATTTTATGATGAGATGATCGGCAGCTATGTTCTCGGCAGGCTGGCTGTAACGAAGCAATACCGGGGGCAGTCGCTGGGTTCGGCAGTTGTACAGCAGGCACAGGAACTTGTCATTTCACTGGGCGGAAGCTGCATAGTACTGCACGCACAGTGCAGGGTAACGGAATTTTACGCAAAGCTCGGATACAAGCAATTCGGCGAGCAGGACGATGACGAGGGCTGTGCACATATATGGATGAAAAAAGAATTATGACAAATGCAAAAGAGAGCAGGTTATGGGCTTTACTTATACAGAAGTTGGATAAAACCATCGGGGTTAAAAAATAGTTATGGTCAAGAAATGCGGCTGGGAAACAGTCCTTCGCAATAAAAGATGTTACTCAAAATGATTTATAAAGCTTCTATATAGGTACTATCCTTATGACTGCTCTCTTTCTTATTGTCTTAATTCTTAATCTTATTTCTTATACTTACCTCTTTGCTCTTACTACCTATCTCTTATCTCTTACTTTTTATATCTTACCTCTTACTTCTTACCTCTTACCTCTAAAAGCTATTTCCCCGGAAATAGTTTCGCAGACTCTGTCAAGGCCATCAAAATCCATAGCTTTGATGTAGTGGCTCTCAAGCTCGTCGTGGACTTGTTTTGCCTGCATCATCGTTGCTGCGGTCAGGTCGCTGAGCTGTCTGATAAGGGAGATGTTGGTTTTCGACTGGTGCTTGCAGCTGATCAGTTTAGGTTTGTCGTAAAAACGTGTCATGTTTATCTTGTGTGCGTGGGGGATCTCAAGGTGAGTCAGCGGTGATGATGAAAGTATCGCAACGCCTATCTCGTCTATAAGAAGGTGCTCATAGATGAGGTCTTCAAACAGCAGGCAGGGTGAGAGCTTGACATCATAGCCGTGCGCACGAGCCTGCTGTGCGATAAGTCTGATGAGTTTATCGCTGCCGCAGAAGCGGTCATCGCAGATACAGTAGAGGTCGAGATAGTTTTCAAGCGTTTCACTCAGCGTAATATAGCCGTACATTGTGAGCGCTGAGAGCTGACGCAGCTGCTGCCTGCCACGCAAGCCGTGTCTTTTGCCGAAAAGCTTTTTGCAAAAACGCTGCGCAAATGCGGTGAGCTTTTGCTCGTCAAGGCAGAATTCGCCCCAGCTGAAGCTGTCCTCGCAGACTTTACCAAGCGCTTTGGCATAGTCTGATGCGCAGGCAAGCAGGCGCTTGTTGGTATCGCAGGTACGGACTATCGCTTCCCTGCTGTCAAGGAGGATATCCTTATTCCAGAAAAATCCGAGATCAAATATCCGCTGACAGACTCCGGGGTACTTAGGGTCAAAAACGTGGGGCGCTGTTCCGTCGATGACAACCGTTTTTGACGAATGAAGTACAACTGCATCCAGCGATTCAGGGTCGGACGAACAGAAATAACGTGTGACGTTTTCGCTCGGTTCAAAATGGTCGGCAAGCTTTTTCATAAGCGTTGATTTTCCGGTACCGGCACCGCCTTTCAGAATGTAAGTAAAGTACGAGGTGCTGTTTACATATTCCCCGAGCTGTGTTGAAAATCCGTTCGGCGTTACGCCGCCCAAAAAGAATTTTTCTGACATATGCCACCCTCCAGAAGGTCTGCCCAAAACAGACCGTATTTTCTACATACTATGTAAGATCCGCAGTGATGGTCACAAAAAAACACACCGCTGAATTTTGTTAGCGATGTGTTCAGGGGCATTATTCGGTTTTCTCGGGCTGGCCTTCCGCTGATGTCTGAGCCGGCGGTGCGGCAGGTGCGGTCTGCGGGACTTTTGATGTGATGTATAGGTATCCGTCACCGATGCCGGAAACATCAAAATAATCATTAATGCCGTCTTCGCTGCTCTCGGGCTGAGATGGCAGCGGTATGGTCGTACTCGATTTTGCTTTATCGACCTTCACGCAATAGGCAAGATGCTCTGTACCGTCATTGGTCGTAACGGTGAGAGGCTTTTCATATGTATACTTTTTGAGCAGGCCGCAGACCTCCTCGAGCGCAAGGTCATTATCATGCATTATCTTCGCATAGACCTCTCCCACATACCTGAAATGGTCGGGCTTTGCCTGAACACCTGTGATCTCCTGCTTGGCTGCGGTATATCTCTGGACAAATCCGTATTTATAGCAGTTTTCAACTATCCAGCTGTACTGCCCTTCGCCGGTGAACTGGGGGTATGTGCCTTTATCGGCTTCGTAAAGCTGAAGATCAACGGCGAGTCCCGAGAGGTGCTCATAGCAGCCATCAGAGCTGAGGGTGCCTTTATCGTTGGCAGCACCGCTCCGGTCTGTCTTTTTTTCGTCAACATCAAACTGAGTTGCATAGATCCTGCCATTATGCTGGTAGGAGGCGTTGCGTACCATTATGGTTTTAAGACCTGTTTGTTTCACAAAGTCACTTATCATCAGATTGAGATGCTTCATCATAAACTCTGTGCCGCAGACATTGGTGCTGCTGGTGGTCATTATCTGCTCTCCCTTATCGTTGAAGATATACTGGTAGACAGAAACAGCATTCAGCGGTTCGGGGGCATAACGGTGGTCTTTATTATCAAGCGCAAGCAGACCCGAATTGTTTGCAAAGGTATCGTTCATGATCTGCTTATAGCTGGTATCGTACTTTATAATGGCGGACTGTGACGAGGAGCCATCAGTCTGCGATGTGCTGTCGGAAGGGTCTGACGCTTTGCTTTTTGACACGGCAGTTGAGAGTGCCACGACAAACAAAAGCAATGCTGCAAGGCACAGCCCGGTTTTTTTGCACAGGCTGTTTGTCCAGCGGATATTGAGTTTCATTTTACCACCACCTTACTAAAGTCGATAAGCACGGTTTGTACACAGTTATTGTACCACATTTGTCAAAGATAGTACACAGGCTGTAAACACATCGTCATTGTTTTTGTAGACTTCAACAAATATGCGGCGTTCAACTTGTGCATTAGTGCAAACAAATCCGGTGGTCGGTTGATTAATTTCACAGGATATGGTATCATTATCAAAGGATAATACAGTGGGAGGTGAGGCATTGGACTGCACGGAGCAAATGATACAATGGATAGAATGTTCACTTATTTTCGACGGGCGTGAGGCTGAATTTGCACGCCTGTTAGAAAAGCTCGGCTCGGTCGATGAGGTGCTTGCAGCTGCCGGCAGGACAGAGAAAGCTATAAACGTCTGTGCACAACGGATACTCAGCAGCTGCGGCGATGATGGGATACAGATCATCACGCAGGCAGACGCAGGTTTTCCCAGAAGCTTTTTTGAGACTATACCTCCTGTTCTTATTTATGCAAAAGGTGACACTAAAATTCTTTCAAGCACACACAGCGTTGGTATTATCGGCGCAAGGCGTGCAAGCAGGTACTCGCTTGGCATATGTGAACGTTTTGCAAGTGCACTTGCAGATAAAGCGGTCGTTGTCAGCGGATTTGCTGCCGGCACAGACCAATGTGCGCACAAAGCCTGCATCGATGCTCACGGAAAAACTATTGCCGTACTTGGCTGCGGCATTGGTCACGATTATCCATCAGGCAGTCTTGAACTGCAAAGAGAAATTGCCGCACACGGTCTGGTGATCTCGGAATTTGCGCCAAAAACAAAGCCCGTTCCCGAAAATTTCACTCGCAGAAACAGGCTTATAAGTGCATTATCTCAAAAGCTGCTGGTCATTGAAGCCTCAGACACAAGCGGCTGTCTGAACACGGTCAATCATGCTTTGCAGCAGGGTCGTGAGGTTTATGTGATACCTCCCAATGACATTTGTTCCCGTCGTTATGCAGGACAGTGCAGTCTTATCCGTGACGGTGCTAATATTGCTTTTCAGCCCTGTGACTTATAGTTTCAGGGCTTTTTTCTGAGCATAACACCTGACAGCGGTGCAAGCTGGATATTGAGCTTATATCCGTTTGCAAAGCAATGCTCGTTCAGGCAATTCGAGCCGCTGTATATATCACGGTCAGAATTGAGCAGCTCCTCAAACTCGCCGTTTACATTGACGCTGAGGGTATAATTCTGCTTATTTGCAGAAAAATTGAATACGCAATAGATGAGGTGTCCGTCAAGGTCGCTGCGCTGGAAGGCAAAGATATTTCTGCCCCGGTTATCAGCATCTACCCAGCGGAATGATGATGCATTATAATCGAACTTATACAAAGCAGGCTCGGTCATATAGATATGATTGAGGCGCTTGATGAACTCGTGCAGAGAATCGTGCGAGGGGTAGGTCAGCAGGTTCCAGCCAAGCTCTTTATCCTCTCGCCACTCCATATACTCACCAAGCTCGTTGCCCATAAAGTTGAGCTTCTTTCCGGGGTGGGTCATCTGCCACATATAAAGCGCTCTGATAGTTGCCATTTTCTGCTCGTGAGTGCCCTGAGCCTTATCGAGCATTGTCATTTTGCCGTGCACGACCTCATCGTGCGAATAAGGCAGCATAAACAGGTCACTGTAAAAATAGCTCATTGAGAAAGTCATTTTATTATGATGCTTTGAACGCTCGTTCGGCGGAGTCTTGATATAGTTTATGGTATCGTTCATAAAGCCCAGATCCCACTTATAGTCAAAACCAAGTCCGCCAAACTCGACGGGGGCAGTGACTTTTGAGTAGTCGGTGGAATCCTCTGCAAACAGCATTACGTCAGGGTGGAGCCTTTGCATGGTATAGTTTGTATCACGAACGAACCACATTCCGCTGTCGTTGATGGGCATATCCTTTCTGCCGTGGCAATAGATAAGATTGGCAACTGCATCGAATCTGATACCGTCGATATGATAGTTCTCTATCCAGAAATTGATCGCAGATTTCATAAAGCTCAGGACGTGGGGCTTGGAATAATCAAACAGCGCTGTATTCCACTGGCTGTAACGCTGCATTTCGTTTTCGCTTTCAAAGACATACCCGCCGTCATAGATGTGCAGGGCAAAAAAGTCCCTTGCGAAATGGACCGGGACAAAGTCAAGTATCACTCCGACACCGGCATTATGGCAGCGGTCGATAAAGGTCTTTAGTCCGTTGGGTTCGCCGTAGCGGCTGGTTGCGCTAAAGTAGCCTGTTGCCTGGTATCCCCACGAGCCGTCAAAGGGATGCTCGGTCAGCGGAAGAAGCTCTACATGGGTATAGCCCATATCCTTGATATACGGGATAAGCAGGTCAGCCATCTGCTCGTAGGTATAAAATCTTTCGGCCTCGATCTTTCCTTCTTTGACACGCCAGCTGCCAAAGTGCATCTCGTAGATATTCAGAGGCTTTTCATAGTTCTTATCTCTTGACAGCACCCATGCCTCGTCGTTCCAGTTAAAGCTGTGGATATCGTAGACGATAGACGCATTCTTGGGACGCAGTTCGCTGTAAAAAGCGAAGGGGTCGGAACGATAGTGCTTTTCAAGCGTTTTTGTGGTGATAACGAACTGGTAGATGTCGCCTTGCTTTACGCCCTCACGAAAGGCACTCCAGATACCGAGCCGGTCACGCTGCATATCGTACAGTGAGCCGTTTATCATAAGCTCGACATTCACGGCATTGGGCGCATAGGTAGTGAACTGCGCGCCGCCGTCACGCAGGTGGGCGCCCATAACATTATAGGCATCATAGCTTAGTCCCTGAAGGAACCGATTTATTGCTTCATTTTCAAAGCTCATGATCACACATCCTGTTCTTTGTTTTTCTTTTTAGCAAAGCATTCAAAGACTATCAGCAGCACAAGGATCACTAATCCGCCGGCGGACATGATAAGACCGGCATTTTTCAGCGGTGCGGTAAAGGTGATCTTTATATCGTGATGTCCTTTTGTGAGCGGGAAGCCGATAAAAGCGGTATCGACACACTCGACCCCTATTTTTTCGCCGTCAACGTAAGCGGTAAAGCCATCGGAATATGGGACGGTAAGCTTGAAATAGCCTTGCTGTGAAACGTCGATGCTGCCAACGATATGGTCGCCCTTTGTTTTTTGCTTATCAAAAACAAAGCGGTCGATGTCTGGCTGCTGCGGGATCTGCATTGTATAGCAGCGGACATTGCTGATATCATAGCTGCCTCTCATAAACTTCATTTCAAGCTCATTCAGAGGCTTATCGTCGTGAGGCGAGATGACATAACTGAAGGTGGTGTTATTATTGTAGTACTTCCAGTCGGGATCGGTCAGGTTGTTTTTGATGCCGTTGATGAACACTTTTGCGTCGCCTGTACTGAGTCCCTTGCTTCTGAGGTCGTTGTCTACGTCAAATGATACGAGCAGGATCCTATCGGCAGGGACGGGCTGTTTAAGCTCGACATTGAAGCTGATGGTCTTATCAAGTCTAACGCTGTATCCGTTTTCATTTTTTTCGATACCATTTATGGCATTTATCTCAAAGGGATCTGTCGGTCTGACACCTGTGCACTCGAAGTCGTCGCTTCCGCCGTTTTTAACGATAGTTGTGTTCATAAGGGCACACAGGGAATATGGATAGCTCATCTCGCTGTAAGCCTTTTCGCTTAGCAGGTGTGGGGTACAGTAACCAAGAGGGAGTGCTTTATCGCACTTATACAGCGTAAGCTCGCCCTTTTGAGTTACAGGCTCATAAAGCGATGAGGGCTTTGCTGAGGAGTCGGTGATAAGGTACTTCTCACCCATATAGATCTGCGAGAGGATACTTTGCGACTGGGTGGTGAGCGCAGAATTTCTGAACTCGTTTTCGTTATACAGTCCGTTAAAATAAAAGCTGTTATAATTCTTATTGTGCACGGACGAATAGATATTGCTTGTCAGGTAGTCGTTATTATAGACAATATTTGGCGTATCGGAACGATATATCAGATTTGCGGTACGCACGATGTCGCTGTCGCTGCTGATGATGTCCGCAAGGGCATACATATCATCTGAGTAGAGATAGTCAAGCTCGGAAAGCGCAGTCAGATCATCGCTGCAGTTGGCAACATAACCTGCGGTGACGGCAACAGCCATCGCTGCGGTCTGGAGCACAAGCGGCTTTTTTATGAAAAGATACGCCGCTGCTGAGATCAGCACTGCTATGGCATCAGCTAACATAATATGCTTGACAAGGCTGAGAGATGAGGACATAAAAACGAATGCGGCACACAAAAGTGCGCTCAGAGGCAGGGTCAGCTTCCATGAAAAGCTTTTTTCACTGATCTGCTCGAACATTCTTCCCACAAGCAGCAGACAAATCGGCATAAACGGGATCAGCACCTTCGGGTCGATATAAAGCGTACCGTTGAGCACATAGACTATCACGGGAAGAACGAGCAGGCACAGCATAACTATGCCAAGAAAGCGGATATGCTTTTTATTCTTTGACACAACTGCTGAAACGACTGCGATCAAAGCTGCAAGGGTAAGTCCCATTCCGTAGGTATCGTAACAGAAAAAGTCTATATTCGACCCCGGCATAAGCGCTGCGAGGTTTATCTTGCTGTTGCCTGCATCACGTCCGCTGAGAAGGCAGTACATTGTCGGAAGCAGGAGCACACCTGACATCAGCACAGCGGTGATGATCCTTCCTGCAAAGTGAGAGCCTTTTTTCCAAAGATCCCTGAGGGTGACTTTGCCGGTCGTTCTGAGGTACTCATAAACGCCATAGGTAACTATTGCCGCTACAGCTGCAACTCCAAAAAAGTAGCAGCACATTATGCACAAAAAGGTATAAAGCACAAGTGTGAATTTTCTTTTGCCGCTGAAGTAGTCCTCGACTGCTCCGAACGCAAGCAGCAAAAACGGCATATAGCTGACAAACATTATATGCCTGTGACTATGCAGCGTCAGGGAGGTTGAAAACTCAAAGAGCACTGTGAGCACGAAAGCACTGCTGCTTTTGAATTTTCTGTTTGTCCATCTGTAAAACAGAAAGATACTCACGCACATTCCCAGGACCGAGGCTATCTGGATATACAGATACATCGGAACAAACGGGAAGAGATAGCTCAGAACAATGACCGGCGAATAGAGTCCGTAATAGGACAGATCATAGATATTCTCCCCTGCTCCGATATTGAAAACAAAGCTCGGAAACAGAGTTTTAGAATCATAGAACTCTCTTCTGAAATTATCGGGTATCGCAAAGTGCTGCGCTGACCAGTCAAGGTCAGAGCCGTAGGCATAGGTGAATCTGGTTATCACAAGAACCATTGTCAGATACATCAGCATCAGCACAGCTATATGTATATAATTTATCTTTTTAAGCTTCATTTGTTTACCCCTTGAAAAACCCTTGATCTTTACTTTTTGTACTGCGGATTTTCTGAATACTGCTCGTACTGCGTCCACATCTCATACGGCATCATATGATAAAACTTATTGACTGCATAATCCTGAGACTGATAGACCTTGACAAGCTCACATTTAAACTCATACTCACTATCGCTCACCCTGGTCATTTTATCCTCATACTCGGGGAGCTTGTTTTTGGAATGGTACTCGCCAAAATTGAAAAGAGGCGGTATGAGCGAATTTTCATCGTAGATGCCGGTAACTATCTTATGGGTATATTTGTGATGCTGATGACCATACTCGCCTTGCTTATTATGCGTGACTATCAGCTCCCAGTTCTTACAGGTCATTATTTTTTTCAGATCGCTTGTGATGTTATCCCAGACCTTTGTCCACTCGTCACGTTCTCCTGCGACCTTGTCGGGATACTCAAGTATATAACCGCTGTTGCCGGACAAAGAAAGCATTTTTTCAAACTCTGCTTTTCGGGTATCGTTCCTGCCGTTGGTTATGCAGACGATAAAATAATCACCGTTCATTATATGCGCTCCGCCCCAGATAGTATCGTCATCGGGGTGGGCAACTATCATAAGTTTGGTCGCTTTTTTATTATCTGCAACTGTCTGTATCTGCTGTGTGGTCAGAGGTTTGACGTCATAAGCTTTCTTCTTTTCGGCTTCCCAGATAAAATGCCTTGTGATAAAAAAGCCTGCTGCGCCAAGAGCCATAGCTGTGAACACTATTATCAGGACGGTCAGTATCTTTCTCTTTTTTGATCTGCTGGTCTGCAATTAAATTACCTGTCTTTCTATTTGTTTACGCTGTCAATGAAGCGCTCAAATGCAGCTTTTCCGTCCCGATCACGCTTATATACCCCGGCGTGTTCGAGGACTTTGGAAACCACTATGCCTATTTCTTTTCTGAGAATGCCGGTAACATTGTCACCGGTAAAGGTATACTTTTCGCAAAGCTCCTTTGCCCAGTCATAGTGTTTTGAAAGCAGCTCGTCGTTTTTGATACCCTCGGGAGTATTTTTTACAAGCTGCTGTGAAAGGAGCTGCATTTCGTTTTTAAGTCTTGCGGGAAGGACTGCAAGTCCCATTACCTCGATCAGTCCGATATTCTCTTTCTTTATATGGTGAAGCTCGGCGTGGGGGTGGTAGACTCCCAGCGGGTGCTCGGCGGTAGTGATATTGTTCCTGAGCACGAGGTCAAGCTCGAAGTTATCATCACGCATTCTTGCGATAGGTGTTATCGTATTGTGCGGCTCGCCTTTGGTATTTGCAAAAACAAAAGCCTCTTCATCGGTATAGCTCCGCCAGCAGGTCAAAATCTTATCCGCAAGAGCGACGATCTCATCTCTATTCGCTGAATTCAGCCTTATCACGGACATAGGCCACTTCACTATACCTGCGCTGACACTTTCAAAGCCTTTGAACACGAGCTTTTGCTCAACGGGAGCTTTTGCCATCGGGAACTCATAGCTTCCTCCCTGAAAGTGTTCATGAGAAAGGATCGAGCCGCCGACTATCGGCAGATCGGCATTTGAACCAATGATATAGTGTGGGAACTGCTGCACAAAATCAAAAAGCTTATTGAACACGCTTTTGTCGATGACCATTGGTGTATGCTTCTTATTGAAAAGGATACAATGCTCGTTGTAATAGACATACGGTGAATACTGAAAGCCCCAGTCCTGCCCGTCGATCTTCACCGGTATGATACGGTGGGTCTGTCTTGCGGGTGAATCGACTCTGCCTGCATATCCGACATTTTCGTAGCACAAAAGGCACTTAGGATAGCCTGACTGCTTTGCGAGCTTTGCAGCTGCGATAGCCTTGGGGTCTTTCTCCGGTTTGGAAAGGTTTATGGTTATATCAAGCTCGCCGTACTCGGTCGGAGCTTTCCATCTGATATCCTTTTTGATACGGTAGCGGCGGATATAGTCGGTATCCTGTGAGAATTTATAGAAATAGTCGGTCGCCTTTTTCGGAGACTGCGCATAGAGGTTGAAAAACTCAAGCTCCACCTCACTTGGACGAGGTGTGAGCGCTGACATCAGCTTTGTGTCAAACAGGTCACGGTAGACTGCGCTGTTTTCGCACAGACCGTTGTCACAGGCATAGTCCAAAAGCTCAGCGAGTGTAGTCTGAAGATCAACATTTTCAAATTCTTTCCCGGGTTCCTCATACTCATCAAGGTGAAGTATCTCAAGCAGTCTGTTGATCGCATATACCCTGTCACTGGGTGCGATAAGGTTTGTTGAAAGCCCGTAGGCAACAAGTTTTGTAATGCTTTCCGATATCATAGCGACCTCCTTGAATAGTGTTATTTCACAATAATTAAACATACACTACTATTATATAACAAATGCCTTGTTATGTCAACGGCTGTATGCAGGGTGCAGATTTAAACAAAATGTTAAATTTCTGAAAGTGCTTGACATTGTGGGACAGGAAGACTATAATGGATATATATTCTAAATGCATTGAGAGGAAGAAAAGCAGGTGCGTACTGCACAGAGAGCTGGCGGCAGGTGTAAGTCAGCGTGTACGGTCTGTAATAGCTCGTCCTTGAGCAGGAGCGGTGAAGGTCTTTGATGTAGTCGCTTCCGGGTGTCCGCCGTTAAAAGGAATACACATTGATGTGATGTGGCTGAGGTATACAGTGTGAGCTGTATGCGAATGAGAGTGGTAACACGGGTAATCTCGTCTCTCCTGTTTTCGGGGGAAGGCGATTTTTTATTTCCCCGTACAAACGATCTTTAATCAAAAAGAGAAAGGAATTGTTGGTATGGAAAACTACAAAAAGTACTCGGTCGGATATTTTCTGCCGCCGGAAAGATGCATGGAATGGACAAAAAAGGATCACGTTGACAAGGCTCCGGTATGGTGCTCGGTCGATCTGCGTGACGGAAATCAGGCGCTGGTCATCCCGATGAGCCTGGAGGAAAAGCTGGAATTCTTTGAGCATCTGGTGAAAATAGGCTTCAAGGAGATCGAGATCGGCTTCCCTGCTGCTTCTGAAACGGAATACGAGTTCTGCCGCACGCTTATTGAAAAGAACATGATCCCTGACGATGTTACGATACAGGTGCTCACGCAGTCAAGAGAGCACATCATCAAAAAGACGTTTGAGGCACTCAAAGGCGTAAAGAACGCTATCGTTCATCTTTACAACTCGACCTCTGTTGCTCAGAGAGAACAGGTTTTCAGAAAGAGCAAGGAGGAGATCATCAAGATCGCTACTGACGGCGCTGAGCTTCTCAACCAGTACAGAGAGAAGTACAAGGGTGAATCTAATTTCAGATTTGAATACTCACCTGAGAGTTTTACCGGCACGGAGATGGAGTTTGCAAGAGATATCTGCAATGCTGTTATCGACATCTGGAAGCCGACAGCTGATGACAAGGTGATAATCAATCTGCCTGTGACTGTTGAGGTTTCAATGCCGCACGTTTACGCTCAGCAGATCGAATATATGTGCAAGGCTATGCACAACAGAGAGAACCTTATCGTTTCGCTTCACCCGCACAACGACAGAGGCTGCGCTGTGGCTGACTGCGAAATGGGATTGCTCGCAGGTGCTGACAGGATCGAAGGCACTTGCTTTGGAAACGGTGAAAGAACAGGCAATGCAGACATAGTTACTGTTGCTATGAATATGTTCTCGCAGGGTGTTGACCCGATGCTTGATTTCTCGGATATGCCGACGCTTGTTGAGCTTTACGAAAGAGTCACAAGAATGACTGTCAGCCCAAGAAGCCCATACTCGGGTGCACTTGTATTTGCTGCATTCTCGGGCTCGCATCAGGACGCTATCGCAAAGGGTATGAGCTGGCGCAAAGAAAAGGGCGTTGACGCATGGACTGTTCCGTATCTGCCGATCGACCCGCATGATGTCGGAAGAGAGTATGATGCGGACGTTATCCGCATAAACTCGCAGTCAGGCAAGGGCGGTATAGGCTTTGTTCTGCAAACACAGTTCGGCTACGATCTGCCTAAGAAGATGCGTGAGGACTTCGGCTACAAGGTAAAGAGCGTTTCAGATCATCTGCACAAGGAGCTTAAGCCTGATGAGGTATATGACATCTTCAAGAAGGAATACCTCAACAAGGCTACATATGTCAATGCTACTCAGGAGCATTACACTCAGCTTGAAGGCGACAGGATAAGCGCTAAGGTGACAGCATCTGTCGGCGGCGGTGAATCCCGGGTATACGATGGCGAAGGAAACGGACGTCTTGACGCTGTGGCAAACGCTCTGCGCAAGGCTATCGGTTTTGAGTTCACGCTTGAGACATATCAGGAGCACGCCATTGAGAGAAAGACAAACTCTGAGGCGGTCTCCTACGTTTCGATCTCAAAGGACGGCAAGACATACTGGGGCGCAGGCAGGCATTCGGACATAATCGTGTCCTCGATAAGAGCGCTGCTTTCGGCTATCAACAACGCTAACGAAGAATAAAAACGATCTGATCTCAAAAGATAATAATGATAAAGAATATTTCGATAGTAAGTCTTTCGTGCGGTATCGCAGGTGAACCATTTGTCAGGTTTGAACTTGACATAGGTTTGAAAAGGCTGAAAGAGCTTGGTTTGAATGTCAGGTTTATGCCCAATGCTCTAAAGGGAATGGAATTTGTAAAGGCACACCCAGAAAAGAGAGCGGAGGATCTGCTGGCTGCACTTAAAGACCCGGACACAGACATGATACTTTGTACGATAGGCGGTGATGATACCTATCGTTTGCTCCCATATCTGTTTGACGGCGGTGAGCTTGAAGCTGCGGCAGCTGACAAGGTCTTTCTCGGTTTTTCAGATACAACGATAAATCATTTTATGCTGCACAAGGTGGGTATGCGTTCTTTCTACGGTCAGGCATTTCTTTGTGACATATGCGAACTGAGCAGTGAAATGCTGCCGTATACGAAAAAGTATTTTGAGCAGCTTATCAACACGGGGAGCATCAGTGAGATAACGCCGTCTGATGTGTGGTATGAGGAACGAAAAGTGTTTTCTTCCGATCAGGTCGGCAAGCCGCTGACATCACATAAAAACAGTGGGTTTGA
The DNA here is from genome assembly GCA_902787825.1 of uncultured Ruminococcus sp. Lineage (GTDB taxonomy): Bacteria > Bacillota > Clostridia > Oscillospirales > Ruminococcaceae > Hominimerdicola. The sequence continues at coordinate 28,101 of CADAHS010000009.1, read as the reverse complement.
TCTGCTCCAGGGAGCATCGGTATTTTCGGGGAAGATACTCGGCGGCTGCATTTGCAGTATGTATGATATGTTCAATGGTGAGCGCTATGCAGATATGCCGAAGCTGTGCGAGAAATATCAGCTGTTTCCAAGCAGGGACGACTGGAATGGACGTATTCTTCTGCTGGAATCCAGCGAGGAAAAGCCTTCGCCCGAAAAATACAGAAGGTCGCTTGAATACCTGAAGCAGACGGGCGTATTTGATGTGGTATCGGGGGTTCTTGTCGGAAAGCCTATGGACGAGATGTATGCTGATGAATACAAAAAGCTGCTCGTAGAAGTGATAGACAGACCTGAACTTCCGATAGTGTACAATCTGAACATCGGTCACGCTATGCCAAGGTGCATCATTCCGTTTGGAGTTGATGCTGTGGTAGATGCCGAAAAGCAGGTAATAAGGTTCAATAACAGATAACAAAAAGGCTGTTGTACAAAAAAAACGTACAGCAGCCTTTGTTATGTCCTATTGTTTTTTCTTATTCTCAGAAACTATGGATATACACATAAATATCGCACTTATCACGCACAGTACGATCACCATGGGATCGGAAATGCTGAGATCGAGCAGGTTGCTCAATACAACGATCAAAAGAATAAGATATCCAAGCAGAGAGAATGTTTTGCTCATGTTCCTATTTTCTTTCTTACTTTAAGTTCCGAAGATAAAGAATTTTGTAAGTGCGAGCCACTCTCTCACCCAATGGGAAGCGATATGTCTGAACTCGGTATTTGCGTTATAAGATGTTATCTCGCCTGCGCCCTGCTCCTTTGCGATAAGGCTTGCACGGTACTGGTGGTAGCCGTCGGTGACGATCGTTATATCACGGCTGATACCAAGCTCGTCAAGCTTTTCAAAGGTGAATTTCATATTTTCAAACGTTGTTGTGGACTTATCCTCGGTAATTATCCTATCTGCTGATATACCGTTTTCAACAAGGTAATTCTTCATACACTCTGCCTCGGAGATATTCTCGTCATCGCCCTTTCCGCCTGAAACAACGCACTTGACATCGGGGTACTCATCGAGCAGTTCCTTTGCGGCATCAAGACGGAGGCGAAGCATTTTCGAGGGACGATCCCCTCTGACCTGACAGCCGAGGACTACGATGACATTTGGCTTTTGAGGCTTATTGGCAAACGCTCTGAGCATCATCACGTTAAGAAGAACGATATAGACAAGTGCGACTGCAAGGATAATGCAGACGGTGATAACAACGCCTTTTCCGGCAGCCGTGGTGCAGGTCTTTTTTACAAAGCTTTTAAAGGCTTTGCATTTGAGTGTCAGAAAAATAAGCAGCAAACAGATGAACACACCTGCTATGGTCCCGGCATTTACAAACGGTAATGCGGCTATAAACCAAGTCATCAATAACAGCTCAATGACCAGCAGTACCAGTCGTACCGTGGCAAATGAGCCGAACACTTTAGCTGAAGCCTTCATCACATTGATTCCGGGCAGGTGATCTTGAGCATATCAAGGACATTTGCAATGACCTGCTTTACTGCAAGAGACAGTGAAAGTCTTGCCTGCATGATGCTCTCTTCTTCACCGATGATACGGCAGGCGTTATAGAATTTATGATAGAGTGTTGCGAGGTCGATAACGTACTTTGTGACCTTTGCGGGATCGTAGTTTCGTGCTGCTTCGTTGATGACGTTGGGAAGGTTCGCAAGAAGCTTGATGATCTCTTTTTCCTCTGCGCTGTCAAGCAGTTTTGCGCTGTCAGGATCAAACGGCTTTATGGTGATATTCTCCTCGGCAGCCTTTCTCATTACAGAACAGATGCGGGCGTGAGCATACTGGACATAGTAAACAGGGTTCTGGCTTGACTCGGAAACTGCGAGGTCAAGGTCAAAATCGAACTGCGAATTAGGCTCACGAAGGTTGAAGAAAAATCTTGCGGCGTCGATAGGTATTTCGTCAAGCAGAGTATTGAGCGTGATCGCCTTTCCGGAACGCTTGGACAGCTTATAGACCTCTCCGTTCCTGACGAGTCTGACCATTTGCATTATAACTATATCAAGCTTGTTCGCATCAACGCCGAGTGCGGTCATTGAGGCTTTGATCCTTGCGATATAGCCGTGGTGGTCTGCGCCGAAAATATCAACAGCTTTATCAAACTTTCTCACTGCGAGTTTGTTATAATGGTATGCAATGTCGGGCACAAGGTAGGTAGGGATACCGTTTTCACGCACGAGGACTCTGTCCTTTTCGTCGCCGAAATCGGTAGTTCTGAACCACAGTGCGCCGTCCTGCTCATAGGTATGGCCGCTTGCTTTGAGCTTTTCGATTATCTCTCTGACAGAGCCATCGTTATGAAGGGTGCTTTCTCTGAACCATGTGTTATATATTATACGGTATTTTTCGAGATCCTTATGAAGTCCCTCGATATTGACAGGAAGCGCAAAATCTACAAGTGACTTTCTTCTGTCCTGCTCGGACATCTCGCCTGCCTGCTTGCCGAACTTATCGTAGTAGCTTTTTGCGTGGGCTATGATATCCATTCCGAGGTATACGTCCTCAGGCATTGGGAACTCCGCTCTGTTGCCGTCCTCGCCGTAGATCTCCTTGCAGAAATCTTCGATCGCAAGGTTCTTTTCAACAACCGCCTGTCCGGCATCGCTGAGGATCTGCATATATCTGAGAGAAAGTGATTTACCGAACTTTTCGATCTGATTTCCGGCATCGTTGACATAAAACTCTCTTTCAACTTTATAGCCGGCTTTTTCAAGCACTGCGGCAAGACAGTCTCCGATAGCTCCGCCTCTTGCGTTGCCGATATGCATTGGTCCTGTGGGGTTGGCAGAAACGAACTCGACAAGTACTCTTTTGCCGCCGCCCATATCGGTCGTTCCATAGCTCTGCTTTTCCTCGTTGACAGCTTTTACTACGCTGCTATACCAATTTGCAGAGTAGAAAAAATTGATGAAGCCGGGTCCTGCTATCTCACATTTTTCAAAGCAGCTTCCGTCAAGTCTTATCTTTTCGGCGATCTTCTGTGCGATAGCTCTTGGGTTGCTTTTGAAGGGTCTTGCGCAGACCATTGCGGCATTTGTGGACACATCGCCGTTTTTCGGGTCGGCAGGTATTTCTGCTATAAAAGACGGGATCGGCTCAGCGGGGAAAGTTCCGTCAGCGACAAGCTCTCCCAGAGCCTGCATCACAAGCTCCTTTGTCTGTAAAAATGCTTCGTTTACCAGATTTGTCATTTTACTCGTCCTCTCTATTTAACTTCTATGGAAATATCAAAATCACCTACATAGCTTGAATTAACGTCGATGACATACTTGAAATCAAGCTTTCCGCCGTTGTCGTCAAGATTGGAGTGGATATAGTTGGCATTGACTCCGACCATCAGGTCGCCGTAGGGTGTGCCATAGACACAGTGGTGCTTTTTGCCAAGCTCGACAACAAGGTTGGATATGACGCTCCCCGTTCTTGACATCACGACTTTTTTACCGTCAAAAAGCTCTATGGTAGTGGTGCTTCCGTTATAACCGGTCGCTTCGGACTCATCATAGGTGAGCTTATAGCCGTTGAGCGTTTTTTCATAGACTGCTTTTGAGAGAAGCTCGGTAGACTCCTTCTGATTGCCGTCTGACTGGCTGCTCACAAGTTTCATTGAAACATCCTGTTTTATCAATTCTTATCCTCCTAAAGTTTAAGGGTACATTTTGATATTTTTGCATTTATGTTTTTGCTCATAAGCTTCTGCACATTCTCACTGAAAAGCTCCTCGCTGTCGGTACAATAAAGCTCCAGAGTGCCCTGTTGTGTACGGGAACACAGCGCATCATTGAAGCTGAGCATTTTAAGAGCGTGCTTTGCAAGCTCTGCGCCGGATGAGATGAGCGTTACGCCGCCGCCCATTATATCGCTGATAAGCTCACTGAGATGCGGATAGTGGGTACAGCCGAGAATGAGCGTATCGACCTGTTCTTTTTTCATTATCTCAAGATATTCCTGCGCAAAGAATCTTGCGCCTTCACAGTCCTTGGCGGTATATCCGTTCTCGACCAGCGGTACGAACATCGGACAAGCCATTCCAACTACTTTTATATCGGGCATTATCTCATGAATGACCTTAGCGTAGCTCCCGCTTTTTATCGTAGCGCTTGTTCCGATAACTCCGACACGCTTATTCTTTGTTGCTGCGCAGGCTGCGTGGGCTGCCGGAACGACCACGCCGCTTTTCAGCTCAGTCCTTGCGTCCTCAAACACGGGCATTGTCATCATTACCGATGACACGGTACCGCACGCAACCAGCACCATTTTCACATCGTGCTGCTCAAGAAAGGCGATATCCTGCTTTGCGTAGGAATATATGGTATCCTTGCTTTTTGTACCATATGGTATTCTGGCTGTATCGCCAAGATATACGATATTCTCGTTTGGCATGAGCTTTCTCAGTTCATCGACGCAGGTCAGTCCGCCCACACCTGAATCGAACACTCCGATAGCTGAATTATTCATAGTCTACCCCTGCTCTTTCAAGCGCAAGCTTTATAAGCCTGTCCTCCTGCTCTGCAAACTCCATTCCGTCATATTTCATGAGCTGAGGATACATACTTATCGGGGTATGACCCGGCATTGTATTTATCTCGTTGAGAATGACCTCTCCGTCTTTACAAAGGAAGAAGTCTACCCTTGCAAGTCCGCAGCAGCCCATTGCTCTGTATGCTTTAACGGCGGTATCCCTGATAGCGTCCATGCTCTCTACGGGTATCCTTGCGGGGATAAAAGTCTTTGACTCGCTGTTATTATATTTTGCATCGAAATCATAAAAATCGTTTGCAGCACTTATCTCGCCGACAGATGATGCGATAGGCTTATCATTTCCCATTACCGCACACTCGCACTCGATGCCGTCTACGCCCTGTTCCACGATGACTTTCTTATCGTGTGCAAACGCCATTTTGATACCGTTTTTCAGGCTTTCAAGATCACAAGCCTTTGTGATGCCGACAGACGAGCCGCAGTTCACAGGCTTTACATACATCGGATATGAAAGTGATCTTTCCATAAGTTCACACTTTTCATCGAGCTGCGAAAGCTCATAGAACTTTATGGGGATATATTTTGCGGTCTTTATCCCGTGAGATTCCAGCACGATATGGGTAAGCTCCTTATCCATACAGTTTGCAGAGCTTAACAGGTCGCAGCCGACGAAAGGCATCTGTGCCATTTCAAGCAGTCCCTGAATAGTGCCGTCCTCGCCGTTTTTGCCGTGCAGGACAGGAAAAACACAATCGACCTTGACGTGGCTGACATCACCGTCATTTCCCATTGCGAGAAAGCCTTTATCTACGGGGTCGGGGCTGAGCACGCACGGGACGTTATCGGGGTGTGTTTCCCAGTTTCCGCCGGGAATATCGTCAACGTCGCCGATATATTTCAGCCAATGTCCTTTCTTGGTTATTCCGATGCAGACTACATCGTATTTATCTCTCGGAATGCTTTTGATGATATGAGCCGCCGAGACTCTTGAAATGTCATGCTCGTTGGACTTGCCTCCAAAGATCACCGCAACTCGCAGCTTTGACATGATACCGCTTCCCTTCACATTTATTCCTCGGGTCTGCACCCGTTTGATAGTATCAATATATTATACCATAATCCGGCTTGGATTGCAAACACTTTTCTCACAAATACAGTCGGAAATACGCCATATTATTGTTGCTTTTGTCCAATCGTATTTTTTCTGCCGAATGATGCTGTGCGTTCAAAGCTCATTTTTCCGCCGAAGATATCAAGAGCTGAGCCGACAGTGAAATCGATCTTATCCCTGCCGAGGGTGCTTAGCTTATCGAGGTCTTCAAATCCGGAGATACCGCCGGCATATGTTGCAGGGATCGGGGAATGCTCACCGAGAAGCTTTGCGACATCGTCCTGTATGCCGCTTGCTTTGCCCTCGACATCGGCTGCATGAACAAGAAACTCATCGCAGTATTCAGACAGCGTTTCAAGTGCTGCGGCGTTCAAGGGGACATCGGTGAATTTCTGCCAGCGGTCGGTTACGATATAAAAGCTTCCGCCACGTTCACGGCAGGACAGGTCAAGTACGAGATGCTGTTTGCCCACTGCCCGGACAAGCTTTTTAAGCCTGTCCCATGCAATGGTACCGTCTTTGAAAACAAAGCTGGTGACGATGACGTGGCTCGCACCGTTTTCAAGAAAGAAATGTGCGTTCTCGTCATTTATGCCGCCGCCTATCTGCAAGCCGCCTTGCCAAGCTTTCAGAGCCGAAAGCGCCTGAGCAACATCAGCTTGATAATACGGGCTTTGCACGGGATTCAATATTATTATATGCCCCCCGGGGAGGCCATGATGCTTATAAAGATTTGCATAATACGCCGCATCATATTCCGACACGAAATTGTCAACGGCAAAATCGTCCTTATCGGCAAGGCTGCCGCCGACGATCTGTTTGACGCTGCCGTTATGTATGTCAATACATGGTCTGAATCTCATAATTAGCCTCTTTTCGTTAATTAACTGCACTACTTATTATATATTATACTGCCTTTGCTGTCAAGAAATTCGCATTTGTCAACTTTGGACAAACCGAACTGACTTTTCAAGCCTGTCACTGTGAATTGTGAAAAAGGTTTTCAAGAGTGGTCATATTCCTTGACAAAATAGGGTTTTTGGAGTAAAATAATGTTGTATGATTTTATTTAGGAAGGTGTTTTAACTATGGGACTTACTTTGACTGAAAAGATACTGAAGGCTCACCTTGTTGACGGAGAATTTGTCAAGGGCTCAGAGATCGGTATCCGCATCGACCAGACGCTTACGCAGGACGCTACGGGAACTATGGCTTATCTCGAATACGAGGCTATGGGAGTTCCCCGTGTAAAGACCGAAAAAAGCGTGGCGTACATCGACCACAACACTTTACAGTCAGGCTTTGAGAATGCTGATGACCACAGGTTCATCGGTTCTGTGTGCAAAAAGCACGGTATTTATTTCTCACGTCCGGGCAACGGCATCTGCCATCAGGTACATCTGGAGAGATTCGGTATCCCCGGAAAGACTCTGATCGGTTCTGACAGCCACACCCCGACAGGCGGCGGTATCGGCATGATAGCTATCGGTGCAGGCGGACTGGACGTTGCTGTTGCAATGGGCGGCGGTGCTTACTATATCACATATCCGCAGATCGTCAAGGTAAATCTCACCGGCAAGCTTTCACCGTGGGTATCTGCAAAGGACGTTATCCTTGAAGTACTCAGACGCATCTCTGTCAAGGGCGGTGTCGGCAAGGTAATGGAATACTGCGGAGAGGGAGTCAAGACGCTTTCAGTTCCCGAAAGAGCTACGATAACCAATATGGGCGCAGAGCTTGGCGCTACGACATCTATTTTCCCTTCTGACGAGATAACAAAGGCTTTCCTGAAGGCTCAGGACAGAGGCGATGTATGGACACAGCTGGAGGCTGACGATGATGCTGTATACGATGAGGTCATTGACATCGACCTCGGAAAGCTCGTTCCTCAGGCTGCCTGCCCTCACTCACCTGACAATGTCAAGAATATGGAGGAGATCGGCAGGCTGAAGGTGGATCAGGTCTGCATAGGCTCGTGCACGAACTCTTCTTACGTTGATATGATGAAGGTCGCTTACATACTCAAGGGCAAGACAGTTGACCCGAGCGTTTCTCTGGCTATCGCACCGGGATCAAAGCAGGTGCTGAATATGCTGGCTTCAAACGGCGCTCTGGCAACTATGATAGATGCAGGTGCAAGAATACTTGAATCAGCCTGCGGTCCTTGTATCGGTATGGGACAGGCTCCGAATTCCGGCGGAGTTTCACTGAGAACATTCAACAGAAACTTCCTCGGCAGAAGCGGAACCAAGGACGGACAGATCTATCTCGTTTCGCCTGAAACTGCGGCAGCTTCCGCACTGACGGGATATCTCACTGACCCAAGAACACTGGGAGAGATGCCTGATATTCAGGTACCTGAACAGTTCAAGATAAATGACAACATGATCGTTGCTCCTGCAAGTGTTGAGGAAATGGACAGCGTTGAAGTGCTCAGAGGTCCGAACATCAAGCCTTACCCCGAAACTGCTCCGCTGGTGGACAGCATCGCTTGTCAGGTCTCACTCAAAGTCGGCGACAACATCACCACCGACCACATCATGCCTGCCGGCGCAAAGATACTCCCGCTGAGATCAAACATTCCTGCGATCTCTCAGCACTGCTTCACGGTATGTGATGAGGAATTCCCAAGGCGTGCAAAGAATATGGGCAGATCAATAATCGTGGGAGGCACGAACTACGGACAGGGATCTTCAAGAGAGCACGCTGCGCTTGCACCGCTTTATCTGGGTATCAAGGCAGTTCTGGTAAAGAGCTTTGCAAGAATTCACAGGGCTAATCTTATCAACGCAGGTATCCTTCCGCTGACATTTGTCAATGAAAGTGACTACGACAAGATCAGTCAAGGCGATGAGATCGCAATAGACAACGTGCGTGCAGACATTGAAGCAGGCAAGACTCAGCTCACCGTAAAGAACAAGACAACAGGTGATGAGATACCTGTACTGTGCGAACTTACAGGAAGAACAAAGGACATTATCCTCGCAGGAGGACTGCTTGATTACACAAGAGAGCAGCTTTCAAAATAAAAAAATAAACAACAAAAATTAAAAAGAACAGGGGACAAAAATATGAAAGATTCTTACGATCCGCTTGATTGGAGCAAGGGCGGCTCAACCGGCAGCGGAACAAACCACTATTCCGCCTCAGACTACGACAACTATGCGAAAAATCCGACCTACCGCAGCGATGCCCTCACGCAGGACGAGATGCTCAGCGGCGGATATCAGCCTGACGGCACTGCTGAGGCAGAAAGCTACACTCAGGCGGACTATGACAACTATGCGCAAAACCCGACATATCGTAATGATTACTACGATGAAACTGCCTATCAGCAGGACTATCAGGACGGATATCAGAATGATCAGTACTATCAGGACGATCAGTACTATCAAAACGGCTATCAGGACAACTATCAGCAGCAGTCCTATGGAAGCAGCAGCTATCAGGCTTACGGGCAGGCGCAGCCTGTAAAGTACTCTCAGGAGGATTACGACAAGATGGCTAAAAACCCGTCGTACCTGGGTGAGAACAATCCTTACAAGATGGACGAGGATCAGTTCCACAGTATGATCGCAAAGCAGAAAAAAAGAGAGTATATGCGTGAGCAAATGGATAATCTGATAGTTTCGGGTTCGTTCCGTGCACGTTCGAGCGGCGGCGGTGATATAAGCAAGGATTCGATTTTATATCTGCTGATGCTGGGCTTTGGTGCAGCGCTGGCAAGATTGTTTTCACTGCCATTGTGGGCTTACCCCGTATTTGCTGCCGGGATCGGACTTATATTCACGATAGTCAAGGCGTTTGTCATTGACAGCGATACTCGTGAAGATGCGCTGAAAAAATGTCTTGTGCCGGGAGTTATCCTTGGTATTTCGGTCGGATTTTCGGTATATCTGCATCAGATATTATAGCCTGCGGCGCTATGTCATCAAGGCAAAATTTTAGATAACGGAGGAAATTAAAATGGACAAGATTCAAATGAAAACACCGCTGGTCGAGATGGACGGCGACGAGATGACAAGGATCATCTGGCAGGAGATAAAGGACATACTGCTGCTGCCGTATATTGATCTTAAAACAGAGTATTACGATCTCGGACTTGTACACAGAAACGAGACGAACGATCAGGTAACCATCGACTCGGCTAATGCTACAAAGAAATACGGCGTTGCTGTTAAGTGCGCAACTATCACACCTAACGCTGCGAGAATGCCGGAGTACAACCTCAAGGAGATGTGGAAGTCCCCTAACGGCACGATCAGAGCAATGCTGGACGGTACTGTTTTCAGAACACCTATCCTCGTTAAAGGCATCACTCCGTACATTCCGACCTGGACTAAGCCGATCACTATCGCTCGTCACGCTTACGGCGATGTTTACAAAAACGTTGAGATGAAGTGCCCGCAAGGCTCAAAGGCTGAGCTTGTTCTCACAGACAAGGACGGCAAGGAAACAAGAGAGCAGATCTTTGACTTTGAAAAGACTCCGGGAATCATTCAGGGTCTGCACAACAGAGAGGATTCTATCTCCTCGTTTGCAAGGGCTTGCTTCAACTTTGCGCTTGACACAAAGCAGGACATCTGGTTCGCAACAAAGGACACTATCTCCAAAAAGTATGACCACACATTCAAGGACATCTTTGCTGAGATCTATGAAAAGGAGTACAAGCAGAAGTTCGAGGCTGCGGGAATCGAGTATTTCTACACACTTATCGACGATGCTGTTGCAAGAGTTATCCGTTCAAACGGCGGTTACATCTGGGCTTGCAAGAACTACGACGGCGACGTTATGAGCGACATGGTAGCTACTGCTTACGGCTCACTGGCTATGATGACATCGGTGCTCGTTTCGCCTGACGGAGTTTACGAGTACGAGGCTGCTCACGGCACTGTACAGCGTCACTACTACAAGCACCTCAAGGGCGAGGAGACCTCGACAAACTCGGTTGCTACGCTGTTTGCATGGACAGGTGCACTGAGAAAGAGGGGCGAGCTCGACGAGCTGCCTGAGCTTATCAATTTTGCTGATTCGCTTGAAAAGGCAACTATACAGACTATCGAGGACGGCGTTATGACAGGCGACCTTTACCTGCTCTCGACACTTGAAAACAAGACCAAGGTGAACACCGAGGACTTCTTAAAGGCTGTAAACGAGAGACTTGTAAAGATACTGGGTAAATAATTGGACAGATAAAGCAGAGGATTTCCCAAAAGGGAAATCCTCTTTTTTTGTACATATTTTTGGACAGTTACTTGACCTTGTAAGTCTCACCTGCTATCTCGATAGATTCAAGCTTAGAAAGGTCAAGCACCTCATTGAAAGTAAATCTGTAATCGTTTGCACTGCCGCCTTCCGGAGTAAAATCGCTCTGTTTCCAGTTATAATCCGAGCTGAGAGTGCGGCTCTTACCGTCAGTGTAGTTGAGTTTAAGCTTGTTGGGAACATTATCGTAGAAATGTGTATTATCATTTTTCACATCATACTGCACATCTAACATAAATCCCGAGATAACTGCCTTATGCCCGCTTGCTGATTCAAGTCTGAGCGTTTGCATATTCGGTTTCAGATCTATATCAAAGATAAGTCCCTCAAACTCGTCCTTTGGTATATCAGACTCTGTTGTGACCCTGTTATTGTAATTATCAAAATATTTTGAGAATACTATCTGTGCCTTTTGTGGTTTTTCGACTTTATTATCCCCAAACGGATCGCGAAGATAAATTTTTATCATATGTGCCTGTTTTGTGAGCTTATAGTTATCTCCATTCATGACTACTCCGATCATTGAACTCAGATATCCCTTTTCGATATACTTTCCGTTTTCATCGAGCAAATAGCTGACAGGCTCTTTCAGAAAAGCCTTTTCTCCGACTTCGTCAAGTGCTTCGACAGTGACAACACCATAAGCATAATTCTCATCAACGAGCATATTTTCAAGCGTCATTTTTATATGTTTGTTCTGAGTCACCTGATTTACAACATAACCCTTTTGCTCTATGTCAGATGCCATATTCTCGTTATAGTAATGTTCGACGCTATCCTTGTGCGAAAGCTTTGCCACTGCTACCGCACCTGCGGTGACGGTCATTACTGCTGCGGCTGCGGCGACAGCTACGATCTTTGCCGAGAACTTACGGCGGTGTCCGGTCTGTTTCATCATCGGCTTGCCCTCTGCCTCATGCAGATACTTTTCGTCTGCAAGTCCTATAATATCAAGCATCTTATCGTTCATAAAAGTCCCTCTCTTTCCAATAGCTTTTTCAGTTTGTTTCTTGTGCGGTGCAAGGTGACTTTGACCTTGCTTTCACTGAGATCAAGCTGCTGTGCTATTTCTTTTACTGTTTGCATATACCAGTATCGTTTCAGAAATATTCGTCTTTGCTCAGGTTTGAGGTCCTCCAAAAAGCCATTGAATGCGTCTTTGAGTGCAAGGGTATCTTCAAGCTTTTCAAAGTGATCCTCAGATGCTGCGGCATCGGAAAGCTCCTCCAGCAGCAGCTCGATATGTCCTGAACTACGCTTGCCTGCGTGCTTTTTACGCCAAAGACTTATTGCAGAATTTCTCGTTATTCCTGCGACATACATTCTAAGATCATCGGGCTGCGCAGGCGGAATGCTGTTCCAAACGCTCAGGTAGGTATCGTTGAGGCACTCATCAGCATCTTCCCTGCTTCGCAGGATATTCATAGCAATGCTTTTGCAGTATGCACCATACTTTTTTTCAAGCTCCTCAAGTGCATATTTGTCCTTGACCTCAAGCATCGTGATAAGCTCATCATCGGTCATGAGCCTTGCTCCTTCCTTTGTTTTTGAAGTACTTCACTTATATAGACGCACGATTCTTCAAAAGGTTACAAAAAAAAAGACTGCTGCGAAATGCAACAGTCCCGAAAAGTCAAAAGATCATTTTTTAAACGCAGGTGTCTGAATATCGCACCAGCTGGTCGATGGAGAAGCGGTAAGGCTTACCTCTTTATACTGTGCCTTGCCTGCATCGGAAGCGAACACCTTTGTAAAATCTGTCGATACCGCAACGTCCGCAGCGGGTGTCGTCTGCTCCTTATCCACATCAAATACGCTGAAGCAGTAGCAATCAGCCCCATTCACCTTGCTTTTTCCTGTATAGCCGAAAGATCTGCTGCCATTGGCTGATGGATAAACCTTCTGCGAACCGTCGCTTGCAAGGTCGAGCGCTTTCTTTGCGTTATCAGGAAGCACCTTGAAATTTTTGCTGATGTTTGCAGCTTCCCCTGCTGCATTTTCCTGCTGCGTAGCAGTTGTGAGCTTTGTTTCATTATCTTTATTATCTTCTGTCATACCGCAGCTTGCTGAAAGTGCGATAGTCAAAGCTGTGACTGCAACAAGTACAAACTTTCTCATGTCCCCTATTACCTCCTTTAAAAGAGGCTCTCCTTTCTATATATATCTTGTTGATTATGATTATATCACACTCAATATTTAGTGTAAACACTTTACACCAAATTTTCATAAAAAATGCCGATAGTGAACATAATTCACCATCGGCACAAATTCGTTTTATGCAATTTTGCACAAAAACAAGTTACGGATTTATTACAATTAAACAATACAACTTTTGTGAAAAACGTTCACACTTTCATCAGGAATAGTCCACCACGTCGATCCACTTCATCAGCAGATCCTTCTCCTCGGGCTTGCCTTTGATGAGCTGTGCAGCCGCAACGATAGGCAGCCAAGCCTGAACATACTGCTTTGATGTACCGCTTTTCAGGCAATACTTATCAAGATACGGCTCAGCGAGCGCAGGGTCGTTGAGGCAAAGAAGCAGATACGTTCTTGCGACATCGGCTGAAGCATTTCCCTGTCTTGCAGAGCCCCAGTTTATAACATATGTGCCCTCGTCGTTGATTATGATATTTTTCGGAGCAAAGTTGCCATGGCACAGCTTGATATGCTTTGGCATCGAATCAAGCCTCGTCAGCAGCTCATACTTCTTTATCTCGTCGATCTGTCCAAGACTCTTGATCTGCCTTGTCATCTTGTCCTTCAGTTTTGACAAAAGCGGCATATACTGAGCGTGGATCTCAGTCTGGATATCAATGAACTGGTTGAGGTACTTTTCCATATTGGACGGGTCCTCGTCCATAAGCTGCTGCATGGTCTTACCCTTGATGAAGTCCATCGTTATCGACCATCTTCCGTCGACCACGGAGACCTCGTGCAGGGTAGGTATTTTTATAAACGAATTCACAAGCGTCGTTTCTACTCTTGCGTGTGTAAGCGCAGCATACAGGCACTTTTCCTTATATGCGTTATCATTGTACTCTCTGACTGCAAAGCCGTCACGCTCATAAACATCATAGATGTCACTGGAAGCCAGCAATCTCTTTTCACTCATTAATTATCATTCCCTTCAGGTAGTCCCGATTTTTCATCGGGAGAATACGGAAACACTTCCGCTGTATATATTATACACTCTTTTTTAACATTGTCAAGAGCAGTTTCGTTATTTTCACAAATGTATACACTTTAGTAGGCTTTTGTTCATCTTTTGTTCTTATACGTCGATTTTTTACACATTTGCACGAAAAATCAAGAACAAATGAACGAAGAAAGCTAAAAAAATGACCAGTCGTCATTTTGCATAATAAACATCAGCAAAAACTGCAAAAGATGTAGAAGATTAAAATTGACAAAAAGCCGCTTTTACTGTATAATAATATCAACACGGGAAATACTTATCTTCGATGGTTTTCAACTATCGCAGAAACTTAAACAGGAGGTAATTTTCATGGCTGAAGCACAAAACAAATCCAATCTTGTTGACAATGTACCTGCTCTGGAAAAGAGGCTCGCTGAGCTGAGAGCAGCGCAGGAAAAGTTCTCATCATACACACAGCAGCAGGTGGATAAGATCTTCAGGGCTGCCGCTATGGCTGCAAACAAGGCGAGGATACCTCTTGCAAAGCTTGCGGTGGAAGAAACGGGCATGGGCATAGTTGAGGACAAGGTCATCAAGAACCACTACGCAAGCGAATACATCTACAACAAATACAAAAACGTCAAGACCTGTGATGTTATCGAGCGTGACGAGGTTTACGGTACGACTGTGCTTGCAGAGCCTATCGGAGTTATTGCAGCGGTAATCCCGACAACAAACCCGACATCTACAGCTATTTTCAAGGCTCTTTTGTGCCTGAAAACAAGAAACGCTATCATTATCTCGCCGCACCCGAGAGCTAAGATGTCAACGATAGCGGCTGCAAGGGTGGTACTTGATGCTGCGGTAAAGGCGGGTGCACCGGAGGGGATCATCGGATGGATAGATGTTCCGTCGCTGGAGCTGACTCAAACTGTTATGAGAGAGGCTGACTGCATTCTCGCAACGGGTGGTCCGGGAATGGTCAAGTCTGCTTATTCAAGCGGAAAGCCTGCCATTGGAGTTGGCGCAGGAAACACGCCTGCGGTCATAGATTCGTCTGCTGATATACTGCTTGCAGTTTCGTCGATAATACATTCAAAGACCTTTGACAATGGTATGATCTGCGCTTCGGAGCAGTCGGTGATAGTTGACAAAAGCATTTATGACGAGGTCAAGAAGGAATTCAAGGCTCGTGGCTGTCATTTTCTCACCAAGGCTGAAACCGAAAAGGTGAGAAAGACGATAATCATAAACGGCTCGCTCAACGCTAAGATAGTCGGACAGTCTGCTCACAGGATCGCTGAGCTGGCTGATGTAAAAGTACCGGAGGATACAAAAATACTTATCGGTGAAGTAACAAATGTTGACATCAGTGAGGAGTTCGCTCACGAAAAGCTCTCACCTGTACTTGCGATGTACAAGGCAAAGGACTTTGACGATGCGCTTGACAAGGCAGACAGGCTGGTTCGTGACGGAGGTATCGGTCACACATCGTCACTTTACTGTGATGTGGTAACACAAAAGGAAAAGATCGAAAAGTTCCGCAATAAAATGAAGACCTGCCGTATACTTATAAACACGCCTTCTTCACACGGCGGTATCGGCGACCTTTACAATTTCAAGATGACTCCTTCCCTGACGCTCGGCTGTGGATCGTGGGGCGGCAACTCGGTTTCGGAAAACGTGGGTGTCAAGCACCTGCTTAACATCAAGACTGTTGCTGAGAGGAGAGAGAATATGCTTTGGTTCAGAACACCGCAGAAAGTTTACTTCAAAAACGGCTGTCTGCCTGTGGCTCTCAGTGAGCTGAAAGACGAGCTTGGCAAAAAGAGAGCCTTTGTTGTCACTGACAGATTCCTTTACAAAAACGGCTACGCAAACTGCATCACCGACAAGCTCAGCGAGCTGGGTATAGCTTACCACGTTTTCTCTGACGTTCAGCCTGACCCGACGCTTGCAAACGCTCAGGAGGGTGCAAGGGAAATGGCTGAGTTCGAGCCTGATGTTATAATCGCTCTCGGCGGCGGCTCGGCTATGGACGCTGCAAAGATAATGTGGGTACTCTACGAACATCCTGATGTTGTTTTTGAAGACATGGCAATGGATTTCATGGACATCAGAAAGAGAATATACAAGTTCCCGAAAATGGGTGAAAAGGCTTACTTTGTGGCAGTTCCTACATCTGCGGGAACAGGCTCGGAGGTAACTCCGTTTGCTATCATCACCGATCAGGAAACAGGCACAAAATATCCTATCGCTGACTACGAGCTGCTGCCTAACATGGCTATCGTTGATGCGGACATGATGATGAACGCTCCAAAGGGTCTGACCTGCGCATCGGGTATTGACGTACTGACACACGCACTTGAAGCTTACGCTTCGGTAATGGCTTCAGACTACACAGACGCAATGGCTTTAAAGGCTGCAAAGCTTGTATTTGATAATCTGCCGTCGGCATACAAAAACGGCGCAAACGACCCGGCTGCAAGAGAAAAAATGGCTAATGCTGCCTGCATGGCAGGTATGGCTTTTGCAAACGCTTTCCTTGGTGTGAACCACTCAATGGCGCACAAGCTGGGCGCTTACCACCACCTGCCGCACGGTATTGCAAATGCGCTTATCCTTACAAGAGTTATGCGCTACAACGCTGATCCTACGCCAAGAAAGATGGGTACCTTCTCGCAGTACCAGTATCCGCACACGCTTGAAAGATACGCAGAGGTCGCACGCTACTGCGGCTTTGGCGGCAAGGACGATAAGGAATCGTTTGAAAATCTTATCAAGCAGATAGAAAAGCTGAAAAAGACTATCGAGATAAAGCCGACTATCGCAGATTACGGCGTTAAGGAGGAGGACTTCCTTGCAACGCTTGACGAGATGGTCGAGAACGCATTCAACGATCAGTGCACGGGCGCAAACCCGAGATACCCGCTGATGAGCGAGATAAAGGAGATATACCTCGCAGCATACTACGGAAAATAAGACAAACTAAAAAGCGGTGCTTTGTTGGCACCGCTTTTATTGTGTTCATAGAGCCTCTGAAAAAAAGTCTGTGAAAAATCAGCTAACTGTGATAAAATAGAATTAATATCACAGGAGGCTGATTTTTTATGGCAAGAAGAAAAAGAGAACCGATGAGTGAAGGAAAGAAGAACATCATAGGAATGCTGCTTGAGGAATACGACATCAAGTCTGCAAAGGATATTGAGGATGCTCTCAAAGACCTTCTCGGAGGGACGATCCAGGAAATGCTCGAATCCGAAATGGACGAGCATCTGGGATATCAGGAATATGAGCGTTCCGACAATCCTGACTATCGCAACGGCAAGAAAACCAAGAAGATTCGCGGAAACTTCGGAGAAACCGAAATAGAAGTGCCGCAGGATCGTGACGGCAGTTTTGAGCCAAAGGTCGTAAAGAAACGTCAGAAGGACATCTCAGGCATTGAGCAGAAGATAATATCGCTGTATGCTAAAGGCATGACCACTCGCCAGATAAGCGAAACTATCGAAGATATCTACGGCTTTGAAGTCAGCGACGGTATGGTATCAGATATCACAGACCGCCTTCTACCGCAGATAGAGGACTGGCAGAAACGTCCTCTCGATGAAGTATATCCGATAGTATTTGTAGATGCAGTACACTTCTCGGTTCGTGAGAACGGGCAGATCAGGAAGCTTGCCGCGTATGTGATTCTGGCTGTCAGCATGACAGGTCACAAAGAAGTCCTTTCAATACATATCGGTGAAAACGAGAGCGCCAAGTACTGGCTCGGTGTTCTGAACGAGCTGAAAAATCGCGGAGTTAAGGATATTCTTGTCATCTGCGCAGACGGTCTCACAGGTATGAAAGAAGCCGTATCAGCGGCATTTCCGCAGACCGAGCTTCAGCGCTGCATAGTTCATCAGGTACGAAATACGCTTAAATACGTCGGTGAGAAGAACAAGAAGGAATTCGCAAACGACCTGAAAACGATATATCATGCGCCTTCCGAGGACGCTGCTCTTGAAGCTCTTGATCGTGTTACTAAAAAATGGGAGGACGATTATCCCAACGCTATGAAGAGCTGGTACAAGAACTGGGACGTAATATCGCCGATTTTTAAGTTCTCATCCGATGTCAGAAAGGTCATTTATACCACAAATGCCATCGAGAGCCTGAACAGCGGCTATCGCCGTCTGAACAAGCAAAGAAGCGTATTCCCAAGCGATACAGCGCTGCTGAAGGCTCTGTATCTGGCAACACATGAGATAGCTAAGAAATGGACTATGCCGCTGCGAAACTGGGGTAAAGTCCTTGGTGAGCTTGAGATCATGTATCCTGACAGGCTCGGCTGACAGCCGGATATCAGCCTGATTCCATTCAGCTGCGCTCCATTCCAACATGCTGATAGCACAAGTATCTTGACAAATTACAGTATCCAATTTATACTGTAAAAAAATCGGAGCGACTTTTTAAGCCGCTCCAGAAATAACGTTTTTTATCACAGTTTTTGAATTTACAGAGTTTTTTTCGCAGAGCCTGTTCATATCTTTATTCTGTTTATGCACTCACCCGTGTTGTCGTCAAATACAAATACATACTCACCGCAGGCTTCGAATGTATACTTTCCGCCGTCTTTTATCTCGTCCGCTTTCTTTTCATCTGTGACCTTCCATTCATCAGCAGAATAAGTAACATACTTGCCGTTATAATAGGTCACGACCTTTTTATCATCAGCATAGATTATACGTTCATATTTTTTCATCTTATGCGTCTGGATCTCAAAATCATCAGTATTGACTTTAATATATGTATCATAATAATGGTTCTCCAGCTGCGGAAGATAACGGTTATCACCATGTCTTCCGATTGAAAACGGCTGTTTTATCGTCGTGGACACTGTGACAACATTGTTGCCTATTATAGTTGATTCGCCTGTTGTCTCCGCAGGTGTTGTATATTTAACAGTTTTAGCCTCTGTTCCGTCGCTTTTATAAAATCGACATTCATAACCACAGTTAAAGCCAGAGACTGCAGCTAAAAGAATCTCATTATCTTTTTCAACAAAGCCTGTGGCATTACTGGACAACAGGTTCATATCATCATCACATATCTCAAACGCGCCCAACTCTGCATCTTTTATACTCGCTATTATCCACTTATCGTCTGAAAATCTTTGTTTGTGAAAACCGTCACTCTTGTCATTCAAAAGCTCTATTGCATCTTTTGTCTCGCCGGTCTTTATATCTATACACTTTAGCGGCTCACTACTAATTTCATAGAACAAGCAGCCGTTGTCAGCGTAGATATACCAAAGGTCTTCTTTTTTGACATTTACGATAATATTGCTCTTTCCGCTTTTCAAATCAACGCATATGACGCCGTTATCGCATACATACAGATACTCCTTGTCAACACATATCCTGTATGGCTTTATTCCTTCATAAACAGTCTTTTCTTCATCATTTTTCAAACGCTTTACACTTTTGCCGCTGATATAATAATAATCGTCATCGACCCTTTGACACATAGAGCTATTAAATACTTTGGTATTGACATCAGCCTTGACCTTTGGCTTATTCCATACAAATATATACAAAAGCACTCCTGCCAGAACGATCAGTATAGTGCCTATGATAATGTACATTTTCAGCTTACGTTTCGTCAAATTTGTCACCTCGTTTTGTGCATTTCTGTTTTTTTGCCTAAATTATACAGCAGCCTCGTATGATTGTCAAGTCCTGTTAATTGAACCGATGATCTCCCATCTGAAAAAAACTTACTCAAAACGGTGAAAATATGCCGATTTTGTGTTGAATTTTGCAGATAGATGTGTTATAATAGAATAAGTATAATTATTTGAAGAAAACAGGCTTTGGACTGAATTATTAAAGTCAAGAGGTTTTGAGATATGAACAGAAATTTTGATGTTATAATCGCAGGCTGCGGTGCGGCAGGTCTGTATGGTGCGCTGAACCTTCCGAGCGATCTGAAGGTGCTGGTACTGTCAAAGATGCAGAAGGATCTTTGCAACACGGCTCTTGCGCAGGGCGGTATCGCAGGAGTTTACGACAACCCCGAGGACAAGCCGGAATATCACAAGCACGACACTTTCGTTGCGGGAGGTTTTGAAAACGATCCGGAATCTACCGATGTTCTTGTGAACGAGGCTAAGATAGACATTGCTAAACTTATCGAACTTGGGTGTGACTTTGACAAGAAGCCTGACGGTGACTACCACAGAACGCTGGAGGGCGGTCACGGTATGCACAGGATATTCCACCACAAGGATTCCACCGGCGCTGAAATTGAACGCACACTGCTTGCAAGCGTTCAGGCGCTGGACAACGTGACGATACTTGAAAACGCTGTAATGTGCGATGCAAAAATGACCAACACGGGATTTTCATTTCTTGTGCTCAAAGATGGTGAGTATGCAACGTACAACTGCCACTACTCTATTTTTGCAACAGGCGGTATCGGCAGAGTCTACGAGTTCACGACAAACTCCTCTATCGCTACGGGCGATGGGATCATGATGGCTTACAACATGGGTGCTGAGATAAAGCATCTTAGCTATATCCAGTTTCACCCGACCGCATTCAACGATGAACACACAAGACAATGCTTCCTTATTTCCGAGGCGGTTCGTGGTGAGGGCGCTTATCTGCGAAACTGCGACAAGCAGCGCTTTATGCACAACTACGACAAAAGACTGGAGCTTGCTCCGAGAGATGTCGTTTCCCATTCTATAATCTTTGAGGCAAAGCGTACCGGCTCAAACAAGTTCTATCTTGACATAACTCATAAGGATCCCGATTTTGTCAGGAACCGTTTCCCGATGATCTACAAAAACCTGATGGACGCAGGGATAGATATGACAAAGGATCTGATACCGATATTCCCCTGCCACCACTATCTTATGGGCGGTATCAATGTTGACACATATGCACGGACCAATATCCCAAGGCTGTATGCCTGCGGTGAATGCTCACACACGGGCGTTCACGGCAACAACAGGCTGGCAAGCAACTCGCTTCTGGAAGCTCTGGTATTTTCAAGGCGTGCTGCTCATGACATTGCACAAAAGATCAAGGGGTGCAGCGATGAGTTCGAGCAGTATAATTTCAGGATCGACAAGCAAGCTCCCGAGATACCGAAGGGACTTAGGACGCAGATACGGGCGATCATGCAAAAGGCATACTTTGTACTGCCAAATATCGCCGAGCTTGGACCGGGGCTTGAAAAGGTAACACAGATAAAGGATATGCTTTACAGCGGCAATTATAAAATAGACAAGGACTATGTTGAGGCAAAGTCGCTGGCTACGGTAGCATACATCGTTCTGAGCGAAGCGTGGAAGATAGCTACGCAAAACGCTGAGATGATAAGAAAAAAGCATGACTGAGTGTCAATACAGCAACACTGAATGCGCTGATAAGAGAAAGGAAAAAAATATGAAGCTGATGCAGTTCCAGATAGATGACATCATCAAGACCGCACTCAACGAGGACATAAACTATATTGATGTCACAACAGATAATCTTGTTGACGAAAACTCCGTTTCTACTGCGAGATACGTTTCAAAGGACGACGGTGTGCTTTGCGGTATAGATGCTGCAATGAGGGTATTCAAGCTGCTTGACGATAACGCTGAGTTCAAGATACTCATTCACGATGGAGAAAAAGTGAAAAAAGGCGATATTATCGCAAGGATAACCTGCTCGACAAGGGCTTTGCTCAAAGGTGAAAGAACTGCTCTGAACATTGTTCAGCATATGTCGGGCATTGCTACGGCAACAAACAGATGTGTTGAGCTTGTCAAAGGGACAAAAGCTTCTATTGCAGATACAAGAAAAACACTGCCGGGACTGAGAGCGTTACAGAAATACGCTGTTACTGTCGGCGGCGGAAAAAATCACAGATACAATCTCTCGGACTGTGCTATGCTCAAGGATACACACCTTGACGCTTACGGCTCGATGACAGGTGCGGTGAACGCTCTGCGTGAGAAAATGGGACACACGGTCAAGATAGAGGTTGAGGTATCGGATCTTGAACAGCTCAGGGAGGCTCTTGATCTCGGAGTTGAGATAATAATGCTTGACAATATGAGCTGTGAGGATATGACAGAGGCTGTTAAGATAACAAACGGACGTGCAAAGCTCGAAGCTTCGGGCAACGTCACCGAAAAGACCATTGCGGCGATCGCACAGACAGGTGTTGATATAATCTCGCTGGGCGCATTGACGCATTCGGTAAAAGCTTTTGACATATCTATGAAAATAGATAAATAGCTTGCGGACAAATGCAAAACGACGGAGAAAAAAAGCTTTACGAAAAAGCTAACGACAAGCTTTCGGATCTGTACAGCAAGGCTGATGAGAATGCTCGCAGGATCGGCTATGACAGGATCGAAAACGGCATCGGCACTGTAAAACTGGTAGGTTTCTTCGCTGTCCTGCTCGCAGCATTGCTGCTGATACAAAGCTTTTTGATCATAACACAGTGTAAAGTGGTCTTCAGGTATTCCCACCTTGCACAGGGTATCGTTATCAGCAATGCGCCTGACAGCACTGATGCAGATAAAGATACAAGCGGTAAGACAGACTGCTACCGCACCACTGTGAGATTTGAATATGACGGAATGACTTTTGAAGGTTCATCTTTTGAGCTGAAACGCAGCAAGGATCTTGCACAGATCGGTGAAACGGTATGGGTGAGATTCGACCCGGATGACCCACTAAAGATATATCTCACAAAGGGTGAGGGCAGGGACAGTTTACGCCTGGTACTGCTGATCCTGGGACTGATCCTGAATATTTTATGCATCACGCTTGTGGTCTGCAAGTGTATCTCGGTATTCAAACCAAAAAGCAGCAACAGACTGATCGCTTTTACGGCGGCACGATCGCCGCTGGCGCTTGGAAGCTTTATTGCTGCCGCTGCGGTATTGATAGCTATAACGATTTTTCTATAAGGCGGCTGATAAAATGAAATGGTACACACAACAGTTTGACGAGCTGAAAACGGCTGAACCGATCATTTCTCTTTGCGGCGACGACTGTGCGGTATGTCCGAGATCCCTTGCAAAGACGGACGATGAGCTTCACGAAACGGCTGTGTTCTGGAAAAAGGCCGGCTGGCGTGACAGAGTCGTTTCCAATGAGGAGATAAGCTGCACGGGCTGCGGGAGCAAGGGCGTTTGTGCGTTTGGGCTTATCAGCTGTGTAAAGAGTCACGAGGTGAAAAGCTGCAATGAATGCGGAGAATTCCCGTGTGAGAAGATACACAAGGCGATGGAATGCTCCGATGAAAAGAAAGAGGCTTGCAGGAAAGCGTGTGAATCACAGGACGAGTTTGAGATGTTTTGCAGGTCTTTTTACGAGAAAGAGAAAAATCTGAAATTCTGAAGATAAATCAACTATAACAAGCTTTTTAAGCAAGGAGATGAAAGTTATGGCAAGCCTTATTGACACAGAAAGACAATTCCATATTGCCACGCTTCCAAGCGAGGTCGGAAAGTATGTGATACTTCCCGGCGACCCGTTCCGGGTACCAAAGATCGCCGCATACATAGATAATGCTGTGCAGGTGGCTCACAATCGTGAGTTCAATGTTTACACAGGAACGCTGGACGGCGAAAAGGTAACTGTCTGCTCTACCGGCATAGGCGGTCCTTCAACTGCGATCGCTGTCGAAGAACTTGTAAAGTGCGGTGCGGACACGTTCATAAGGATAGGCACCTGCGGCGGAATGAACGATTGTGTCAGTGCAGGCGACCTTATCATCGCTTCTGCAGCTGTCAGAGGCGAAGGAACATCTTATGAGTATATGCCTGCGACATACCCGTCGGCTGCGGATTTTAAAGTTATAAGCGCAATAGCTGCTGCGGCAGAAAAGCTCAGTGACAAACGCAAAGGCAATGGTTTTCACGTCGGTGTCGTTCACAGCAAGGACAGTTTCTACGGTCAGCTCGAACCGGACAACTCCCCTGTCAGCGATGGTGTGAAAAGCCGCTGGGATTCGTACATCAGGCTTGGTTGTCTTGCTTCGGAAATGGAGTGTGCAGCTCTTTACGCAGTTGGTCAGGCAAGAAATGTCCGCTGCGGTGCGGTGCTTGCTTCACTATGGAACTGTCAGAAAAATCTCAACGAGGGTGCTGACGAAAGCATCACGCTTGATACAGACAGAGCGATCAGATGCAGTGTGGAAGCTATCAGGCTTCTGATAGCCGGGGATAAGCACACGCAAGGAGGGAAATAACATGGGCAGATTTGATGGTGCATGGGAAGAAAAGGGAGTTAACGGTCCGAGAGTTGAGATCAAAGACAACACACTCGTCCGTTTGTGGATGGCTTCACCTGTACTTGAAACAAGCTTTGAGATAGTTGAAGAAGGCGGAAAGGTCGTTCTGAAGCTTGAGCACTCGGGTCTGAGAGATTCAGGCTCGGTAGACGCATATGCAACAATAAAAGAATGCTACTACGATGGT
Source organism: uncultured Ruminococcus sp. (assembly GCA_902787825.1). Classification (GTDB taxonomy): domain Bacteria; phylum Bacillota; class Clostridia; order Oscillospirales; family Ruminococcaceae; genus Hominimerdicola. Next base: position 3,572 of record CADAHS010000009.1, on the reverse strand, counting down.
GCTGCCCTTGTGATGGTAGACGAATACAGATTTGCGGGAGAAACGACGCTGAGGCTTTTCCCCACGACCAACAGCCGATACGGAAACGTTTCGATAATCAACGATGAGATACTCCCATTACTTCAGGGAAGGTGGGAATCAAAGTATACTGATCTTGAATTCGACGGAGGTGTTCTGAGCATTTTCGGTCACGCTCTGAGCAAGCCCGAGACGGTAACGCAGATCGTTGTGGCAAAGCCAAACGGGTATGACAACGGCGAGGTAAAGATACTGGACAAGGATCCTTCCAACCACAGCATCGGTTCATTTGACTATATGCGTTACGGTGACGGCGTGCTAAAGGCATACGTCACGGTTTGCGATGCGCAGCCGATGGAGGTTGTTTTTACAAAAAAGAATTAACAGCAAAAGACCCCGGAGCCCGAAACTCCGAGGTCTTGTATTTTTACTCACCTATTTTATATTCCTTGACATCTTCATCGTTGTTCTCATACTGTATCTCGTTGACCTCATCGGCTGACGGGATAACATAGCTTTCAAGCTCCTCGGCTGTCATCGGGACTTTTTTCTCAGGTTTGGAATAAAGATGCTCGATGTCCTGTTTATAATACTCGGTAGTAACGGGAAGCTTTTTCTTGCGCAGCTTGTTTTCAACAAAGCTTCTTGCAAAGCTGTAGATAAGCGCAAACATCGGTACTGCAAGTACCATTCCCGCAAAGCCGAACAATCCGCCGCTGACGATAAGCGCTATCAGCACCCAGAAGCCCGGCAGTCCGGTAGAATCGCCAAGGATCTTAGGTCCGAGGATATTTCCGTCAAACTGCTGGAGTATCAGGATAAAGATGAAAAGCAGTATCGCTTTTTTAGGATCTACTATCAGCATCAGCAAAACTGAAGGTATTGCACCGATGATAGGTCCGAAAAACGGGATGATATTAGTAACGCCGACGATAACTGCGATCATGATATTATAACGCATATCCATCAGGGTAAGACCAATGAAGCAAAGCAGTCCGATGATTATCGAGTCGATGATCTTGCCCATGATAAAGCCTGAGAAAACTTTGTTTGCCTGCGATGCTACGCCCATTATCTTAGCGCAGGTGGATTTTCTGGTGATAGCAACTATGCTCTTTTTGATCTGCGCAAGCAGCGTTTCCTTATTGCAAAGCATATAGATAGAAACGATAAAACCGAGCAAAAAGTCTTTGATGAACGTTACAACGCCCCATGCACCCGAAACAAGTTCTTCAAGCATCGGCTGCATTTTTTCAAAAATTACAGAAGCGTCCTTGGTGAAGCCGTCTATCTTTGCGTTAAAAGAGGTGACAAGGCTCGGATAATTCTTGAAAGTCTTACTTATCCAACCTTGCAGATTATCCCTGATATCACCCATATTGTTGAAAAGCTCAGTAACTGACTTTACAAGCTCAGGAATGACTATCGCAAGCAAACCAACAACGATCCCCAGAAAAACTATCGCCGATACTGTGACAGAAAGCGCTCTGAGCAGCTTGTTTTTACCGGTCGCCCTTTTGACCTTGCTTGAAAACAACTTTTCGATGTTCACCATTATCGGGTTCATCAGAAAGGCGATAACAAGTCCCCAGATGACCGGCATCAGCACGGTCGTCAGCATTCCGAAAAAGCTTGAGATCGAGCTGAATTTAAGTATCGCAACTATAAGCAGCACATTGACTGCTATGACAAGCGCAGCATACAACGCTACGGTATTATATTTTTTATTTGGCATTATCTTCATTAGATCACTCCGTTATGCCTTACTGTATTTTCACAAATATACATATTTATTATACACCCATTTGTCACGGATTGCAACAGCTTTTTTTAATATTTTTATCATTTCATATTTTTGCAGATGCATTCGTTCACACAATATTGACTGTACGTTCATTTTATGGTTATACTCTCTTGTTGACAAAAGAGTTAAAAACGAATATAATTATCTTATATATGAAAAATCCTGTGAACAGGGGTAAGTAACGTGAAGCCATGCTTTACAGAGAGCTGCCGTTTTGGTGTGAGGCAGCAGGCAGACTTTATGCGAATGGACCTGTGAGGAGCAGCGGGAAAGCTGAAAGGCAAGTATCGCTCGCCGTGTTCCCTGCGTTAATGAGGACGGATATGCAGGTATCCTTAAAGCCATTGGGTGGCAAAGCGGTGTTCTATCGTCCCATTGCGGAGATAGGACTTTTTTATTTGCTGTAATCGCAGATAACACGCTTACGCCCTGCATTACTGCTGACCTTTGAAAGGAGCTATCAAATATGGAAAATAACATAATTCTGACCGGTGACAGACCGACAGGGTCGCTTCACCTCGGACACTATGTGGGTTCTCTGAAAAAGAGAGTCGAAATGCAAAACACCGGAAAATATCAGACATTCGTTATGATCGCCGATCTTCAGGCATTAACGGACAATGCTGACAATCCGCAGAAGATCCGTGACAACATAATGGAGGTAATGCTGGATTATCTCGCTGCGGGACTGACTCCGGACAAGACGACCTTCCTTGTTCAGTCGCACATTCCTGCTCTTTATGAGCTTCCGATGTATTATTCAAATCTCGTGACTATGTCAAGACTTGAACGCAACCCGACTATCAAAAACGAGATAAAAATGCGTAAATTTGAACGCAGCATCCCCGTCGGATTTATGACATACCCTATCAGCCAGGCTGCTGACATCACCGCTTTCAAAGCAAAATACGTTCCTGTTGGTGAAGATCAGCTCCCGATGCTTGAACAGGCAAGAGAGATCGTGAACAGCTTCAACAGGATCTATAACTGCGACATTCTTGTTGAACCTGAGGCAGTGCTTCCCGATTCTGACAGCTGCAACAGACTTGTCGGCACAGACGGAAATGCAAAAATGAGCAAATCTCTTGGCAACTGCATTTATCTTAAAGATGATGAAAAGACGATCAAGCAGAAGATAATGTCGATGTTCACTGACCCGACGCACATCAACATCACCGATCCGGGTCACACTGAAAACAACCCTGTATTTCTGTACCTTGAGGCTTTCTCGACAGATGAAGATTTCAAAAAATATCTGCCTGAATATGCTAATCTCCAGGAGATGAAGGAGCACTACGAGCGTGGCGGTCTGGGCGATATGAAATGCAAAAAGCTCCTGAACAATGTAATGCAGGAGTATCTTGCTCCTATCAGAGCAAGACGTGAGGAATACGCCAAGGATATGGGTGAGGTCCTCTCTATGCTCAGAAAAGGCACCAAAAAAGCTGTTGAGGTCTCAAACGAAACCGTCAACGAGGTCCGAAACGCCATCGGTATCAATTACTTCAATGACAAGTCTTTTATGGATAAGATCTTTAAATAACTTCTGAGGCTGCGATATTCGCAGCCTTTCTTGTTGACATAACCGCTTAGGTATATTATAATATAAATCAGAATTTGCCGCCGCTGCGGCGCGCGTGTCCGTCGCATATCAGTATGAGATGACAACCGCCTTTGTGCCGCTCCGGGCTTTCATTTGGTTATTTTAGTATGGTATAATAACAGGTTTTTTCGTGTCCCAAAGTAACCG
>CADAHS010000008.1 GCA_902787825.1 uncultured Ruminococcus sp. | reverse complement strand
GGAAACACAGAGGGGAGAAAAGTCCGCTCACCACGCCGTAAGGCACGGCGTCCTGTTCTCCCTTATGGGTTTCCCCCTTAGACGAGAGAGCAAGCTATGTATTAAATAATAATTGATAGTTTAGCGGACAATCTTACCGCTAAATTTCTTACCTCTTACATCTGGTGTTCTTGCTTTTTTCGGGGACTTTCCGATCGCCCCCATACCCCTTCGGGTGCAAAACTATTAATTTGATAGTAATAGTTTAATCTCTGATTTATAGAACTAAAATAATTTAGCCCCGAGCCGGACAAAGAAACAGCTCTCCCGAAATTGAGGGCGAGGGCATTGCGCGCCGCAGCGGCGGCTAAATTCAGTTTCGCTTCTTAGTCCGCTATTATTATACCACAAACGTGTTGCAATTACAAATACCTATGTCAAATATACACCTATGCTTTTCGAGCATAAAAAAGGTTGCGCACAATTATATTTTATCAAATATAGTTTTATCAAATATAGTTGTGCACAATATATTTTTATCCTCACTGCCTGCGTATGCATAACACAACTGCCCGCAGAGAATGTTCCCCACGGGCAGCCATTATTCCGATCATCACCGCACAAAGTCCGTCTGACGGCTTAATCCGAAGCATCTGCGTCCAGCACGATGCTGATATTATAGTCAGGATACATCTCTGAAACCTGTTTAGTAAGCTTCTCCAGCGCCTCGTTCCTGTCTATATCAAAGCTCACGACCACGTCAAAATGCAGTGTTTTGCTTTTCGTATCCGCATAGAACCCATGCACCTGCATAGCCCAGCTGTGCGACAAAACAGCCTTCTGCAAGGCATTTCGCATCTGTGCGGCTTCGTCGTTGGAGGTGTTGAATGAATACACGCCGACACCGGTCAGGATAACGCCCGTTTTCTGGAAAACGCTGAGCTGTATCCTTCGGGTGATCTGATCGACCTTATCAACAGTCATATCATCGGGAAGCTCGATATGCACGGTGCCGTAGTTCTTATTCGGACCGTAATTGAACAGGATTATATCATATGCGCCTCTGACTTCTTCGTCCTCGCAGATTATTCTTCTGAGCTGTTTAGTGATATCCGCATCACTTCGCTGACCGATGATATCGTCAAGCGTTTCAAACATCATTTCGATACCTGCTTTAACGATAAATCCTGCAATTATCACACCCACATACGCTTCAAGCGAGATCCCCCAGATGAGGTAAATAACTGCTGAGGCAAGCACGGAGGCTGACAGTATGGCATCAAACGAGGCATCTGAACCCGAGGCGATAAGCGCACCGGAATTGACCTTTTCGCCCTGTTTTTTAACATACGCACCAAGTATCAGCTTCACGACTATTGCCACAGAGATGATAACAAGCGATGCTGCGCCGTAATCTGCCTGCTCGGGGTGGAATATCTTCTTCACCGATTCCACCAGCGAGGTGATACCTGCATAAAGCACTATCGCCGCAACGAGCATAGAGCTGATATACTCTACTCTGCCGTAGCCCAGCGGATGCTTTTTATTCGGCGGCTTTGCGCCGAGCTTAGCGCCGATTATCGTTATGACCGACGAAAGAGCATCAGAAAGGTTGTTGACGGCATCAAGGATCACGGCTATCGAGTGAGAAACGATACCGACGAACGCTTTGAAAGCCACAAGCAGAACATTCGCTGCGATACCGACGATACTGGTTCTGACTATTGTTTTTTCCCTGTCCTCAGTGAGGGCAGTCATCTCATTTATTTGTTCGCTCAAACCAAAGCACCTCCGCAAAGATGACATTTAACCTTTATCAATAACAGTATAACTCACCGCAGGCGGCTTGTCAACCGACGCCGGGTCGCACGATGGTCCGGACATAATTGTGAAAAAGAGCCGGTACACCCTTGTATCAGCCCTTTTGATGAATATTCAATTCTAAAATATAAAAAGCACAGAGCAGAATCGTGAGACCGCAGGAAGTCTTTTGGATGTATTCAAGAAGAGTCGTTCGCTTTAAAACGCACTCTTTAAGCGGGAGCTATGTGATACTGCCCTATGCTTTTTAACGGGTAAGATCAGCAGCTTGCGGTTACGCTGTATATGGCGATGTTCTCAAAATTAGAACCGGAGTAGACCTTAGCTATGGTCCTGACATGATATGTACCGCTGGGAACGTTTGATTTTGTAGTGGTATAAACGGCGATAAAGTTATAGAAAGTCTTGTTCCATGAGGCTATCCTGTACCACCAGCCGCCGCCGATATCCTCTTCAAGGCACTGAGTAAGTTCTATCTTTGTGACAAGGTTCGGATCGCCTCTGACAACGCTTTTACAGGTCGCAGTATGCCCCGAAAACGACAGGTTGCTGCTTAAACTGAGCGTATAGCTGTACCTTGTAGGGTTTGGATCGGGCGGATCTTGCTTATACACATCGGCGTATGCGGTGATGCTGCAAGCAAACATCATTACCACCATAGTTAAAGCTGACAGGATCCTTTTTTTCATAGTTATGACCTCCTTAATATAGAATAAAAAAATGCAGAGAGAAACTGTTTTTTCTCTCTACACTTTATAACAATTAAAACCCCGGTTTTGTTAGGTCACTTTTTTAACTTTGTAGACTTGCACAATTCCAGTGCATCGTTTTTATCTAAATTGCTTGTAACGCCAAAGATATACGTCCCGTTGTCCCAGATAATGGTCGAAGAAGCATCTTTGGAATATACGCTGTACTTTACGCCATTGGCTGCGCAACACTCCTCACTTTTTGTATACTCGTTATCAATATACATTCTGAACGCCTGTTTTGTGCACTGTTCAAACATCACATATTTGTCAGATCTATTGTAGACGATCGTTACCGAATCGTCCGTCCTGCCGGACTGCGTCAGCTCAAAGCCTTCGGGAAGATCTGTTATACAATACTCCTCAAGCACCTTCCCGGGTGTTTCGGCGTCCGGGTCGCAGCAGGCGCTGACAACGATGTGGTTTGAAAAAATACTCGTGAAGAATCTGAACACCGCTTTACGCACGGCTTTGACACTCATTGCCGCTGCTGCAAAAATTATCACGGCGATTATGATACAAGCTGCTCTGCGGCCGGCGGTACAGACAAATCTGTAATACGGTTTCTCCCTGAGTTTTATCAGCTTTTCCATTTTCTTTTCGTGCTGCGCACTGAACTCGTGCGGCTGTCTGTTCTCAATAGAACTCATATACTCGTCAAACTGCTCATCATATACTTCCTCCAACGCCCGGAGAAATTTTTCATTACACTGCATTATAAGCCCTCCTCTCCGCCTGTATGACAGTCAAAATCCGGTGAACGATCCTGAGATCTCACCGCAGGACTATCGGCTGACACCTTTGCAGATCATATGCTCACCCTCTATCACTTATAACAACAAAGATGATAGTTTTGTTAGGTGGAAGATTGTTAATATTTTGTAAACTTTTGCAACAAGAACGCAAACCTGTCCAAGCTGCCCTTTATTCGGGTATCCCGAACACCGGCAATAAGATTATAATTTGTACAACCAAAAAAGTCAAGCGTCAGGACAGGGGGGAAAGATGTTTACGCCGGGACTGCGGTGACAGGCATATGACAGCTGTACCATAAATTGCCGAAAAGTAAAAAATTCAAACTTTTTATACAACTTATTGACTTTTTCGTGAATTTATGATATACTGTCAACATTACGGACAACAATATGTACAAAGTGCCGAATAAGACACGGGACTTTAAAAGAAAAAGTGCAAAGGCTGGAAAACAGATCATGATGAACAAGCTTGAAGAAGCAATACTCTATGCTACGGTGATGCATCAGGGCAAGCTGAGAAAATTCAGCGGGATACCGTTTATCCTGCACCCGATGGAGGTCGCTCAGATATTATCGACGATGACGGACGATGTGGAGATCATTGCTGCGGGTATGCTGCACGACATCGTCGAGGACACCGACGGTACTCTGACAGAGATACGCAAGCGTTTCGGGGAAAGAGTTGCACACCTGGTATCGTCAGAATCAGAGAACGAATATCCCGGTGAGCAGAGAAGCAGCTCCTGGAAGCGACGCAAGGAGGAGTCCCTTGAGGTGCTCAAAGCCAGTGATGATATCGGTGTGAAGATGCTGTGGCTCGCAGACAAGCTCGCTAATATCCGATCTCTGGCAAGGATATACTCCGAAAACGGTGAGGAGCTTTGGCAGAAAATGAACCAGAGCGATCCGCAGATGCAGCGCTGGTACTATCGCAGCATTGCTGAGATGATAGAGATCTCGCTGAACAAGACGGGCGCTTTCAAGGAATTTATAAAGCACATCAATTACATCTGGCCGGGTACGTTTGACTCGGAAAAGACAAGATACAAAAAGTACAGAGAGGTCTCGGTGGAAGGCTGCAAGCTGCTTGGCTGGGGCGCCAAGGGTGAGGTTTACAGATATGACGATGAACTGGTCATAAAGGTCTTTAACCACAAAAACACCTATCACGATGTCGAGCAGGAGATAGAGCTCAGCAGAAAGGCTTTCATTCTTGGTATACCGACGGCTATATCATTTGGTATTGTTTCGGTCGGTGAGCGTTACGGGGCGATGTATGAGCTGGTGGAGTCAGAGACGATCTCGGAAAACATCGCAAGGGCTCCGGGGCAGGTCGAGGCTTATGCTAAGATCATGGCTGATCTGGCGTGCCAGATCCATTCGGTCACGGTCGATGCTGATGAGGGGATACCTAAGGTCTCAAAAAGGCTGCACAGATACATTGACGGCGGTATCGCACTTGAAGATGAGGAGCTTGCGCAAAAATGCAGGCTGCTGATCGACTCGCTGCCGGATCCGGGAAATCTGGTACACGGCGATTTCCACACGGGCAATGTCTTTTTGCAAAAGGGTGAGCCGCTGCTGATAGACATGGACAGGATCTCTACGGGACACCCGATCGCAGAGATAAGCGATCTGTATTATTTCTATGTTGTGCTTGGTGAGGACGACCCGTCGGTGGTCGAGGATTTCATGGGATTTTCCTACGACACGGCAAAAAAATTCTTCGGATACTTTCTCAGATACTATCTTGGCACGGAAGATGAGGATATTCAGGCGGCTGTTGTTGAGAAAGCCTCGCTCATCTGCTACATACGTCTGCTTTGCAAGCTGCACAAAAACGGTGCTCCAAGCGGCACGGACAGAAAGAGTGCAGACAGGTGTCTTGAAAAGATAAGGCAGCTCACGCAGAAATTTGACACGCTTGGTTACTGACAATGTATACTGACCGCAGAGTGCGGTTTGGATAAAATAATTTTTCGGAGGTACACCTATGAAAATCACAACTTTTAATCCTATGATACTGAGCAAAGATGCTGAGAACACGATAAAGCTTTTTGAAGAGCTTGGCTTTGAAAAGCGTCACGCTCCGACTGTTGACACGGGCAAAAGCATGGTAACAAGCACAAGAATGACTGACGCTAACGGCTTTCACATCGACATTGCCGATGTAAAGAGCGTTCCGCAGGATATGACGATAATCAGAATGAATGTTGACAATTTTGATGAGGCGTTTGAGATGCTTACTGCTAAGGGATTCAAGCACAGCGGCGGCGAGCATATTGTCGAGACGGCAACAAACAAGTCCGCAATGATGGTCTCGCCTTCGGGATTTGCTTTTGACCTTTGCCAGCACATTAAATAATAAACCAATAAACAGAAAGGAATAAAAACTATGAAAATAACAACTTTTAACCCGATGATACTGAGCAAGGATTCTGAGAGTACGATTGAGCTTTTCAAGGAACTCGGATTTGAAAAGCGTCACGCTCCGGTTACGACGGTCGAGACAGGCGACGAGGTCCAGTGCACTCGAATGAAGGACTCAAACGGCTTCTATGTGGACATTGCAGATCTGCCGCAGATGCCTCAGGATACGACCTACATCAGAATGAATGTGGATAATTTTGAAGAGGCTTATGAGATCCTTAAAAAGCACGGCTTCACCAACACCCGCGGTGACGGCACTATCGACACAAAGAGTGCAACTGCGGCAACGATGGTTTCACCGTCGGGCTTCAGGATCAGTCTTATCAAGCACATCAAAAAATAGTAAAGCGAGGTAACAAGGGTGAAAATCACGACTTTTAATCCGCAGATCATTACAAGGGACGCTCAGAGCGTTCTCAAGGTGTTCGAGGAACTTGGTTTTGAACGCCGACACGGGCAGGAGAATGTCGGAAGCATGGATGTTAAGCTGATAAGAATGCGTGATCCAAACGGGTTTCATCTTGACATCTCAGAAACAAAGGCACTTCCTGTGGAGTCTGTAACGGCTATAAGAATGAATGTTGACGATTTTGACGAGGCTTACGAGTTTCTGACTGCACGCGGGTTCAAGAACTTCTACGGTGAGGACACGGTCAATCTAAAAAAATCAAGATCGGCTGTAATGATCTCTCCTTCAAGGATAGTAATAAACCTCGTTCAGCACATCAAATAACAAAATAGCAGTACTCACTGAAAAAGCGGGTACTGCATTTTTTATGGTATATCATTTCAGCTTTGAATAGTCCTCATCGGATATGGCTTCACACCACTGGGTACTTCCCTGCTCGGCAGGTATCTCAACGGCAAGGTGAGCGAACCAGCTGTCGGGTGTGGCTCCGTGCCAATGCTTGATCTCGGCCGGAATGTTGACGATATCGCCTGCTTTAAGCTCTCTGGCAGGGCTGCCCCACTGCTGATAATAGCCTCTTCCGCCGATGCAGATGAGCATTTGTCCGCCGCCGCTTTTTGCGTGGTGGATATGCCAGTTGTTGCGGCAGGCAGGCTCGAAGGTCACATTGTAGATCGGTATCTGCTCGGTCGAGACGGGTGAAAGGTAGCTCTGGCCGACAAAGAACTCGCCATAGGGGTTTGGCTCGCCGATCGGGAACAGCAGCGTTTTTTCAAACTTATCCTTTTCGCTGAGTGCAGCAGCATCATCGGCATAGACCTCCTTAGCTATATTGAAAACAGCCCACGCATGAGGCCAGCCTGCATAAAAGGCGGTATGGGTGATGACAGCTGCCATTTCTGCCTTTGAGACGCCGTGGTTTTTTGCATTGTTGATATGATAGCGGATAGAGTTGTCGGTCACGCCCTGGGACATCAGCGAAACAACCGTGATGATGGATCTTGTTTTAAGGTCGATGTCGGTATTGTTCCAGTTTTCGCCGAACAGGACGTCATCGTTGAAATGCGCAAAGTCGGGAGCAAACTCGCCAAGGGCATCTCTGCCGGCTGTCTGTACTATTTTTTCACTCATTGATCTTACCTCCTATATTTTCTGACTGCCCGTGCTCCAGACGTGCTTTTCGTCCTTGTTTTCGGGCTTGTTCTGCGCCATTACTCCTACAAGGCTATGGGGTACATACGGCTGCTGAAGATATTGTATTTCTTCATCTGTAAGCTGAAGATCGACCGCTTTGACTGCGCCTTCGATATGATGGGGCTTGGTTGCGCCGACGACAGGTGCAGTCACCTTCGTCAGCAGCCACGCAAGGCTTATCTCGGTCATTGAAACGCCGTGCTTGCGGGCAAGCTCTGCGACACGGGCTATGATAAGCTCGTCCTGCTGTCTGGTGGCATCGTACTTGAATTTTGCGTAGGTATCCTGCTCGGCTCTTTGTGAAGTCTCGCCGGGCAGTCTTGCAAGTCTTCCGCTGGCAAGGGCGCTATACGGAGTCATTGCGATATTATCCTGAGCGCAAAGCATTGCCATTTCTCTTTCCTCCTCACGGAAGATGAGGTTGTAATGACCCTGCACGCTCACAAACTTTGCAAAGCCTTCTTTTTCGGCAAGGGCATTGGCTTTGGCAAGCTGCCATGCATAACAGTTGGATATGCCGATATAGCGTACCTTGCCTGCTTTGATGACATTGTTGAGTCCGTCGAGGATATCATAGATCGGCGTATTCCAGTCCCACATATGATAGATATAAAGATCGACATAGTCCATACCGAGGTTCTGAAGGCTTTTATTTATCATACGCTCAATATGCTGCTGACCTGTTATGCCTGCGCTGATATCCTGCGGCGTTCTGGGGAGAAACTTGGTTGCGACGACGACCTCATCACGCTTTGCAAAGTCACGCAATGCTCTGCCGAGGTACTGCTCGCTCGTTCCTGACTGATATGCTATGGCGGTATCAAAGAAATTCACGCCAAGGTCAAGTCCGTGCTTTATCACCTCCCGGGAATGTGGCTCATCTATCGTCCATGAATGCTGACCGCTGCCGGCTTCGCCAAAGCCCATGCAGCCCATACAGATCCTTGAAACGTTAAGGTCGGAATTGCCGAGTTTTGTATATTTCATTTTTCCTCCTCCTGTATTAAAGTGATCTTCCAAGCTCATATGCCTGATCGGGATACTTTGTGGAATTTGTCATCGACGGGCTGCCGCAGCCGTATCCAAGCACGGCGCCCATATCCTCAAAATCTATATACCGCACAAGGGTCTTATAGTGGGAAAGCAGCGCATCAAACGTCCACTCAGAGCTGTTCCACGCAACGCTGAGCAGGGCTGACCGGAGGTGCTTTCGGTTGAGGCTGCTGTTATACGCACAGAAGCGGTCGATCACCATTTTCAGCTGCGAGGAAAAGCCGTAGTAATAAAGCGGTGTTGCGAACACGACCATATCAGAATCAAGCAGCTTCTGCCTTATCTTCCCAACGTCGTCCTTTTGCACGCAAGGTCCTTCATAGCCGCACTTTACGCAGCCGATACAGGGGTGGATATCTGCATGACAGACATCTATCACCTCGACGGTATGCCCGCTTTGCAGGGCACCCTTTTCAAAGCTTTTCACAAGCACAGCTGTTGAGCCGTTTTTGTTGGGGCTTCCCATAAGGACTGTTATTTTCATAGTTATCCCTTCCCTCACTTTGTTTTTACATGGTTTGATCTGAGCCATTGTGAAACGTCCTGCGCCATACTGTCTCCGCCGGAATAGTGCACACACAGACCTTCGCCCATCACACAATCGGGTGCAAGCTTTGCAATAGCTGTCAGACTTTGCCCGAGGCGTCCGCCGCCGTGGGAACAAAACGGGAGCAGCCGTTTGCCTGAGAGATCATAGCTTTCAAGGAAGGTCGCTATCGGCATCGGGATAGATGCCCACCAGTTGGGGTAGCCAAGGATTATCGTATCATATTTTGTGATATCGACGGTGCCGTTTATCTCCGGTCTTGCCTGGTCATGCTGATCCTGCTGAGCCTGCATGAGCACGGTATTATAGTCTGTTGAATAGGGCGTTTTCAGGGTTATCTCAAAGATATCCGCACCTGTCTGGTTTTGTATCTCTTTGGCGATGCCCCGGGTATTGCCGCTCCACGAATAGTAAACGATGAGCACATTTGCGCTGTCTGTTTTTTCAGCGCTTTTCTCCTTGACGGTAACTGATGCGCTGACAGCTGTGGCATTTCTCACAAGGCGGACACCAAGGTTATAGCTTTTCATATCCGCCTGAGCAGCGGCACGGTAGGCGCTTCGCATATTTTTTGCAAAGTCGTTCCAGCCGCCTCCACGGTAGATATGTCTTGTGCCGTCAGTCGGACCTGTGGGGTCGGTGGTCTGTGAGGTACTGTACTGACCGTAGTAGTCCCAGCACCACTCGTTTACGTTGCCGTGGCAATCGTAAAGTCCCCACGAATTGGCTTTGAACGAGCCGACATCTACGGTCTTTGCACGATACTCGCCTGGCTTTGCTTCAAGGGGTGAATTGTCAAAATAGTTCTGCTCTATCTCGTAGGGGTAGTGTCCGTAGAAATTAGCATCATCTGCACTGAGTGAATGCTCGGTATTGAATGGTGTCTGCGTTCCTGCACGGCAGGCATACTCCCACTCGGCTTCGGTCGGAAGGCGGTAGCCGTTTGCGGATCTGTCCCACGTTATCTCGCTGTCGGTGATGGTATAAGCCGGGGTAAGGCCTGCTGCTTTACTCTTTGCGTTGGCATAATTTATGGCATCAAGCCACGAGATATTATCTACGGGCAGCTTTTTGCCGGTGAATGTACTCGGGTTTTTGCCGACTATGCTTTCGTAGTCCCACTGGGTCGTTTCGTAAGGGTCGATATAAAACGCACTGACGGTAACGCTGTGGCTGATCTCGTCGCTGATACGCCAGTTCTCGCTGTCGGGGCTTCCCATTGTAAATGTTCCCCGGTCTATGAGCACAAAGCCGTCGCTGACTGCTTTATTCGCTGTGGGGGTACTGTCGGCAGCGGAGCTGTTATCTTTTGCGGTCTGAGGGGTCTGCTGTGAGGTCGTCTGCGGTTCGGGGACTGACTGCCACGAGGTACTGCTGTCGGCGGTATTGCTGTTTCGCAGGGAAAGTGTCAGCACGATCACCGCTGCGGCAACAGCAGCGAGCCAGAGAAGCGGTGCGAGCAGCCCGGACTTAGTGGGGTGCTTACGGACAAGTTTTGTGAGGATATAGCCTGCAAACGCCCAGAACAGGAGCATTGCGAGGTTCTCGGTCAAGACGAGCCATTTTGCTTTCTGGTAATCAAGGAATGCAAAGTGGGTCTTAAAAAACAGATAGCTTATGATATCGCTTTTGAAAAAGAGGTATCCGCCCCATGATGCGGCGGCGGCAAAGATCGCAGTGACTGCGGATGCTGCGGGTCCGGGCAGCTTTATCCTTGAGGTCATTGAGGGCAGGTGAAGCCCGATATGCACGCCCATAAGAGTGAACGACCAGTAGGAAAATGCAAGGTGCAGCTTGCGGGCGGTCATGACGTTTATCGTGCCGTACATGAACGGGACTGCGTGGCCGCTCATCGAAATGCCGCTGAGGGCTGTGAGTACAAATGAGGCGATCAAAAGGACATCTGTGATGGTCAGCGCTATTCTGTATGCAGTATATCTGCCCTTGAAAAGCGACTTATACCACTTATAATTGAGGATATGGTGGCATATGACTGTCACGGTCATAGTGATGCCAAGCCACTCGTGGAGCCAGTCGCCTGTGACCTGTAAAGCCATTAGCAGCAGCAACAGGACTGTCAGCAGACAATCAACTATTCTTTTGATGATATTCATTTTCCGGCTTTTCATATCCGTCACTCCTTGCGGTGGCTTCTGCGGCAATGGTCTGAGCTGAGCCAGACTGAGCCGCTGAGGTTTTTGTTATTTCTGCGCATCTATCCATTCGCTGAGTTCTTCCTTTGAGATGCTGCCTTCAAGTCTTGAGCCGTCCAGCCAGTTTCCGCTTTTGCACTGGGTTTGCAGGTGCTTTGCACTGCTTGCGATCGGGCTGCTGCCTGAGGTGCAAAAAGGTATAACGGTCTTGCCGTCAAGGCTGACGCTTTCAACGAAGGTGCTCATTATCCTGGGCGCTTCTCCCCACCAGATCGGATAGCCGATGAACACTTTTTTATATGCGCTGAGATCGGGAATGTCGCCGGAGATCTTCGGTCTGCAATCGGGATCGTTCATCTCTATGGTTGAACGGCTCTTGTTGTCGTTCCAGTCGAGGTCGGCATCTGTATACTTCTGCTCGGGGACTATCTCAAAGATATCGGCTGAGGTTATTTCAGCGATCTTATGCGCTACGCCCTTTGTGATGCCCGAGGCTGAGAAATAGACAACTATGGTATCCTTGTTTTGCGGCTTGCTCTCAGCGGACTGTGAGCTGTCGGCTATGGAGCTGTCCTGCTTTTCTGAGCCGGCATCAGACGACGGGCTGTCGGCAGAACTGTTCTGTGGGTCAGACTCGTTTGACAAGACAGATGAGGTATCGGTCTTTGAGGTATCGGTTTTTGAGCTTGTGCCGGAGCTGTCTGATGCTCCGCAGGCTGTAAGCATGAGCATCGACGAAGCAAGCATCGTGAAAAGAAGTTTTCTGAGTTTCATAGTTTTCCTCCTTGTTTCAGCAGGTCAAACGAAGTGTTTTGCCGATATGATCTCTTTAGTATATCATACCACAGTCCCGGTGAGATTACAAATACTTATATCATATATGTATCTATGCTTTTTGGTTATATCGTATCCGGGTGAACAGCAGTCGGTGAGAAGCTTGTTTTTATAACGCAGGCACACGATCTGACGAGGAGGCTGAAGGGGGCTATGATCGGTATGACCGGCAAGGGCAGAAAGCTTTGCTGCACAAAAAAACGGCACCTGTATCTGCGGCGAGTTACAGGTGTCGTATTCGTTTTATTCAAGACAGGGTCAGCCCCAGCATTGTGAGGTCATCAAACTGCGGTGCGTCACCGACAAATTCGTTGATATGCGCATGAATGCTTTCAAGCAGCTGCGCAGGCGGCAGGTCGGGCAGCGTGTTCATATAGTCGATCAGTCTCTGAACATCATACATCTCATCATCTGCATTCCTTGCCTCGACGACTCCGTCGGTATAAACAAAGAGCGCTGCGCCCTTGGGGAGAGTAAACTCGTAGTCTGTATACTGCATACCTTCCACTGCTCCGACAACAAAGCCGTGATCATCCTTGAAAAGCTCGAACTTTCCGCCGGGCTGTTTTATTATCGGGTACTCGTGGCCTGCGTTGGAGGCAGTGATCTTTCCGGTGGATATTTCAAGCACGCCCATCCAGACGGTCACGAACATATTATGCTTATTATTCCTGCACAGCGCTTCATTGGTACGCTCAAGCACCTCGTGAGGCGCAAGACCCATCGTTGCAAAATTATTGATAAGCACCTTTGCCACCATCATATACAGCGCCGCAGGCATTCCCTTATCGGACACATCGGCGATAACAAGTCCAAGGTGGTCGTCATCGACAAGGAAGAAATCGTAGAGATCTCCGCCGACCTGCTTTGCGGGAGTCATGGAGGCATAGATATCAAACTCGCTTCTTTCGGGGAAGGCAGGAAAATCACCCGGAAGCAGACTTTCCTGAATGGTCTTTGCAAGGTCAAGCTCATAGGCTACCTGCTGCTGTTGTTTTGCAAGCCTGATATTTTCCGCAGTATAGTGGTCTATCGAGCTTGCAAGCGCAGTGATGTTGCCCGAAAGCGAATCAAGCTCATTGCGGGTCTTTACCTTTGCCATATCAGCTTCGACACGGGAGCTGTCCTTGGTCCGGATATAGGTACGCACACCTTTTTGTATTATTTCTATCGGCTTTATCGCTTTTCGGTAAAGCATTACGGACAGTATCGTCATTACGGCAAGCATTACGGCGACGCATATGAGAAATGCCCATGAGAACGTTTTGTTCAGCGACTTACGAAAATCGGTCCAGTCATATGTGATGCCAAGCACTGCTGCTGAGTCATCATCTTTCGCCACCAGCTGATAGCCTATGTAGTAATTGCCGTCTGCCGGAAAGTCAGCTGCCTTTTCAAACACCGTTTCAGTGGACCCGGTTTCAAGGAGCTGCTGCAAGACCTTATGCTTTGAAATGTCGATATCTATCTTTTCCCCGAGTTTTCTGGTGTTATTCTCACTATCTTTATAATAATACAGAAAGCCTCGGTTATCTTTGCTGATATCGACCATAAAGATACTGTTGAATTCCTGATTATCGATCCTATCATCAAAACTGCCGAGCATGATCTTATACATTAGTTTTGCGCAGTAACTTCTCACCTCATCAGTTTGTGATTCAAACCACTCCTGTGACATCAGGTCTTTGTCTTTCAAATGATCAAAAAACTTTGCCTCTTCCTGCTGCGTATAATCTTTGGTGACAGTATCGGCGTGCTCTCGCCAGTATTTCGCAATGAATCCCCCGAACTCGCCCAGACCGTACTTTGTACAATCTTCCAGCTTTTCGGTCATAGCGGTATTCTTGGCTTCAAGAAAGCTGTCAACGGTACTGTTATACACGACCAACAGCACGGCGAAGATCATCACGATAAACGCAGGTACGACTGCTGCGCCGATCTGTATCAGAAGCTTGCGCTCTTTTTTATTCTTTTTTTCTTTATCCTTTTCTTTATTCACGCAGCCACTTCCTTATTTTGATTTAAGCCGGGTATATTATATCACAGTCCGATCAAAAAATCAACCACGGTTCTGCGCAGACGGATATGCGGCGGCTGAGAGCTGCAATTTCTTGACAACACATATGATCGGTGCTATAATAAGTAATAATTTTAATACATAGGTGTGTTGTGCTGCATCGACAATGATGTTATGCAAACAGATCTCAGGAAAGAAGGAATGATCTTGACCACACAAAATCCCGGTGAGAATACCGAGCGATCAACGTCGGCAGGAGCTGCGGCGCAGACCGGTGAGGCTGTCCTTTTTTGCACCAACTGCGGAAAACAGATCCCTCACGACAGTAAATTCTGCAACTACTGTGCAGCGCCGGTACGGACTGCGGCGGTCGATAGCCGGCAGGACAGCGCTTCGGCTTATCAGCAGGATCCGGTGAACGGCAGCACGTTTCAGCCAGACCCGATGGGTGGGAATAGTTTTCAGCAAAATCCGATGGGTGCAAATGCCTTTCAGCCAAGCCCGATGGGTGGGAATAGTTTTCAGCAAAATCCGATGGGTGGGAATGCTTTTCAGCCAAGCCCGATGGGTGGGAATGGTTTTCAGCAAAACCCGATGGGTGGATACCAATTCCCGATGTACAACCCGATGGCGCAGGATCCCAGATACAAGCAGTTCCAGACGAGTATGTTACAGCCCGGGCAGAGGGAGATAGTCCGCTGTACGCAGGTATCAAAAAGCTACGGCACTAACAACGCGCTCAACTCGATAAATCTTGTCATAGGAAACGGTCGTGTCATCGGACTGCTGGGTCCGAACGGAAGCGGAAAAACCACGCTGATAAAGCTGATATGCGGATTGCTGACGCCGACGACAGGCTCGATCACGATCAACGGTGCTCCGATCGGTGCGGCAACAAAAGCGATGGTATCATATCTTCCCGACCGCACATACATTGCTGATTGGATGAAGATCAGAAACATTCTTGACTATTTCAGCGATTTTTACGCAGACTTCCGCCGGCCTTTAGCCGAAGCGATGCTGGGCAATCTTCGTATTGACCCAAACGCTGTTATGAAAACGCTTTCAAAGGGTACTCAGGAAAAGGTACAGCTCGTGCTGGTGATGAGCCGAAACGCAAGCCTGTATCTTCTTGATGAGCCGATCGCAGGCGTTGACCCTGTGGCAAGAGATTATATTCTGGACACGATAATCCGTGCGCACAATCCCGATTCAAGCGTAGTGATCTCCACACATCTGATAACAGATATCGAGCCTGTGCTCAATGAGGTCATTATGATAAAATACGGCAACCTTGCGCTTCAGGGTGATGCCAACCAGCTTCGCAGCACATTTGGAAAATCTCTCAACGATATTTTCAAGGAGGTGTTTGCAGGATGTTAAGAAAGCTGTTAAAGTATGAATTCATCTATCTGGTAAAGGATTTTGTCCGCACATACATCATTTACGGTATCACTGTGCTGATACTCACGCTGCTTGTCAGCCTGAGAGGCTCCTCCGGATCGCCGGCATATGTTTCCCTTACAACGATATTTGCGATAATCTATTATATTTTTACGCTCGTTCTTGCTTTGATGACAATATCCCATAACGTAAGACGGTTCAAAAAAAATATGTTCAGCCATGAGGGATATCTGACAAACACTCTCCCGGTCACTCCTTCTCAGCACGTTATCGCAAAGGCGATAGCGGGGGCTGTCAATTATGTCATAAGCTTTGTGGTGATCTTCCTGGGGCTGGTGATACTGTCAGCAGGTGCCGGACAGACCAGTGAACTTATGAAGGGGCTGGATTTTGCATTTGAACTGCTTGATAATTTCGGTATGCTTTTACCGGCATTTCTTATGCTTGCAACGGGATACCTTGCGCTGCTTATGTGCTGCTATCTCGTATCAGCGGTCGGGAACATGGTCGGCGGAAGCAAGTTAAAAAGCGCAATGCTGGCTGTCGGACTGGTGATCGGATATATCATGTTCACCGTAGTGCTTTCGTCTGCCGCTGTGAAAAACGGCGCTTCAAGCGAGGGAATAATGTACATCTACTCGATATTCTATGCAGCAGGAGCTGCGATCGAATTCGCTGTGGTGATACACATTATCAAAAACGATCTCAACTTGCAGTGAGATAATAAAGACAACAAAAGCATCGTCACAGAAAAACTGCGGCGATGCTTTTTTATGCCTGAGCGGTATAGTTTACGAGCGGTGCAGACTTCACCGGGCTTATGCGGTCACTTTTGTTTTTTGATTATGCCGTAATACATTGCGGAGGTGAGCAGATATATTGCGGTATACAGGATCACATATCCGACAAAGCCGAACAGGCAGCTCCTGAAATAGGTCGATGTGTTGTCAAGTCCGATGGACATGAGCATTCTTCCGACGATGGGGAACGCAAAGACAGTGTGTATCAGTGCGACGACAAGCGGCAGGAAGAACACAAGAAGGATCTGTGAACGGATAGACGAACGCACCTCGTCATCACTCATTCCGACGCTGCGCATTATTCTGAAACGGCTTGCGTCCTCATAGCCCTCGGTGAGCTGTTTATAGTAGATTATCAGCACTGTATCCAGCACGAAAAGAGTACCAAGAAATGCTCCGAGGAAAAAGAGCGAGCCATAGATCACCATCAGACCTGCTTTTTCTTCACTGCGAAAACGCACCTCTCCGAGGAATGCGCCTGAATCGTTCAGGGCATCTCCCTGCCCTATGCCTGCGAGCACGCTTCTGAGCTTGCTGTCACTTTGGGCGATGGGATCGTTATAGCAGACATTCATTGTATAAAACTCGTCGGCACTGAAAAGCGAGACTTTATCAAAGGCATTTACAAACTCTCTGACATCTTCGTTTGTTGCAACGGTAATGGTCACGAACTCGCCGGTAGCTTTATCAAGTGATGCAAGGATATTCAACAGCGTTGTTTTGCCGGAGCCTGACTCTCCCATTATAGCAACATACTCGCCTTTTTGGACCTCAAAAGTAACGCTTTTCAGCGCCTCTGCCTTATTGCCTCCAAAACGTGTGGTATATATTTTTCCGACCTCGGACACGCTTAACAATGCCATTGTTTTTCCTCCATGTTCGCTATATGAAAGCTTTGTTTTCGGATCATCAAAATTATACCATAAAACAAACCACATGTAAAGCTGCACGCACAAGATGCTTTTTTGCAGGACTTATAATTGACAGTGTCTGTCATTAGTGATAGAATTGATTAGGAAACAACAATGGAGGGATAGGCAATGACCAGCATACTTATAACCGAAGATGATGAAACGATACGCACTGCGCTGGCTGTGATACTCAAGGACAACGGATTGTACCCTGTGACTGCAAGCTGCTGCGAACAGGCTTTACAGCTTTTTGACGAATGTGATCTTTGTCTGCTTGATCTGATGCTGTCTGACGGAAGCGGACTTGACGTTCTCAAACAGATAAGGCGCACAAGCAATATGCCCGTTATAATCATCTCCTGCATGGACGACAACTCAGACATCGCAAGGGGGCTTGACATGGGTGCGGACGACTACGTTACAAAGCCGTTTTCGGGGCAGGTGCTCATATCAAGGATAAACGCACTTTTACGCCGAAGCGGCAGTTTTTCAGCCGAGATGCCCGATGGGCTTACCGCCACTGAGCAGAGGCTTTACGGCTACTTCACGCTCAACAAGGGCAGGACTCTGACAAGAGATCAGCTGCTTGCACATATGTGGGACAACAAGGGCAAATTTGTTTCGGACAACACGCTGTCTGTGGCTGTCAACAGGATCAGAGGAAAGCTTTCGGGCAGGGGCAGGATCGTGACCGTCAAGGGGGTAGGCTACAAATGGGAAGACTTATAAGGACGCTTGAAAACCGCACGGCTCTGGTGTTTTTTTCGCTGGCGGTGCTGCTTTGTGCGGTGACGTTCGGGGTATGCTTATGGGTGACGGGCATTTGTGCAAAGCAGGTACAGACGCAGGTGAGCGATCATATGCTCGCTATTGCCGGAAGGCTCTCACGGGACACGGATATTCCCGACGAGCAGATAGCATCTGCTTTTGCTGACACAGATGCACAGCAGGCAAAGCTTGGTGAAAGGGTGCTTTCCGATTACGGATTTGAAGCCGGTACGGGCAGGGGGCACGAATATGCTTACTCGCAGCCTGTGCTGCCCTGTCTTACGGCGGCGGCAGGTGTTTTTGCGTGTGCGATACTGGGGTGTATCTGCTTTGTACATCTTTTCGCAGGCATCAGAAAGCTGACGGAATCAGCACAGAACAGGCAAAAAAGCCTTGAGGATCTCTCTGACAGAGATCTCGGGCTGCTGGCGGAACAGGTAAACAGGCTGATAGAGGAGCGTGAACGTTCGATAAGGAAGATATCGCAGGAGAAAAAGGAGCTGGCACAGTATCTTCAGGATTTTTCACACCAGATAAAAACGCCTGCTGCGGGGCTGACGCTCAACAACGAGATATACCGCACACACCCGATGGACAGGGAGGAACTGATCGGGTATCTTGATAAGGACAGGGTCTGCATCGAACGAATAACAAAGCTTTGCTCTGAATCGCTGAAGCTTGCAAGGCTGCAAGCCGGAACGGTCGAATACAGGATCGCTTCAGGCAGCGTTTACAGGATCGCTGACAAAGCCTGTGCTGCGCTTTATGAGCTTGCTGCGGAAAACGGCACGCAAATCGAGCTGAAGATACCGCAGGAGATAATGCTTGAATGCGATGAGCTATGGCTGTGCGAGGCGGTATCAAACCTTGTGAAAAACGCCTGTGAGCACACACGAAACGGTACTGTTACAATTTCGGCAAAGCAGACTCCGCTTTGCACAGAGCTTATCATACAAGACAATGGCGAGGGCATTGCGGACGAAGATATCCCGCAGCTTTTCAGAAGATTCTACTCAAAGTCAAATGACAAGGACCCATCTGCGGTGGGTATCGGAATGTCGATCGCCAAGCAGATCACTGAGGATCTCGGCGGAAAAATGTACATTGATTCGACGGTCGGAAAGGGCACGTCGATACGCCTTGAATTTCTTCGCTGAACTTTTCATTTTGTAACGTTGCTGTAAGATTGGCAGGATATAATGTTCACAGAATGAAAAACGGAGGTCGGAAAATGGACAAGGAAATTATGATAAGCGCAAAAGGTCTGAACAAGACCTTTGGCTCAGGCGACAACAAGGTCACGGCTGTGGACGATGTGAGCCTTGATGTTTTCAAGGGTGAATTTGTTGCGGTCACTGGCGAATCGGGAAGCGGAAAATCAACGCTTCTGAATCTTCTCGGCGGGCTTGACAAGCCGGATTCGGGCAGCGTGAGCGTCGATGGCAGAGAGCTGACAAAGCTCACAGACAGTAAGCTTGCACAGTACCGACGCAGATACTCGGGATTCGTATTTCAGTTTTACAATCTCATAAGTGTACTCAACGTTGAGGAAAATCTTTCGCTGCCGCTGAACCTTGATGGTAAAAATGCGGACAAGGCAAGGCTGGACGAGCTGCTGGAGATACTCAAGCTCACCGACAAACGCTACTGCTACGCCTCGCAGCTTTCGGGCGGTCAGCAGCAGCGTGTCGCTATCGGCAGGGCTGTTATCGCTCAGCCGCCCTGCATCTTCGCAGACGAGCCGACAGGCAACCTTGACAGCGCAAATTCAAGGGAGATAGTTTCGCTTTTCAAGCAGCTTATCCTCAAATACGGCACGACTATCGTGCTTGTGACTCACGATGCAAACATTGCCGCAGAGGCGGACAGGGTGATAAAGATGTCCGACGGCAGAATTGCAGAGGATAGGGTGATAAGATTATGACAAAGCTTTTTCTTATCACTTTACGCTGGATGAAAAAAGACCGCAAAAGAACACTGCTTTCATTTTTGTCGATACTGCTTGCGGTATATATGATGACGATGCTCGGCATTTATTTCAGCTCGACAGTATCATTTCTGGGTTCAAAGGAAAGATACGAAAAAGGCAGCTATCATTTAAAGATACACTGCGATGATGCGAAGCAGGCGGAAAAGATAGCAGGCAATGCTGCCGTTTCTGAAAGCAGCAGTATATTCAATGCAGACTATGGCTTTATTGAGGACTACTTGAAAAAGTACAAAAGCAATGCCGGAAGGGGAAGCGTGAACTATCTTCCGACCTTTTCGCTCAACGGCAAAACATTTCCTCTTTCCCGTGGAACACCTGCCTTTGCTGCAAAAGATGCTGATGAGTTGACGAACAGTATTCCGCTTAAAAAGGGGCGTTTTCCGCAGAAGGCAGGCGAGATTGTCATACATTCACGTTATGCTTCCGATCAGAATCTTGACATCGGGGACACGGTAGTGCTCAGCTACGAGGTCAGAAAGGGCACGCTCACCTATTCGGAATACACAAACAAATTGGTCGGTTCCGCTAACGCTCTGAAGGAGCAGCGGGTCTACTCAGTAAAGGATAAGCCCGACGACACCGGAATGATCGTAAATAACTTCGTCACGCAGATAGATCAGGTGTACTCTCAAAAAAATCTGACAGCGTATGAAAAACAAAGAAAAGCAGCTGATGATCTGTATTACCTGTTCACCCTCAGCGACACAAGCACCGACAGGACCCCCTGGAACTGGGGATACACCGCACAGGACAATAATGCCTACCGGCTGACTAACAATGACACTATATTCACCTATGCGCAGACAAAGACGGAACCTGAACCTGTTGAAGTGATGCAATACCGTGCAAAGATAGTCGGGGTGACCGAGTACGGTATTAATTCACAACGGGCGACCGAGCTGATCTTCAGCTACGAGGACGAGGCTGCAAAAAAGATGTTTCCGATGCACGATGGGTACAGCTATGTACGCATCAAGGAGGGATATGACGTTGACGATGAGGCTGAACAGATCAGAAAAACTGTCGGCATTGCAAAAAGTTTCAAGGACGAAAGCGGCATACACGATACCGTATCGCTAAACGATATGCTGCTTTTCTACGAGGGCAGGAGCCTTTACAACCCCAGCTCGGCTGACCCGATGATAATTCTCGGGGCGCTGACGGTCGTGCTTGTGGTATTCGTTTTCTTTGCAAGACTTATAATCAACAACGCATTTGAGCTGTCCTCGGCATACAGGCTTTCGCAGTACAGCTCGCTCAAAACGGTCGGCGTTTCAAACGGGCAGATGTTTGTGATGATAATGGGTGAATGTCTGCTTTATCTGATAGCTGCTCTGCCGATAGCTTTGCTGCTTGCGTTTGCAACCGGCAAGGTGATAATCTCAAAGATAACGGATCTGAAGATATTCGATGCACTTTACGGAAGCGGAGTTACGGACAGATTTTTCAAGCTGGAGATATCCACGGGGATAATGCTGCTTGTCATAATCATAACCGTTTTCTCGGTGCTGATGTCCGCATACGCTGTTGCTATCAGAATGATAAAAATGCCTGCGGTACAGACCAGAGCTGCGGACGGTGTGAAGCCGCCAAAGCCCGTCAGAAGGTCATGGTATACAAGGCGCTTGTTCGGGTTCAGCGCAGGACTTGCGGTCAGAAGCGCTTTCAGAAAAAGAATGCGGTTTTTCATCATGCTGCTTGCGACTATCGTCAGCACAACACTTGTAATAACGATCTCATCGCTGATATTTGCACTGTACAAATCAGACAGCAGGATATACGACCCGGATATGCCTGATTACGTCTGCTATATAAACACGGATTTTTCACAGGAGCAGAATTTTTCTGACGACTATAAGCTGATAAAGACGTCCGGGCTTTTCTCTAAGGTAGGTATGAACGGGTACAAGACCCTTTGCTTCACGGACGCTGACAGCAGCATCTTCACAGATGAATTTGCAGATCAGCTGAGCAAAAACAAGCAGTCTGCAAAGATCCGCATAAGTGCGATCACTCCGATGGACTATGCTGAATATATCAGAAGCGACATATCCTATGATAAGCTTGTGGCAAACGGCGGAGTGCTCGTTTGCTCTGAGATCTACAAGTCAGATGAGCAGATGCAGCAGTGGGAGGACACGGGCAGCAAGGCTGTAAAGGACGATCAGCAAAAGATAACTCTGAACGTTACCAAAGACAAGCCTGAGAAGCACAGCCTTGAGATATGCGGGACGTACACCCCGAGAATAAAGAGAATATACGACGAAATTAACCGGATATATACCCACGATGACGACATCTGCGTTATTGTGCCTGTTGAGAACTACTATA
Organism: uncultured Ruminococcus sp.; assembly: GCA_902787825.1. Classification (GTDB taxonomy): domain Bacteria; phylum Bacillota; class Clostridia; order Oscillospirales; family Ruminococcaceae; genus Hominimerdicola. Next base: position 41,911 of record CADAHS010000008.1, on the reverse strand, counting down.
AGCTGCTTAGCTGGATAACGCCGGACGATGACGGGCTTGTGACAGACTACGGCGGAGTGATCGCTGAATCTAACGATCTGACTGATGAAATGTTCAGCCTGATATGTGAAAGCGGCAAGGAGGAGCAGGCAAAGGAGTTTCTCAATGAAAAGTTTGAAAACCGCATTCTCATAGAGGACAATGTTCCTGAGAAGCACACCAACGAGCGTATCTCAAAGGCGCTGCGAATCGCAGGGCTGTCGCTTTCGGCAATTATTTTTGCAGTAGCGCTGATAAACATAATCTCGACCTGCGCAGCTGAGATGGTCAACAGGCGAAGGGAGCTTTCGATGCTGAGAGCCTGCGGAATGTCGCTCAGACAGATATTCAAGACACTGCGGCTGGAGGTGCTTTTCTTCTGGGGAGTTTCAACTGTCACAAGTGCTGTTTTGGGAACAATGATCGCTTCACTGATATTCAGATTTCTCAGTGACGGAACAAATGACCCCGGAAAAATGGCTTCCCTGCCGTTTGCGGTGATGATCGCAGTGTTTGCTACATTGCTGGTGCTGCTGATGGGGGCTTATCTGCTGCCGATACGCAGCATGGCAAAGACACCTATTGCACAGGACGTAAGAATGAAGGAATAGACAAAAGAACAAAAGATACTATACAGATACTACCCATGATACTCAAAAAACCGATGCTTACCGCTATGGCAGGCATCGGTTTTTCTTACTGTCAGGCATGATGATAATGCGGTATTGCATTAACGTAAAACGTGAACAAGAATAATATTGAATGAAGCGGGATACTTTGGTTTGATACTCGTGGAGGGTCATGAAAGCTATGCACCAAAGCGATGCTTTTTTACGGCTTGGCAGGAAAAGCTGCTTGTACACATCAGCACAGACATAACCATTGCGACCGTCCAGCCTATCGGCCAGGCTGCCCAGATACCCGTTGTGCCAAAGAATGACGAAAGCACTTTTGCAAGTACAACACGCAGTATCAGGTCGGTAAAGGTCGCAGACATAAACTGTTTCATCAGCTGCGAGCCTCTGAGCACACCGTCAGACACGAGCTTCAGCGCTGCAATGAAATAAAACGGCGAAACTATCTGAAGAAATCTTACTCCGACGTTCAGCGCTGTTTCGGTCGGCTCGTCAAGGAAGAAATAAACAAGGTATCTGCCTGCGAAGAGATACAGCGCAACTATCGGCACACATATCACCCAGACAAGCTTTATGCCTGCCCTGAAGCCTTCACGGACTCGCTGCTGCTTGCCTGCGCCGATATTCTGCGCAGTGAAGTTGGACACGCCGTTCCCAAGTGTTGTGAAGGAGGTTATAACAAGATTATTGAGCTTGACAGATGCTGCATAGCCTGCGGTCACACTTGAACCAAAGCTGTTTATGACTCCCTGAATGATGATGTTCCCAACCGAGATAAAGCTCTGCTGGAGTATGCTTGGCACGGCGATCGAGGCTATCTTGCCAAGCAGCTTCCACGAAAAAACGTCTGCCTTCTGATCGGTCTTTATTTTTGAGAACCTTCCGAAAACGACTGTGACCGCAAGCACACAGCTTATTCCCTGACAGATAAGCGTTGCCCACGCTACTCCCGCAACTCCCATATCAAAGGCTGTTACGAAAAGAATATCCACTGCGATGTTTGAAACTGACGATGCCGCAAGAAAAATAAAAGGTGTGCGTGAATCGCCAAGTGCGGAAAATATACCCGTTGCGATGTTGTAAAAGAACACAAACGGCAGGCTCCAGATATATATATCAAGATACTGCTTTGAGGCTTGCATGATATTATCCGGGGTGTTTATCAGTTCAAGAAGCTGACGGGAGAATACAAGTCCTGCGATCATAAGCACCAGACAAAGCACACCGCCTCCGATAAGCGTGGTGTAGACAGATGTTTTCATATCCTTCATACGCTTTGCTCCGAACAGCTGTGACACGATGACCGAGCAGCCGATGTTGCAGCCAAACGCAAAGGCTATGAACACAAGTGTTATCTCATAGCTGTTCCCCACTGCCGCAAGCGCATCTTCTCCGATAAATTTGCCGGCTACAAAGCTATCGGCGATATTGTACAGCTGTTGAAAAATTATGCTGCCAAACAGCGGCAGACAGAATTTCCACAGCACTCTGTCCGAACGACCTACGGTCAGATCCTTATTCATTTAAACCTCTCCCTGTTGCTCAACACTATTGACTTTATTATCAACATATAGTATAATTCATTTTTGGAGATGTGTAAAATATATATTTAATATATCTGATATATAATTATTATATGGAGAAATTGTATGAATATAAGTTACGATCACTACAGGATCTTTTACTATGTTGTCAGATACGGCAGCTTTACCAAAGCCGCAAATGCTCTCACAAGCAATCAGCCCAACATCACAAGGGCTATGGGGATACTTGAGTCAGAGCTTGGCTGCACTCTTTTTATCCGCACAAACAGGGGCGTTAAGCTGACGGCAGAAGGTCAGCAGCTTTACGAACACATAAAGCCTGCTGTCGAACAGATACAGACGGGCGAGGAGGAGCTTGCACTGCATAAGACGCTGCAATCAGGCATTATCTCGATCGGCGCAAGTGAGATCGCACTGCGCTGCTTTTTGCTGAATGTACTTGCACAGTTCCACAGAAAATACAGCGGTGTCAAGCTGAAGATATCGAATTTTTCGACACCGCAGGCAATTTCTGCTCTGCACAAGGGAGTGGTGGACATTGCGTTCGTTACGACTCCAACAGGCGATATGAAGGGGCTGAAGGCGGTAAACATACGAAAGGTCCGTGAGCTGCCGGTATGCTCCGCAGAACTTGAGCACCTTGCAGACAAGGCTCTTGGATACGACGAGATAGCACGCTATCCGCTTATCTCGCTGAGTGAGGGGACCAAAAGCTATGATATGTATCGTGATATATTTGCGCAAAGCGGCGTTGCATTCAAGCCGGATATCGAGGTCGCTACCGCAGATCTGATACTGCCTATGGTCAGAAGCGGACTTGGGATAGGATTTGTTCCGGAGCCGTTCCTTAATGCTGAACATGGAGTTATCAGGCTGAAGCTGAAGGACGAGCCGCCGCAAAGACAGATATGCTGTATCAAGACTGCGCAGCACTCGCTCAGCAGCGCTGCAAGAGAGCTTGAAAAAATGGTGACAGAAAAGATCTGAGGACTTTATTTAAAAGATAGCTGTTCGCAGACAGCTGCACGGCAGCAACAAAAGCAACGGCGGGAAACTATGCAGATGCACAGTTTCCCGCCGGATCATTTTTCAACCGGATCTTTCTTTTCATCGTTATCTCTTGTCATGGCTGCACTGACGAAATTGACGAACAAGGGGTGCGGTCTGTTGGGTCTGCTTTTGAACTCGGGGTGGAACTGCACACCGATATAAAAAGCCCTGTCCGTCAGCTCGACAGTTTCGACAAGTCTTCCGTCGGGAGAAAGTCCCGAAAGAGTCAGCCCTGCCGCTGTCAGCTTTTCACGGTAATCATTATTGAACTCGTAGCGGTGGCGGTGACGTTCACTGATGGTATCTGCTGCGTAGCAGCGGCGCATTGCAGTATCAGGTGAGATAACGCAGGGATATGCTCCAAGACGAAGTGTGCCGCCCTTTTCAATGGAATCGCTCTGTCCCGGCATAAAGTCAATGACCTTGTTTTTGCAAAGCTCGTTGAACTCGCCGGAATCTGCATCGGTGATACCGCAGACATTTCTTGCATACTCGATCACAGCGATCTGCATTCCAAGGCAGATACCAAAGAACGCCATACCGGTGAGTCTGGCATATTTCACTGCGGTTATCATTCCCCGGATCCCTCGTCCTCCGAAGCCGCCGGGGACTATGATGCCGCTGACACCCGAAAGCTCCCGGGCGATATTATCCTCTGTCAGCTTTTCAGAATCGACCCAGCGGATCTCAACGTGGGTACCGAGAGAATAGCCTGCATGACGCAATGCTTCGGCAACAGAAAGATAGGCATCGTGAAGCTCGGTATATTTGCCGACAAGAGCGATCTCGGTCTTGCTTTTTGCAGACTTGATGCGCCGGACCATTTCACGCCACTCGTCAAGGCGGGGGCGTGGCGCAGTTATACCAAGGCGCTTGCAAACCACCTCGGAAAATCCTGAGTTTTCAAGCATAAGCGGCGCTTCGTAGAGGTCGGGCAGGGTGAGGTTCTCGATGACGCACTCCTGTGTTACATTGCAAAAAAGCGCTATCTTGCGAAAGATGGATTCTTCAAGCGGTCTGTCGCAGCGAAGCACGATGATGTCGGGGTTTATCCCCATGCCCTGAAGCTCCTTGACGGAGTGCTGTGTGGGCTTTGATTTATGCTCGTCCGAACCGCTTAAAAACGGCACTAAAGTAACGTGTATAAACAGCGAGTTCTCACGCCCGACCTCAAGAGAGATCTGTCTTACAGCCTCGATGAACGGCTGTGATTCGATATCGCCTATCGTTCCGCCGATCTCGGTTATGATGATATCCGCATCGGTTTTTTTGCCGACTGAATAGACAAACTCCTTTATCTCGTTGGTGATGTGCGGGATCACCTGCACGGTGGAGCCGAGGTACTCTCCCCTTCTCTCCTTATTGAGCACATTCCAGTAGACCTTGCCGGTGGTGAGATTTGAGTAGCGGTTAAGATCCTCGTCAATGAAGCGCTCGTAATGTCCGAGATCCAGATCCGTTTCTGCGCCGTCCTCGGTAACGTAGACCTCGCCGTGCTGATAGGGGCTCATCGTGCCCGGATCGACATTGATGTAGGGATCAAGCTTCTGCGCTGCGACAGTCAGGCCTCTTGCTTTGAGCAGTCTTCCGAGTGAGGCTGCGGTTATGCCCTTGCCAAGTCCGGATACCACTCCGCCTGTGACAAAAATATATTTTCTCATTTCTGCTCGCCTCCTTACACTGCGCTTGCGCCGTAGTTTGAAAGTACCCTTGCTGACGGATCGTTTACGTTGCAGCCCTCCCACGATCTGTTGGGCATCCAGAAATCGACTATCATTTCGCTCTGAGCGGGATAGTATTTTTCAAAGATCTCACGGTAAAGCAGCGATTCTTTGGTAAACGGTCTGGCATGGGTATATTTTTCACACAGTCTGCCAAACTGCTCGTCGGTATAATAGTCCTCGGCATACGCTTTGAGATAGTTCACCAGCGAATGCCCGACCGCATCAGAAAACGCTGCTTTTTCACGGTACAAAATATCGTGCGGAAGATAATCGCCCTGCTCAAAAGCCTTACGCAGAAGGAACTTTCCTTTGCCGTAGGTGTTGAGCTTCTTGGAAGGGTCTATCGCCATAACATAACGGACAAAATCAAGGTCGCCAAAAGGTACTCTTGCTTCGAGGGAGTTTACGGAGATGCACCTGTCAGCACGCAGGACATCGTACATATGCAGCTCCCTGACACGCTTTTGCGCCTCAAGCTGAAACTCCTGAGCACTTGGAGCAAAGTCGGTATACTTGTAGCCGAAAAGCTCATCTGAGATCTCACCCGTCAGAATAACACGGATATCGGTAGTTTCGTGGATAGCCTTGCAGACAAGGTACATACCGATGCTGGCACGGATAGTTGTGATATCAAAGGTGCCAAGCAGCTTTACGACAGGCTCAAGAGCGTTGATGACATCGTCTTTATTGATAATGACCTCGGTGTGATCGCTGCCGATATAGTCAGCGGTCTGCTTTGCGTATTTGAGGTCGATAGCGTCCTCGCTCATGCCTATGGCAAAGGTTTTTATCGGCTTATCAGATCTTTTCTGTGCGATGGCGCAAACAAGCGAGGAATCAAGTCCGCCGGAGAGCAGAAAGCCTACCTTTGCGTCAGCGACAAGACGCTTTTCAACGCCTGCGACAAGCTTATCGTGTATGTTTTTATAGATCGTTTCGTGGTCGTCAAGGCAGATGCTTGAAACAGCTGCAATATCGCAATAGCGGGTGAACTCACCGTCAACACAATAGTATCCGGGTGGGAACGGCTTGATATCAAGCGCAATGCCGATAAGATTCTGAGGCTCGCTGGCAAAGACAAGCACACCGTTCTCGTCATAGCCGTAGTAAAGCGGACGAATGCCTATCGGGTCACGGGCGGCGATGAACTTTTTTGTTTCACCGTCATAGATGATGCAGGCAAACTCGGCATCAAGCATGCAGAACATTTTTGTTCCGTACTGCTCGTACATTGGCAGAAGTATCTCGCAGTCGGAATCACTTTCAAACGTATAGCCCTTTGCGGCAAGCTGCTCACGCTGCTTTTCAAAGCCGTAAAGCTCGCCGTTGCACACACAATAGCTTTTACCGAGTCTGAACGGCTGCATTCCGGAATCGGTCAGTCCCATTATTGAAAGCCTATGAAACGCAAGCACGCCGTTTTCAAGCTCGGCATATCTTGTGTCATCGGGTCCACGAGATTTTGTCCGCCCGAAGCACTCCTTTATCAGCTGCATATCTGCCTGTGCGCAGCAGTATCCCATTATACAACACATATCTATCCCTCCGATTAAACACAGCACAGGAAGCAGCCTTCTGCCGCTCCCTGTCTGCTTTATTTGTCATTTATTCCTCGCTGTCCTGTAAAGCGTCAAAGCCTTCTTCCCCCGTTCTGACCTTTACAACGTTCTCAACATCGTAAACAAAGATCTTTCCGTCACCAATGTGACCTGTATAAAGAGCCTTCTTGGCAGTTTCTATAACGCTTCTGACAGGCACCTTGCTGACTACGATGTCAACCTGTACCTTTGGCATAAGGTTTGTTTCAACCGCAACGCCTCTGTAATATTCCGGCTTGCCCTTTTGTGTACCATAGCCCATAACGTGGGATACAGTCATTCCCGTGATGCCTATTTTACTCATCGCTTTCTTCAAGCGGTCAAACTTTGCCTCCTTGCAGACGATCTCGATCTTTGTGAACTTAGGACTTGTGCCGTCATCAAATGTCGGTACCTTCTTGACAGGGATCGCTTCCGCCTCGGGGGTGTCGCCCTCAACTGCGATTACGTCCTGATCGTCATAGGTGGTGTACTTATGTACCGACGGCATAAAGTCGGGGTATGCACTTGGCAGACCGTGCTCGGTGATGTCAAGTCCGAGGATCTCCTCCTCTGCAGTGGTACGAAGTCCGTTGGTCTTTTTGATAATGGTGAATGTGATGATCATCATCACCGCTGCGTAAGCTGCGACTGATGCAAAGCCTAAAAGCTGCAAGCCCAGCTGCTTGAATTCGCCTGTGTAGAAAAGTCCCTTCAAGCCTGCGGGAGCATCGGGGTTTGCAAGCAAGCCAACTGCGATAGTTCCCCAGATACCGTTTGCCATATGCACGCCCACAGCACCCACGGGATCGTCAATGTGCAGCTTTAGATCAAGCAGCTCAACTACCCAGACTACGAGCAGTCCCGAAACAAGTCCCACAACTGCCGCACCTATTGCATCAAAGGCATCTGTTCCTGCGGTAACTCCAACAAGTCCCGCAAGAGATGCGTTAAGGCACATTGAAACATCGGGCTTACCATTTTTCACCCATGTATAGATCATTGTTGTTACCGTCGCAATAGACGGAGCGATGGTTGTTGTGATAAAAATGCTTGAAAGCTCTGAAACGCTTGTTGCAGCAGCTCCGTTGAAGCCGTACCAGCCAAGCCACAGAATGAATACTCCAAGTGCACCAAGTGTGATGGAGTGACCGGGGATAGCGTTTACCTTGACCACCTTGCCGTCCTTGTCACGCTCGTATTTTCCTATCCTTTCACCCAGCATCGACGCACCGATAAGGGCAGCGATACCGCCGACCATATGGATGGCACAAGAGCCGGCGTAGTCGTGGAAACCAAGCTTTGAAAGCCAGCCGCCGCCCCATATCCAATGCGCCTCGATGGGATAGATGAAAAGCGAGATAACTGCTGAGTATATGCAGTAGCTTAAAAACTTCGTTCTGCCTGCCATTGCGCCTGAAACGATGGTGGCTGTGGTAGCGCAGAAAACAAGGTTGAATACGAATGTTGATGCGCCCGTAAAGCTTCCGTCACCGGGGCTTGTGATGAACTCCTTGAAATGGGTGAACATATCAAGGTTTGGTATACCGATAAGTCCGAAGAGGGTATCCTCGCCCATCATAAGTGTATAGCCAAGCAGCGAGAACACCACCGTACCGATACAAAAATCCATCAGGTTTTTCATGATGATGTTTCCGGCGTTCTTTGCACGGGTAAAGCCTGTTTCGACCATTGCAAAACCTGCCTGCATCCAGAACACAAGTGCAGCACCTATCAAAAACCAGAATTCGACTGTCATAGGATCACTTCCTTATTTAATTACTTTCCTTACTTTTTAAAGTGCCCTGCAGCTCCCGCTAAGATGGAAGATGTTTATGGTTTACGCTGTTTGTTAATAAAGCGGGAGAGCAGAGCCTTTGAACTGATTTATCTTACGCCGAACAGCAGCTCGTCGTAGGTCGGGAACGGCCAGAATTTTGCTGCGGTGATAGTTTCAGCCTCATCGCAGGAAGCACGCAGCTTATCCATCACGCCGAGAAGCTCATCTCTGATAAGATAGCCCTGCTGGATAATATCCTTTGCCTCGCTGACCTTTTCAAGCGCCTTTGAAAGCTCATCAAGGCTTTGATAAGCATCTGCTGCAAGCTGCGACAGCTTTTTGACCGTTTCTGCCTCGTAGGTGCAGGCAAGATCGGTGGCAAGGGATTTCTTTGCGTTTGCTGTTTTTGCCACGAATGCGGCGTACTCCTCGATCGCCGGAAGGATATCTCTGCGGGCGATCATCTGCATTGTGTTTGCCTCGATCACGACTGCCTTGCAGTAGTTTTCAAGGGTTATCTCTGTTCTGCTTCGCAGCTCAGCCTCGGAGAAAACTCCATGAGATGTGAGCATTCTTACGTTCTTTTCGTCCATAAGGTGCGGGATCGCATCAGGCGTGGTGCGGTAATTGAGCAGTCCCCTGACTTCGGTAGCCTCTTTGATCCAAGCATCATCGTATCCGTTGCCGTTGAAGATGATACGCTTGTGATCGGTGATGGTTTTCTTTATCATCTCGTGGAGCTTTTCCTCAAAGTTATCTGCCTGTTCAAGTCTGTCTGCGTAGACCCTGAGGCTCTCGGCAACTGCGGTATTGAGCATGATATTAGCGCAGGCGATGCTGTCTGCCGAGCCAACCATTCTGAACTCGAACTTATTTCCTGTGAATGCAAAAGGCGAGGTCCTGTTTCTGTCGGTGGTATCTCTTGTGAACCTTGGAAGAACGCTTACACCGAGCTTCATGACCTTCTTTTCAACGCCCTCATACGGTGTATCGGTCTCGATGGCTTTGAGGATACCCTCAAGCTCTTCGCCGAGGAAGATAGAGATAACTGCCGGCGGTGCTTCGTTTGCGCCGAGGCGGTGGTCGTTGCCCGCAGTAGCTACTGAGATACGCAGCAGATCCTGGTAGTCATCGACGGCTTTGATGACTGCACATAGGAACAGCAGGAACTGGGCATTCTCACACGGAGTTTCGCCCGGGGTGAGAAGGTTTACGCCCGTATCGGTAGCGATAGACCAGTTGTTGTGCTTACCCGAGCCGTTGACGTTTGCAAACGGCTTTTCATGCAGCAGGCAGACAAGTCCGTGCTTCTGGGCGACCTTTTTCATTATCTCCATTGTCAGCTGGTTGTGGTCGGTCGCAATATTTGTGGTCGCATAGATAGGTGCAAGCTCGTGCTGTGCGGGTGCGACCTCGTTATGCTGGGTCTTGGCGAGGATACCAAGCTTCCACAGCTCGTCGTTCAGATCAGACATATATGCCTCGACACGAGGCTTGATGACTCCGAAATAGTGGTCGTCAAGCTCCTGTCCTTTCGGAGGCTTTGCACCAAACAGAGTTCTGCCTGTATAGATAAGATCCTTACGCTTGTCGTAAAGTTCCTTTGGGATAAGGAAGTATTCCTGCTCGGGACCGACAGATGTTGTAACGTGCTTTACCGTATCGTTGCCAAACAGCCTGAGGATACGCATCGCCTGCTTATTGAGCGCCTGCATAGAGCGCAGCAGCGGAGTTTTCTTATCAAGCGCCTCGCCGCCGTAGGAGCAGAAGGCTGTGGGTATGCAAAGTGTTTTGCCCTTGATGAAAGCATATGAAGTCGGATCCCATGCGGTATAGCCCCTTGCCTCAAAAGTCGCTCTCAGACCGCCTGATGGGAAGCTTGACGCATCGGGCTCGCCCTTGATAAGTTCTTTGCCGGAGAAATCCATAATAACTCTGCCGTCGGGTGAAGGCGATATAAAGCTGTCATGCTTTTCGGCGGTGATGCCTGTGAGCGGCTGGAACCAGTGGGTGTAGTGAGTTGCGCCGTTCTCGACAGCCCATTCTTTCATAGCTTCTGCAACTGCATTTGCTACTGTGATATCAAGCTTTGTGCCGATGTCGATAGTGTTCTTTAGTGACTGGTAGACCTTTGATGAAAGCCTTGACTTCATAACTCTGTCATCAAATACCTTGCTTGCGAAAATCTCTGTTACCGTGCTCATTTTTATTTCCTCCTTTAAAATGTACAAAGCAAAAGCGCCCTGATGCGAGGATCACCCTCGCTGTCAAGACGCCGTTGCCTTAATATTAGAAAGCAAATGCCAAAGGCATAAAAAATAGAGACAGATACTTGAAGATAGCCAGATTACTTCAAGACACCTTTGCCTCTATGTTTTGCATTATACACCATCATTTTTGATTTGTCAACCCCTTTTTCGCAAAAATTTGCAATTTACATTTGTAAAACTTGCAGTTTACAAATAATTTATATATCAAAACTTGACAAAAATGAATTTTGGGAGTATAATACTTGCAAATGAGCAAAGGCGTTCATTCAGCTTACGGGCTGAGTGGCGCCTTTTTTAGATGTAAGATGTAAGAGATAAGAGGTAAGATTTTAGATGTAAGATGTAAGAGGTAAGATTTTAGATTTAAGAGATAAGAAATATTATCAAAATAATCTGCACATTAAATATTCTATATCGAAAGGATGAGATGATGATGAAAAGAGAGGGAGAGATCCGTATACCTTCAGGCTGCGCAATAGCCGCAGTCATCTCAAGAGAGGGCAAGGGTATCACGGGCGATCTTATCGCAGAAGCAATGAAGCCGATGCACGACCGTTCCAACGGTCTTGGCGGCGGTTTTGCTGCATACGGTATTTACCCGGAGCACAAGGAGTTCTTTGCATTCCATATTTTCTTTGACCACCGCAGCACAAGAAAAGAGTGCGAGGCACTGCTTAAAGAAAGGTTTGAGATAGTCAAGGGCGAGGTGATCCCCACACGAAAGATCCCCGAGATAACAGATGAGCCTATCATCTGGAGGTACTTCGCTGCTCCTCTCAAATCAATGCTTGCAGCTGAACAGATAGACGAAAACGAATTCGTTGCAAGGACGGTCGTTAAGATAAACACAGAGCTGAAAGGCGCATATGTTTTTTCAAGCGGAAAGAACATGGGCTGCTTCAAGGCAGTGGGCTTCCCCGAGGACGTAGGAAGATTTTACAGACTTGAAGAGTACGAGGGATACTCGTGGACTGCTCACGGACGCTATCCGACTAACACTCCCGGCTGGTGGGGCGGCGCTCACCCGTTCTCGCTGCTTGACTACTCGGTAGTACACAACGGCGAGATCTCATCTTATGATGCAAACCGCAGATTTATCGAGATGTTCGGTTACAAATGCACATTGCAGACAGACACGGAGGTAATAACCTACATTATAGATTATCTGCTCAGGCGGCAAAAGCTTACGCTGGAGGAGGTCGCTTCGGTCATTGCTGCACCATTCTGGAGCACGATAAACTCAAAGCCTGAAAAAGAAAAAGAAAAGCTTACCTATCTGCGGACGGTATTTTCAAATTTGCTGATAACGGGACCGTTCTCGATAGTTTTCGGCTGGGACGGCGGACTTATGGCTCTCAACGACAGGCTGAAGCTGCGTTCGATGATAACTGCCGAAAAGGACGACAGAGTGTTCATCGCAAGCGAGGAAGCTGCTGTAAGGGTAATGGAGCCTGACGCTGAAAACTTCTATGCACCAAGCGGCGGAGAACCTGTAATAGTTCGTGTCAAGGAGGGTAAATTCTGATGATAGATCAATACATATATCCTGAATTTGAAGTGGTGAGAAATCAAAGCCGCTGTATCGCCTGCCGTGTTTGTGAAAGGCAGTGCGCAAACGAGGTGCACCGCTTTGATACCGACCTCGGCGTTATGCTTTCTGACGAGGCAAAGTGTGTGAACTGCCAGCGCTGCGTTTCGCTTTGCCCTACTCACGCACTTAAAATTGTAAAAAGCGACTGTCGTTTGCGCGAGAACGCAAACTGGTCAGACCAGACTATCAAAGAGATCTACAAGCAGGCAAACAGCGGCGGCGTACTGCTTTCGTCAATGGGAAATCCAAAGCCGCTGCCCGTTTACTGGGACAGGATCCTTATCAACGCATCGCAGGTGACAAATCCGCCTATCGACCCGCTTCGTGAACCTATGGAAACAAGAGTTTTCCTGGGCAAAAAGCCTGACAGGATACTGCGCCGTGCGAGCGGTGAGCTTATCACTCAGCTTCCGCCGCAGCTGGAGCTTTCAATGCCTGTGATGTTTTCCGCAATGAGCTACGGCTCGATAAGCTACAACGCTCACGCATCGCTTGCAAGGGCTGCTGCCGAGCTTGGCATATGCTACAACACAGGCGAGGGCGGTCTGCACGAGGACTTTTACTGCTATGGGGAAAACACCGTAGTTCAGGTCGCTTCGGGGCGTTTCGGCGTTCACAAGAAATATCTTGAGGCTGCGGCTGCGGTCGAGATAAAGATGGGACAGGGTGCTAAGCCCGGTATCGGCGGTCATCTGCCGGGAACCAAGATCGTCGGTGACATCTCCCGCACGAGAATGATACCGGAAGGCTCTGACGCTATCTCCCCTGCTCCGCATCACGATATTTACTCTATCGAGGATCTTCGTCAGCTCGTTTACTCTCTCAAAGAGGCAACAGACTACAAAAAGCCTATCATCGTCAAGGTCGCTGCTGTTCACAACATTGCTGCCATCGCAAGCGGTATTGCTCGCAGCGGTGCTGACATAATCGCTATTGACGGTTTCAGAGGCGGTACCGGTGCTGCCCCGACAAGGATCAGGGACAATGTGGGAATACCGATAGAGCTTGCGCTTGCTGCGGTCGATCAGCGTTTGCGTGATGAGGGTATCAGAAACAACGTATCACTTGTTGTCGGCGGAAGTGTTCGATCGGCGGCTGACGTTGTAAAGGCGGTCGCGCTTGGCGCAGATGCAGTCTATGCTGCGACTGCGGCGCTGCTTGCACTGGGCTGTCATCTTTGCCGTACCTGTCACAGCGGCAGGTGCAACTGGGGTATTGCTACACAGCGTCCGGACCTTGTTAAAAGGCTCAACCCTGACATTGGCAGCCAAAGGCTGGTAAATCTGATGAATGCATGGCGACACGAGATCAAGGAGCTTATGGGCGGTATGGGTATCAACTCTATCGAAAGTCTGCGAGGCAACAGACTTATGCTTCGTGGTGTCGGACTGAGCGCAAAAGAGCTTGAGATACTTGGTATCTCCCACGCAGGCGAATAGGAGGGGCAGCAAAAATGAAAAGAGTATATGTGAACGAACAATGGTGTCTTGGCTGTCACCTTTGCGAATACAACTGTGCATTTGCAAATTCCGGCGAGACAGATATGGTCAAGGCGCTCAAAGATAAACCGATCTATCCACGGGTACATATCGAGCAAAGCGGCGACATCACCTACGCTGTTTCGTGCAGGCACTGCAAGGATCCGCTTTGCGTGAAAAGCTGTATAGCAGGCGCTATAAGCAAGCAGGACGGTGTTGTTAAGATCGACAAGACAAAGTGCGTAGGCTGTCTGACCTGTGTGCTGGTGTGCCCTTACGGAGCAGTAAGGCCGGGCGAAACCGGTGCGGCAAGCAAGTGCGAGCTATGCCTTGAAAACAGCTGCGGCGAGCCTGCGTGCGTTAAGGGCTGCCCGAACAATGCAATAGTTTACGAGGAAAGGCAGGAGTAAAAATGAGCAGGTTTGTTATTATCGGAAACGGGATCGCTGCGGCAGGCTGCATAGAGGGCATACGCAGTGTTGACAAGGACTCCCCTATCAGCGTTATCTCCGCAGAAAAACACAAGGTCTATTCAAGGCCGCTTATCTCCTACTATCTTGAGGGCAGGACAAGCCTTGAAAAGATGAACTACCGCAGTGAGGATTTTTACAAGAAAAACGGTGTGCAACTTATATACGACACCGCTGAAATGATAGATACAAAAAAGGGCACGGTCGGACTTTCGGGCGGCAGGAGCGCTGCATTTGACAAAGTGTGCATTGCAGCCGGCTCGGCACCATTCGTTCCAAAGATCAGCGGTCTTGACAAGGTGAAAAACAAGTTTACATTCATGACGATAGACGACACACTTGCACTTGAAAAATCGCTGAAAAAGGACAGCAGAGTGCTTATCGTCGGCGCAGGGCTTATAGGGCTGAAATGCGCAGAGGGTATTTTTGACAGAGTTTCAAGTGTGACGGTATGCGATCTTGCGGACAGGGTGCTTTCGAGCATACTTGACAAGGACTGCGCACAGGTCATGCAAAAGCATCTTGAGAAAAAAGGCATACGCTTTATGCTTTGTGACACCGCTGAGAGATTTGAGGACACAAAAGCCGTTATGAAAAGCGGTAAAACCGTGGATTTTGATATTCTTGTACTGGCAGTCGGCGTGCGTGCGAACACTCAGCTCGCTGCCAATGCAGGCGCACAGGTGGACAGAGGCATCATTATTGATACGGCGATGAGGACAAGTCTTGAAAACATTTATGCCGCAGGCGACTGCACGCAGGGTCACGACAGCTCTGTGGGGACCAGCAGGGTCCTTGCGATACTCCCCAACGCATATATGCAGGGATTTTGCGCAGGAGTGAATATGGCAGGCGGCGAAAGCAGCATCACAGATGCGATACCGATGAACTCTATCGGCTTTTTCGGTCTGCACTGCGCAAGTGCGGGCAGCTATTTTGAAAAGGGCGAGGGCGAGATCTATGAGCAAAAAAGCTGCGGCGGCATCAAGCGGCTTTACATAAAGGACGGCAGGCTCACAGGCTATATCATCATCGGTGATGTGACGGGAGCAGGGATCTACACTTCGCTGGTGCGTGAAAAGACCGATCTCAGCGGGGTGGACATGGAGGAGCTGAAAAAAAATGCAACTCTTGCGATTTTTTTGCCTCAAACCCGTAGAAAAAAACTTGGAGGTGTGGTATAATGAATATCAATGCAACAGGTCTTGACTTTTGCGACCTCAACGAAGCGCTGCGCCAGAGCCGCGGCAGCTGCACGATAACGCACTGCCTTGGTCAAAGATTTTTAGCCGCAGGCATTTCTGATAAGACTGTGACGGTCAGCGGTATCCCCGGAAACGCACTTGGTGCATACCTCAACGGTGCAAAGATCGAGGTGATGGGCAATGCTCAGGACGCAGTCGGCGATACGATGAACGACGGTACTATCGTTATACACGGAAATGTCGGTGATGCAGCAGGCTACGCTATGCGTGGCGGACACATCTATGTTCGTGGGAACGCAGGCTACCGTGCAGGGATACATATGAAGGCATACAAGCAAAAGCAGCCGGCACTCGTTATCGGCGGCAAGGCCGGCAGCTTTTTGGGCGAATATCAGGCGGGAGGAACGATAATAGTTCTTGGGCTGACGGACAATGACAAGCCCATTGTCGGAAACTTTCCATCAACCGGAATGCACGGCGGAAAGATGTTTCTTCGTTCGGACTGCAAGGGGATAAAGTTCCCCGATCAGGTGCACACACACCTTGCAGACAAGGCTGAGCTTGAGGAGATAGACCACTTTCTGCGGCATTTTTGCAGCTATTTTGATATGGATATAAAAGAGCTGCTTGACTCGCCGTACACCGTTGTAATGCCTGACAGCCGCAATCCGTACAGACAGATGTACGTTGCCAATTAGAAGCAAGATCTCAGATGCAGGAAGCAAGAGGCAGGAGATCTATCTTACCTCTTACACTTATTTCTGACATCCGAACCAGGAGGATAACTATGAAATACACACCGCAGGAAATAATCCAGTATACCGCAGAGGAAGATGTTAAATTCATCAGGCTTGCTTTCTGCGATGTTTACGGCAAGCAAAAGAACATCTCGATCATGCCGTCTGAGCTTGAAAGAGCTTTTGAGCAGGGCATTGGCTTTGACGCATCTGCCGTAAGGGGCTTTGGAAACGAAGCAAGAAGCGATCTTATGCTCTTTCCCGATCCTGACACGCTGTCGGTCCTGCCGTGGCGGCCTGAGCATGGCAGAGTCGTGAGAATGTACTGCTCGATAAAAAAGCCGGACGGTCAGCCGTTTGAGTGCGACACAAGAAGTCTGCTCGTCAGGGCGGTGCAGGACGCAAAGCAGCAGGGCATCGAGTTCTCGTTCGGCTCGGCGCTGGAGTTTTATCTGTTCAAGCTTGACGAAAATGACAACCCTACGACTATCACCTACGACAATGCCGGCTATATGGACATCGCACCTGAGGACAAGGGTGAGAACATCAGACGGCAGATATGCCTTCATCTTGAACAGATGGGTATTACGCCTGAAAGCTCGCACCACGAGGAAGGTCCGGGACAAAACAAGATCGATTTCCACTACGCTGACCCTTTGACTGCTGCGGACGATGTGATGTCCTACAAGACTGTGGTAAAAACAGTCGCACACTCAAACGGGCTGTACGCAAATTTCTCTCCCAAGCCTCTCAAAGACAAGCCGGGAAACGCTTTTCACATCAACATCTCGGTGAACAGTGACAAGCATCACACGATGCTGCCTTCGGTCATTGCCGGGATCATGAAAAACATCAGGGACATAAGCTGTTTCCTCGACCCGTGCGAAGCATCGTATGAGCGTCTTGGAAAGTTCAAGGCGCCAAGATTTATCTCGTGGTCGGGCGAGAATCGTTCGCAGCTGGTGCGAATACCGGCGGCAAAGGGCGAATACCGCCGTGCAGAGCTGCGCAGCGCCGACCCGTCCGCCAATGCGTATCTTGCGTACACGCTGCTTATCTATGCAGGGCTTGACGGCATAAATAATAATCTGTATCTGCCGCCTGTTGCGGACTTTGACCTGTTCAGTGCGGACGAGTCAGTGACAAAAGACTTTGATACCCTGCCCGAGAGTCTTGCCCAAGCAAAAAAGCTGGCAGCCGAAAGCGGCTTTGTCAAAGCCCTCCTGCCGCAGAGGCTTATCGACATTTACTGCAAATAAGGAGCTTTGAATGGGTGAGATAACATATACGTGGACGAGCGTTACAAACAGCGACTTTCAGATGTTCTATCAGATAACCGAGGACTATTACAGCAGCCTTGTAGGCGGCGTGAGCAAACGCAAAGGCTTTGTTCCGTATAATGCTTCGGCTCAGATACCTGACGTTCTTATAGCTTATGATGACGGTAAAGCTGTAGGCTGTGCAGGCTTGAAAAGATATGATGACAAAAGCACCGAAATAAAGCGTGTATGGGTGCAGCCCGAATACAGAAGACAGCATATCGCAGGCAAAATGATGCAGCTTGTTGAGCAAAAAGCCAAAGAGCAGGGTTTTGCAAGAGTGATACTTCAGACCAGACCGCAGATGACTGAGGCTGTCGGTATGTACACAAAACGTGGTTACAAACTTATCGAAAACTATCCGCCGTATGACAAGCTCGTCGGTGCGGTGTGCTATGCCAAAGACCTTTAACAGTATGAAACGATCATCAAAGGAGGGATAGGATTGCAGCTGAAAGAACGCAGATACAGTGTTCTGACTGTTTCCTCGCAGCCTAAGTTCAATCAGGCTCTGGGCGAGCTTATCGGCTCACGGCATTATGAATGCGAGCTTGAAACAAGCGTAGGCGGCGCAAAACGAAGGCTTCTTGACCGAAGCTTTGATATACTGATAATCAATGTCCCTCTGCCCGACGATGACGGGATAAGTCTGGCGATAGACCGCAGTGCAGGTATGGGCTGTGCTGTGCTTTTGCTCGTTAAAAGCGAATACTACCCGACTGTGTTTGACAGGGTTTGTCCGCACGGGGTCTACACTCTGCCTAAGCCGTCGCCAAAGCAGATGGTGGCGCAGGCGTTCGACTGGCTGGAAAGCACGAGAGAAAGGCTGCGCAGGCTGGAGAAAAAGTCTGTTTCTCTGGAGGATAAAATGAAAGAGATACGCCTTGTAAACAGGGCAAAGTGGCTGCTTATCTCACAAAAGGGAATGAGTGAGGACGATGCGCACAAATTCATTGAAAAGCTTGCTATGGACAGGTGTATCACCAAAAGTGCAGCGGCGCAGGAGATAGTTGAGGAAAACTGAGGGAAACAATAACATCGGCAAAGGCAGCAGTCGGAGAGATCCGGCTGTTTTTTTGCGGCGGGTATCACCTATTGCACTGCTGCGAGAAATGTGATATAATCAAATTCGGAAAAAACTGTGCTGCACTGAGGTGTTCGGTTTGAAAAAGGTAAGCAATTTTGTAGGAAAATATATGGGATTTATCGTGCTGGCTGCGGCGGCTCTTGCTTTGTTTGTGCCAAAAAGCTGTCTGTGGATACAAACAGGCTGGGTAAATTACCTGCTGATGATAGTGATGTTCGCAATGGGGCTTACAATGAAGCTATCGGACTTTGCCATTGTTTTTTCACGCCCCAGGGACATCATGATCGGCTGCACGGCTCAGTTTGTCATTATGCCGCTGCTGGCGTTTGCACTTGGCAAGGCATTTGGGCTTGAGCGTTCTTTGATGGTGGGTGTGATGCTTGTGGGCACCTGCCCCGGCGGAACTGCAAGCAACGTGATAACTTATCTCTCAAAGGGTGATGTAGGTCTTTCGGTCGGAATGACAAGCGTGAGCACGGTACTTGCGCCGCTGCTGACTCCTGCGCTGACATATCTTTTCCTGAGCACATCGGTAGATGTTGATGTGAAGGCTATGATGATCTCTATGATCCAGGTGGTTGTTGTACCGATAGGTCTTGGTATGCTTATAAGCAGGCTGCTGCCAAAGGTATGCGAAAGGATAAAGGATATACTGCCAAGCATTTCGGTGGCTGCGATATGCGTGATAATTGCTTCTGTGGTATCGCACAACAGCGAGAAGATACTTTCAACAGGTGCGGTCATATTTGCGGTCGTTATTCTGCACAATCTTCTGGGCTACGCTTTTGGATATCTTGCAGGTATGATCTTCAGGATGGATCTTCCCAGAAAAAAGGCGGTCGCTATCGAGGTGGGTATGCAGAACTCGGGTCTTGCCGCTTCGCTTGCAGGCAGTGCGTTCCCCGATCTTTCAATGGCTACTGTACCGGGAGCTATATTCTCGGTATGGCACAATATCTCGGGGGCTGTGCTTGCGGCTGTGCTGCGGCGTATGGGGACAGATGAAGATACGCAAGATGATGCGCAGCAGCAAACTTCATAGCGGACAAATTTCAATATGGCAAACAAAGAGAGGCTTATCACAGCGAATCGGCGGCTGTGGTGAGCCTCTTGATCTGTTCTGACCGGGCAGAGGATATGCAGCAACAGACAAAAAATTGCACAACGATTTCGGCGGGAGTCCCACACAAACGGCTCCCGCCGTCAGCTTCAGAGCTGCATTTCACAGCGGTAAGGCAATATCGTTACTCTGTTCCGCCTGCTGCATAGAGCGAACAGCTTTTTGCCATTGGCCAAAGCAATATTATCAAAGCTGCGATAAGCGATACAAAATAGATATACGAATACTGTATGGGGAATAACACATAGTTGAACATACCGTGACAGTGCCAGGCGAAAACGGCATTTGAGATAGGAAAAGCCCACTTGATCTTTATATCCACGATCAGCATTATCAGCCCTGCGGCTATGCCCGAAACATTGATAAAGACGCTGATGACTTTCTTCTGGCGCAGTGCGAAAACGAGCTGCACACAGCCGACAACGACAGCGAAAAGCAGGACAAGCACTATCCCGTGAGCAAGCGCTTCATAAGGTCTTACCTGACGCAGAACGGAATCATCTATGCCTGCGAAAGGGTGAGTTTGCTTTATAACATCGTCGGCAAGCCAGTATTTGCGCTGAACAAGGCTCCAAGCATTGAGCATAAAGCTGTTTGAGGCAACACAAGCCATTGACGAAAAAAGGATAGAGAGTATGTAGGTCAGCGCCGACATGAACAGGAATATTATCTGTCCGAACAGCCAGGGAAGTCTTCCGCTGCGAAAAAGAAGGAATACAGCTGAATCACCCAGTTTCGGAAAGTCGGAGATAAGCACCATATACCCCATTATCACAAGCGGCAGGAAGGTTCGGCTGTTGACGACGGCGCAGAAGGGTTCGAGGACGTTCATCGGGGTGTCGAAAACCCGGGAAAGCTCCTGCATGGGCTTGATGAAATAGGTGAACATAAACATGAACACAAATCCAAGAACAAGAATACGGTAATTGATCAGCCAGTTCGTATATGCCGTGCGGGCACAGTACCAGCTTTTACGAAGAAATCTCATCAGCTCAGCACCCTCTTTCTAACGCACTTTGAAAATGCACAATACAGCAGGATCATCACGGCAAGTACATACAGATACATCGCCCAAAGAGGTATTTTCAGGTCACGCTCCAGCCACACCTCAACTTCGCCGAAGCGGTACGGCGCTTCAAAAAACAGCATCAGCGGCATATCCTCGCCTCTGCCGAAAGCCTTGTTGACGAGGTCCTCTGCGATATGCGAAAGGGCGAAATAAAACATTACGGGAAGTGACAGCGACACAAATTTATTAACTGTGAGTGCTCCCATAACCATTGACAAAAGGCAGGGCAGCACAGCAAAAAGCGAGGCGGTCAGCGTTCTTGAAAAGGCGAGCAGAAGCCTGCTGCCCGAATGAAAAAACGCATTTGCAGGGAAATCGGAAAAGCTGAGTTCGGCTCTGATAAAGCTGCTGTGTTTATCATCTCCGAGAGAGGAAAGATACTCCCCCGGTGCAGAGAAAACGGCGGTGCAGATGACAAGAAAGACCGAATATGCCGTGAAGATGACAAGCACCGTTGTGAGAGCTGCCGCAGCGAACTTTGAAAGTATATATGTCCGCTTTGTGCAGCGTGAGATATTAAAGCGGAAGTTTCCCGAATTTATCTCGTCGCACATCTGCGGTACGCAGGCAATTCCCATGACCGCAGGCAGAAATATCGCCTGCCACTCGCTGCGAAAGCCACGCAGGAACATATACGCATCGCAGTAATAATGCGAGGACTGCCAGAGCGTTTTATCGGTATTCAAAAGCAGCTGGACAAAGTTATAGGCAGGTCTGTCAGCATTTGTATCAACGGTGAAATTGCCCGACATCGCAAGCGCAAGTGTGACCGTTACCGCAAGGACAAAATTCACGCTGCAAATATTCTTTTTAAGATCAAACCGCAGCTGTCTAATAAACATACACATCACCTGTGAGGGCATCGACAAGTATCAGACCGCCAATGACAGCCTCGTGTCCGTCGTTTTTCGAGTAGTCTTTGAACACCCAGCAGGGACGCAGATAGGCATCACAGTCCTTGCGGTGAAGGTACTCACGTTCGTCAAAGCCGACCAATTCTGCGTTCTTGTCACGGCGTATCACGCCGCTTTTTGCAGGGAAGGTCACGACATATTCAAGAACAGCGCTGTCAAGGTCATACAATACCGACTGCGCAAGCTGTCTGTGGACACAGTCAAGAGCGCTTTTGTAGGTGAGCAGCTTTTGTGCGTCTGTTACAATTTCGGATTGCAAAGGTATGGTATTGAGAGAAAAGAAATTTATCTTTTCTTTTGAATCAAACACCCAGGCAACAGCGATATTGCGGGATATCAAAGGCTTGCTCCCGTTGTCGAAGCTCCCGCTGTCGTCAGCGTATATCTGATTGGTAAGTATGATGCAGCCCTGCGCATCTATAAACTCAAAGTATATCTCAAAGCCGCAGGCACCGTCCTGCATTTTTCTTATCTCGACCTTGTTCACACGGCAGGTCATTTTATCGGTATAGACCATTTTCAGATACTTGTTGACCTGCGTTTGCGCTCTTTGGATAGCTCTGCTGACAGTCACCGAGCCGCCGTCATACATTTTGTAGGGGGTGTCATCGGGCTTCTCCCCTGCTGCGATGTCAACTGTGCTGACAAGCTCTCCGCCTGCGACCTGATGCTCCCAGCAGCCCGGAGTGTCGGCTACAAACTGACCGCAGGCACTCACGGACGCATATATCGCACCTTTTTCATCGAAACGATATTGCAGCGCACCCTTGCAGTCGGTATCTACGGTGTATCTGTCGGGCGACTCGGGGAAATACTCGCTGTGACCGTCCTTACTCCAGGAGAGCTTTGACTTGTTCTCGTTCAGATCCTCGCCGTAAAATTCCTTGATAAAGCCGCCGATGTCCTCGGTGTTTTCAAAGCACTTGCCAAGTTTGTACACGGGCATTTTCTGCCCTTCGCTGACACGGACGTTTTTGACAGTGACATTGCCGGCGTTGGACTTATTCTCGCTCTGACAGTTTTTGCGGATATTCTCAAGGGTATCAAATTCAAGGCTGCTCTCAGGCTTGCTTTGTGAGCTTGTCGGCGGGCGGTAGGGTCCTGCGCTTTGCACCTCGCTTACGCTGTCAAGCACATCATTTTCCTTTTGGACCTCGCTTGGTGCACTTGCGCAGGCGGTGAGCATCAAGGCGGTCAAGATAAGTGAGATCATCTTTTTCATTTTTATCCCTCCGAAAATTGTTTTCATAAGTATAAACAAACCGGAGGTATGATATATGGTCGGCAAGGTGATATTTGTAGGCTTGCACAAAATACACAGCTTTGTTTTGTAGAACTTTGCTTCAGCTATAAGCAGCAAAAAACCGATGCTTGCTTAAAAACAGGCATCGGCTTTTCTTATGCAGTTTTGAAATTTTATCACTTATGCGGATCACCCGTTGGCAATGACTTAATGCTTCGATGTCGTATGTGACGATGTTGACGGATCTGTTCTTCCATTTGCCGCTGACCGACATAAAGCCCGGGTACCGGAGCGTTCCCCCGATGATTGCGCAGAATCAGCTCATTTGCATTTATTCAGCTGCAAGTCTGTATTTGCGTCCGTAAGCAGTATAGCTTTCTATAAACTGCGCAGAACGTTCCGCTTTCAAGCCGCTCAGATAATCGTGGCTGTTCATATTGGACTTTGAGATCTGAATGATGGACACTGCTATATTAGAGCAATGGTCAGACACCCTCTCACAGTTTATCAGCAGATCTGACAGATAAACGCCGAGCTCTGCACTGCATTCGCCTTTGCGAAGCCTTTGGATATGCTTATCTCTTATCCTTTGGGTGAGATCATCTATGACCTCCTCAAGAGGTTCAACATCAAAAGCTATGGCTGTATCATCAGCGGAAAATGCTTTCACGGTCATCTCAGATATCTCGGTCAACGCTGCAAAGAGTGTGGCAAAATCGGCTTTTGCATTCGGGGAGAAAGTCTGATCGTTTTGTTTCATCTCCTGCCCTATCCCTATCATATTGATAGCGTGATCGCTGATGCGCTCAAAATCGCTGATACAGTGCAAAAGTTCTGTAACTATACGGCTGTCATGATCGGTAAGGCTGACCGAGGAAAGCTCCAGCAGGAACGTTGACAGTTTATCCTCCATCTCATCAAGCATCTGCTCCTTCTCCTCAACGCTGAGCACAGCCTTTTCGTTGATGTCAAACATAGCTGTCAGAGCCTGCTGAAGCGCCTGCTTCGCACCAAGCGCCATTTCTATGGTCCTTTCCCTGCACTGGGACACTGCAATGGGAGGCGTGGAGATCAGACGCTTATCAAGCAGTACACTTGTTTCTTTTCCCTTTGCATCAGGGACAAGCTTCTTTGCAAGCTTTACGAGCTGGTCGGTGAACGGCAGAAGTATCAGCGTGGTAAAGATGTTGAATATCGAATGGACAGCGGCGATCTCCACAACGCCGATAGGCTTGTCCACAAAGCTTAAATGAATGAGTGCGTTGATGCCGAAGAATAGAGTCATACAAATGACAGTGCCGATAAAATTGAACATCATATGTACTACCGTCACACGCTTTGCGTTCTTGTTGACACCGATTGATGAGATCAGCGCTGTAACACAGGTGCCGATATTCTGTCCCATAATGATCGGGATAGCCATTTTATAGGATATCGCACCTGTCAATGAAAGTGCCTGCAAAATGCCCACCGATGCTGCTGAGGACTGTATAATACCTGTGAACACAGCGCCGAACAGAACGCTGAGAAGCGGGTTTTCAAAGGCAGTCAGCAGCTTGGTAAAGCCCTCTGTTTGCGCAAGCGGTGAAACTGCGCCCTTCATCAGCTCCATACCATACATAAGCACTGCAAAGCCCACCATGATCGTGCCGATGTCCTGACGCTTTTTCTTTTTGCTCATCATTATCATGATGATGCCGATAAGAGCAACGATAGGAGCAAAGTTTTCAGGTTTGAGCATTGATATGAAGATGTTATCACTCTCGATGCCGGCGGTACTGAGCAGCCATGCTGTCAGCGTTGTACCGATGTTTGAACCCATGATCACACCGACTGTCTGTTCAAGCTGCATGATGCCCGAATTGACAAGTCCAACGAGCATGACCGTCATAGCCGACGAGGACTGAACAGCGATAGTTATACCGGCACCAAGGGCAAGGCTCTTGAATGGATTGGAGGTCATTTTTTTGAGCGTCGCTTCCAGCTTGCCGCCTGCGATCTTCTCCAAACTCTGTGACATAACGTGCATACCGAACAGGAAGAATGCAAGTCCTCCGCACAGGGTAGATATTGAAAAGATATTCATACAGTTTCCTCCGAAATTATCTCAATACTGCGAATACAACATCAGCAGCGTATATCAGCACCATGACTGCGCCCTCTGTCCTGCCGATATTCTTTGTTCTTGCAAAGACCATAGTTATAACGCTGACCACAACAAGCACCGCAAGGTCTATCACAGATGCAAGATTCACAGTGATAGGGTGTATCGTCCCCGATATACCGAGGATAAACAGGAGATTAAAGATATTTGATCCCACCACATTTCCGACGGCAAGACCGTTCTCACCCTTGCGTGATGCGACGACCGAGGTCACAAGCTCGGGGAGCGATGTGCCTATCGCAACGATAGTAAGACCTATGAGCGTTTCAGACATTCCGAAAGCTGATGCAATGGCTTTTGCGCTGTTTACAACAAACTGTCCGCCTGCAATGATGCAGGCAAGCCCGATAAGTATAAGCACAGCACATTTCCACAGCGGAGTAAGCTCGCTGTTTTCTTCCTGCTGCGGTGATTTTCTTGCTGAACGAATTAAAATCACGATATAGCTTACAAAAAGAACCAGCAGAATAATGCCGAATATCCTGCTCACCTCGCCCACATTGTCGCTCATAGCAGCAGAGGTGATGTTTCCTTTCAACACGAATGGAAGTCCGACAGCACCGAGTGTCAGCAGGGATATTCCGATCGAAAGCGGAAAGTCACGCTTCATTATCACCGGCTCGATGGGAAGCGGGCGTATCAAAGCGCAGACGCCCAACACTCCGAGAAGATTAAAAATATTTGATCCTGTGACATTGCTCAGTGCGATCTCGTTTGCTCCCTTGATCGCTGCTGATGTGCTCACTGCAAGCTCCGGCGCACTTGTTCCCATTGCAACGATCGTCAGTCCGATGATAACACCGGGGACTTTGAAATTCTTTGCAAGCGCAGAGCTTCCGTCCACAAAAAAGTCCGCACCCTTGATAAGGGCGAGAAAACCGGCTGCAAGCAGCAGAATGTTTAAAAACAGTTCCATTTTTTGATTTACACTTTCCTTCATTCCGGATCATTTGAATGTGACAGTGATGCTTGTCCCCACACCGACTGTACTTTCAACATCTATATTAGCGCCGTGATTTTGTGCGATATGGCGCACGATCGACAGTCCAAGGCCTGTGCCTCCTTTTGCACGGCTGCGGCTTTTGTCTATCCGGTAGAACCGTTCAAATATCCTTGGGATACTTTCCTGCGGTATGCCGATGCCTGTGTCGGTCACGGTCAGCTTCTTTTCAGCTGTTTCAATTTCTATATTACCATTCTCACGGTTATATTTTATCGCATTATCCACAAGGTTGTATACCAGCTCGCTGATCTGTATTCTGCTGCCTGTGACTAATGCGCTGTCTCCGCTGACTGTTATCATGATGCCACGGCTTTGTGCCTGCTGTGACAGGCGTTCCTTGCAATCCTGCGCAACGGCTTTAAGATCTATCTGTTCATCAGCAGGTTCATCGCCGATACTGTCAAGCTCAGAGAGTCTTAATATATCGCCGATAAGTACCAGCATACGGGCAGACTCATTTTTTATTCTGCCGGCAAATTCTGTGATGTCATCGCCCTGAGCCATTCCTGATTCGATCAGCTCTGCATAGCCGGAAATGGAGGTCAGTGGTGTTTTCAGCTCGTGAGATACATTTGCCGTAAACTCCTGGCGCATTTCGCTCTGCGCATTTCTTGTGCTGCGTATCTCCTCCACAAGTGGTATGACCTCGGGGTAAATATCCGTATCGGTGACAGGCATATTCTTTTCAAGCATCTGCGGTATCCTTTTCAGAGGAGCTATCAGCTTTTCTGTCAGCTTGACCGATGTGATGAGCGACACGATAATAATACCGATAATGATGATAAGTATGATAACCAAAGATCGCTCAAAAAGCGCAAATATCGAATCAGCCTGAATGGACACCCTCAGTATTTTTCCGTCATCCAGCAAAAGGGCATAGTAATAGTCCTCGATACCTATTGTATCGGACAGTCTTGTATCTGTTCCCGAGCCGTTTTTTATTGCAGATGCTATCTCGGGACGGTCAAGGTGGTTGGTCATTCTTTCAGCGTCGGCATTGCTTTCAAAAAGCACATCTCCTTCGCTGTCGATCAGCGTGATACGCAGATATTCTCCCGAAAAACGTGACAGTTCATCAGGTGCAGCAATGTCCCGATAGCTTTCAGCTACGAGCTTACATTCATGAGCGAGATTTTCCCTGGTCTCAGCACGAAAGAAGTGATAGTAAAAAACCGTTGTGATAAGAATACCGATGATCGCTGTTGCGATGCCCATATAAAACAAGTGCAGATTGATCTTTCTTTCCATATCATTCGTCCTTATCCAGCTTATATCCGACATTTCGCACTGTTATTATATATCTGCCGTATTCACCGAGCTTAGCTCTTAGTGTACGGATATGCACATCAAGTGTTCGCCCGGAGCTGTCGTGTCCCCATATCCTGTCAAGAATATCATCACGCCGCAGTACGATCTTTGGATTTGCAAGAAACATTTTCAGAAGCTCGTATTCCTTATAGGTAAGCTCCACAGGTGCGCCGCCTGCGGTCACAGTTCTTGTATCCTCAGACATGGTGATGTTCTCAAAGCTGATCTTTTCATCTTTGTTGTTCTGAACACCTCTCAGCCTTGCCTTCACACGGCTTATCATTTCCATCACGCTGAACGGCTTGCACATATAATCATCAGCGCCCAGGTCAAGCCCTTTCACACGGTCAAGCTCAGTTGTCTTTGCAGAAATGATCATGACCGGTATTTTTGCAGCAGCCGGATCGTCACGCAGCTTTTTGAGCACCGTAAGTCCGTCATCGCCGGGCAGCATGACATCAAGCAGTATCAGATCAGGTGTGCGCACCTTTATAGAATCATAAAAATCACCGGAGTTTTCAAAGCACTGCACTTCAAATCCGTTCTTTTCAAGGGCATAGCTTTCAAGCTCTCTGATGTTCGCCTCATCTTCAACTATATATATAAGCATTTCATCACACTCCTGCTTATACAAGTATATCGTGATAATGTAAAAATAAACAGTACTGCTGTGTAAAATTCGAGTTAAATCAAAAAAAATGCTCTGAGCATTCAAAAACTCAAAGCATACCAAACTCTATATTTTGTTATTCATAACAGAAAGGCTTTCAGATATTATCGGTGCTGCCGATCTCATCAGACTTTTCTTTCATGACAGGTCATCTCCGGTGAGCGATTTTAGTCAGCTGCATTTGTGCTTTTGCAGCGGCGAGGTGTTTTGTGTTTCAAGCGACCATACGCAGCCGACTCATCACATCAGCGTCTGTTCGTTGATTATCAGATGAAATTCCAGTTTCAGAAAAGCTGCTGCTCTTCGGCAAAGCAGCATACGCTCCATAAAGATCTCAAAATAGTCGCCGATCTCACCATAGCGTGTATCAAGCTCCAGCTTCAGCTTGATCGCTGTATGATCCTGATTTATCTTGAGGATAGATGACTTGACAGAGTAATTCACTCTGTCGTGGATATCAAAATCCTTTACATCGTCCTGCACCCTGCTGCGGCGGACATCAGATTTATCTGCAAGGATAAGTGCCGCAGCCATACTGCTCACAGGCACGCCGCTGCCCTCGTCATGATTGCCTATCGCACGAACGATCGGGGCGATATCCTCAGCAGGGATACCCATTTTGTCAAGCAGGTAAAATGTCATCAATGCACCCGACTGGCTGTGATCGACACGGTTGACGACATTGCCCAGATCGTGCATCCATGCAGCAGTCAGGGCAAGGTCAATAGTGTGGTCATCAAGTCCCAGTGTTTCAAGGATATACCCCACACGGTCTGCGACGACACCGATATGCGCAAAGCTGTGCTCGGTATAGCCCATGGCGTGCATCGACTTGTTCTGCTCCTGTATGTAAACATGTATGTCGTGATCGCTGCGCACCTTGTCAAACAGCGGAAATCGCTGAGCGATCATTCCCTGATTTTCAGCTAACATATCCATTCACCCCTGCTTTTATTCTGATACAGTATAGCACATCTGCCTTATTTCGTCAAGCAAGATCCCCCGTATCAGATCTGATACGGGGGGTATTGTGCAGATCAAGCTCGCCGGACCGATAATGGCTTTGAATACCGTTTTACTTGATATCTTTTTTGTTATACAGTTTTGTTGTGAAATACAGCAGAACAACTACTGTGATTATACCGACTATCAGCGCTCGCAGCATACAGCCCTCTTCAGCGAGGTTTGTACGGTAGAGGCTGTCCGGCATATAGTCAGAAAGCTCGAAATCCTTTTTGAACTTAAACAGCTTGTTAATACCTGCGGAGATGCCCGTATAAGCAAGTCCTGTAAAGCCTGCGCCGCACAGGATCGCAACTATCGTACCTGCGACATTTGAGCCGACGCCCGTGGTAAGCAGCAGCACCAATGCGCAAAGTCCCGTGAGCAGTATCCATTTTATCGCAAATTCACCGAGCGCAGATCCCATACTGAATATCTTATCCTCTGCTTTGATCAGAGTGTCCTCATCAAACTCTCCTGCGATACGCATATCGAATACCATTTTTCTGCCGACCATCAGCTGACCTGCGGTATTGCCGATAACAGTTACTACATAGAACAGCAGCGTTGTGAACTGGATCACTACGAATTTGGAGATTATGGTGTGACCTCTGCTTGGGAGCTGACCTGCAATATTCTTGATGTAGCCGTGCTGGATATCAGCATAGCAGAACCAGACGATGCAAAGCAGGAAAACTGCGGTACATACCATACCGAGCTGATCTGCGAGGATATTGCCAAAGTGGAAGGTGTTGTCCCATTCACCCAGCCGTGCAAGAGCCTTTTCAGGATCTTCGTTCTGCTCTGCAAGTTTTTTGCCGAGGTTAAACATTATCCTTCCAAGCGGTCCTTCGATAATATTGAGCAGGAACACTATTCCAAGGCAGACCTTGAACGACATTGATTTAACGAGCCTGTACAGGTCCATTCTGATAACGTTACCCATTATGCTCACCTCCTGTAAGACTGAGATAGTAGTCCTCAAGAGATACGCTGTTGACATAGAGCTCCTTGAGCGGAACATCAGCTTTTACGATAGCCGCTGCCATTTTGTCACTGTCTTCGAGTCTTTCACCGACACGCAGCACTCCGTCCTCGTCGATAGAGGTCTGTGTGATGCCGATGCCCGAGAGCGCTTTTATTGCGCCGTCGTTATCGGGCGTTTTTATTGCCACGAACTGGCCGCAGCGTGACATAAGCTCGTCATTTGTAAACTGCTCTATCAGCTTTCCCTCGTGGATTATGCCGTAGGAATCTGCGAGCTTTGCAAGCTCCTCGAGGATATGGCTGGATATCATTATGGTGATGCCCTTTTCGTCACGCAGCTGTTCAAGAGTGTGTCTGACCTCAACGATTCCCTGCGGGTCAAGTCCGTTGATAGGCTCGTCAAGGATTATCATTGACGGTTCTCCGACGAGGGCGAGGGCGATGCCCAGACGCTGACGCATACCCAGCGAGAACTCCCCTGCCTTCTTCTTGTCAGACACATTTTCAAGTCCGACGATTTTCAGCAGGTTGTCAAGGTAGTTATCCTTTTTGTAGTCGATACCCATACCGATACACTTTATCTTCAGGTTCTCCCTTGCTGAACGTTTGGGATAAAGTCCCGGGTGCTCGATAAGTACGCCCACCTTGTTCATCATTTTCCTCATCTCAGAACCCGTCTTGCCAAACAGCGAGTATGTGCCGCTGGTGGGGTTGGAAAGACCGCTTATCATTCTCATTATTGTGGTTTTTCCTGCGCCGTTTCGCCCGATAAGACCGTAGATCTCGCCCTCACGGATATTGATGTTGATATCCTTTGCAGCATCTTTTTTACCGTAGGTCTTTGTCAGGTTCTGCGTCTGCATTATGTATGACATTTGCATTACCTCCGAATTGTTGTGGATTATTCCTCGCTGCCGCCCTTTTGGTTAGGGTCATTCTTCTTAACGAGACAGTGGATAGATGTTATTGCGAGAATGAAGAGTATGATTATCGGGAAAATATATCCTGCAATAGCAATAAATAATTCATCCTGGTTTGTGAGGATCTTTGCCGTCTCTGCTGCATCGCCGCTGAAGCCTGCGGAAGAGAGTGCAGCCTGTACAGCCTCCGTGCTTGTACCATCGACAGTGAGATTTGAAAGTCCCTTGCAGGAACTGAGTGCACCAATGTAATTCATACCTGCACCCATAAACAAAAGTGCGAATCCAAGTCCTACGATCTTAAAGATAAATGAAACGAGCGTTGTCTTGTATCTTGATATTATAGCAAGTGCAAGGCAGACAGCGATAAGACCGAATGTTACATAGTAAAGTGTCGTCTTGCTTCCGAGATCGCCGATGATCTTCAGAACCTCCTGTGCCGTTTTCTGCTTATCGGGATTATTTGGATCGAGAGCACCCTTATCAAAGTTTGCAAAGCCGCTAAGCAAAACGAACACGCTGATGTTGGTCATCACCCATGTTACGATCAGACAGATACGCAGTGCCAGTCCCAGTGTTTTGTTTTCTTTGTTCATTATCATATGACATTCCTCCATATAAAGTATTAACTGTTTGCAGCGGTTTGTTTCAAAGCAGCAAAGCACAGCTGCGATCAGTATACATATCATTATACCATGATTTGTCCGGAAAGTCACCCACAAAAATCAAAAATATGAATTGATTTTAAAAATTCTACATTTGGCACAAATTTTATTGTTGACTTTTGTGCAACACTATGCCGGGTGAGATCAACAGCATATGCTTCGGGATTTTGTTATATTTCTGCACAAAAAGCGGCACCGCATTGGTTTGTGCGATACTGCCTTTTGGTTCTTATGATAATATCAGTCTGCCTCCTTTAGTCATCTCAGGCTCGTCTGCCGATGCATAGCACAACTTATTATTAATAGAATGTCACAACGCCCGGCAGTATTAACAAAAATGATGTTGACAATAGTGCGCAAGGTGGTATAATAGAAAAAACCATGAGATGCAGGAGAATGGGACGCCTGCCTGATAACCACTCTTACGGCAGCCGCTTCGAGTGTTCGGGGCGGTTTTTTCATGCCCATTTGAAAGGTGGTGAGAAAATGAAAATGAGAAAGCTCAGCACGGTCTTTGCAGCTGATGAGCCGGGTGTCGGCGGTGCAGACCACGCATTGTACACAGGGCATCTCGTCAGATTATCAACAAGATATGCTGCGGCATGGATCTGATGGTGTATTTCAAGCCGAAAGACCCTTTTTTATGTTTTGTTCCTTGCGGAAAATTGTTGACAAAAGTAATGCTTTGTGATACGATTATATGAAGAGAAATTTAACATTCTTGTACAACAAGCCGCACGGTGATCTCAAAGCCGTTTTGGCAAGCTATATTTAAAAGGAGATGGTACTATGGGTAAAAAAGCACTGGCACTGCTTATCGCTATGCTGACAATAGGTCAGAGTTTTGCGATGTCCGGCAGTGCGGCATTGGACAATGTGCAGCACAAGGACACCTCGCTGAGCGCTGCATCAGACGGCACGGGAACATTTGAGTTCAGCATCACCCGGGACGAGCTGCAGCGTGCTGTGCAAAGCAGCACTCAGCAATCTGTCAAGCAGACTGCGATCAATGCTCCTGTTGTGGATACAACGCAGCTGACAAAGGGATACAGTGTGGACTCAAAGAAGTTTGATCTGCGTAATGTCAACGGCAAATGCTACTCAACACCTGTACGCTCACAGGCACCGTTTGGTACCTGCTGGAGCTTTGCAACTATTGCGGCTATCGAATCAAGCATACTCGGCGCAGGGCTCAACGGCGCAGACGGAAAACCTGCAACGGCGGAAACACTTGATCTTTCGGAAAAGCAGCTGGCGTGGTTCTCGGCGAGGGCGCTCAATGACCCGAACAGCCCGCAGAACGGCGAGGGACAGTTCGTACCCGATTTTATGAACAACACCGAAAGCCTTACCAATTTTATGAACAGAGGCGGAAATGCGATGTTCTCGACCTGCGCTCTTGCTCAGGGCATCGGACCGAGCCACGAGAGCAGCAACAAGTTCTTTGAGTATCACGGCAAAGAGGCTACGGTCGTTTCACGGTGGATGGAAGGCTCGATGCAGAAGTATTCTTACAGCGAGGCTGACGACTGGACGATCCCCGACAAGCTCCGCTTTGAAAGTGATTACTCGATCAAAGAGACGCATGTCCTTCCCGAGACACATTATATTGACGAAAACGGATACTACACCTATAAAGAGGAAGGCACCAAGGCTATCAAGCAGGAGCTGCTGAACCTCAGAGCTGTTCAGGTATCCTTCCAGGCAGATGCGTCTATGCCGGGCGATGAATCGGACGGACGGTACATAAGCACTAACTGGGCGCACTATACATATATACCTACCCTTACAAACCATGCGGTAACTATCATCGGCTGGGACGACAACTATCCCAAGGAAAACTTCATCAAGGGCAGCATGACGATGAAGATGCGTGACGGCAAGGAGGTCGTTCTCGACAAGCAGCCGCCCGCAAACGGTGCGTGGCTCGTAAAAAACAGCTGGGGCAGCGGCGACAATGAGTTCCCCGACAAGGGCAGCGCTTCGTGGGGTATTGAGGAAAACGGCGTTCACACGGGATATTTCTGGCTCTCATATTACGATAAGTCAATGTCATCACCTGTAAGCTATGTTGTTGAGCAAAGCAATGACAAGGTAAATGCTATCGATCAGCACGACTATATGCCTACTGCCCTGCCGACAGCAGCTAAATTTGATGAAGAGGTCAGAATGGCAAATAAGTTTGAGGCAGCTCATGATGAGGTGCTCAGACAGGTATCATGCTTTACTCCTTACCCGAACACTGAGGTGACCTACGATGTGTATCTGCTTGATGATACCTCAGACAAACCGATAGATGGCATCAAGGTCGCTGAAAAGAAGATAAAGTATCCGTTCAGCGGTATGCATAAAGAGGATCTGAAGGATTTTAATATTTATTTTGACGTTAGCGGAAACGGTTCAAACGATTTTCTGCTGACAAAGTATCAGTTCTACTCTATCGTTGTAACACAGAAAACATCTGACGGAAAGTATGTTATGAATCTTGCGGGTGAAAACAATTCAGGAGAAGGACAGACCTCGTTCAAGGGTATCATAAACATGGGTGAGAGCTATCTTCTCAAGGACGGCGAATGGAGAGATTACAAAGACCTTGAGGACCTGCGCAAGGAGGAGTACGTTAAAAATGTTATCGGCGGCGAAGATGGTTTAAGCACTGTGAATTTTGATAATTTCCCGATAAAGGGATATGTTCAGAAGCTTGGCACTGACACAGTATTTGAACTGAAAAACAACAGTTTACTCTACGCCGGCTCAAAATCACACAACAGTACGACCCTGAGATTCCTGCTGCACACCTCCTCGGATAAGATCCCGCAGATCTCGGCAGAAACCGTGAAATGGGGAATACTCCCTGCAAGTGAAAATGACAGCAAGGTCTACCACAAAGGTGAAGCAGGACCCGACCCGACAAGCTATAAGATCACCTGCAAAGAGGGTGAGAGCAAAAAATCAAGGATATATTTCACCATTAAAGGCATAGGCACCTTCTCGGAAACGGCACTTGTCACAAAGGCAGCCTTTAACGATATTGAATTCCCTTATGACGGAAAGGATTATATAAGAGTTTTCCCTTACACCGGCAAGGAGGTAAAGCCGTGTACGGGCGTTTCGGGTGAAAGTATGCCGGAACCGCTTGTTGAGGGCGAGGATTTTGAGCTTGTTTACAGCAACAACATCAAGTGCGGTCTTGCATCTGTTACTGCAAAAGCCAAAGGCAACAGGGTCAGCATCAGCTTTGATCCGACGGATACATTTGTTATAGTTCCCGCTAAACCCGTTATAAAGAGCGTTAAGGCTGACGGCACACGTCTTATCGTTAAGATCAGCGACCAGAGCAAGAGCGAGCCTTCGGGTTACAGGGTACAGTATCGTGTAAAGGGCGAAAAGGACTGGCAGCAGGCTCTGACGTCAGGCGCAGGTTCAACGCTCATCGCTCACGGTATTCAGGGCAAAAAGACCTATGAGGTACAGGTAAGCGGTTATACAAAGGTCGGTGAGGATCAGCCATGGTATGGTGATCGCATAAACTACGGTGAGGCAAGCGATATAGCAGTTGTTGATACCGCAAAGCTCAGTGAGATCACACGCATAGCAGGCAGCAACCGCTTTTCTACCGCAGCAAAGATCTCTGCAAGCAGCTATGCCTTTGCGGATACGGTAATTCTTGCTTGTGGTATGAATTATGCTGATGCGCTTGCAGGCGTACCGCTTGCGTACAAGAACAATGCGCCTATCCTTCTTACAGGCAGCAGCGCTCTTGATAAGAATACTTTTGATGAGATAAAAAGGCTCCAGGCAAAGAATGTGATCATACTCGGCGGCAAGCTTGCTGTCAGCAAAAAGGCAGAGGACGAACTGAAAAGCGCCGGACTTTCAGTAGAAAGGATCGCAGGAAAGACACGCTTCTCGACCGCAACAGCTATTGCTGAAAAGCTTGGCAGCGCACCTGAGGATATTTTCTTTGTATATGGTCTTGATTACGCAGATGCACTTTCTGTAAGCTCTGTGGCAGCTATTAAGAAGGCTCCTGTCATCTATCTGAACAAAGACGGTGAGATGAATGCTGAGACCGCACAGTATCTTGATTCGCTCAAAGAACTGCATTGCGTAAAGAACGCCTATGTTATCGGCGGCAGCAGCGTTATCTGTGACGATATGATGAAAAAGGCAGCCGCAGCGCTCGGCATCGAGCAGATCGAAAGGATCAGCGGCGCAAACAGATATGAGACCTGCGTGGCAGTAAACGAAAAGTTTGCAGACTCTCTCACGGGTGATATGATCTGCGCAGCAACGGGCAAGGATTTCCCTGACGCACTTGCAGGCGGCGTTTACGCAGCACTGAACAAAGCTCCTGTTATGCTTGTACCGGACAGCCTCAGTCAGTCACACAAGGAGTTTATCAAGTCCAAGAATGCAGGCAGCGTTACGGTATTCGGCGGTACAGGCGTGATCTCTGACGAGCTTGCAAAGCAGATAGCAAAGGCTAAGTGACCTGCCGCCGGTATCCTCAACGATATCGGCAGATATTGCAAAATAACAACTGACATCATAACGCTCGGGGACATCAGTCCTCGGGCGTTAACTGTTGATCGGCACAGGCGATATGTTCCGGGCTTTACGGTGTGTGCAGCGAACGCAGGAAAATAACACAGCGAGCATATCCGGCTCTCGCTGAAAAATGCTTTGACACTTTGATAGCATATCTGCGGCAAGGGCAGCGCTGCTGCGCTAAACAAAGCATCTGCGCAAGCTGTCGTTTATTGCAGAACAATTATTATTGTCAGGGCTGTGTTTTCCCGGCATATGGCTATTGCAATTATCCGCAAAAGAATGTATAATCTAAATAAAAGATCATCCTTTAAAGGCTTATGCAATACGACCGGTGGTGTTTATGAAAAAAAAGAAAATAACTATCCTGATAATTATTCTGCTGCTGTCAGCGGCGGCAGTGATATTTGTGAGCAACGATGATTTCATCTACTCACAGCAGATAATGAAAATTACGGATATACAGACCGTTGATGAACAGATCCAGCGCAACTCTATGGGGCTGAATGAGGAGCACTATACCAGAAAGATCACAGGCGAGATCCAAAACGGCAGTGAAAAGGGCGGGATCAAAGAGATATTTTACGAGGAGACCTTCTCATCTGTGGTGACGGACAGATTCAGGGTCGGTGACAAGGTATTCGTGGACGGAACGGATCTTCAGCTCAAAAGAGATGTCTATCTGACCATTGTTATATCGCTGTTTGTGGTACTTATATACATAGTCGGCTCGTTCAAGGGGCTTTTGTCGGCGGCAAGCGTTATCATAAACTCGGTGATCTTCTACATCGGGCTGCATCTGTACATAAACGGTATAAACCTGTTATTCCTGTGCGTTGCGGAGATCCTGATATTCTCGATACTGTCACTGATACTTGCAAGCGGTATGAACAAAAAAACTCTGGCGGCTGTTATATCGGTGATGATCTCAACGTTTGTGATGCTGCTGCTTCTGCTGATAGTTGTCAAAACAAGCGACTACAAGGGAATAAACTTTAACGAGCTTTCGTTCCTGACTGTTCCTGCTGAGGATATTATCCTGCCTGAATTACTGATAGGATCGGTGGGTGCGGTAATGGACGTGGCAATAACGATAGCCTCGGCAATGAGCGAGCTTATCGCAAAAAACAAGGACATATCAGAAAGCGAGCTGAACAAATCCGCCAAGGAGATAGGCAAGGATATTATGGGTACGATGAGCAATGTTTTGTTCTTCACATATCTTTGTGCAGGTCTGCCCGTTTTCGTTCTGGCTCTCAGAAACGGCTTTCTTATGAGAAACTATATAGCAAGCAACTTCTCTTTGGAGCTTGCAAGATTTCTTGCGGGAAGCATAGGGATAGTAATGACAATTCCCATAAGTGCGTTTGTTTGTATACGGATAATGAAGCGAGGTGCAAAATGAACCTTATTCTTGCGGTGATACTCTTTCTGCTGATGCTTTATATCGACAAAAAGCGTGGACTGAAGCTGTTTTTCTCACTGGCAATGAACTTTTGCATACTGATAGTGATATTCTATCTTATCGCCATCGGGCTGAACGCAATAGTCTGCTCGCTTATCGGGTGCTTTGTGGTGAGCTGCGTGATGCTTTTGTTTGTCAACGGCGAAAGCGTCAAGACGATATCAAGCATCAAGGCGATAGCTGTTGTTTTGCTGACCATCAGCGTACTGATATTCTCTGTAACATATTTTTCAAGGATAGCGGGATTCGGCTACGAGTCATACGAGGAGATAAATATGTTCTCCTACGATGTTAAGATAGATTTCACCGATATCGCTATCTCGATGATACTCATCAGCCTGATAGGTGCCACGGTGGATTCATCTATCGCCATATCATCTGCGCTTTACGAGGTGCACCACAACAACAAGGAGCTTTCACGCAAAGAGCTGTTCCTTTCGGGAATGAATATCGGCAGGGATATACTCTGCACGACGACCAACACGCTGATGTTTGCTTTTCTGGGTGACTTTATGACACTGCTGATATGGTTTTACAAGTGCGGATACTCATTTGGGGAGATAGTCAATGCAAAGACATTCGCAGCAGAGATCATAAGGATACTTTTCAGTGCGATAGGCTGTATAATCGTGATACCCGTCACGGCATTCATTACCGCAAAGGCGCTGAAAAAACAGGATACCTCCGCAGACAACGGGACCGAAGCGGCTGAAAACTGACCATTGCTGCAAGCAGCCGTCAGGGGGTCTTTGCAGATGCATCGGGAGATAAGGATTATTAATGAATCGTCATATTTATGCCCTTGCAATTTCATAAATTATATGTTATACTGTTTGTGTATGTATTTTGTGAGGTGATAACGGGTGGACACAGAGCACGTTGTTATGATGCTCAAATTCATAGGAATACTGGCTGCGGTCATGGGTGTGATATGGCTTTGCTGCTTCATTACCCCCAAGCTCGCCCGTAAGATCGAAAAAAAGCTCCCGGCTGACGAGAACGGCGACGGCGATAACAAGGTCAATCCCGAGGACTACACCGTTCAAGGACCGTTTGATCCGCAGAAGCTGGACGAATACGATCTGAACTACAAAATCTATAACAAGGATATATATGGAGTTGATTTCAAACATGGGAAAAAACAAAAACGAAAAGATGGTTGATGCCATCACCTCAATGGAGGAAGATTTTGCAAAGTGGTATACTGACATCTGCAAGAAAGCAGAACTTGTTGAGTACACAAGCGTTAAGGGCTGTCTGGTGATAAGACCTTACGGCTACGCTATCTGGGAAAATATCCAGAAGGATCTTGACGCTCGTTTCAAAGCGTTGGGTCATGAAAACGTTTGTATGCCTATGTTTATACCCGAAAGCCTTCTTCAGAAGGAGAAGGATCACGTTGAGGGCTTTGCGCCCGAGGTCGCATGGGTAACTCACGGCGGAAACGAAAAGCTTGAGGACAGGCTCTGTGTTCGTCCGACCTCAGAAACGCTTTTCTGCGAGCATTACGCTAACATCGTTCACTCGTACAGAGATCTGCCCAAGCTGTACAACCAGTGGGTATCGGTAGTTCGCTGGGAAAAGACGACAAGACCCTTCCTGCGTTCAAGAGAGTTCCTGTGGCAGGAGGGACACACTATCCACGAAACTCCGCAGGAGGCTATCGAGGAGACAAGAAGAATGCTGGACTGCTATGCTGACTTTTGCATAGAGTCCCTGGCTATGCCAGTTGTTAAGGGTCAGAAGACCGAGAGCGACAAGTTCGCAGGTGCTGAGTCCACTTACGCTATCGAGGCTCTTATGCACGACGGAAAGGCTTTGCAGGCAGGAACCTCTCACTATTTCGGTGACGGCTTCGCAAGGGCTTTCGGTATTCAGTTCACAAACAGAGAAAACAAACTGCAATATCCTCACCAGACCTCATGGGGCGTTTCTACACGTCTTATCGGCGGTATAATCATGACCCACGGCGACGACAACGGACTGGCGCTTCCGCCTGCTGTTGCCCCGATACAGGTGGTCATTGTGCCTATCGCTTTTCATAAAGAGGGTGTGCTTGAAAAAGCAAACGAGCTTGCAGACAAGCTCAAAGCCGCAGGTGTCAGAGTCAAGCTGGACGACAGCGACAATTCGCCGGGCTGGAAGTTTGCTGAATACGAGATGAAGGGCGTTCCCGTGCGTATCGAGATCGGGCCCAAGGACATAGAGAACGGTCAGTGTGTTGCTGTTACAAGACACAACAGAGAAAAGACTTTTATCACACTTGATACGGGTCTTGACGGATTTGTCGATGCAGTCAAGCAAAGACTTCAGGCGGTTCACGACGGACTTTATCAGAGAGCTTTGGAAAACCGCACCAACAGGACATACTCCTGCAAGACGCTCGACGAGATCACAAAGGCTCTGGAGGAAAACGGCGACGGCTTTGTCAAAGCAATGTGGTGCGGCGACGAGGCTTGCGAGGACAAGGTAAAAGAGGTCACAGGCGTTGGCTCACGCTGTATTCCCGACGAGCAGGAGCAGATAAGCGATGTCTGCGTTTGCTGCGGCAAACCTGCAAAGCACATGGTTCTGTGGGGCAAGGCGTACTGATACGCGCTCAGCTAAAGCGAACTGTGTTAGAGATTACCAATAAATACGATTTATCCGCAGCGGGCCGGTGCCTTCTGCGGATCTTTTTTTGCTTGCAATATGCGATCTTTTGTAGTATAATGTGGGTTAAGGCAGAATTGCTTTGTACAAATCTGCACAAAAAGCAGTTCTGGATTTTGTTAAAGATCACACAATAAAAATGCTCATGGCTGAACGTATAATAATCACAAAGGGGGATAATAATGACCGACGCACAATTTGATGCGGCGATAGGTCAGATAGTCCAAAGGGACAAAAGCGGGCTGAGAGAGATATATGACGCATACGCCCGACAGATCTATCAAGTCATTGTGGGGATAGTTAAAAGTCCTCAGGACGCAGAGGACCTCACTGCCGACCTGTTTATGCGGTTATGGGAAACAGCTTCTCAGTACCGACCCGGGAGCGGTCACAAGCGCTACATAACAGTAATGGCTAAAAATCTTGCTCTTGACTTTTTGCGTAAAAACAACCGCCTCTCTTTTGACATTGACGATGATGAACAAAACACGGTCGTTGCGGACACGCAGGATCTTCAGAAAGATGTTGAAGGCAAAATGAGCTTCGCAGCAGCGCTTGAAGCTCTGAACCCCAAACAGCGGCAGATCGTGGATATGCACATAGGAATGCAGATGACGCTTAAAGAGATAAGCGACACTCTTGATATGCCGATGGGGACAGTCGCTTGGAATTACCGGACAGCAATAGAAAGGCTGAAAAAACTTTACAAGGAGGGTGAACACTATGGCTAACAGAATACAAAACGATTACCAAAGTCATATGCAGGCTGACTCTCCGGATATGGATATGCTGTGGGCTAAGATCGAGCAGCGTATCGACGCAAAGGCTCAGCCTGAACAACCGGCTTCAAGGCGCTCAAAGATAAGCGTCAAGCGAAACGGTATTGCAAAATACATCGCAGCGGCTGCCTGCCTTGTAGCAGTGACAGCAGGTGCATTAATATATATCAACGTCAAGGACAACGACATCAAAACCAACAATGGGTCGTCAGTTTCGTCGCCTGCAAATGCTGATAGTGCAGTAAGTCAGCAGAATGCAGCGGATAATGTAAGCCAAGGACCCGAAAAAGCAGCTGAAGATGCCAATGATACAAAAAAGGATGCCGTGCCCGAGCGGGCTAAGGATGATAAAAACCAGTCTTATCTAAAGCCAAACACCAAAAATGCAACAAATCCGGAAACAGATAAACTCAAAGATAATACAAAGGTCGAGGAGGAAAACCTCTCTGCAGCAGATGAGTTCAAGGAGCTCATGAGATCAGATAAATACATCAACGCCGATATGAATACAAGGATCGACCTTATCAGCGTACTCGCACAAAGGCTCAAAAACGAAGGGAGAATAACCAGCTATGATCTTATCAGCGACGAAAACTTAACTACTGTGGAAATTTCCCTCCCCGATAATACTACGCTAAAATTAGAACTGTAAATCAGAATTTGCCGCAGTAGGTTTGGTGAGTAATTGGGGAGGACTCTTTTGGAGAAGAGTCCTCCCCAAACCCCTCCCAGAAACCTTTTAATGATTTTCGGCACTTAGGGCTTCAAGCCCAAGTGCCGAAAATAACTAAGAGTTCTAAGAGAGTTCAGAGAGAATTCTTTTCAGAAGAATTATCCCAACTATTCACCAAATATACAACGATAGATTATAATTGATAATTAAATATATATCAGAGCTTACTGCGGTATTCTTG
>CADAHS010000007.1 GCA_902787825.1 uncultured Ruminococcus sp. | reverse complement strand
AATTTGGGCTTAATGCCCAAATTCCAAAAATCATTAAAAAGTTTCTGAGGGGGGCTCGGGGGGAACTCTTTTCAAAGAGTTCCAGCCCGATTGCTCACCAAATTTGCGGCGGTAAATTCTGATATATGTTAGTACATATACAGGCAAAAAAACGCCATAGTACTTCTGAGCTTGTTTCAGAAACACTATGGCATTAAATCTTAAATCAGCTTCGTTATATCTGTCTTATCTTGTCCATAAATTCCTGCATATTGCCGAACCGATCAAGCAGCTGTTCGCCCGATTCGCCGGCTCTGAGTGATCTCAGTATGCAAAAACAATCGTTGTATATCGGCGTCAGTCCCATGTTTGCATAAACACTTTTGAGCGTGTGAGCGTAGTGTATCGCATTCACGCTGTCACCCTCACGAAGCGTCTCGCCGAGCTTGTCGAAATTCGCATCGCCCAGAAGATCGTTAAAGCAAACAAAGTATAGCTCCTTATCACCCAGAAACCGCCCGATAGCCTCGTCAACGTCGCACCCGAGCTGCCGCAGCTTTTCTAATTTTTCGTCCATCAGCAGTCACCCCGCAGCCTTGTCATTTACTTTTGATCCAGGATCCTTATGCTCCAGCTTGCGCCGTCTTTCATCGACTTTTCAAGCTCCGCCTCTGCCTCAGCGAGCATAATGTCAAAGGTCGATGGCTTGCTGAGTATCACTGCACCGATAGTGCAGCTAAGATAAGCCTCCGTCAGCTTCAGATCCAGCGTGGATACCTTGTCAGTGATCTGGTGGCACTTGCTCTCCACCGTTTCTTCACTGCCGATGTTGCTCATCAGTACGCCGATCTTGTCGTCGTCTATCCTCGTTACAATGTCATTTGTCCTGAACATCGAGGTGAGCAGCTGTGCAAGCTCAAACAGCATTCTGTCAGCATACTGCGTGCCGTTTTCATCAGTTATCTGCTTGAAACCGTTCATCTCAATGATAAGCATCGCATACATACCTATCTGCTCTTTTGCCATGCTGTTTATGAGCCGTTCACCGGTCGTGCGGTTGTAAATTCCGGTGGTGTAGTCGTTTATAACATCGTTTGCCTTGCTGTGCTTTGAAATGACCTCCTTGAAATACTTGTCCGATTCAAGCACATTGTCAACACGCCTTACGATAGACTCCTTTATGAACGGGCTGACAACGTAGTCGTTTGCGTTGAGCCCAAGCATAGTCTGCTGCTGCTGAGGCGAGTCCTCGGCACTTGTTATCACAACAGGGATACCCTGATACCTTGTGTCAGCATTCTTAGCCTTGAGGAACTCCTCACCGTTCATCACCGGCATATTCAGATCAAGCAGTATTATGTCAATGTTGTTGTCCTCCAGCACCGTGAAGGCTTCCTTGCCGTTGACGGCCTCGTATATCTTGAATTTCCCGTCAAAGAAGGATCTGAGCGTCTCACGGTTGATCTCAGAGTCGTCAACTATCAGCATTCTGTTGGTCGTTCCCGCTTCTGCGTGCATCGAGCGTCTGAGCTTTTCAAGCTTCTTTTCAAATTCACGCTCGACCGTAACGTCCTCCAGCTTAGCCAGAACGATGCTCTTGTTGCCGATGCTGCTTACATATTCAAAAACAGCGTGAATGCTCTTGTAGCTGTTTGTGAAGGATATGAACCTGCTGTATTCGCACTCCGCCGAGCTTCTTGTCTGTATAGCCGTGCGGATAGTTTCAACGATCTTCCACCTGTCCTTTTCGTAAACAATGTCCAAAGGACTGTAATTGTAAAGAACGTGCGAAGGGGAGTTCAGCATCTCAAAGAACGCATCATTTACCCTTATGACCTCCATGTCCTCCGGCATCGAAGAATCACATTCAACAATAGCCACCGGCTGAAGATTATCCGTAAACACGAGCATTTCGTCGATGTGAGCCATTATCTCCGAAGCGTTGTCGCCGCCGTCCGAACCATCTGAGATCGACGAATCCGGAGCGAAGGCATATCTCTCATAGTCCCTCACGCACATCGGCTTTGCGTAGTAGTATCCCTGAACGTAGTCGCAGCCGATCTCACGCAGGAAGTTCACCAGCTCAGCGGTCTCAACACCCTCAGCAATGACAGGAATGTTCAGCCACTTGCTCATTCTTACGATAGAAGCCACAATGCTCTCGCAGCGGCTCTTCTTGCTTGCGTCAACAAAGAAGTTCATATCTATCTTCAGAATGTCAACAGGTATATTCTTGAGCATACTCAGCGATGAGTAACCGCTTCCGAAGTCGTCCATCATTATCTGGAAGCCTTCTTTTTGCAGCCTGTCGATAGCCTGTACCATTATCTCCGGGTTGTCCGTGTAAGCGCTTTCTGTAAGCTCTATGTTGAACAGACTGTGCGGTATCTGGTATCTGTCAACGAGATTGATGATGTTGTCAACAAAGTGCGGATTGTAAATATTAACTCGTGAAACATTGACCGAGATCG
This sequence comes from uncultured Ruminococcus sp., assembly GCA_902787825.1. GTDB lineage: Bacteria > Bacillota > Clostridia > Oscillospirales > Ruminococcaceae > Hominimerdicola. Next base: position 63,125 of record CADAHS010000007.1, on the reverse strand, counting down.
GGTTTGGCTTCCTGCCCTGATCCAGCCAGTGCTTGAGCATCTTGCAGGCTTCTTCCCAGACGTAAGCGTCCAGCTTCACCACAAAGCCGTTCTTTTCAAACAGCGGAATGAACAGGTTCGGCGGTATCATGCCCTTTTTCGGGTGTATCCACCTCACCAGCACCTCACCGCCTGCTGGCGTGTTGGTCATAACATCGTATTTTGGCTGAACATATATCGTGAACTGCCTGTCCTGCAAAGCGATGTTCATATCATTGATGATCTCCTGCTCCTTTTCGATGCGAAGCCTCATATCATCGTTGTAGTATTCAAAGTAGTTCACATAGTTGCCCTTGCAGTGCTTGGCAGCAAGCGTAGCCCTGTCAAACATGATCGAAACGGGTATATCTTCCTCGCCGGTTATGTAAATACCAAAGCAAGGCACAATGTAGTATGCGCTTGAGAAATTCTGCAAAGCGTTCATGCTTCGCATAATGAAATGTTCAACGCTCTGCTTGTCCGAGAAAGGCACGCAGATACCGAAAATATCCGCCTCCATGCGTCCGAAGGCAGATCCGTTGAAATCCGCCGTGTTCACACGCAGATGCTTTGCGATGTATTTTAACAGCGAGTTACCTTCGTCAATGCCGAAGAACGAGTTGATAAGGCTGAAATGGTTGATATCCAGCCTGATTATTGCAAATCTCCTGTTTGGGTGCTCCTTGATGAGCAGCTTTGTCTCATCGTAGAACTTTTCACGGTTGCTGATACCCGTCAGCGGGTCGAATTCAGCCATGTATTTGAGCTGTTCAAAAGCTGAGAACTGGCTTCTTTCGATCGCATTTTTGATCCTGAATTTGAGCACCTGCGGTATAAAAGGCTTTTTGATGAAGTCCCACGCTCCGCAGGAAAGAGCCTTCAGCTCGTTCTCGGCATCTTCTCCGCCGGTCGTTACCACCACCGGGATAGAGCTGAGCTTCTCGTTGACTCTCATAGCCGTAAGTACCTCAAACCCGTTCATCACGGGCATATCCAGATCAAGCAGGATACACGAGATAGGCTCGCTGCTGTTTTTAAGGATATCCATGGCGATCCTGCCGTTTTCGGCTTCTATGATATTGTATGAATCCGACAGTATTTTTTTCAGCAAGGCACGGTTAATAAACGCATCATCTGCAATGAGCACTGTTTTGGCAAACTCCATGACTTACCCTCCCTGTTGATTATTACAAGTGTACACAAATGTACATAGTAATTATATCATATATCTGTCACATTTTCAAGCATTTTTTATAATCTTTGCACAAAAAAATCGAAACTATTATCAAATGTACTCTTTATACAAATTCGCAATCGCTTTTTTGGTTATTTTCCCTCAAATTTAGCCCGCAGCGTTTCCAGAGCTTTTTTCTCTATCCTTGAAACGTAAGATCTTGAAATGCCAAGCTCTTTTGCGACCTCACGCTGAGTCAGAGCCTTGCCGTTGTCCAGTCCGTATCTCATGCGGATTATCTGTTTCTCACGCTCGTCAAGCTCGCTTTGAATGAGCTTGTAAAGCTGTTCGCAGCGGATAATAAGCTCGATGCTGTCCGCAACGTCCGTCCCGTCAGAGATCATATCTATCAGACAAAGGCTGTTTCCGTCCTTGTCAGAATCCACCGGGTCGTCGAAATATCTGTCAAGAGCAGTCTTTTTCAGGCTGCGGAAATGCATCAGTATCTCGTTTTCCACACACCTGCTGCCGTATGTTGCAAAGCGTGTGCCCTTGGTGTAGTCAAAGGTCGAAACCGCTTTGATAAGCCCTATCGTGCCGATCGAGATGAGATCCTCCTGATCGGTCGAAGCAGCGTAGTATTTTTTTATGATGTGTGCCACAAGCCGCAGATTGTGCTCTATCAGCTTATCTCTTGCCGCCTTGTCACCCGCAGCCATTGCCTCAAAGCAGCGCCGTTCTTCCTTTGCGGAAAGCGGCTTTGGAAAGCTCTGAGCGCTGTCAAGATGCAAAGCGAAAAACAGGAAATTTGAGCATAAAAAATCAAGCAGCTGGATAAGCATAAATATCACCCACACATTATAGTATCGGTAAATCATATGCGTATCCGGCTGCGTTAAGAACCAATATCAGCCTGTTATCTCAAATCCGTGACTCCCCACAACAGGGATATCCTCACATAAAAAGTTGTCAATGCTGATCCAGCGGCTGCTGCGGATCGCAAGCAGCATCGCTTGTATATCCTCAGCCGTGCCCTCAGCTTCAAGCTCAACGCTGCCGTCGTAAAGGTTTCTCACCCACCCGGAAACGTTGTATTCCCGTGCAGCGTAGTAAGCCCTGTACCGAAAACCGACCCCCTGCACCGAGCCGTAGAAAATATAGTGCTTTCGTATGATCGCCATTATTATCACCCTTGAAAAATCTGTACTTTTTCGGGGGGAACTCTTTTAGAGAAGATTTCCCCCCCGTCCCCCCTGAGAAACCTCTTAATGATTTTTGTCATAGGGGAACTTGGTAAACTAATGATCCCCTATGACGAAAATAACTGAAAGTTCCCAAGAGAGTGCGAAGAAATAGCTTATTAAGAAGAACTACTCCCGATAAAGTGCAGAGCTGTCAAAGGGGACAATAACGGCAGACACACAAAGCATTATGCTTCCCGCAGCTATGTACACAACGACAATTCTTCTTGCGCCTTGAGAATAGAACGCTTCGCTTTCAGAAACAAGAGGTCCGGATACCAATATTAGTAAGAAAAACTCTCGAACTTCTAAATCTAATTTCTTACCTCTTACATCTTATCTCTTACCTCTTACATCTTATATCTTACCTCTAAAAGAGACTGAATCCCGTCTTGACCACCTGACTCAGCACTGTCATTATGAGGCCTGCAAGCAGTACGCCCAGCACCACCGCAAGTGTGCTCTTTTTAAAGTCCAGATCAAGAATGCTCGCTGCAAGCGTTCCCGTCCATGCGCCTGTTCCGGGCAGCGGTATGCCCACAAACAAAAGCAGTGCGATGTAAATGCCCTTGCCTGCCTTCTCCTGAAGCTTCTTTCCGCCGTTTTCGCCCTTTCTGAGACAAAAGCTGCAAAACTTGCCGACGACCTTCTTTTTGCTGCCCCAGATAAGCAGCTTTCTTGCAAACAGGTATATGAACGGCACGGGTATCATGTTTCCGATCATGCACACGATCAGACACCAGTGCCATGGGATATCCATTCCCGTACCGAACGGCACACCTCCACGCAGCTCCACCAACGGTACCATAGATATAAAAAATGTGATCAAATACTTTTTCAGCATAATAAGTCTCCTTTTAGGTTCTGATTGCACGAACAAAATAATTATAGCACATTTGCCACGGATTGTAAAGTGAAAATTTTAAACTGCGTTCATTGACAAGAATATGCTTTGTGTGATATAATTATTAGTAATAGTATGACCATCGGTCATTTATCAGATGCACAGGTCCGGCAGCGCACAATTATATTTGATAAAACTATATTTGATAAAATTATATTGTATCAAATTATATTGTATCAAATTATATTGTATCAAATATAATTTCAACAGAAATGAAATAACAGATAAAAGAGAAGAGAAAAAAAGAACAAGGAGAAATCTGGGGTATGAGAGAACTGAAAAAACTGCTGTTTGTGTTCAATCCGCACGCCGGAAAGGGACACATCAAGGACGATCTTTGCGATATAATCGACCTGTTTACCGCAGGCGGTTATGAGGTGCTGGCGTATGCGACACAAGCACCGAAGGACGGGTATGAGAAGATACTCAAAGACGGCTTCAACTACGATCTTATCGTGGTTTCAGGCGGTGATGGAACGCTTTCGGAGGCGGTCAGCGCACTGATGAAGCTACAGGAAAAAGAGCCAAATGTCAGGATACCGCTGGGATATATTCCGGCAGGTTCAACGAATGATTTTGCCAATTCTCTGGGCATTTCAAAGAAGATGCTCAATGCAGCAAAGGCTATCATGCAAGGGGAGTATTATGACTGCGACATCGGGCAGTTCAACGACCGCAATTTTGTTTATGTTGCGGGATTTGGCGCATTTACTGATGTTTCGTACATGACTCCGCAGAGCATAAAAAACAAGATCGGTCACGCAGCTTACATCGTAGAGGCGCTCAAAAGCATACCCAAGATCTCGGGGCAGAGGCTTACGGTGGAGCACGATGGCGAGACGATAACGGACAGCTTTATTGTCGGGCTTATCTCAAACTCACGTTCTATCGGGGGAATGAAAAAGCTTATCTCCAAGGACGTTTGCTTTGACGACGGACTTTTTGAGGTGGTGCTTGCAAAGACTCCGGAAAACCCGCTGGAGCTGAGCAGTCTTATCGCAAACGCAGCGACCAACAAGCTAAAGGATAAGAATTTTGTCACCTTCAAGGCTTCAAAGGTCACTTTCACCAGCGAAAATGAGATCCCCTGGACGCTGGACGGCGAAGCGGGCGGAAGTCACAGACAGGTGACGATAATCAACCACAGAAAAGCCGTTCGATTTATGCTGCAAAACGATGACCTCTGCTTTGAACAGCACGCAAACGAGACAGAGGAGATCAGCAGGAACGTGCGTGATTCGATCATTATTGATACTGAAAACGGCGATTACATAATTGAGGATCAAAGCGATATTGAAAATTGATCTTATATAAAGCGTGAACAGTTTTTCATCTAAAAGCTTGCTGTGCGGTAGCGTGGACGATTTAGTTCATGAGGAAAGTCCGAGCATCACAGAGCAGGATAGCTGATAACGTCAGCCGAGGGTGACCTCCGAGCAAGTGCAACAGAGATATACCGCCGCAGCAATGCGGTAAGGGTGGAAAGGCGGGGTAAGAGCCCACCGGAGCGGCAGTGATGCCGCTGCCATGTAAACCTTATCCGATGCAACACCAATGGTGCTGTGCAAGTCAATGGCTGCTCGTCAGGCTTGCAGGCATAGGTGGCTTGAGCCGTGCGGCGACGCACGGAGTAGATAGATTACCGCACTCGACAAAACTCGGCTTACAGGCAGGCTTTTAGATGAAGGACTGTTCACGCTGTTTTACTGCAAAGGGACTTTTAACGGTCCTTTTTTTGTGCAAAAAGAAGCCCGGCACGGTTTTGACATTCCGTGCCGGGCTTTTTATATAGTGGGGTCAGATGAATGCATTGATGACCAGACCGTTGATCGCTCACGGTTTTTCGGGGAGCAGGATCGCTGCGATGATATACGCAAGCAGACCGGTGCCTGTGCAGGCAAGCAGTACAGCTGCGATCCTGACGGCGTTTGCATCTACGTTGAGATACTCGCCTATGCCGCCGCAGACTCCGAAAAAGATGCGGTTGTGTTTTGCTTTAAAAAGTCGTTTCCTTTCTTCCATCTCTGTTTCCTCCTTAGCAGATCATCGTTGTTGATAATTGTCTTTTGTTCTTTGTGGTTCAGTCCTGATCGCTCATAAGGCAGGCGCCGAGAATGAGCAGGACCGGGATCGCGGAAAGTATCATTTTGTGCTCCTTGCTGTCTGTCTTTATAATTTTATTATTTCTGTTTTTCTTTTGTTCAGTCAAATATGATATCTACATCGCCCATTCCGTTGTCTACGGAGATCTTATATTTAGCGTCCCTTGAGCCTGATCTGCCCTTTACGTCCGCATCATCGCCGGTGACACGGTAGTCCTCGCCGTCACCGTTGATCCGCAGATCGACATTGCCCATGCCGTTATCTATGTCGATATCTCCCTTGATGTCGGCTGTTATATTTATTTTACCCATGCCGTTGTCAACATCGGTTTCGTCAAGCTCGCAGTCGGTCAGCTTTACTAAGCCCATTCCGTTGTCGATATCGGTCTTTCCGAGAGTGGAATCGGTTGCTTCGACCTTTCCCATACCGTTGTCGATATCGGTTTTCTCTGCCTTGCAGTCAAGGAGCTTGATCGTTCCCATTCCGTTTTCTATCGTCAGTTTCTCACAGGTTATCCCCTTGACAGCAGCCTCACTGACGGAACATTCTATATTCACGCTGTCAAATTTCATTCCCTCCGGTATCTGCACATTGATCTTTGCCTCGGGGTAGACATCTTTGAGGAAAGGTATTTTGGAAATGCCCGACCATTTGAGAATGCTCAGCATCTTCTTTTTATGGATGTAGAAGGTGCCGTCCTTCTCGCCGAAGGTGTAGACTCCCTCGGGTGCGTCTTCGATGGAAACGTGTATCTGCTTATCGGTTGAAGGCGAGATGGTCACGTTTGCGCTGTCAAACTCAAAATCAAGGTTTTTGATATCGGTCGTGTCCTGATCGGCATAGAGGTTCTCGGTCTTGGTGTACTTTTTAAGGTCGGTATTCATACACCAGATAAAGCCGACTGTGCCTACAACAATGCCAAGCAGCATTATCCACAGTGCCACGGGAACACGGCTTTTTACTCTGTCACCCATTGCGTCGTATTTAGCCATTGTCGCTCACCGCCTTCTGTGAAGATGCATTGTTGAAAAGCTTTTTGAGAGATCTGACCAGCCAGCTGAAGAACTTTTTGAAAAGTCCGACAGCGAACTTGCAAAACGGCATAAACACCAGAACGCCGAGTCCGATGAGGAAAAGCCCTGTGCCTATCAGCAGGATACCTACGGGCGGTGCCTGGAAAAGTGTTATAGCTCCGCTGACGAGCAGCCCTATGCCGACACAGCCGATGCTGAACAATGCTGCTGAGATGCCTATTGCGATGCCGAATGCACCTGTGAGAAGTCCGATACCAAGCGGTACCCAGACAAATGATGTACAGATGACAAGTATCAGCAGCGCTTTTTTCCTGTTATCGGGAGCGATGTCGTAATCACGAGCAGGCTGAGCCTGTGATGTTCCGGGTCTTGTAGGGTCGATAACATCGTCCATTTTATAGTCGGGTCTTACAAAGCCGACCGCACCGTTCTCGGCAAGTATCTGCTTAGCCAGCGTTTCGGGATCGCCCAGATTCTGAGCGGTTTTTTCCTCGTTCTCGTAGCCGCCGTCGAGGAAAAGCTCCTCATAAAACTCCAGAGCGTCGTTTGTTTCTTCGCTGCTCAGACCGCCTTCTACAAGCTTCTGCCTGAGTATGCTCATGTACTCTAATCTTCTCATAGTCCCCACTATGCTTCCTGCGGAAGCACTTCCTCCTCTTCTTTTATTTCTTTATTTTCTTTACTGATGCTGTCATTCATCAGTATACTGTCAACTTTGTTTTTGTGTTCGAGCCACTCGCTGCGGTAGTTGCTGAGCTGTGCTGCACCCTTTGGAGTTACATGGTAGTATCGTCTGTTGCGCCCCATATACTCCTTGTCATAGGTTTCAAGCATCTGGCTTTTCTGGAGCCGCTTGAGGACGGGGTAAAGCGTGGACTCGGAAACATCCACAGCCTTTCGCATCGTTTGTGTTATCTCGTATCCGTAGGTGTCCTCGCTGCTGACTACGGCAAGCACCATTGAATCGAGAAGTCCTGCGCTGATAGGAAAGCTCATTATTTTTAGCTCCTTTCGATATAGTGTTCGTCGGTCCGCAGGCCTCGCAGCTGAAGCACTGCTGCCTGCGGCATCTGAACACTGCTTTGTTTGTTGTCTGTTTTCTTTCGCTCTACAATATTTCTCTTTATGTGATATTTTTCTTTGTAAGATATTTTTTTCTCTGTAATACTCTATCACTGTGTATATTATACGTCATATAATATTATTTGTCAAGAGGATATTATATTTTTTCTCATTATTGTATGACTGCACAACTTGTAAGGTGAAAATTCCTGCCGTATTGCCGGTTTTGCACAAAGCAGAGGGGCGCACAGGCTTTCTGAGCGGTCAGGAAGGTGAATAAAAAGAAAAAGCGTCCGCTGATTGATTCAGCGTCCGCTCGAGATAGTGGGTAATGTGTATGATTTTTTGGGGGGTGTGTATTTTTTGGGGGAATATTATTATGGGTTGGGAATTATTATGGATCGGGGATATTATTATGGATCGGGGATATATTATGAGATCATCTTCTTCTGCGAAAGACAGATCCTCGGATCTTGTCAACGCAGAGGAATGTGTTAATTTGTGATTTCTCCTTTCTGTTAGATTATTATAATTATTGGGGTTTTGGATCGTTACTTGTGTCTGCAAAAGACAAATCCCTGGAACTTATTAATAAAGAAGGGCGAGTGCATTATTGATTACTCCTTTCTGTTTTTGTTTATTCTGTTGTGTGTTTTTTGTGTTTTGTTTTTTGTTTTTTTGTCTGTCCTTCTCTCTTGTTCTGTATGTATGATACCACGCTTTTACGGCTTTTTCAATAGATAAATTCAAGGCGGTATGTAGCATAAACTACACTGTTCTGGGCAGGTGTAGCCTAAGCTACAAGGACGGTGAAAGCTGTAAGACCAAAAAATGAGGGAAAACGCAGATCGCCTTATAATGCTTGACAATAACGTGGGATTGGTGTATACTATTATAGTATGTGATTTTTCGGACAAGGGACAGATATTGTCTGACAGATGAGAAGAAAAGAGATAATAATGAATAATATAAAAAAGGTACTTATAATACTTGCAGCAGTGTCGGCTATGCTTGTCACGGGCTGTTCTAAAAGCGGCAGCTCATCACAGGAAGATGACACATCGTCTGTGGCTGAGTCTTCGACGGTTTCTGACCTCAGCTCAGATGCACAGGACTCCTCGGCGGATGAAAGCTCGCAGCCAAAGGTCGTTGAGCAAGGCGAGGGGATAAAAAAGGCAGCTGCATTCTTTGAAAACACAAATTATGAGTATGTCTGCAAGGTGACGGGCGACGGAATGCAGGGAACTATCACTATTGTAAAAGAGGGCAGCAAGTTTTTGCAGACCACGCAGTACAGCGGCGGAACGGCTTATGTTTACTGTGACGGCAAGGATACTTACAGCTTTGACACTTTTACCAAGACCTACATGAAGCAGGAGGGCAAGGTTACGACAGAGCCTTCGGGAAACCTTATCACGGAGACGGTCAGAAAGAAGCTCTCACCGACTAAGACGCACATCAGTGATGCGGACACTCAGAAATACGCTGTTGAGGAATACACCTACACCGGACCGACATATATTACAGTAATGGACTTTTGCTTTGACAAGGCAAGCGGTGAGCTGAAAAACTACACTGCGACATACTCTGTTGAGGGCAGGGACAACGAGGTGCAGCAGCGTGAGGTGCTGAAGATGTCGGCCGGAGGTGCTAAAGTTATAGGTGTTGCTGCCCAGCAGATAAAGACCGAATACACTGATCTTGCTTCGCTCAACGAGATGCAGCGTGAGGGGCTTTGCAAAAAGCTTATAAGCGAACATGACATCTCGGAGGAGGAATACTTTGCTTCGGGTATCAATGCTTACGATTTTAAAAAGATAACCTATCCCGAGCTTGCAGAGCTGGTCATTACAAACGCTAAGGTAAAGCCGGCGGACGATGACAGCTCAAAGGCTGAGGAAAGCTCCAAGGCGGAGGAAAGTTCAAAGGCTGAGGACAGCTCCAAGACGGAGGAAAGCTCCAAGACGGAGGAAAGTTCAAAGGCTGAGGACAGCTCAAAGGCATAACGACTGAAAACTAAAAAAGAACTAAAGGGTAGAGTATATGAATATTATCCAGCTTTTACACCCCAAGGCTCTGATAGACTTTGTTTATGATGACTCGACTTGCAGGCAGGCTTTGGAGATAATGGGAAACCACGGATTTACGGCGGTGCCTGTTATCAATCACGAGGGTGAGTATGTAAGGACGCTTGCAGAGGGCGACCTTTTATGGTTTATGATAAACAAGGAGCTTTGCGGAAAAAAGGAGCTTGAGCAGTACAGCATAAAAGATGTGAAGATAAAGCGTAATGTTGAGGTCAAGCCTGTTTCGGTGACATCTTCTATCGACGATGTGCTGCTGATGCTTATGAATCAGAACTTTGTGCCGGTAATTGACGACAGGAATATGTTTATCGGCATCATCACAAGAAGTGATGTTCTTAAATACTGTCATGGAAGAATCGACCACAAGGATAACGATAACAACAGTGAGCTTCAGGCACGGCAGTAAGGTCTTGCTCACGGCAGGAAAATGAAAGGGCTGAAGGATTTGAAACGGACAAACAAAAAAGGAAATGCTGCGCTGGTGGCGCTGCTGATAATGATAATCATTATCGGCGTGGCTGCTATCGTAATGGTTCTTGCGGGAAGGAACTCGATAGACGAGACTGAAAAGTACGTTCAGACCAGCACCGCTTCATCTGAAACGGGTGCGGTAGTGACCTCGGCGACGACTCCGACGACCACGACGCAGATGGATCTTTATTTCCACAATGATACAAGCACAAAGCAGACCAGTATCAAGGGTTTTACTGCGGTGGCTTCACTGCTTGCGGACATTGATACAGATCAGGTGATCGCAGGACACAACATGGACAAAAGGATATATCCTGCATCGCTGACTAAGGTAATGACGATACTTGTTGCGGCTGAAAATCTGAGATCATATGATGATACATATACTTTCAAGGAGGCTGATTTCACCAAGCCTGTTGAGCAGAACGCATCTATGGCGGGATTCAAGGCCGGCGAAAGTGTCAGCGCAAAGGATCTGCTTTACGGAGCTATCCTCCCAAGCGGCGCCGATGCGGTCATCGGACTTGAAAACCTTGTGGCAGGCTCGGAGACTTCGTTTGTGAAGCTGATGAACGCAAGGGCGAAGGAGCTTGGGCTTAAAAACACCAACTTTGTGAACGGCACGGGCATACACGACCCGAACCATTACACGACGGCTGCAGATCTGGCGGTCATCATGAAGGTCGCTAACCACAATGTCACCTGCCGCAATGTTATGAACACGTTTGAATACACCACCTCCAGAACGACTCAGAACCCGGAGGGAGTACATCTTGCGTGTCTGCTCGGCGGAAGGCTCAGCGGATTTTACATCGACAAAAACGGTAACGGCGCAAGTGACGACACGGCAAAGGTGCTCGGCGGAAAGACGGGATTCACTGATGAGGCAGGTTCGTGCATTGCAACGACCTGTTCGGACAGTGATACGGGTCATACATATGTATGCATACTTGTGAAGTGTGCAAGCACGGAGCAGTCGGTGAGCGAGACGATGTCGATGTATGAAAAGTACCTGCCGGGAAGCAAGGCGAAGATACCTGATGCGGTGACGGTGACGACAGCCACGACAAAGGCTCAGGCTGCGGCGGCGACGACAAAGCCTAAGGCAGGGGCGACCACAAAGAAGGCTGCGTGAGAGCATAACACAATAGCAAATAGCAAATAGCAAAGCCATACAGAAGCGAGGGTTTCTGTATGGCTTTTTGGTTGTTTAGTTCAAAGATCCCGGGCTGAGCAGGCTTTTTCAGCTTATGCTTAATACCTCATAGCCTGCGTCGGTGACTGCCTGTGTGAGAGCCTGTGTGCTGATATTCTCGTCGGCTTTGATATAAGCCTCGCCTTTGTCAAGATCGACCTCGGCGGAAGCGCCTTTGCTCTCGAGCGCTTTTTTGACGTGTGCGACACAATGCATACACATCATTCCTTTGATTTTCATGGTGTAGTTTTTCATCGTTTCTTCCTCCTTGATATTTGAAACAGTATTTATGCTGTTATTGCTTTGCTGACAGGTCTGAGGCATTGACGGTCTGAAGCGTCTGAGTCTGAGGGCGTTGGTCACGACAAAGATGCTGCTCAGGCTCATTGCTGCGGCGCCGATCATCGGGTCAAGTTTCCAGCCTAAAAGGTGGTAATAGGCACCTGCGGCAAGGGGTATCGCAAGGACGTTATAGAAAAATGCCCAGAACAGGTTCTGCTTGATATTGCGAATAACGCTTCGGCTGAGGTCGATGGCTGTGACGACATCGCAAAGGCTGTTTTTCATAAGCACGACATCTGCGCTGTCGATAGCTATATCTGTACCTGCGCCGATGGCTATACCGACATCGGATCTGACAAGTGCGGGCGCATCGTTTATCCCGTCGCCGACCATGGCGACTATCCTGCCCTGTGACTGAAGCTCACTGACGACTTTATCCTTATCGGCAGGGAGAACCTCAGCGACAGTTTTATCGGGATCAATGACAGAGGCGACTTTGTTTGCGGCGGTCCGGTTATCGCCGGTGAGCAGTACGACCTCGATACCTCGCTGTTTAAGCTCTTTGACGGCTGCGGCGCTGTCTGGCTTCACGGTGTCCTCGACGGAGATCACGCCGAGCATTTTATCCTTTGAGGCAAAAAACAGGGGAGTCACGCAGCTGCTCAATGCATCATCAAGCTTATCGCTTGACTTGAAAACGCCGTTTTCACGCAGAAATCGCTCGTTGCCTGCGAAGTACTCGATGCCGTTTACGACAGCGCTTACGCCAAGACCCGAATGGGTGGTGAAGTTTTCGGCGGCGGGGGCTTTGACATTTGCGCAATACTCGCAGACGGCTTTTGCAAGTGGGTGCTCGCTGTTTTGTTCGAGACTCAGGGCTATTTGCAAAAGCTCATCGGTGGTAGTATCTATCGGGCAGACGGCTGTGACGTTGGGCTTTGCGCCGGTGACGGTGCCTGTTTTGTCAAGCACTACGGTATTTGCGCTGCGAAGTGTCTGGAGGGCATCGCCTGATTTTATAAGGATACCGCTTTTTGCGCCTTTGCCTGTGCCGACCATTATAGCGACCGGTGTGGCAAGACCGAGGGCGCAGGGGCAGGAGATGACGAGGACGCTTATTGCGCAGGAGAGTGCAAAGCCTGTATCTGCGCCGACAGCGAGCCAGATAACGGCTGTCACAAGGGAGATCAGCATAACTATCGGGACGAACACGCCGGCGGTCTTATCGGCAAGTTTAGCGATCGGGGCTTTTGAGGACGAGGCTTCATCGACGAGGGAGATTATTTTTGAAAGGGTGGTATCATTTCCGACCTCGGTTGCACGCAGCTTGATAAATCCGCTTTTACTGATGGTCGCTCCGATGACCTTATCGCCCTGCGCCTTCTCAACGGGGATACTTTCGCCGGTGATCGCAGACTGGTCGATGCTTGCGCTGCCGTGGATTATCACGCCGTCGCAGGGAATGCTCTGACCGGCTCTGACGATAACGACATCGCCTTTTTCAAGCTCGCTCGTCGGTATGATGAGAGTCTGCCCGTCACGCTCGACCTCGGCGGTTTTGGGGGAGAGGTCCATAAGACCGGTGATAGCTTCGCTGGTTCGGCTTTTGGACTTTGCTTCGAGATATTTCCCGAGGTTGACCAAGGCAAGTATCATAACGGCTGACTCAAAATAAAGCTCGCTCATTCGGCTTTTGACAGTTTCAAGGTCGCCTTTGCCAAGGGCGTGGCTCATAATAAAGATGCTGATAATGCTGTAAACAAGAGAAGCGGTCGAGCCGACAGCTATCAGGGAATCCATATTTGGTGAGAGCCTGAACAGGTTTTTCCAGCCACGGGTATAGTAGCCGGAATTGATGATCGCAACCGGCAGGCACAGCAGAAACTGTGCAAATGCAAAGCTGACACCGTTTTGTGCGCCATGCAGAAACGAGGGCAGCGGCAGTGAGATCATATGTCCCATTGAGACATACATCAGCGGTATGAGGAACACAAACGACCATATCATTCGTGATCTCATGGCTTTTCTTTGCTTTTCAGCGGCAGACACGGCGTTATCGGAGGATCGTTTATCCTGTACGCTGGTGCCTTTGACAGAAGCGCCGTAGCCTGCTTTTTCGACTGCGGTGATGATCTGAGCGTCGCTGAGTTTTTGCGGATCGTAGTCAACGCTCATACTGTTGGTGAGAAGGTTGACCTGCACCTCGCTCATTCCGCTCAGGCAGTTTACAGCTTTTTCGACCCTTGCGCTGCAAGCCGAACAGGTCATACCTGTGATATCAAATTTCTGTTTCATATATTAGACCTTTCTAACCCGTAAACGGGGAGAACTGTTATGCGATGGCTTCAGACGCTTTTAAAGAAAGTCCGCCAAGTGGTCGGCTTTGGTCAGCTTGCTTTGAGCGTCGGTCAGCGGACATAGTGATGATCGCCTAATACCCTTTATTGAGCTTGGTCAGCAGGGCGATCATCTCTTCGATCTTCTCTTCCTTCTGCTGTGGGGTGGCTGCATTTGCGACGCAGCTTTTACAATGCGCTGTCAGCACCTGCATATTTGCTTTTTTCAGCACTGCCTGTGTTGCCATGATCTGATTGGAGATGTCAACGCAATACCTGTCCTCCTCGATCATTCGCAATATCCCGTCGATCTGTCCTTTTGCTGTTTTGAGCAGCTTGCTCACTTTTGCTTTATCTGCCTGCATTTGATATACACCTCCGAGCACCCCCCCTCCCCGGGGGTGTTGTCTGATATTATAGTAGCACGATCCGGGCAGTTTGTCAAGCTTTTTCACAGTGGGGGCGGTGAAATGGCATTGGGTATGGTATTTTATGCTTGCATAAATAAAGGATATGTGTTATAATCTAATCATCGTATGCGCTGGGAAGAAGCAAGATGCAAGAGGCAGGAAAGCTGCCGGCAGGGATCATTTCTTTGCCGGACGCAAAAAGCTTCTGGTGAGCTATGATATAATTATTTTGCGCACAAGGTCGTATGTTCGGGGAAATTTCGGGGCAGACTCTTGAATAAGATGATGGTCGATAGCTTGTGTACCCCGGTGGGAGCTTCACAAAAGGCTATTTGAGGGTCTGAGTCTGCCGGCGGACAGCGGCAGGATATATATTAATGGATCGGGACGATGGAAATGAATGAGAAAAACAAAAAACTGATAAAGGATCTGGGCTTTATCATCGGTGTACCGCTGGTGATAATGTCCATTATTTCGGCTGTATTCATGTCGCACGGGCTTTACCCGTTCGGCAACGGGACGATAGCATGGTGTGACATGACTCAGCAGGTGATACCGATGACGGCTGATCTGAGGGACATTCTTTCGGGCAAGACGGGGTTGTTCATGAACTTGCAGAACGCCGGCGGAATGAATATGATCGGTGTTATTTTCTTCTTTGTGGCAAGCCCGTTCAATCTGCTGGCTATGGCTGTACCAAAGGGAGATCTGGTCTTGTTTGTCAACATCCTGACGATGCTCAAGCTTATGGCGGCGGGCATGACGGCGATGATATTTTTCCTCAGATGCATGAAAAACGTGAACCCGTTCATTTCTGCCTGCTTCAGTATTTCCTATGCTTTCTGCGGATATGCGATGATCTACTATCAAAACAGCATATGGCTTGATGTGATGTATCTTTTCCCGCTTCTGATGATGGGGATCCACAGCCTTGTGACAAACAAAAAGGTTGCAGGGTACGTTGTAACGCTGAGTCTTATGGCGATAGTGAACTACTACATCTGCTACATGATCGCAGTTTTCTGCATACTGTTTTTTGCGCTTTTATGTTTGCGTGACCGCAAAAAAGAGAACGTTCAGACAGGATTTCTGTTCCTGACGGGGAGCCTTTCGGCGGCGCTGATAACGGCTGTGGTCTGGGTACCGAGCCTGCTGCAATACCTTGTCAGCGGACGAACGACATCTTTGACGGACAATCTGCTGGGCGCAAGCTTTCTGACGGAATATCAATCGACGATACAGCTTCTGATGTACTCGGCGTGTGCGGTCGTGATGATCGTTATGTGCGTTTTAGACAAGAAAAAGTCTGACGGCAGGGACAGGGTATTTTATGTTGTGCTGGTGCTTTTGCTGATACCGATGATAGTTGAGCCGATAAATCTGATGTGGCACACGGGAAGCTATATGTCATTCCCGTGCAGGTCGGCATTCATAACGGTATTCATTATGCTGATATGCTGCGGTGGGATACTTGGCAGTGACAGCATACACATTGAACAGGCAAAAGAGGGTTCAAAGAAAATATCGGCAGTATACATTGCTGCGGGTGCGGCGCTGTTTGCGGCGAGTGTTTTGCTTGTGAACACTATTGTAAACAGAAACAGTATGGATATTCACAGTTCGTCAAGGCACTTATGGGTGGACGAGGATTTCTTTGCTATACAGTGCAAGGCTTTCTTTGTTACAGCGGTGTGCTTCGGCGGTGTTTTCCTTATGCACAAAAAGGGCAGGCTCGGGCAAAGGGCATTCACGGTGCTGCTTTCGGGATTTGTTATCGCTCAGTCTGTGACGGCTTTGAATATGCACGTTGTTGGTTCAAAGCAATACACATCGGAGACTGCTCAGAAGGTGCAGGAGGTTTTTGAACTTGAAGGAAAGATCGACGATGACGAATTTTACAGGGTGAAAAACACGATGAAGCAATTCGATGTGAACAACATCGGCGCTTTGGGATACCGTTCGCTGAGTCACTACACCTCTTTGACGGACAGGGGGTACATTTATGCGATGAAGAGGCTTGGGTACTCGTCTTACTGGATGGAGGTAGGTTCTCACGGAGGAACGGAGCTTACGGACGCTTTGTTCAGTGTGAAATACAAGATAGCGGCTGTTGACGTTGAAAAGGACGGAGAAGTTTTTATGGGTCAGAAATACGCTATCTACCCCAGAAAGAACACGATAGGCTTCGGACTTGTGACAGACAGGGACATTTCGGATATTGAGAGCTTTGAGGACGTAAACAGGTTTGAGGTCCAGCAGAGGCTTTACAAGACGCTGTTCGCTGCTGATGATGACGATGAGATAATGACACGTTACGAGCCGGTGAGCAAGGGCAGTGTTGTTTTGGAAAGTGATGAAAACAGCACGCTGCTGACGCTGGCAGGTGACAACAACAGGGTGAATTACGAATTCAAGGTCAATGGCAGACAGGCACTTTACTTTGACTGCTTTGAGAAGCCTTCGACAAACCTGAGTGAGTATTCGTACAACAGCTTTGTGATAAAGGTGAACGATGTTGCGATACAGTCAAATTATCCTTCGCAGAGTTCAAACGGACTTTTATATCTGGGAGATTACGAGGATAGTGTGGTCACGGTAGAGCTCAGAGTTTTGCAGAACGTGAGCTGCTCGTCATTCGGCGTTTACGGACTGGATCTGGATAAGCTCGACAAGGCGGTGAGCAGTGCAAAGAGTGCGCAGCTCAACGAGGACAGGGGAGTTATCACGGGCTCTTATGATGCAAAGCAGGGCGAAAAGTGCATCGTATTCCTGCCGTGGTCAAACACGCTCAATGTCGAGATAAACGGCGAGAGGGTGGAGTACGAAAAGACGTGTGACGACTTTGTGGTGTTTGATCTGAAAGAGGGAAGCAACGACATTCGCATTACAAACACGCCGATGGGTGTTACTGCGGGGATCGTGATAAGCTGTATTGGCGCAGTTGTGACGCTGGGATTTTTCATACTTCGCAAAAAGGTGAAGCTGGACGATGTGGCATACAAGGTTTGCAGCTATGCTGTGATAGTGATAGGCGCAATAGTACTGCTTATCATCTATGTTTATCCGGTAATAGTGAACTGCCGCTCACCAAAGGAAATTCTCAAATAAAGACAGCAAGGGAGTGAGAGAATGAACGCCGGTCAGGTCATAGGAACGCAGATACTGATTATGTTCATCATTCTGATGCTGGGAGTGGTGTGCAATCTGAGGGGGATCATCACCAAGGACGGCACAAAGAGCCTTTCGGCGGTGGAGCTGAATATAGTCAACCCGATACTGATATTTATGTCATATCAGAGCGAGTACCGCTCAGAGCTGATGACGGGACTGATGTGGTCGTTTATTCTTTCGCTGGTATCATTTGCGCTGGCGATAACGCTGGCGATGGTGTTTGTTCCCAAAAAGAGCGATTACAGCGTTGTGCAGAGGTTCTCGGTGATATACTCAAACTGCGGCTTTATGGGGATACCGCTGGTAAAGAACATCTATGGCGATGAAGGTGTGCTTTATCTGACGGCTTACGTTACGATATTCAATCTGCTGGTATGGACGCACGGGTACATTTTGATGAAGGGGGAAAGAGATTTTTCCTCGCTGAAAAAGGCTTTGTTTTCGCCTTCGGTGATCGCAACGATAGTGGGATTTGTTTTTTACTATACAAACATAAGGCTGCCTGAGGTGCCGGCAAGGTCTATGCAGCTTATCAGCGATATGAACACGCCGCTTGCGATGCTCATTGCGGGGGCGACGGTCGCTCAGACCAGTATTTTCAAGGCGTTCAGGAGTGCGGCGATGTACCGTGTGTGTATAGGCAAGCTTATCATTGTACCGGCGGTGACTTTTGCGGCGTTGAGCGTTTTCAATGCGCCGGCTATGGTAAAGATGGTGGTGACTATTGCGGCAGGGTGCCCGGTCGCCACGACGGGAACGATGTTTGCGATCTCAATGGACAGGTTTCCTGAAAAGTCATCGGAATTCTTTGCGGCGACAACAGTCCTGAGCGGGCTGACGCTGCCGCTGGTGACGTACATATGCGACAAGCTTGTTTAGCATTCGCTTGGGAATGTTAAGATAGAAATTCCGGGCGAGAATACAGTGTATTGTGCATACTGAAAAAACAAAGAGGCAAGAGTCGGACTCCTGCCTCTTTTTCTTATATCTTATATCTGATACCCTTTCTCTTACTTCTTACCTCTTACCTCTTACCTCTGAAAGCACAAAAAGCCCACGGCAAAAAATTTACCGTGGGAGTGAAATCAATATTTAGTTCCTTGGTCTGCCTGAGCTTTAGCAGTAAGGAGCTTTTTTAATTACACCGTTCTTTTTGCTACTCTCTTTTGCTACTCTCTTTTAACAGTTACTCGGTAAAATAATCGCATATATTACCGAACAATGACAGTATAGCACAACAGTATTTTAATGTCAATGTTTATGACCAAGAATGATTGCAAAATTGTAAACTTGTTCAAAAAAGACTTTACTAACCGAGCGCTTATTAGTGTAATTTGTTCAATAAATCTAAAAAGTGCGGTCACTGCGTTGGTTCAGGGGTTTGGTCAGACTCGGCTGATGCGGCAGTTTTGTTATCATCAGTATCATCAGTGCGGAGGGTGTCGCTGTCGGGATCGTTCGGCTCGTCGTCGGCAGGGTAAACGGTTTCGCCTGCGAAACGTGCCGCACGCCGTGCTTTTCGTTCCTCACGCAGCTTTTTATAATGATCTTTATTCTTGATACGGTCATTGACTATCTCGCTGAGGGCACTGTACACGATCGCACAGATAGGTACGGCGATAAACATTCCCAGAACTCCGAAGGCTCTGCCTCCGACTGTTACGGCAAAAAGTACCCACAAAGAGGGGAGTCCGACTGAGTTGCCGACGATCCTGGGATAGATGAGGTTGCAGTCGATCTGTATAAGACAAAGCAGGAAAACGACAAACCAGGCTGCCTGCTGAAAGCTATGTACGCATATGAGCAGAAAACCGATGCTCATTCCGACTACCGAGCCTAAGATAGGCACGAGTGCAGCAACAGCGATAACAACGCCGATGAGCAAGCCGTCGGGGAAGCCGAGGAGCGTTGTTCCCAGTGCAGTCAGTGCACCGAGCAGAACGGCATCAAGGCACTGTCCGGAGAGGAATTTTCCAAAGGTATCGACAGAACGTCTTGCGATCCTTGAAAACTTGCCGGACGCTTTTTCGGGGAAAAATGCGGCAAAGAATTTCAATGCCTGCCTTTTGAGCTTTTCTTTTTCTGCGAGAAAATATATCGCAAAGAATGTGCCGAGCACGAAGTTCACGATAGATGAGAATATTGCAGTTGCCACTGAAACGGTGGAATCCATTGATTGCAGTGCGCTTACGCCGGTTTTGAGCCAGTTGGTCAGACCG
Source organism: uncultured Ruminococcus sp. (assembly GCA_902787825.1). Taxonomy (GTDB): domain Bacteria; phylum Bacillota; class Clostridia; order Oscillospirales; family Ruminococcaceae; genus Hominimerdicola. The sequence goes on along the minus strand of CADAHS010000007.1, from coordinate 43,418 downwards.
TCAACGATAGAGTCCTTTGTGATATCAAGACTTTTGAACAGTGAGGACAGAGCCTTGTTGTTATCTATCGTTTCGGCGATGTGGTCAACGATCGTCGGGATATTCTCCGAGAGCGAGGATATGGTCTTTGCAAGCGATGGGATAACAAGGGCAAGCACAAGCACTATCACGCCGATAGCGATGAGCAGTGTCAGCAGGATAGAGCAGGGCCGCTTGATCGTTTTGACAAGTTTTTCACGCTTGGGGTTTTTCGGCTTTTTAAACAGCTTTTTTTCGATCGCCGACATCGGGACGTTGAGGATAAAGGCTATCAGTCCGCCCAGCAGTACCGGGAAGAGGATATCGTAGATATAGGCGATGATAGTCAGAAAGAGCCTGTAATTTGTCAGAACGAAAAACAGGATTATCCCGATGATTATCAGCACAAGGTTTTCTCGGAATCTTTTAGAAGGAGTCATTTTTCGATACCTGCTTATTTACGTTTTTTCGTTTGATTACTTATGAGAGGCGGATCTGTTAAACGCTAAGGTCGATCTCCATGATCGGTTCTGAAACGTCTGCACCTGCCGGTACCATTGGGAGGACGTTGATATCCTTGTTTATAACGACATCTATGAGGCATGGTCTGCCGCATGTGAGTGCCTTTTTGAGCCCCTGCCTGATCTCGCTTTTCTTAGTGATGCGGATACCTTCGATGCCAAAGGCATCAGCGAGCTTCATAAAGTCGGTATGACGCTGGATATCGGTCTGTGAAAATCTTTTTCCGTAGAAAAGTCTTTGCCACTGTCTTACCATTCCCAGAACGTCGTTTTCAAACACAAGCTCGATAACGGGGATATTGTGCTTTGCAAGAGAGGAAAGCTCATTACAGTTCATAAAGAAGCTGCCGTCGCCTGCGATATTTACAACTGTTCTGTCAGGGTTTCCGAGCTTGCTGCCTATGGCTGCGCCGAGTCCGTAGCCCATGGTGCCGAGTCCGCCGCTTGAAGCAAAGCTTCTTTCGCACTTGAAGTTATAAAACTGTGCTGCCCACATCTGGTGCTGTCCGACCTCGGTGGTGATGATGGCGCTGCCATTTGTGAGCTTATCAAGCTGCTCGATAACGTCCTGTGGAAGGACCTCGTCGTCGCTCTCAACAGGCACCATTTTAAGTGCATACTGTTTTTTCCACGCTTTGACCTGCTGCATCCACTTGGTATGGGTCTGCTGCGGCAGAAGCTCGGTCATTCTGGCGATGACGTATTCAAGGTCGCCGGTTACATGGTGGTAGACTTCGATATTTTTGCCTATCTCGGCGGGGTCGATCTCGATATGGATTATCTTCTTGCCGTTTGCAAAGGTGTTGGGGTTGCAAAGAACTCTGTCGGAAAACCTTGATCCGAGCACTATCATAAGGTCGCACTCGCTGAGGGTGAGCGCAGCGGTCTTGGTACCGTGCATTCCCAGCATTCCGATATACTCTTCTTTTGTGTTGTCAAACGCACACTGTCCCATAAGCGAGAGGGAGACGGGGGCGTTGACCTTTTTAACGAACTCAGCCATTTCGTCCGCAGCGTTGCAGGAAACGACACCGCCGCCTGCGTAGATGAACGGACGCTTGCTTGCTTTGATTAGCTCGACTGCCTTTTCGATCTCGGCATTCACGGTATCGGGGTTATGGTTGACTATTTTCTTCGGCTTTTTCTTTCTATACTCGATCATTGCTGCGGAGATGTCCTTGGGAACGTCGATGAGGACAGGTCCTTTTCTGCCTTCATTGGCGATATAGAAGGCTTCTCTGATGATATCGGGGAACTTGTCGGGATCCTTGACGATATAGTTATGCTTGGTCACGGGCATAGTGATACCGCAGATATCTACCTCCTGGAAAGAGTCAAGTCCAAGCAGGCTTCTGGGTACGTTGCCTGTGATCGCAACAAGCGGTATTGAGTCCATATAGGCTGTTGCGATACCGGTTACGAGGTTTGTGGCACCCGGACCTGAGGTCGCAAAGACTACGCCGGTCCTGCCGGTAGTTCTTGAATAGCCGTCTGCGGCGTGGCAGGCAGCCTGCTCGTGGGCTGTGATGACATGGTGGATCTTATCAGAATACTTATAAAGTGCGTCGTAGATGTTCAGCACTGCACCGCCGGGGTAGCCAAACACCGTATCTACGCCTTGTTCGAGCAGACATTCCATAATTATATCCGAGCCGTTGAGTTTCATAAAAACACTCCTTGTGATATTTTTTGTCAAATTTGATTATACTAAATTATTATACTACACTGCACTGCGATTGTCAAGCAAGGCGCAGGGTTTATGAGCTTTTGGGTCAAAGGGGAAGCGCCGTTTTTGGGTGGAAACAAACAGAAGGGTGCTGAGATAAATCTTAGCAAATAGTTGTGAAGTTGTAACAATTTTTTGTTCAATGTTGTAATTTAAAATAACATATGATATAATCTAATCACTGATGTCCGGGTCAGAGGCTGAAAAAGCGGAAATCACGGCTCGGCGGCGGGTATACTGTTTAATAGCAGTATTGCCCGGTGTGAGAATGAAAAACTATTTTAGTCTGAATAGAATTTGGAGAGTGGTATCATGGCTAATGATGAGAACAACAAGCCGGCTGCTGACGGGCAGTCAGAGACATCGTCTGCGGATACCGGCAAGGCTAAGGGTGACACAAACAAAAAGATAATAATTGGCTTTGCTGTAATGGGTGTGACGATAATATTACTGCTGGTAGTGCTGATAATAGTATTGCTTTCGGGCAAGAAAAAGGACGACAGCAGTTCCCGGGAGGACGCTTCTTCCTCAGTTTCGTCGGCTGAAAGCAGCGACGAAAGCGGAACGGCCGTGACGGACAGCATAAGTGATGTCAGCGGTGTGGCAGATGACAGCGGTTCAAGCGCTGCGGACAGCAGCTCGGAAAAGGAGACCACAAAGGCTGAAAAGCTTGAAAAGGGTCTTTATCTTGCTTACTCGGTCGGCAACAGCTGGGAGGACGGCGACAAGAAGATGAGCGGTCTGGCGCTGAACATCGTCAACAACACGGACAGCGACATCAAAAACTGGACGCTCGTTCTGGAGGTCGAGGGGCTGAAATCTTGCAGCGGCTGGTGCGGAAACTTCACGACCAGCGGAAACACGCTGAAGATAACCAACGCTTCTCACAACGGCGAGATCAAAAAGGGCGGCAGCGTTTCGGACGTTGGCTGCAACATTGGAACATCGGGCAAGGTCGTTATAAAGTCCGCAAAGCTCAACGGCAAGGAGATGACCGTCAAGGCAGGAAAGATAGAAACGGACAGCGGAAAAGACAAGGTCACGACGCAGACGGGCGAGAAAAAGACTGACGCTTCTACGCTGCTGACGAGGACTAAAAATGCCAAGCAGGGTGATGACTGGCTTCACACGGACGGAAACAAGATACTTGACAAAGACGGCAAGCAGGTCTGGCTGACGGGTGTGAACTGGTTCGGATACAACACGGGAACCAACACGTTCGACGGGCTTTGGAACAGTCAGCTCGCACCGACGGTGAAGAGCATTGCTGACCACGGCTTCAACCTTATAAGAGTGCCGATCTCCGCTGAGCTCATTTTGCAGTGGAAGGCGGGAGAGTACCCCAAGGCTAACTACAACAACGCATACAACCCTGTGCTCAACGACCTCAACAGTTTGCAGATATTTGATTATTTTCTCAAGCTTGCGGAGGAAAACGGAATGAAGGTAATGCCTGACATTCACAGCGCTGAGACTAACGCTTCGGGTCACAATGTGAACCTGTGGTACACAGAAAAGATCAGTGTTGACAAGTTCTATGAGGCGCTGGAGTGGATGGCTGAGAGGTATCGCAACAACGACACGATCATTGCATATGATCTCAAAAACGAGCCTCACGGCAAGCCGAACGAGGGTAAAAACGCTGCTATATGGAACGACTCCAAGGACGCCAACAACTGGAAGTACGTTGCGGAAACTGCGGCGGCAAAGATACTTGCAAAGAATCCAAACGTGCTGATAATGGTCGAGGGCACGGAGATATATCCGAAAAACTCAAAGGGCGATTACTCGTCCACAGATGAGAAGGACTACTATTTCAACTGGTGGGGCGGAAATCTCAGAGCTGTCAAGGATTATCCGATAGATCTCGGAAAGTACAAGGACAAGCTGGTCTACTCGCCGCACGACTATGGTCCGACTGTTTATGAGCAGCCGTGGTTCAAGAGCGATTACACATTTGACAGTCTGATGAAGGACTGCTGGCAGGACAACTGGTTCTACATACACAAAAACAACACTGCGCCGCTGCTTATCGGTGAGTGGGGCGGATTTATGAAGGAGCCTAACCTCAAGTGGATGACATACATGAGGCAGCTCATCAAGCAAAACCATCTCAACCACACCTTCTGGTGCTTCAACGCAAACTCAGGAGACACGGGCGGACTGGTGCTTGACGATTTCAGAACGTGGGACACTGAAAAGTACAACTTTGTCAAGGAGGTACTGTGGCAGCAGGGCGGCAAGTTCGTAGGGCTTGACCACCAGATAAAGCTTGGCGCAAACGGTATCAATCTGACGGAAGCTAAATCTCTGTGATGATGCAGGGAAAAACTCTTTCCCGGAATACTTTAAAATGAAAACTAATGAAAACAGGTCTGTGGAAACTATTCCACAGACCTGTTTTTGATCGTAAACAAATGATCGTTTCACTGTGCCTGGTAAATGATCTCAAGGGTGAAATCCGAACCGTTGTAGTCGATGCTGAGGATGGACTCGGGGGAGATATCCTCGGCGATGAGCTTTTTGGCGATGAGGGTCTCGATCTTTCTCTGGATAAACCTTTTCAGAGGTCTTGCGCCGAAGTTCTGATCATAGCCCTGCGAGATGATCGCTTCCTTGGCTTTATCGGAAACCTCGATGGTGAGGTGCTTGTCGGCAAGGCGTTTTTGCAGCTGCGAGAGCATAAGGTCAACGATACTGCCGATCTCGGAGCGCATCAGCGGTTTATAGCAGATGATCTCATCAAGTCTGTTAAGGAACTCGGGACGGAACTGCTTATGCAGCAGATCATCGACCTGTTTGCGGGCAGTTTCGGAGATCTCGCCGTTCTCGTTGATGCCTTCGAGAATATAGGGTGAGCCGAGGTTTGAGGTGAGAATTATTATTGTATTCTTGAAATCGACTGTTCTGCCCTGAGAATCGGTTATTCTGCCGTCGTCGAGGACTTGCAGGAGAATATTGAACACATCGGGGTGGGCTTTTTCTATCTCATCAAGCAGCACGACGGAATACGGCTTTCTTCTGACGGCTTCGGTGAGCTGACCGCCTTCCTCATAGCCGACGTATCCCGGAGGCGCTCCGATAAGCCGGCTGACGCTGAATTTCTCCATATACTCGCTCATATCTATACGCACGATGTTGTTTTCATCGTCAAACAGGGCTTGCGCAAGCGCTTTGGCAAGCTCGGTCTTTCCGACACCGGTAGGTCCGAGAAACAGGAAGCTTCCGATCGGCTGGTTAGGATTTGCTATGCCTGCACGGGATCTCAGGATCGCTTGTGAGACAAGCTCGACGGCTTCGTTTTGTCCGATGACACGCTCGTGGAGGATATCGGGCAGACGCAGAAGCTTATCTCTCTCGCTTTCAACGAGCTTTGAGACCGGGATACCTGTCCAGCGGCCGATTATCCTTGCGATCTCCTCCTCGGTGACTTTATCACGCAAAAGGGTATTGTTTGCTGCGGACTTTTCGGCTTTTGCCTCTTCCTGTGCAAGCTGCTGCTGGAGCTGAGCCATTTTGCCGTATTTGAGTTCTGCAAGTTTGTTGAGGTCATACTCACGCTCGGCTTTCTCGATGTCCTTGGAGCAGGCTTCGATATCCTCACGCAGTTTCTGAACTTTGGAGATAGCGGACTTTTCGTTTTCCCACTTTGCTTTCATCTCATTGAACTGCTCACGCATCTGGGCAAGCTCTTTTTGCACGTCGTGAAGCTGTTCGAGGGCAAGCTTATCGTTCTCCTTTTTGAGCACGGTCTCCTCGATCTCGTGCTGGAGGATCTTTCTTCTTATTTCGTCAAGCTCGGTAGGCATAGAGTCCATTTCGGTACGGATAAGCGCACAGGCTTCGTCAACGAGGTCGATCGCTTTATCGGGCAGAAATCTGTCGCTGATATAGCGGTTTGAAAGCACGGCGGCGGAGATGAGCGCCTGATCCTGGATCTTTACGCCGTGAAAGACCTCGTAGCGTTCCTTCAGTCCACGCAGAATGGAGATGGTATCCTCAACGGTCGGTTCGTTGACCATTACGGGCTGAAAACGTCTTTCGAGGGCGGCATCTTTTTCGATATACTGGCGGTACTCGTTGAGGGTAGTAGCACCGATACAATGCAGTTCGCCTCTTGCAAGCATTGGTTTGAGCAGGTTGCCTGCGTCCATTGCGCCGTCGGATTTGCCTGCGCCGACGATGTTATGAAGCTCGTCGATGAACAGGATTATCCTGCCCTCTGATTTCTTGATCTCCTGTACGACTGCCTTGAAACGCTCCTCAAACTCGCCACGATACTTTGCGCCTGCGATGAGCGCACCCATATCGAGGCTGAAAATCTGTCTGTCCTTGAGGTTATCGGGGACATCTCCGCTGACGATACGCTGTGCAAGACCCTCGGCGATAGCGGTCTTTCCGACACCAGGTTCACCGATAAGGCAGGGGTTGTTCTTGGTTTTTCGGGAGAGGATACGGATAACGTTTCGTATCTCGCTGTCACGTCCGATAACGGGGTCAAGCTTATTAGCTCTTGCAAGCTCGACAAGATCCTGACCGTACTTTTTGAGCACATCGTAGGTCTCCTCGGGGTTCTGGCTGGTGACGGTGGCGTTGCCTCTTACGGACTGGAGCACCTGCAAAAACTCGTCACGGGTGATGTTGAAGGTATGAAAGAGCTTTTTCATCTCGCTGTTTGGCATATCTATCATGCCAAGCATGATATGCTCAACTGACACATACTCGTCTTTCATACGCTTTGCGCACTCTTCGGCATCGGTCATACTTCTGTCCAAATCATTGGACACATAGACAGAATCAGCCTGTCGTCCGCCGGAGAAGCTGACCTTGGGGATCGTATTTACGGACTGGGTGACAGCTGCTTTGAAATTATCGGGATCGACTTCCATTTTAGTGAGCAGCTGGGGGATAAGCCCATTTTCCTGGGTGAGCAGGGCAAGCATAAGGTGCTGCTGATCGACGGTCTGGTTGCCGTAGCTGGAAGCAGCAGACTGCGCATTTTGCAGGGCTTCTATAGATTTCTGGGTCAATTTCTGAACATTCATTTTTCAGACCACCTTTCATTTTTATATTATAGTTTTGCGGCTGATCGCTGCAGCATATCAGAGTTTTGTGAATGCTAAAGGATCAGAACGCCTTTTTTCAGATAGTTGGTATACGTTTGCTCGGTGAGCTTTGCGGCAAGCCCGGGGTCATCAAGATTGTCAAAGTAATTCTGGATACACGAGTCCATAAGCTCGATATACCGTCCGATCGCATTTCCGATATCCTCGTCGCTGAGGCTTTCCTGCTTGGGGGAATAAAAGTCCCTCGTGAAGCAGCCGTGGGTCACGGTGCAGGGGAAGCCTCCCTCAAACATATGTGAAAGGTGCGACCTTTCAAGCTGCTGCCAGAGCCTGAAAAAGCCATCGGTTACTCGTATCAGGCTATCGGAGGTGGTGCGGAAGCGGACCTTTAGTCTGCCGACCTTTCCGCCGAGATCCCTTGCAAGCTCGACGCTGTATCGGATCGTCGGGCGATATTTATATTTCAGCAGGCTTTTCATTGAAAGCATCGAATCACTTGGCTGCTCGACAAGCTGAAAGCGGTCGTCCACGAGCGCTCGCATTGCATCAAAGATCTCCTTCATTCGCATTTCGGGTGTATTCAATTCAAGCTTCTGCGCAAGTATTGTATTGATAAGGCTGCTGCGGCTGGTATTCATTCGGCAGGCAAGCTTATCGACCTCGCTGACTACCTCATCGTCAAGCACGAGACTATAAACGCTTTTTGACATTTGACTGCCTCCTTTTTTCTTTATCGTTCAATAATATTATATCACGATTATATAATTTGTCAAGAGGATTATATAATTTTATTTGCAAATTATTAAAATGAGCAGAAAAAAGGCAGGAGCTGAGTCCTGCCTCACGTTTATTATTCTTGCCTCTTGATTCTTACTTTTTGCTTCTTTACTGCATATCTTTATTGCGGTTTTTGAGCAGCTTTTTGGTTTTTCTGTCGTGCTTCCACATTACAAGCTTTTCGCACAGATCGACGATCTTTTTCATGAACGGTTTGAATACATAGAAAAATTCGCCTGCATAGGTTACGACCTCGCCGTTAAAGCCCTTTTTGAACTTATAAACACCGTAGTTCGGGTGCTCGGGGTCTTTATAAAATGGTATTCCCTGAAAATCGTAGATATAGTTCTTGCCTTGGATCGCCCAGTTTATCATAGTCCACTGCATGAGGTAGTTAGGGTAAAGGTTTCTGTGGTGGTTGGCAGATGCGCCGTAGACGTAGCAGGTCTTGCCGGCATACTGGGTGGTGACTGCTCCTGAGAGCGGTATCTGTTTGCCGTCTTCCTCGACATAGCACATGAACAGGCGGCAATGCTTCTCGCCAAGTCCGTTGAGCATTTTGACGAAATACTCCTTTGATCGAATGGAGAAGCCGTCCCTGATGCCGGTTGCCTGCATCAGAGGATAGAAATCGTCAAGAGCTTCGGTGCCGCAGGCTTTGCAGACTACCCCTTTTCTTCCGGCTTTTCTTATCCTGTTTCTCCAGTCGGGCTGGAAGGTCATCATTACCTCGTCGGGAGTTTTTCCCTCGATATTGCGCAGCATATAGTTGTTGCGTGCCTGTATGGTCGTCAGCTCGGGTGCATTATAGGTATGTTTGAAGCCCATGGAGATTATCATTTCGGAAATGTCCTTATCCTTTTCCTCGTGGCAGGGATCCCACATGAACTGGTAGCATTTGTACTTCTTTGCAAGTACCTTTATGCCTTCAAAAAGGTCGGTCATGACCTCTTTATCACGCCAGTCGCAGACGGGACCGTGGGGTGCATAAAGGAATGTGCAGCCAAAAATAGGGATCTTTTTGATTATAACAAGGCAGGTGCCTCTTATTTTTCCGTCTTTATCTCTTGAGATAACAGCGTCCCAGCCCCAGTTGTCCTTGACCTTCGGCCACAGGATAGACTGCATGAAGTTACCGTATCTGCTGGTGCTTGCGAATGCTTCGTATTCTTCAAGAAGTTTTTTGTCGGATTTGTTGATTATCTCCATAAATGTACCTTCCCCAATTTTTTTCAATTCAAAGATATTATACACTTATTACGACAAAAAATCAATAGTGTTCCCGAATTTTTAATTATATTATTGATTTTTATTTGCATATATGGGGTCAAACCGCTTGAATTTTACGAGATAGTGTGGTATAATGAAAATGTATTTGAAAGCACAAAAGTCAAACATGATGTATAAAGAATGGGGAAAAAAATGGACGACAAAAATGAAAATGAGATACGCAGCGAAAAAAAAGAGAGCGCTGCACATTCGGACGGATATAATGCTGCACACAAAAAGAGCTTTGCTCAGCGCAACAAGTACCGCATAAGACAGGTATGCGGAGTTATTGCTCTGGCTGTGGTACTGGGAGGCTCGGTAGTGGTACTGGCAAAGTGCTCTGGAAATGACATCTCAGATGCTGACAGCGCAATAGAGGTCGCAAGGCAGTCTTCGGACGGTACTCAGACTGAGGCATCGGCTTTGGACGATCCTTCAAGCCTCAGCGACACTCAGACCGAGACGATGACGCAGACACAGCAGTCTTCGACTTCTGACACGTCTGCGACAAGTGAGCAGACATCGCAGACGACACAGGAAACTTCGGATACTGACGAGCAGACGACGACTCAGCAGACGACTGAGACGACTGTAAAGACGACTGCAAAGACGACTGCAAAGCAGACCACTGCTTCACAGCAGACGACCAGAAAAACGACTGTGTCCAAGCAGACGACAAAGCAGACGGCTACCGAACCGGTAGGTCCTGCGGACGTTGAGAAAAAAGGCGGACTTACATATGTGAACGGGATACTTATTGCGAACAAGACGTACCCGCTGCCGTCAAGCTATGTTCCAAACGTAGTGCCGGTGGGAAACTATCAGTATCTCGATCCGAACGCTGCAGCTGCATTCACAAAGATGCAGAAGGCTGCTGCGGCTGAGGGAATAAATCTTTTTGTTTGCTCGGGTTACAGGAGCTACAGCTATCAGCAGTATCTGTACAACAATTATGTTGCTATGGACGGAAAGGCTGCTGCGGACAGATATTCGGCAAGGCCGGGTCACAGTGAGCACCAGACGGGTCTTGCTGCGGACATCAATATGGCTTCAAGCTATTTTGACAACACAGTCGAGGCAAAGTGGCTGGCGAAGCACTGCACAGATTACGGGTTCATTATCCGTTACAAGGCGGGAAAGGAAAGCTCGACGGGATACATGGCTGAATCGTGGCACGTCAGATACCTGGGTGACATCAATCTGTGCAAGTCTATTGAGGCGAGCGGACTGAGTCTGGAGGAATATCTGGGAATATCGAGCAAATATTCATACTGAGATCATATAAGACGACAAGAGGCTGAAGCGGTGCTGATGCCTCTTTTTTTGCGCAAATGACGCATTCAGATCCGATATATCACAAATTATCTCTAAAAGTCTAAAAAATTACGCCGGTAATTCCCTAAATTTGTGCAATATTATTTGAGATATTGTTTGCAATTTCCGCATAAATGTAGTATAATAGTACTGTGTATTTTGAGAAGTGTGGTCTTGCGGCGGCTGAGAGGCTTCAAACGCCGTAGGTTCGGCATATGAAAAGGATGGGACAGATGTTATACGATCTTTTGCAAAAGCTTGCGGATAATTCTCCGGTAAAGGGTATTGCCCTGATGACGATGTTTCTGGCAAGCTTTTTGCTGACGTTTTTCAGCCTGAAGCTGTTCAGAAGGGTGCTTCCTAAAGATCAGGGACGTGAGTTCGCAGTGAACGGTTCGCTGTCTGAGGGCAAGGCAAGAGGCGCAGGGATTATTTTTATCAGCTGCTTCGTTCTGCTTGCGGCACTGTTCGTTCCGCTTAAACTTGAGCTTGCGCTGTATATCGTGTTCATTTACATTGCTATGCTCAGCGGCTATTTTGACGACGCTGCGGAGGTACCGTGGGGCAACCTCAAAAAGGGTCTTATTGATCTGGTGGTCTCAGGCGGCATTGCAGGGACGTATTACTATTTCAACTCATCAGATATTATGATAAGTCTGTTCAAGTGGCATATACATATAAATCCGGTGGTTTTTGTGATACTTGCTACGGTGCTGGTATGGGCTTCGATAAATGTGACAAACTGCGCTGACGGTGTGGACGGCCTTTGCGGCAGCCTTTGTGTGGTTTCGATACTGTTCCTTGGCAGACTGCTGGACTCATCGGACATGATGTCGATGTGCATTATCATGGTCTCGGTCGTTGCTGCATATCTGTGGTTCAACGCCTCCCCGAGCACGATGCTGATGGGAGATGCGGGTTCAAGGGCGCTGGGCGTGTTCCTTGCGCTGCTGGCACTGAAAACGAATTCGCCGTTTGTTTTCATTCCGCTGACTATCGTGCTGATAATCGACGGCGGTATGGGACTTATCAAGGTATCATTCATCAGATTTCTCAAGCTGAAGAATTTTATGAAAAATATCCGCACACCTATCCACGACCATGTAAGAAAAAACAAGGGCTGGTCGGACACGCAGGTCGTGATAAGATTCGTTATCATTCAGGCTGTGGTGGGAATGTGCTATTGCCTCGCTGAAATGTGATAGTCTGAGGCTATAAAGTTAAATATGGAGTGATAGATATAAACAAAAAGGTCAAATATACGATCAACGTGTTGTTTATTGCAGTTGTCGGCTATCTGACGTTCAGGATACTTTTTGCTAACAGAGAGATAGGCGAAATAATGCGTGAGCTGCGCAGAGCTGACAAACTGTGGCTGGTGATAGGAGCAGTGAGTGTGTTCTGCTTTATTGCGGGCGAATCGGTGATCATTAAATATATGCTGTGGCTGTTCAAGGAAAAGGTCCCGTTTGTGCGATGCCTGAAATACTCATTCATAGGGTTTTTCTACTCGTACATCACTCCGTCTTCATCGGGCGGACAGCCTGCTCAGATGGTGTATATGAAAAAAGACGGCATTTACTACGGCTACTCGACGCTGATAATGCTGGTCATTGCAGTGGTTTATAAGGCTGTGCTGGTGCTGCTGGGATTGTTCTTCTACATTTTCTATCACAGCTATGTAATAGATCATGTGGGCAATTACATCTGGCTGATATATCTCGGATTCCTGCTGAATATTGCATACATCGCTCTGCTGCTGGTGGTTTGCCTTAAACCGCTGTGGTCAAGAAAAATGGGAATAAAGGCGATCAACCTGCTGGCAAGGCTGCACATCATCAAACCCGAAAAGTCAGAAAAAATGATAGCAAGACTGACAAGGATCTTTGACAACTATGTAAAGGCTTCAAAATACATCAAGGACAATCTGAGATCGCTGTTTACGATAACGGTGATAACGGTCGTTCAGAGAATGTCGCTGTTTTTGCTGACATGGATAGTTTACAAGGCATATCATTTGCAGGGTACGACATTTATGCAGATAGTTGCTTTGCAGGTGCTGATAGGCGTTGCGGTGGAGATGCTGCCGCTGCCGGGCGCAGCCGGGATCACGGAGGCTTGCTTCATCAAGTTCTTTGAGGGTGTGTTCACGATAGATCTGATAAGCCCGTCGATACTGCTCAACAGAGGTCTGAGCTTCTATGCGGTCATCATCATAGGCGGTATCGTGACACTGGGAACACATCTGATAAATATTAAACGTTACGGACGGGACACCGACAAGGAGAAACAGCAGGCCGAGCTTGAGCAGGCGGAGGTCGCTGAGATCCCAACGGCGGATAAAAAGGAACGCTAAACCAAGGGGAAAAGGAAAAGGTGAAAATATGATCGGATTTTACAATTACACGGTGATACTCACATATCTGAGCCTATGCTCGGCTGTGGTCGGCATCACACAGGTTTTTGAGGGCCGTGAGAGGATAGCTATTCTTTGTCTTCTTATCTCGGGTATTTGTGATCTGTTTGACGGAAAGGTCGCAAGACACAAAAAGGACAGGACGGATCAGGAAAAATTATTCGGCATTCAGATAGACTCGCTGTGTGATCTCGTTGCTTTCGGTGTGCTTCCGGCTTGCATAGGGTACAACATGGGATTCAACTACGGTCTGGGTCTTGCTTCGGCTATACTGATCGTGCTTTGCGGATTGATACGTCTGGGCTTCTTCAACGTTATGGAGGAGGAGCGTCAGAGAAACACTGCGGAAAACAGAAAGGAGTATCAGGGTCTTCCGATAACTACTTCCTCGATAATCCTGCCGCTTTTGTTCCTGAGCAAGAAGAATATTCCCGATGAGGCTTATCCGTATGTTTTCCAAGGTTTTATGCTGGCACTGGCTGTGCTTTTCGTTGCTGACATAAAGGTGAAAAAGCTCTCTGCAAAGAGCATCTTCATTATGTTCACACTCGCAGCTCTGGTCATCATCGGACTGTGGACGTTTGCACCGGCACGCTGAGTTTTAAAGAGGGGGAGAGCTTATGAAATACCGCAACAGACAGGGACAGGAGTTTGAGCAGACCACGGGTCAGGACAAACTGCTGCGTAAGATGTATGACAGCTATTTTTGCAGGGCTTTTCTCAGATTTCTGAGTATACCGGCATTTTCAAGGCTGGCGGGCGCTTTGCTTGACAGCAAGCTTTCGGCAAGCTTTATCTCGGACTTTGCTGAGAACAATAACATTGATCTTTCGGAATATGAGCCTAAGGCTTACAAGTCGTTCAACGATTTCTTTATCCGCAAGGTGAAGCGGGGAAGCAGACCGATCCCGAAGGACAAAAATGTGCTTTTCTCACCATCGGACGGAAAGATCTCTGCTTATGAGACAGACAAAGTAAACGGGTTTGTAATAAAAAATTCTGTGTACACGATACACAGCCTTTTGCGTGACAGCAAGCTTGCAAAGAGATTTGAGGACGGTTACGCTGTGATAATCAGGCTTTCGCCGGACGATTACCACAGATACTGTTACCCCGCAACGGGGATAAAGAGCCATGACAGGGTGATAAAGGGTGTGCTGAGCACGGTCAACCCGGTGGTGAACGAGTATGTTGCGGTCTACAAGGAGAACACGAGAAACTACTGCCTTATCAGGACGGAGAATTTCGGCGACATCATTCAGATGGAGGTCGGAGCACTGATGGTGGGCAGGATCACAAATATGCACCCCTACGGCAGGAGAACTGTACTGCGTGGTGAGGAGAAGGGCTATTTTGAATTCGGCGGTTCGACTATAATACTGCTTTTGCAAAAGGATAAGGTCAAGCTTTGCGAGGATCTGCTGGAAAATACCCGTGAGGGATATGAAACAAAGGTCAAGCAGGGCGAAGCAGTAGCGACAGCCAAAACAGCAAAATAAACAAAGAATATCAAACATCAGTTTATTTCACAGCTTGAATAATAAAGTCGAAAGGAGGCATTGCTGTTGTATAGATTGAACTATAAGTGGATAGACGAGCAATACTACTACGACGGTGATGACCTGGGGGCTGTGATATACCCTGATAAAACAGTATTCAAGACGTGGGCGCCGCTTGCAACAGCGGTCTATCTGAATCTTTATCTTGATGGTGAGGGCGACAACCGCACCGAGAGCCTGCCGATGGAACAGCTTGACAAGGGTGTGTGGTACGTTGAGATACTGCGTAACTGTGACGGTGAATTTTACACATACACATTTGAATACAATCACAAACGTCTTGACGAGACGATAGACATTTACGCCAAGGCTTGCGGTGTGAACGGTCAGAGAGGTGCGGTAGTGGACTTTTCCACGACTGACCCCAAGGACTGGGAGGATACCCCATCACCTGAGTGCACTAATCCGTGCGATGCGGTGATATACGAGTGTCACATCAGGGACTTTTCTATTGATGAGTCATCGGGGGTCGCATATCTTTACCGGGGAAAGTATCTGGGAATGAGCATTGGCGGAACGAACTGCGATGGGGTGAACACCTGTCTTGAACACCTCAAGGAACTGGGTATCACACACGTTCAGCTGCTGCCTGTGCAGGACTTTGCGACGGTGGATGAGGCTCACCCTGAGAAGGGGCAGTACAACTGGGGTTATGACCCGAAAAATTACAACTGCCTTGAAGGCTCGTATTCGACTGACCCAAGCAACCCGAAATGCCGTATAAGAGAGTTCAAGCAGCTGGTGCAGACACTTCACAAAAACGGCATCGGCGTTATTATGGACGTTGTTTACAATCACACATATTACACCGAAGAATCGGCTTTTGAACGGTCTTTCCCGTACTATTACCACAGAACGACGGGCAATGGCAGGTTCACAAACGGTTCGGGTTGCGGAAACGAAACGGCTTCGGATCACCTGATGATGAGAAAATTTATCATCGACTCTCTCAAATTCTGGGTCAAGCAATACCACATTGATGGGTTCAGGTTTGACCTTATGGCTTTGCATGACATTGATACGGTCAACGCTATCCGTGCGGAGCTGGACAAGATAAACAACCGCATCCTGATGTACGGTGAGGGCTGGACGGGCGGTGAATCGCCTATTCAGGCTGACAAGCTCGCTTACAAGTGGAACTCGTACAAGTTCGGCAGGGTAGGGCTTTTCAACGACAATATCCGTGATTCGGTGAAGGGCGGAACGTTCAACCCTTACGACAAGGGGTTCGTCAGCGGCAACCGAAATGCAGTTGCGACGCTCAAAAGAGGTATTGTTGGTTCGGTGCCGCACTTTGAGCTGCGAGATGCAAGGGAGGCTTGCTGGGCTTTTGAGCCGACGCAGGCAATAAACTACTGCGAGGCACATGACAACAACACCTTGTGGGACAAGCTGAGCATTTGTGCCAAAAACGACAGTGAGCAGACGAGAATAAAAATGGACAAGCTTTCTGCGGCGATAGTGCTGCTTTCGCAGGGTGTGCCGTTTTTGCAGCTGGGGCAGGATTTTCTGCGGACAAAGCCAAGGGTGCTCAAGCAGGGCGAAGAGCCTAACGATGTGAACATTTTTGAGGATAACAGCTACAACTCTCCTGATTACACCAACGCTGTACACTGGGACAGAAAAGCTAAGTATTTCGAGGTTTTCCGCTACTACAAGGCGCTGATAAGACTGAGAAAGTCCAGCAGGCTTTTCAGAATGTCGATGAGGTGGGAGGTCGAGCAGAAGCTGTCTTTCTGGAAGATGAATGACGAGAGCTTCATTATTTTCAGTTTGTTTGACGAGAACGAGAGCTTTGTTGTGGCGCTTAACCCATACGACGAGGACAGGCATTTTTGTCTGCCAAACGGCAGCTGGTATCTGTGCTGTGATGAGGACGGCGGTGAGCGTGACGAACAGGTCAGCGGCAACGTGTGCTGTCCGGGAATATCGGCGGTAGTATACAGGCAGGCTCACAAGTAGTACAAAAAAACGGACAAATAAAAACATACGGTGGTGTGCCGTATGTTTTTTTTTGATATTATTTATTTTTCCGCAGAATCAGGTATGGGCTGTTTTGAAACGCTGACGACGGTGAGGATAGTGCAGCGGACTTTGAATCGGACCTCAAAGCCTGCGAAATTGAAGCCGTAGACACGCTGTTCGTCGGTATGGTAGGCAGGGCGTGGGTCGAGGGACAGCACTTCGTTAAGGGCAGCACGCTTGTTTTGCGGTATAAGTTCGAGCAGGTCGCTTGGAAAATCCACAGTAAGGCGGTCGTTTCTATGCTCAGATGCAAAGCTGCCTTTTGCATCGGCGATGCTGTCGGCATAGGGGATATAGGGTTTGATATCCAGTATTGGTGTACCGTTCTTCATATCCGCACCTGAGACTTCAAGCGTTATTTTTCCGTCAGTCTGAATGACTCTTTCGAGCTTTACGCAGGAGAGCGCTATTGCATTGGGTCTGAACGGTGAACGTGTGGCAAAGACACCTAAACGTGTATTTCCGCCGAGTTTTGGCGGACGCACGGTGGGGGAGAACTTTTGGGTGACGCTGTCGGAAAAGCCCCACAGCACCCAGATATGCGAAAAGTCTTCTATCCCACGGAAGGCATCGGGAGAATTATAGGGCGGTTCAAAAACGAGCTGAGAGAGAAGATCACGGCAGAGTCCGCTTTGACGGGGAACACCGAACTTTGTGGGAAAGTCGCTTCTGACGTGCCCGATGACGGTGAGCTCAGTTTGTGAAAAGCTATCCATTAAAGTTACCTCGCATTGAATAATAAGCCAACAAGCCATACAGAAAAAAGCAGTCTGTATGGCTTTGTTGGTCATATAGGGATCGTTTGTATTATTTAGTCTGCAAAAAGGGCGGTGGAAAGGTACCTGTCGCCTGTATCGGGAAGAAGGGCAACGATAGTTTTGCCCTCGTTCTCGGGACGTTTTGCAAGCTCAACGGCTGCGTAAACGGCTGCGCCCGAGGAAATTCCCACAAGCACGCCTTCTTTCTTTCCGACGAGTGCGCCGTAGGTGAAAGCGTCGTCGTTCTCGACTGCGATGACCTCGTCGTATATGGTGGTATCAAGCACATCAGGGACAAAGCCTGCGCCGATGCCCTGTATCTTATGCGCTCCGGCTGTACCTTTTGAGAGTACGGGAGAGGAGGCAGGTTCAACGGCTACGATCCTGACATCGGGCTTATTGTGCTTCAGGTATTTGCCGACACCTGTTACAGTTCCGCCTGTGCCGACACCTGCAACGAAGATATCTACATTTCCGTCGGTATCCTCATATATCTCTGGTCCGGTGATATCAAAATGAGCCTGCGGATTTGCGGGGTTGGTGAACTGTCCAAGAATAATTCCGCCGGGGGTTTCCTTTTCGAGCCTTTCAGCCTCGGCGATCGCACCTTTCATTCCCTTTGTTCCGTCGGTAAGAACAAGTTCGGCGCCATAGGCTTTCATGAGCTGTCTTCTTTCGATGGACATAGTTTCGGGCATTACGATGATGATCCGGTAGCCTCTTGCGGCAGCGACAGATGCAAGACCGATGCCTGTATTGCCGGAGGTCGGTTCGATGATGACAGAGCCTTTGGTGAGCTTGCCTTTATTCTCGGCGTCCTCGATCATTGCTTTGGCAACTCTATCCTTGACAGAGCCTGCGGGGTTGAAATACTCAAGCTTTGCAAGTATTCTTGCTTTTAGCCCAAGCTCCTTTTGGATATGCGTGAGCTCCAGAAGGGGAGTTTTCCCGATAAGCTGATCTGCTGATGTGTAGATATTTGACATAGTATTATCCTCCGTTATTAAATAGAATTTATTGTGAAACCAAGACCTGAGCCTTTATTATAAGGGTTTCAGAAAAAATGATGCAACAGCGGCATCGACACATTCGCACGAGGTGCAGATTTGTGCTGTGGGTACATTCAGATACGGTTTGCATAGTGATCACTCATTTCAACCTACCAACTCGGTAGATTAATAGAATTATAGCACCAGACACAAGATTTGTCAAGGGGTAAATGAAAAAATATCATCTTGCAGGACATCTCAGGGTGCTTGTGTCAGCGATCACCACAAAAAAAGGCAAGAACCGGAGTTCTCACCTCTTATTTTTCAGATGTGCTTGGGAACGACGGCATAGAACACTAATTCGGAATCCGAATCATTTATCAGGCTATGCTCGTGATCCATCGGGCAATAGTGGCACTGACCTGCTTTGATGTTCTCAAAGCTTCCGTCGTAAAGGACTTTGCCTTCGCCACGCAGGATAAATATAGTTTCGCTGGTACCCTTGTGGGTATGAAGTCCGATAGAGGCACCCGGTACGAGTCTGCCGAGCATTATTTTGTTGTTTTCGTCCTCAAATCCTTTTTTATTATAGCTTTTTTCGCCGCCCTTGAAGTTTACAAGCTCCTGCTCGGCGATGTTTTCAAAATCTATTATCATCCTGATCCTCCACATTCTTTCTGAGATAGTGTTTATGCACCATTACGACGTGTAATGCGGTATAAAGTGCGATGACGGCTACGATTATTCCGAGGGTGATAAAAAACACCTTTGAGCGGAAATAGCTCTTTGCTATCTCAACTTTTGACGAGAAGGTCGAGCGTTTGACCTGTGTTGTTGAAACAAGATCGAGCGTCGCTATTGTTTCGCCGTCATAGACAAGCTTCATTTCGCCAAGTATGTCGCCCACCTCGACAGGTGCGACGATGTTTTCCTTGACGGTAATAACTCGTTTGACATCGCTTGTTTTGATATATGTCGGCCACATTCTGCTGTAACCTGTTTTTGCTCTGAGGTTTGCGTAGTCTTTATCGCCGAACATCACGGTGACATCTCTTATCTCACTTTCGGGGTTGAGAAAATCTGAGGTATCAAGATAATTCTTGCACCAGTTGCACAGGTTGATGTGGTCGATAAGGCTATAATAGATATAGTCGTTGGCATACAGCGAGTTCGGGTCGGCTTCGGCTTTTTTTTCGTCCTGCGCAAGTTTTTCAAGCGGTGCGCCGAGGGTAACGATTATATAGCCTGTGCCTTCGATGACCGAGTAGGAGCTGAAGCAGCGTCCGGCTTCGTTGGTCGTACCAGTTTTGAGCCCTTTGACGGCAGGGTAATAATAGGGTGATGCGGAATTGAGCATAACGTTATTGTTATAAAGTGTTGTGCCGTCGGGGTGGTATTCGGTCTTAGACATATTGTACTCGCTGAGGCAGACGATATCTTTAAGGATAGATGAGTTCTCGATGATATGGCGGCTGAGCTTTGCAAGGTCGTTTGCGGTGGAGTAGTTGCCGCTTGTCCAGAAGCCGTGGGCGCTGGAAAACTTGGTATGGCTGAGTCCGAGTGCGGCGGCTTTATCGTTCATCATCTTAGTGAAGCCCGAGATGCTTCCGCCGATATTGATAGCGGCGATGTTTGCAGCCTCGCAGGAGGATTGCAGCATCATTGCGCAGATGAGGTCGTAATAGGTGACCTTTTCGTTGGGCTGGATATCGGCTGTGGGAGTGCCTTTATCAAAAAGCTCGTCGTAGGCTTCGGAGCCTGCTGATGCAAAGGAGCCTTTGAGGGCATGGACATCGGGGTATTTTTCCACGACAAGCAGAGAGGTCATAAGCATATTCAGCGTAGCTATTGGCATTTCCTTATCGGCATTGGTTTCAAAAATATCCTCGCCGGACTCTATATCCATAACGCAGCAGGCTTTTGAATACAGTTTCAGCTCGACGGGTTTGCCTTTTTCGTCTATCGACTCTATCGGCTTGAAGTTGACCGCAGATGCGCTCAGTGTTGGTATGAGCATAATGAGTGCAAGCACAAAGCAGAGGACTCTGCGGCATTTGGTTGTGAGTTTCATTTTACCATTCCTTTATATAAACACGCTTTGGTGTAAAAAGTCGTACACATATATTATATAGAATAATCTGTCGTTTGTAAAGGGCAGAGGAGAAATTTTTATTTATCGGGTGCGGTAAGCTCGATATGATTTCCCTCGCTGTCGATTATTTCGGCGACCCAGTTAGTTTTTATCTTTGTAAGCTCAAAGCAGATCTGCTTGTGTGAAAGCTTTTCTTTGAGCGTTTCAAGGCAGTCAAAGCTGATGCTGGGCAGGCAGTTTGAGCCATACTCATGCACTTCGCCTTTCTTTTCATATGCAAACAGCCCAAAACGGAAGCTGCCGATCTCGAAAACGCTGTAAACATCGTCTTTTTCGGTGACGGGCATATCAAAAAGCTGTTCGTAAAACTCTATTGCTCTTTGCATATCTCTGACGCAGATGTACAGTGATGCTATTTTGCAGTTCATTTTTCTACCACCTTATAAACATAGCTTCTGCCTTTTTTGCCGACACGCTCGACAAGACCGAGGTAATTGAGGATATTCAGCCCGTTTGATGCGAGCTGTTTGTTGATTTTGCACGCTTTTGCGTAGTGAGCAGAGGTGAACTCATCGGGGAGTCCGTCGGGCAGGAACCTGCGGTAATCCTCGATACAGTCAAAGCGGACCTCCTCGATAATGTCCTTTGGGATACGGTCGCAGCGTGATGAACCGCGTTTTTTATTTTCAGACCAGCCGTTGAGAAAGCGGATCTCATCAACCTCCAAAAAGCACAGCACGAGGTGAAAGCGTGGGTTGTCAAGGGCATACTTTATTCTTATTATCTCCTTGAAAGCGTCGTATATGCGGCACTTTCTGGGAGATTTATGTTTTTGCGAAAGCTCGCCTGTTTCCATATCCAGCCACGACACATATTTGAGCGCAGGCAGGGGGTAGACGACTGTGACATCGCAGAACTCCAGAAAGTTATCCAGCTTTTCGAGCAGATTGCCGAAATTTCGTGTCTGGATCTCGATAACGCCCTGCTCGCTGACGATGTCCGCAACGAAGCGTCCTACCTTTATTTCGTGGTTTTGTTCAAAAGGCTCGTAGTAGTTTTTCAGCACGGCGTGCAGAGTTTTCTCACCGAGCGTGCCGATACCCTTTTTAGAACGCTGAGTGCCGATTATTTTTTCACACGCTGCGTAAAACGCCTCTTTGTCCATTTTCCTCACCTACGCTGGAAGATGCAAGAAACAAGAAGCAAGAAGAATCGGCTCATTTAATGCTGCCTCTTGCTTGCATATTCTTGCTTCCTCCCACTATCGTTGAAAAAGCCATACAGCTTTGACTGTATGGCTTTTAAAGATTACTTGGTCAATCCCCAGATGTCCTTTGCGTACTCCTCAACTGATCTGTCGGCGGAGAAGATGCCTGCGCCTGCGATATTTGCAAGGCTCATCTTTTCCCACTTGAGCTTATCCTTATAGCACTCAGAAGCGTATGCCTGTGCTTTCTGGTAGCTGTCAAAGTCCTTCAGGGCCATATACGGATCCTGATTCTTCAGGTTATCTGCGATCTCGTTGAACTGGTTGCCGTTTATTCCTGTCTGGAGTTTGTTTACGGCTGCCTTGATGATATTGTTCTTATTATAGATGTCAATAGGTCTGTAATTGCTCTTGCAGGCATTGACCTCATCGACATTCATACCGAAGATGATGATGTTATCATCGCCTACCTGCTCGTGGATCTCGACATTTGCGCCGTCCATTGTTCCGAGCGTGATGGCTCCGTTTATCATAAGCTTCATATTGCCTGTTCCGCTGGCTTCTGTTCCTGCAAGTGAGATCTGCTCACTGATATTTGCCGCAGGCATAAGGATCTCAGAGAGGGATACGTTATAGTCCTCAAGGAAGATAACGCTGAGCTTTTCGTTGAGTTTCTTATCCTTTTTAAGCTCCTCAGAGATGTTCCAGATGAGCTTGATGATCTGCTTTGCCATATAGTAGCCCGGTGCTGCTTTTGCTGCAAAGATATAGGTCTTGGGAACGAAGTCGGCATTCGGGTTTTCCTTGAGGTAATTGTACTGTGCGATGATGTTCAGGGCATTGAGCTGCTGACGCTTATACTCGTGCAGTCTTTTTACCTGTACGTCAAAGATCGAATCTGTATTGAGCACAACGCCGTACTGGTTCTTGACATACTTAGCGAAGCTTGCTTTATTATCCTGCTTTATCTTTCCGAGCTTTTCAAGCACAGCTTTATCATTGCTGAACACGGCAAGCTTTGAAAGCTCAGCGGCATTTCTGAGGAAGCCGTCGCCGATCTTATCACGAAGCAGATCGGTAAGACCGGGGTTGGACTGATACAGCCATCTTCTGTATGCGATACCGTTGGTAACGTTTTTGAACTTTGTAGGGGTATCGAGGTACTCGTCCCTAAATGTTTCTTTCTTGATGATCTCTGAATGGATCTTGGCAACGCCGTTTACGCTATGGCAGGCATGGACGCAAAGGGTAGCCATTTTGACCTTATTATTCTCGACGATCGACATATGAGATACCTTTGCCTCGTCCTGATATCTCTGCCAAAGCTCCTTACAATATCTCTCGTTGATCTCGATGATGATAGAGAATATTCTCGGGCAGACGCTCTTGAGCAGGTTGCAGTCCCACTTTTCGAGTGCTTCGGGCATAACGGTATGGTTTGTGTATGCAAATGTATTCTGAACGATATGCCAAGCCTTATCCCACGAATAGCCGCAGTCGTCAAGCAGAGTTCTCATAAGCTCGGGGATCGCGAGTGTCGGGTGGGTATCGTTGATATGGATAGCCACCTTTTCGTGGAGGTTATCAAGCGTACCGTATACAGCCATATGCTGGTTTACGATATCGCCGATAGAAGCGGCACAAAGGAAATACTGCTGGCGCAGACGAAGTGATTTGCCCTCTGCGTGGTTATCGTTAGGGTAAAGCACTTTTGTGATAGCCTGCGAGATGATGTTTCTGCCGAGGGCTTTTGAGTAGTCACCATTATTGAACATTGACATATCAAATGTAGAAAGCTCAGCCTTCCACAATCTAAGCTTTGAAACTGCCTCGCTCTTATAGCCTGAAACGAACAGGTCGTACGGAACAGCCATGACCGAGGTGTAATTTTCGTGTGTTACGCAATGATACTGGTTATCCCAATACTCTCTCAGCTCGCCGTCAAAGCGTACCTCGACCGACTGGGTCGGAGCGGGTACGAGCCATGCTGAGCCGCCGGGCAGCCAGTTATCGGGCAGCTCGGTCTGCCAGCCTTCTTCAAGCTTCTGCTTGAAAATACCGTACTCATAGCAGATAGAATAGCCTGTTGCGTGGTAGCCGTCTGCTGCAAGCGCATCAAGATAGCAGGCAGCAAGTCTTCCCAGACCGCCGTTGCCCAGACCTGCATCAGGCTCCTGCTCGTAAACGCCGTTTATCGAGATGCCAAAATCCTTGAGCATAGCCACGGTCTGATCCTGCATACCGAGGTTATAGATAGAGGTCTTGAGTGAACGTCCCATAAGGAACTCTATAGAAAGATAGTAAACTCTCTTTTTGCCTTCTGAGTTATGCTTTACGGTAAACTTTCTTCTCTTGGCTCTGAGTATGCCCACAACTATCTTGGCAAGCGCCTCATAGACCTGCTTGTCGGAAGCCTCGTCGGGGTTGGTCTGGAAGTCGTTGTGAAGTATCTCAACGAACTGCTTTTTAAGCTCCGCCTTGGAGATCGTGTTTTCCGATGTGTTCTTAGCCATTATTCTTAATCCTCCTGAATGTCCCCCTTTTCAGGGACAATTATTTCTCAATGATATATTTCAACCGGACAGGTGCCCGGATACACAATATATTGTACCACATTTCTACAATTTTTGCAAGCTTGGAAGCCGCATTATTTACATATTTCAAAGAATTATCTGTAAACGAAAAGAAAAATCTTCACATCAATTATTCATACTTTATTATTATATGTCACTTTTGCATAATTGTCAAGTGCAGTGGTTGTTTAAAATGACAATTTGTGAGGATATACAAATTAAAAACGTCGAAAATCAATATTTTATCAAATTAACATAGCGTGGGATCCTGCTTGTATAGTGTGCACAAAAAGCGGTGGGTAAAACTGTGAAAACAAATGATAAATGAAAAAACCAAGACATATTTCAGTATTTGTTGCACAAGTCAATGCAACAAAAGGGGCAAAAGGGGCTATAAGTGAGAGGGTACTGCAACGGCGGCACCGACTTAGTGAATGATGAAAACAAAGAGCGCTGCCGGGGTGCAGCGTGAAAAGAAGGAGGACATATGCAGCGATTATCACCAAAGACATTCGCACGGCTTTTCGTGCAGCTCAGAAACAGTTATGAAACCGCTGTGAGGCTGGGAATTGATCCGCATCAGGCAAAAACTGAGGGGGCAAGGCTGGTTTCAAGCCCTGCGGTAAAGAGGGAGATAGACAGGCTTGACAGTGTTGATGAACAGATGATGGCGTATGTAAGGGCGGGTCTTGCAAGGCTCGCTTTCGGGTCGGCAAACGACGCAGCGGCATTGATGTTCAGTGAACAGCCCGGAGAGCAGGAGATAGCTTCGGCGGATCTTTTCAATGTTTCAGAGATCAAGCGGGTGAAGGGCGGCGGGGTCGAGATGAAGTTCTTTGACCGTCAAAAGGCGCTGGAAAAGCTTGTTGAGCTGGACGATCAGCTCAGGGACCAGTCAAAGGCGGAGCAATTCATTGCAGCGCTGAATGAAGGTTCGTCAGAGGACATTTCACATCTGCTTGACGGAGATGGCGAGGTGCAGGACAATGATGAATAAGCTTTCCCCGAAGCAGCAATTTGTGATGCGCTGGTGGAACAGCGAGAGCCACAGGGAGCTGGACGGGATAATCTGTGACGGGGCGGTGAGATCGGGCAAGACGATGAGTATGTCGATCTCGTTCGTGACATGGGCGATGACCAATTTCGAGGGGAAGAACTTTGCGCTTTGCGGAAAAACGGTTATCTCGCTGAGAAGAAATGTGCTGGACGATCTTTTGCAAAAGATCACCGGACTCGGAATGAGGGTCAAGGAGCACAGGTCAGCGAACTGCGTTGACATCACGTTCGATCACCGCCGCAACAGGTTCTATATTTTCGGCGGAAAGGACGAGGGCTCGGCAAGCCTGATACAGGGCATAACGCTGGCAGGAGTGCTGCTTGATGAGGTGGTGCTGATGCCAAGGAGCTTTGTGGAGCAGGCGGTAGCGAGGTGCTCGGTCACGGGGTCGAAGCTATGGTTCAACTGCAATCCCGATAATCCGTATCACTGGTTCAAGAGAGAATGGATAGACAAGGCAGCGCAGAAAAAGCTTGCGTATGTGAGGTTCTCACTCAGAGATAACCCTTCGCTTTCTGACGAGGTGATAAAACGCTATTACAGACTTTACTCGGGAGCTTTTTTCAAACGCTTTGTACTGGGCAAATGGACTGCAACACAGGGGCTTGTTTACCCTATGTTCGATCCTGATATACATACATTTGACGGACAGATCGCTTGCGACAGGTACGTTGTGAGCTGTGACTACGGAACGGTAAACCCGTCCAGCTTTGGACTGTGGGGTCAGTCGGCAGACACATGGTACAGACTGGGTGAGTATTACTACGATTCAAGGCGTGAGGGTAAACGCCTTACGGACGAGGAGCATTATGAAGGCTTATGCCGGCTTATCGGCGACAGGGAAGTTGAAACTATCATATGCGATCCTTCGGCACAGTCGTTTATCCAGTGTATCCAGCGTCATGGCAAATACAGCGTAATGCCTGCAAAGAACGATGTTGTCTGGGGGATAAGGCTGGTATCGGACTGCATAAGGCTCAAAAGGATAATGATAAGCCGTGAGTGCAGGGATACTATTCGTGAGTTCTCACTTTATCGCTGGGACGAAAAGGCGGGCAAGGACACGCCCATAAAAGAGAACGATCATGCGATGGACGATATCAGGTATTTTGTCACAGCATTTGTGGCTCAGGTGGAGCAGTCGTTTTTTGTCATGTCAATAGACAGAGATCAGAACAAGGAGGGATAAATTGGGCATTTTAAAAGGCTTCAGAAACAAAAGACAGAGCACGGATCTGCCTGTCACAGGTGCGGGAAGGTCACAGCAGCGTTTTGAATACCATATCGCTTCCGGTGCAGACGGTTTTCAGACAGAGCTGTTTGAAAGCCTGCGGGAAAGCGTTCCGGTAATTGATGCCTGCATTGATAAGATAGTCAGGCTGACAGGCGGATTCAGGCTCGTTTCGGACGATGAACGTTACGATGAGGAGCTTGAAAGGTTCTGCGCAGATGTACCTGTGGGGATCTCGGGCTGCTCGCTGAACACGTTTGCGGATATGTATCTGGACAGTCTGCTGACATACGGCAGGGCTGTGGGAAGGATATTCACAGATCCGAAGAATTTGTGCATAAAGGGGCTTTATGTCGGCGACCCGACGCTGTATCATATCAGGCAGGGAAATGATCCGCTGGATATACAGGTGTGGGGAAGCTTCAGCGGGAAACTTATGAGGATAGGCTCGCCGCAGAAGCTGCTGTACACGACGCTTAATCCAAGTCCCAAAAGCCCTGAGGGTGTATCGCTGCTGCGTGGGCTGCCGGCGATGAGCAATGTGCTGATGCGCATATACGAATGCATCGGTCAGAATTTTGACAGGGCAGGAAATGTGCGGTATGCAGTGACCTACAAGCCGGGTGACAGCTCGGACAAGATGTATGCAAAGCAAAGGGCGATGGATATCGCAAAGGAATGGTCTGACGGAATGAACGCTTCAAGACATGGTGTGGTCAAGGACTTTATCTCGGTCGGAGATGTTGACATCAGGGTGATCGGCGCAGACAATCAGATCATTGACACACAGGTACCGGTCAGACAGCTGCTGGAACAGATAGTGGCGAAGCTTTCGATACCGCCGTTCCTGTTGGGATTGAACTGGTCAACGACGGAGAGAATGAGCTCACAGCAGGCTGATATGCTCACAAGTGAGCTGGAGTACTACCGCAGGCTGCTCACGCCGATCATAAAGCGTGTGGGAGATACATTCCTCAGGCTTTGCGGAACGAGCGCACAATGCAGCGTGGTATGGGACAACATCAATCTTCAGGACGAGGTGGAGCTTGCTCGTGCAAGGCTTTACAATGCACAGGCTCAGATGCTTGAAGATCAGAACGCAGACCGTACAGATACACTATGAAAGGAGGAGCGGTGATTGGAAAAATCATTTGAGATCACAGATGAGGTAATGCAAAAGATCAACCGGTTTGCCGTGGAGGAGCTTACGCCGCAGCAGGTATTCTGCTTTTGCGTGAACCTATGCGACAACGATATCGACAGAGATTGCGAGCGTTTCAGTGATGAAGCTCTGGAAAAGCTGGCACAGCTGTTCGAGGGCAGGACGGGTATATTTGACCACGATCCCAAGGGTACAAAGCAGACATCAAGGATATTTGAAACAAAGGTCGTGAGTATCCCGGGCAGGTCCACCCGTGACGGCAAGCCATACAAGACTTTGCAGGCAAAGGCTTACATGGTCAGAACAGATGCAAATGCTGACCTTATAAAGGAGATAAGCGGCGGTATCAAAAAGGAGGTATCGGTCAGCTGCTCGGTCGCAAGACAGATCTGTTCGATCTGCGGAAGCGACATCAGCAAGTCAGCCTGCTCACACCACAAGGGCAGAAAGTATGGCGAGAAGCTTTGCTTTGTGACGCTTGATCAGCCAACAGACGCTTATGAATGGTCGTTCGTGGCGGTGCCTGCACAGATCGGTGCGGGAGTCACGAAGAGATTTGACGGCAGACGTGAGGAATCAAGGCTGGTAAGCAAGCTCAAGGGTGAGCTTGGTGAGGCTTCGGCAAAGCTGGGGACCGCCTGTGAGTACATAAGGGGCGAGATACTGAAGCTTTCATACTTTTGCACGCCGTTTTACACTGCTCAGCAGGTCGCTGAGATGACCCGTGAAATGGATATTTACAGGCTGCTGGAGCTTAAAGATCAGCTTTCACAGCATATGGCAAGACACGCTGACGAGCTTGAGGCTCAGGAAAAGAGCTTTGTCGGCACAAACATTAAGACCGATGAAAACAATGATTATACTATCTGAAAAGGAGAAATGAAAAATGTATACAGACATCAGACTTGAAAAGGGACTTTATTCTATCACAGGCAAGACATTCACACAGGCGCTTTCAGAGCTTGATCCGGACAGCGCTTACGAGAACACTGAGCTTAAAGGGCTTGACGCCTTTGAAAGACAGCTCAAGAGATTTGACATCAAGGTCAAGGGTGCAAACTCAGACAGGGTAGAGAAGTTCTTCCTCTCTACACAATCCGCAGTTCTGTTCCCTGAGTATGTAAGACGTGCTGTAAAGGCAGGAATGAACGAAGCTTCTATCCTTTCACAGGTGGCTGCGACGGTGACTTACACTGACTCTATGGATTTCAGGGGACTGACTGTGACCAAGTCAGGCAGCACAGATGTTGTTGCACAGGCAGGCGAACTTCCTGTTACAACAGTAAGACTTGCCAACTCGGCAACTGCGCTTACTAAGTTCGCAAGAAAGCTTTCCTGCTCATACGAGTCTATCAGAAAGCAGCGACTTGAAGCGTTCGGGGTTATCCTCAGAAATCTGGGTGCGGCGCTTGCAAGAGATGTCAACGGACTTTGTATGACTCAGATAATCGCAGGTGTAACACCTTCGACTATCAGCGGAAACACTATCGCTTACAGCGACCTTGCGACATTCTGGTCAAGCATGAATGAGCACAATATGACCACTATGGTCTGCAAGCCTCAGACTATGGCTAAGATCCTTGGTTTTTCGGAGATGAAGTACTGCATAGGTGACTACATGGCAAGCGGTATGGTCAAGACACCTTATGGTGTAACACTTGTAAAGTGCTCTGAGCTTTCAAGCGATATCGCAGTCGGCATCGACAAGAGCTGTGCAGTTGAGGCTGTATTCGGAACTGACGTGATCGTTGACTTTGACAAGCTTATCTCTACACAGTGCGATGAGATCGCCTGCTCGGTAAGTGTTGGCTTCTCCAAGCTGACAACCGGTGCAGTCAAGGTGCTTAATGCAACTAAATAAAGCAAAAGCGGCTTCTGGCTGCATCTAAGGAGGTTATGTGAATGGTCAAACTGGATCAGACAAGTGTTATTGCTGAGTTCAGGCAGCTTTCAGGCTGCTCACAGCAGCAGGCGAACGATTCGCTGTTTATCATAAACAATGCCTGCCACCTTATCAGCAGGCTTCTGGACGAGAAAAAATGCACATCTGCGGACATCACGGCTGCGCAATACGCTGCGGCAACAGTCGCTTTCTATGATTTCATTTGCAGTGAAAATGCCCGCAGCAAGATAATCTGCACGCTCACGGGAAAGGCTTCAACGGACATTGATTACAAAAGCAGGATACAAAGCGCAAAGGATCTTCGTGACTCGGCGCTCAAAGCTATCAAGCCGTGTATGCTGGGCTGCGATCATCTGTTTATGGCAATAGGCTAAGGGGGAAGGTATGACACAGGGTATAGAAAGCATTATCACGCTTGTTACGGCTAAGCTTGAAAACCGTGGGTTTACGGTGATGAGAGAGTTTTCAGCGGTGGATAGTCTTGTTCACGCTGACAAGATGCTTGGTGTTATCAGCATTGATGAGTGCAGGACCGTAGCTCAGGCGTTTGACAACACAGATATGAGCCTTTGCACAGAGGTGGATTATGCTTTGTGTTTGCGCCTTTTTGGCAAAAGCGGTGATTTTGTGGATTACGAGGATCTCAGTGATGCCTGCACAAAGCTGTTTTACGACATTGTCAGCGATGGCAGTATGCTGATCTGCAAGATGCAGATGTCCAAGGCGGTACAGTCTATGCCTTTGAAGAGGCTTGAGAGAGATATGACCTTCACGGTCAGGGTAATGCAAAAGGCGGAGGTGTAGACAAATGTACTTAAAAAAGGAAAGTCACAGTCTTTGCTGCGGCAACGTAGATATTCTTTTTGATGAGATGCTCTGCTCTGAGGTACTCAGTGTTTCGCAGCTGCCGCTGATGGACGGAGGATTTTACACAAAGATCCTGGGGGTCAAGTACAGCGAGCTTGTGTTTGAGGGTGGATTTATCCCATCGGACAAGCTGAGATTCGAGGCTTTTATAGGGATCGTGAGAGCAGCGACAGTTGATCTGACTGCGGACGGAGTTAATTACAACGGTTGCACGATGGTCGGATATGAGCTTTCAAGAAAATCAGACAGTGATCTATACAAATACCGCATAAAGTTCAGGAGGTACTGATATGAGCCGTAATCTTACGATATGTACAGTTAGCAGCGCCGGCACGGTCAAGAGCTTTGAAAAGGGGATAAGGCTGACGATGGAGCGGGAGCTTTACCTGCCATATGTCAGGCTCAGCGGCGAATTTGTCTGCGACAAGGCGGTAACGCTTGGTGAGATATGCTCTATACGTCTGAAGTGGGGAAATGATGATATTTTCAGAGGTATTCCTGACAAGGTATACATTTATCACAAAGGTGGGATAAAGCGTATCAGCTTTGTTTCACGCAGCTATACGTCGCTTGCGGTACAAAACGAACCTGAGCCGGGAGTTATTTCAGATGTTAATATGCAGCAGCTTGTCAGCAGTTGTCTTGACCACACCGAGATCACTGTTGAAAACAACACGCCTGTTGAGAATTACATTTATGTCAAGCCATCGTCTAACTTGTGGGAGGCGCTCACAGCGTACAACATCAAAAAGCTGGGGAGGCTTCCATACATTCACGGTGCAAACACGATAATGTCCACCAAGGCAAACAGTGTTAGCCGGAGCTATCTCGGGCAAAGACTTGTCACTGAGGGAATTGGCATCAACACGATAACAATGCTTTCGGACGTACATATGAGGCTTGGCGATGAACAATACCAATACAACAGGACAAATCCGACGGCTCAGACGTTTAAGATCAAGCGCTCGAAGTATTATGAGCTTGACTACCAGTGGCTTCACGATCCGGATGAGGGGCTGCAATACAAGCTGGGAAGCGGTGACAGGAAGAAGAACATGAAGTTTTTTGAGTACTGTGATTTTCTCAACGAGCAGCTGTTTGATCGTGTATCAGAATCGGGGACAGCGTGTGACGGAATGTACATAAACAGGGTAGTGCTCACTGCGGACGCAAAGGGGCAGCGTACGAGGGTTTACTGCTATGACGATGCATTCGGGCAGATCTGAAAGCTACAACAGCAACAAAAAAAGTCGAAACAATTTCTTGTTTCGACTTTTTGCTTATTTGTTTTGCTATTAACCCTTAACGGAACCAAGAGCAACACCACGGATAATGAACTTGGAGAGGAACAGATAAACTACGATTACAGGGAGAATAGCGAGTACCATGTAAAGGTAGAATATTGCAACGTCTCTCTCGACAGGACCTGCGTGGCTCATCGCACTAAGCACGAGAGGTACAGTGTACTTTTCTCTTGCGTTGATGATAAGTCTTGGTGTGAAGAAGTTATTCCAGTTACCAACGAAGGTAAAGATGATCTGAACTGCGAATGCAGGCTTGAGTATAGGACGAACAATGGTATTGAACGTTCTGAACTCTCCGCAGCCGTCGATACGGGCGGCCTCCACGATCTCCAACGGCAGCGAAGATGCCATATACTGCTTCATGAAGTAGTATGTAGCCGGTGCTGCGATTGCAGGAATAATAAGTGGAATGTAAGAGTCGATAAGATTGAGGCTGATCATCATTCTATAGAAACCGATAGCAGATGCCTGAGTAGGAACCATCATTATCAGGAGAATGAATGTATCAGCGGCTTTTCTGAGTTTGAACTGATATACATGAGTTGCATAAGCAGTCAAAGCAGAGAAGTATACGCACAGAACTGAAGCACAAGATGAAATGATCAGCGAGTTAAGAAGTGCCTTATAAACGTTACCGAAAGCGACCTGTGTACTTGCAGCAAACAGCTTTCTGAAGTTTTCTATAAGTGCACTGCCCGGATACCACTGTATACCGATCTGTGCTTTATCACGAGTTGCGTTAATGAACAGGAGATAGAACGGAAGAAGAGAAATGAAAACAAGAATTACAAGCACAACATATGCTACGATCCTTCTAATCAAGAGAGAGGTTTTTCCGGTTTCCTGTCCAACGATTTCGGTTGATCCGGTCATTTATACCTTCCTCCTTTTCTTTTTCTTTTCTCTCGAATCGTCCATACCGAACATAGTAATGAAGCCAAGTATAGCAGAGATTATGAAGATGATAACGCAGACAGCACAAGCTTTACCTACGTCAGAATCTTTACGCTGCTGGATCTCCATTATTATGGTCATTGCCTTACCCTGTGGATTACCCTGGTCAAGAGTAAGCAGTGAAGGAACGTCGTACATCTGCAAACCACCGATCATGGAGGTTACGAGTACGAATGAGAGTATTGGCCTGATAAGAGGCATTGTGATCTTCCAGAATGTCTGGCTCGGTGTAGCGCCGTCGATCTGCGCAGCTTCGTAAAGACCGGGGTCGATACCCATGATAGCTGCCATAAGAAGGATGGTCGTATTACCGTACCAAAGCAGGAAGTTGATAAATCCGACTGTTGCTCGAGTACCCCAGACTTTGTCCAAAATACTTAGGTAACCTCCGGCAGGCGAATCACCCGCAAGCGGACCGAAAAAGTTATACAAGGCTCCGTCTCTGATCAACAAGCAAGTGAACAGGAATGCAACGGCTGATGCCATGATAACGTTTGGAAGATAAATAACAGTCTTGAAGAAGCCCTGAGCTTTGATCTTGAGTCTAAGATCTGTAAACCAGGTTGCAAGAAGCAGTGAAACTGCTATCTGAGGGATAAATCCGATAACCCACATAATGATGGTATTCAGAAAACTCTGAACGAGTGTTTCGTCCTTGCTGAATACTGCTGAGTAATTGGAAAGTCCGCCCCATGTGATCGTGGTTGTTTCCTTTGCACCTGTTGCGCTGCCCCAGATGTCGTCGATAGTACCACGGTCGATTACATAGCTCATGAAACTGTTATAGAAAGTCTGGATCAAAGGATACAGTGCGAATATGCAATAAACAATGAAAAACGGAGCAAGGAAAATGTAACCCCATTTTGCATAGCTTACACTTTTTCTTTTCATACACGATTACCCTTTCGTAATTGAAAAAGCGTCAATTACTGTCCTTTCCGAGAGTTATACGAAAATAAATAGGGGAGGGATTTTGCCCACCCCTATTATTTTCAGAAAGATGAAGTTTTATCTTTTGTGAATTAAACTTCGAGATCAGCGTAGAGCTTCTTGATATCGGTCTTGAACTGCTCAAGAGCCTTCTCATATGTTGTCTCGCCCTTGAAGTATGCGCCCATGTCGCCCTGCATCTTCTCAACGCAGCCCTGGTCATAAGCAGAGATCTTGCCCTTCAGGCTGATCTTGTCAGCGTTCTCTGACATGAGTGCCAGATGGTTCTGTCCGCCGAGGAATTCGCTCTTGAATCCTTCGTCCTGGAGCTCCTTGATACCAGCCTTGTTGTTGGTGTAGTCGTTCTCAGTCTTAGTGATGTCCTTAGCGCACTCCTTGTTGCAAGTCATAACCTTCATGATATCAGCAACGATATCCTGGTTGTCGGAGTCGATAGCACCGCAGATCCATGTGCCGCCCCAGTACCAAGATGTTGGTCCCTGAGTACCCTTCCATTTGCCCTTACCAGCGTCGCCGGAGTTAGACTGGAGGCAGTTAGGAAGACCCCAAGATGGGAAGAAGAAGCAGAATACCTTAGAATCAGGCTTCTGGTCGTTCTGCCATGGTGCCTGCCACTGGTCTGTACCATTGATGTAGCCTGCATCTGTCCACTCCTTGGTGTACTTGATCCATGTCTCGATCTGTGGGTCGATTGTGAGCTTCTTGTCTGTTACCCATGGAGCTGAAACGTTAGATGTGAATACACGGTATGTATCAGCGAAGGATGACAGCATCTTGTAGCCCTTAGCCTTCATCTTCTCAGCAGTCTCCTTGAACTTATCCCAGTCAGCAACTGCCTTCTGAACCTCTGCAGGATCGTCAGAACCAAGAACTTCCTTAGCCTTATCTACATTGTAGTACAGAAGACCAGGAGTTGCCTGCCATGAAAGACCCTTAACTTCGTTATCAACTGAAGATGTAGCAGCATCAAGTGTGTACTGATACATTTCCTTGGTGTCGTCACTTGTGATGCCGAGGTCCTGGACAGAAAGTGCAACGTTACCGTTGGTGTACTTCATAGCGTAGTCAGCTTCCACAAGGAAGAGGTCTACCTTGTTGTCGCTTGTTGGCTGAGCCTTGAGAGCTTCGTCAAGCTTTGTCTGGTATACGTTACCATCGTTTGTGTTCTGGATCCATTCAACCTTCTTGCCGTCGATTGTCTTGATCTCTGTGAGCTCTTTGCCCTTTTCGTCCTTGTATGTGCCAGTTTCAACCTTCAGCTTTGTGTACTTAGGATAGAACTTGTCAAGTCTGAGCTTGAACTCTGTGTTCCAGCAGTAAATTCTTATTGTGTCCTTAGAAGCCTGTGAAGAATCTGTTCCGTGGATCTTGGAAGTATCCTTTCTGTCAGGGTTAGCTGCGCTGCTGTCGCCGCCCTCGCTGCTATCAGCTGTGCTGCTATCAGCTGTGCTGCTGTTTGCAGTGCTGCTGTCAGCTGCTGAAGACTTGCTGGATGAAGCGTCAGCCTTGGATGATGAATCATCACCGCAAGCTGTGAGCATTGATCCTACCATGCAGAGGCTGAGTGCACCTGCAAGGACTCTCTTAAGTTTTGCCATAATAATTTCCTCCTTAAATATCGCATTATATTTATATTGTCTTACAGCCGGAATGACTGTAAAATATTAATGCCGTTAGTTGAGCTGTCTGACCGAGCTGCCTTCAAGAAGCTCTCCGTCAACAGTTATGACCTCAGTAAATGTTGTCTGAGGATTTTCTATCAGCGAGATCAGCTGTTCGGCTGCGATCTCACCGATCTTTGCAGTGTCCTGGGAATATGTTGTGAGCTTAGGGGATATCAGCTGTGAATAAGCTATTCCATCATAGCCGACGACCGAAACATCTTCGGGGATCGACAGCCCCATATCCTTCAGAGCGTTATACCCACCGATCGCCGAATAATCGTCCGGCATAAACAGGCAGGTAGGTCTGTCCTTTTGCGACATAAGCATTTTGGTAAGCTCATATGTCTTGTCGGGATTATGATAATCACCGCAAAGGAGCCATTCGCTGTTTACATTGATCCCTCTGCTGATGCAGGCTTTACAGAAACCCGCAAGTCTTTTGTCCGCCACTGAGGATTTGTTTCCCTGTATGTAGGCTATCTGCGTATGTCCCTTGGACACCACATAGTCCACAAGTTTTTGCATACCCTTTTCGTTGTCAGACATTATTGCAGTCCTGCAATCGAAGATATGATCTATTGTCACAATGGGAATATCCCCGTTGACGACCTCGTAAACATCCTGGGACGTAAAATTTGTGCAGGCGATTATCACGCCGTCCACATTCCTGTATTTGCAGTGCTCATAGGTCGACATTTTGTTCTTGCCCATGCCCTTGCTTATAAAGGTTATATCGTATCCCAGCATCTCGGCTTTGGTTTTAAAGCTGTTTAGCAGTTTTGCGAAAAATTCGTGAGTCAGACCGCTTCCGGCTTCGTCGAGGAACATGACTCCGAGATTGTGCGTCCTGTTCGTTTTCAGTGCTCTTGCCTGCGAGTTGGGGAAGTAGCCCATCTCCTTGGCAGCTTTGAGCAGCTTCTCTCTTGTGGCTGCCGATACGTCTTTATGACCGTTCAGCGCCTTACTTACCGTAGCGACCGAAACACCGCAGCGAACGGAAATGTCTTTTAAAGAAACCAATGATATTTCCGCCTTTCACTTGATATAAATCGTTTTCGCCATTTATTCAAGATGCTTAACTTTTCAGCGTTTCCGCTACTATGTAATATACAATATTCCTCATTCAATTTCAAGTCTTTTCTTTTATTTTTTTGCACGCTGTAATAAAATATGTCGCTTTGAACAAAAAGTTCTAACCGTTTTTATGCAAGTTCACCACACATTTATCACATTTGTTACCGTTTCGTAATAATTTAGATGGAAAAACATTCCAAAAAGGGTCTCGAGAGGGTGCATTTTTGTAAAAGATTATATATGATGTACAAATATTTGAGTTTTTCATGTGCAAATTCAACATAAAAAGTAACGATGCCTATTTTTTCTGCATCTGAGCCTGAAAACATCAAAAATCAACGCTGAATAATTTACTTAATCGTTTTCGGTGTAAAAGTTACAAACTGAGTACAAAGTTATATAAGGATTTTAAAATTGAGGACAAAGTTTTCAACAACTGTTGCAACGGTATGAACAAAATTGAAAAATTAGTGTATTTACGCTGTTTTCTAAAAATAATAACCATGGCGGGATTTGATTTTCTATTGTCATATTCCACAAATTATGAATAAACAGTTATTATATGCAACTTGTTTTACGACAATATGAAACAAGTCTGAGAAATCATATCACTGAGCTTGTAACTATTCAAAGTACGCAGTATTGGGGAAATTGTACATTATTTTGTACATATATTTTCCGTCTTATGAAAGTAACAAAAGTAACACGCAGCAGGATATTTGTTATCCTGCTGCACGACTTTGAGTATTAACTTCTTTATATATTATAATGGTATACCCTTGTCAGATCCTTTCGCAGATCAGATCTCCCATTTTTTCACAGCCGACACAGGTCATCCCATCGGACATTATATCGACAGTGCGGTAGCCTTCTTCGAGCACCTTTTTAACAGCTGCCTCGACTGCATCGGCTTCTGCGTCCATATCGAAGGAATATCTGAGCATCATAGCGGCGGAAAGTATCGTAGCTATGGGGTTTGCCTTATCCTGACCAGCGATATCGGGTGCAGAGCCGTGACTTGGCTCATACAGACCGAACTTGGTATCGTTGAGTGAGGCTGAAGCGAGCATTCCGATCGAGCCGGTGACCATTGCAGCCTCGTCGGAGAGGATATCGCCGAACATATTCTCAGTGAGGATAACGTCGAACTGTCCCGGGTCCTTGACCAGCTGCATTGCGCAGTTGTCAACGAGCATATGTTCAAGCTCCACTTCCGGATAATTTTCAGCGACCTTGTTCACGATCTTTCTCCACAGGCGTGAGGAGTCAAGGACGTTTGCCTTATCAACGCTTGTGACCTTTTTGCGGCGTTTCATTGCGATATCGAAGCCTCTTTTTGCGATACGCTCGATCTCCTTTTCGTTATAAGTCAGTGTATCAACGGCTGTTTCGAGACCGTCAACGACTTTAGTTTCTCTTGCGCCGAAGTAGAGTCCTCCGGTAAGCTCTCTCATTATCATCATATCAAAGCCTTCGCCGATGATCTCGTCGTTGAGTGGGCAGGCATTTCTGAGCTGGTCAAACAGGACTGCGGGACGCAGGTTTGCGAAAAGTCCAAGTTCTTTTCTGATCTTCAGAAGCCCTGCTTCGGGGCGGAGGTTTGGCGCAAGCTTATACCACGGCGATGTAGATGTATTTCCGCCGATCGCACCGAGGAGCACTGCATCTGCGGCTTTTGCTGTTGCAACAGCCTCGTCTGTGAGAGGAACGCCGCAAGCGTCTATTGAGCAGCCGCCCATCAGGATATCGGTGTACTCAAATGTGTGATCGTACTTTTTTGCAACCGTATCGAGCACTTTCTGAGCCTGGGTAACTATTTCCGGACCGATGCCGTCGCCTTTTATTACTGTGATCTTTTTATTCATTATGATAACTCCCTTTCGGTTGATTGGTTTACAAAGCCTGTGATCGGAAGCAGAGAGCAGGGCAGGCTGCTGTCTGCTGCGTTTTTTACACAAAAAATGCTATCACGGCGATAGCATTTTGGCAGACTGCATATTTTCGGTTATTTCAGCGAGTTGAGCAGTCCGTTTGAGTTGATGATATTGATGAGAAAATCGGGGAATGACTGTCCCTGATAGGTCTCGTTCTTGGTGTGGTTGGTGATAACTCCCGTTTCAAAGTCGATCTCCACGTCGTCGCCTGCACTGATCTTATCGGCAGCTTCGGGACACTCGATTATAGGAAGCCCGATATTGATAGCATTTCTGTAAAAGATCCTTGCAAAGGTTTTTGCGATAACGCAGGAGATGCCGCTTGCTTTTATAGCAGCCGGTGCGTGTTCTCTTGACGAACCGCAGCCAAAATTAGCTTCTCCGACCATTATATCGCCCTTTTGGACCCTGCCGGCAAAATCTATGTCGATATCCTCCATACAGTGCTTTGCAAGCTCCTGCATATCCGCTGTATTGAGATATCTTGCAGGGATTATAACGTCTGTATCGACGTTATCCCCATATTTGTGTACTTTACCACGAGCCTTCATTGTGTATAGCCCCTTTCAGTCTATTTGATATAATCCTTAGTATTGAATACATTCTCGCCCATTGCCTGCCGCCGCAGCTCGTCATAGATCTGATCCATATAATCGCTGTCGAGGTTGTCTTTTCTTCTGGTGATAAAATAGCGTGTTTTCGCCTTATGGAACATACCTTCCTTGACAAATCCGGTCACGGATTTTCCGTCGATCTGGGTATTGTAAAAGGTATTGAAGCCTTTCTGGTCGATAAGCTTCTGCGCCATTTCAACAGAATACGAGTTGGTGTCGTGAAGTATTCTTATTATTTCATCAGCTTTTTCCTCACGCTGGCTATCGGTCATAGAGCTGCCATACTTTTTTGTAACAAGGCTGAGTACAATATCGTTGAAAACAACTTTAAGAAAATTATCCATTGTTACCTCCTGTTCGCAGTGCAGCTATGACAATGCAGCTGTCAGAGGTCTGACGGCTGAGCTATTTTGCCTGCAACTGCACTTGCTGCTGCAACGTATGGGGAAGCGAGATACACCTCTGATTCGGGGTGACCCATTCTTCCCACGAAATTTCTGTTGGTAGTGGCAACGGCTCTTTCTCCCTTTGCCAGTATACCCATGTGTCCTCCCAGACACGGTCCGCAGGTCGGTGTAGACACTGCGCAGCCTGCGTTGATGAATGTTTCCAGCAGGCCCTCTTTCATAGCCTGCATATATACTTTTTGTGTTGCGGGGATAACGATACATCTGACATTCTTGGCGATATGTCTGTCCTTGAGTATCTGCGCAGCACATCTGAGATCTTCAATACGTCCGTTGGTGCAGGAGCCGATGACTACCTGATCTATAACAACGTCGCCGATCTCGTCGAATGTTTTTGTGTTTTCCGGAAGATGCGGGAAAGCGACTGTCGGCTTGATGGTGCTGAGGTCGATAGTATATTCTGCCTCATACTCGGCGTCTTCGTCGGCTTCAAACACTTTATACTCTCTGTTTACTTTATCCTTGATATAGTCAAGCGTTACGCTGTCAACTGCGAAGATGCCGTTTTTAGCGCCTGCCTCGATAGCCATATTTGCCATACAGAGTCTGTCTTCCATTGTGAGATTTATAAGACCCTCGCCGGAGAACTCCATAGACTTGTAAAGCGCACCGTCAACGCCGATCATTCCTATAATATGCAGGATAACGTCCTTTGCAGCGCTGTATTCTGGAAGCTTGCCGATGATATTGAACTTTATAGCGCTCGGGACTTTGAACCATGTTTTGCCCTTAGCCATTCCTGCGCACATATCTGTTGAGCCGATGCCTGTTGAGAATGCGCCGAGTGCGCCGTAGGTACAGGTATGCGAATCAGCGCCGATAACGCAGTCACCCGGAGCGACAAGTCCTTTCTCCGGCAGCAATGCGTGCTCGATACCCATATCACCGACATCAAAGAAATTTGTAATGTCGTACTTTCCGCAGAAATCTCTGCACTGCTTGCACTGGGCAGCAGCTTTGATATCTTTATTGGGTGCAAAGTGATCCATGACCATGGTCACCTTGTCCTTATTGAAGATATCGGTGAAACCTGCCTTGTTGAACTCGTTGATAGCAACAGGCGATGTAACGTCGTTGCCGAGGACGAGGTCAAGATCGGCCATTATCAGCTGACCTGCCTTGACGCTGTCGAGTCCTGCGTGTGCGGCAAGTATCTTTTGTGTCATTGTCATTCCCATTAAAATTTGCCCCTTTTATATGAAAAAATATTTACTTTTTATCAAATTAATTATACCACTGTTTGCAATTAAATGTACAAAGCAATTAATAATAAATTGTTAATATTGATTGACTAAAACGTTTTAGTACGATACACCTGTCTGCAAGTTGTATGGTTGAGCAGTCATACGGTCCACAGATATGATTTTCATTTTTTATAATAATTTTCAAATTGTTTCTTGTAATAATCTCAACGCTGCTGCAAAAAATAACAGCGTGGGGTGAAGAAGATGAAAATTAAGACGATAGTTACAGGCATTTCAGTCTGTGCGGCAGCCGGGACTGTGGTCTATGCGATTGCATCGGCATCGAACTCCGAGAAGCGTATGCTCAAAAAGAAGACGAGCAAGGCGATGTACGCCATTGGTGAAATGGCAGAGGGCATAGCTCAGATCATGGGCTGATCAAACGGCAGCGGGGGCTGCCGTACATATTAGATGTAAGATGTAAGAAGTAAGAGAAAAGATGCAGAAGGTAAGAAGTAAGAGATAAGATGTAAGAGTTCAGAAGAAAGATGTTAGAGGTAAGGTGCACAAAACCAATTTATACTGACGCCTTGTTTTGAAAACCTATCTTTTCGCCGTCAAAGCATCAGTTCCACAGATCGACAGGGTAGACTCCTTTATCGGTAAGCTCCTTGAACTTTGCTTTTACTATTGGTGTATCCTGGGCGTAGGTCACACCGAACCACTGGTCGTTGCTTGTGACAATGCTGCAGCTGAGCTCGCCTGCTCGGATCATATCCTCTATTGCGCCGGGAAGCAGAAATTCCGCAGTAGTCTTATCCTCACAGTTTTGCAAAAATGCAGTGAACTGTTTATCGAGCTTATCTATGAAGCCTGCGGGGCAAGCCCATATATTCATTGAAACGCAGCTGTTTTCATCAAGTATCTTGTCCTGCGTTTTTCCGCTGTGGACAGCGCCGTCGGCTTCACGGCGGATATTATATGTTTCGCAGATATGCTCAAGCTTTCCGTCGTTTGTCTGGCAAACGCCTCTGTTGACGCTGCCGAAGTCGCTGAGAGTATTTGCAAGCTTGAAGCCTGCCATTGCGATGTGGGTTTTGCCGTCGGATTCGTTTACATTTTCAAGCTGCTTATAGAGCTGGACAAAGGCTTGCTTGCCGTAATAGTCATCGGCGTTGATGACCACGAAAGGCTCGTTGACTACACCCTTGCAGCAATACACGGCATGACCGTGTCCCCACGGCTTGACTCTGTCGGCAGGGCACTCAAAGCCTTGCGGAAGGCGATCAAGCTCCTGATACACATAGTCAACGTTGATATGCTTTTTGATCCTGTTTCCGATCATATTGTCAAAGGCTTCACGGATATCTTTTCTGATTATGAAAACCACTTTGTCAAAGCCTGCCTGCTTTGCGTCGTAGATGGAATAGTCCATTATTATTTCGCCGCTGGGCCCGAGAGGTTCAAGCTGCTTGATACCGCCTTTAAAGCGGCTTCCCAGACCTGCTGCGAGAATTACTAATGTTGCGTTCATATTATTATCCTCCTGGAAATATAATTTTCCAGTATTTATTATTGCATAAATCGAATGCTTTGTCAATAGAATCGTAAAATATTGTACAATAATTAGATGAATTTACACGCCTGTACATTGACAATC
The DNA here is from genome assembly GCA_902787825.1 of uncultured Ruminococcus sp. Classification (GTDB taxonomy): domain Bacteria; phylum Bacillota; class Clostridia; order Oscillospirales; family Ruminococcaceae; genus Hominimerdicola. The sequence continues at coordinate 1,082 of CADAHS010000007.1, read as the reverse complement.
GTTGTTTTGATATGGTATACTAACTGCGAACGGTGGGGTCTGAGGATTATCGTTCGGGCAGACCGCATACATATTTTGATCGCAGGGAGGTAAAGATCATGGCAAAAACGGCATTGATAACCGGCGCAAGCTCGGGGATCGGCAGAGAGATCGCAAGAAATCTTTACGCAAAGGGATTCAGGTGTATTCTTTGCGCAAGACGTGAGGACAGGCTTGCAGAGCTTGCTCAGGAGCTTGGTGAGAACACAAGGATCGTCGTTTCAGACCTGTCCAAAAAAGAGGACTGTTTTTCACTTTACGAGCAGGTGAAGGACGAGAAGATCGGGGTGCTTATCAATGGTGCAGGCTTCGGGCTGTTCGGAAAGTTCTGCGAGACGGAGCTTGAGACGGAGCTGAAAATGATCGACACAAACATCACGGCGGTGCACATTCTCACCAAGCTGTTTTTAAAGGACTTTATCGCTCGTGACAGCGGGTATATAATGAACATCGCATCAAGTGCCGGACTCATGAGCGGCGGACCGTATATGAGTACTTACTATGCTACAAAGGCATATGTTGCTGATTTTACAAGCGCCGTAGCCAGAGAGCTTGCTGAGCAGGGAAGCAGGGTTCACGTTTGCGCTCTTTGTCCGGGGCCTGTGGACACTGAGTTCAACGAGGTCGCAGGCTGCTCGTTCGGTGTCAGGGCGATCAGCGCAAAGGAGTGCAGCGACACTGCCGTCAAGGGTATGTTCTCGGGCAAAACTATTATCGTTCCATCTGCTACTCTCAAGTTTGTTTCCGTCGGATCAAGACTGATCCCAAGAAATCTCCTTGTGGCTATGACCGGTAAAGTGCAAAGTAAAAAGGGTGAACTATAAATCAGAATTTGCCGCCGTGTTCCTGCCGGACAGCTGGGGGAAACCCTTTTGGAGAAGGGTTCTCCCCCAGACCCCCTTACTAAACCTCTTAATGATTTTTACTAATCGGGCATATAAGCCCGATTAGTAAAAATAACTGAAAGTTCAGAAAAGAGAGTTTGAGAGAAAACTTTCTTCAAGAGAATATCCTCAGTTATTCAACAAGAATACCGCAGTAAG
>CADAHS010000006.1 GCA_902787825.1 uncultured Ruminococcus sp. | reverse complement strand
CAGACCTACTCTTATTCTATCATAGGAGGTTTTGTTTTTCTACTCATAGCTAAAGCTTTTTTGAACCCCCAGCATAGCTGGGGGTTTTCGTTGCACAATAAACAAGGCTGGTGCAAGTCAAATTGCATCAGCCTTAATTTATTATTCTGCGAACGATCGGGGCTTGAACCTGTACGGTGTTGCCGATAGAACCTAATGGCAGCATAACTACATTGGTTTAATTTTTCCCCGCAGATACGCTGTTTTCGTGACTTTATTATAACTCACAGGAGTGAAAATGTCAAGTGGTTTTCGCATCAGAAATAAGAATCCGGATTTGTGTTCAGATTTTTTCTGATATCTGTTTGATGGATACTATACATAGTTTCACCAACTTCATCTTGCATATTTCTCGATATCCTCATCGCTTATGCTCTGCCCGATGTCCCAGTTCTTCTTGTACGCCAGCATATCGGGTATCCTGACTTCCCTGCCGTCATCAAGTTTGAGGGTGACCAAAGGCTCTTCCCCGGGCATAAAGCCCTCGCAGCCGTTGTCAGGCTCAGTAAGGTCAACTATTTTTCTAAGCATAGTGATGCCCCTCCAATTATTCAACTAATTGTTTTTCATCATTATATCATACCTTTCTGATTTTGTCATCTGTTTTTGCTGAGAAATAATCGGAAAGTGCTTACAAACGCTCTTTCGGCAGTTCACTGCTATAACAAAAAAGCGCCTGCATTATTCGCAGACGCTCTTATTCTGTTATGCTGCCCTGCTGGCTGTTACCGGTTCATATCGATGCTGCGCTGCAGGAAATCGGTATTCATAAAATACCAGTCCGAAAATTGGCCTTTTTCGTCTCTTATGCGGTGGTCGCTGTTAGCGCTGACAGACTGATAGCTCGCATCGAATGATGCTGTATGATACGGCTTGATGGAATAGCCTTTCATATTCAGAATGTATTTGCAATTTACAGGTACGAACAACTCCATCTTTTCTTCTGTCGCATAAGAATAGTAGCCTACGGCGATACCGTCGGCACAGCTGTTGACAGTGCTCTTCTGAGCCTTTGCTTCGCTGACGCTGACAAGATTTTCACTGCCGCTTTCATCAAGCAGTCCGATATCGTTATAATCCTTGAGCGAGATACGTCCGAAATCTGCACAGTCTCTTAATTCAACAACCGGCATTTGAGTCTGGTGACTGAGATTATAAGAGTCCACATAATAGCTGTCCTGAGCTTCCAGATGAGCAATGTTTACCTGGTTATCATGATTCTGGAATATCTCTGAGATATAAAGTCCTATGGAGATCAGTTCATTCGGGCGCTCCCAGTAAGCTTTGAAGATGACTCCCAGCAGTGGGCTGATCGAATCAATGATCTTGTCGATGTCGATACTTTCCGGCATTGCATCTTTGATGATTTTCTCCGGCAGGTAATCCATACCCGGTAACGAGAAGACAGTTGCACACAGCAGAAGCTTGCTCAAGATACAGTACAATTCACTTTCTCTCATTTTACCTACATCGTTCATCAGTACAAGCAGGAAATTGGATACTCCGCTCTGATACTTGCTGCTGTAATCGTCACGGCTGCCTATATTCTTTGTAATCTCCTCAAGCAGAAGATATGTTGAGATGTTTGCATCATAATTTGCTTTTGTATTGTCCTTTTCTAAGGCAGGGATCTTACCGTCATGGATCTGGCTGATGATATCCGCTGCTCCGACGGGGAATATAGTTACCAGTTCTGCAACAAGCGCAGCGACGTTTTTGAACGGAGTTCCGTACATCTCAAAGTTATCCGCTTTATAGTCATTTACAGGCTGACTGTTGGCTGCATACATGGCTTTGAAAACTTCCCTGTTAGACTCAAAATTCTTGGGATCGTAAAACTTTGTTGTGATGAATTTGTCTGTGCCGAATCTTGTGAAGCCGTACTCTCTCATAGCGACCTTGGGTACAAGATCGTTAGGATTTACGACGTTCCAGATGTTGTTGTAGATCGGATCTCCGGGCAGCTTGACTGTCTTGGAATTGTAATTTGCGCCCTGAGGAGCTTCAAAGGTATAGGCATACAAGTCGTCACGGGTAAGGGTCGTTTCGTCCGAAAGGACCTTTGCATTATTCTCTAATGCGTTATCCAGCAGACCTGCTGTGAGGTTTGCTGTTGCTCCGCCTCGGGAAAATCCTGCGATCCAGACTTTGATCTTTCCGGTGATCTCCTTGGAAGAGATATACTCCTTGAGAAATTCAATTGTCTTATTTGCGGCGTTATACCAACCCTCATGCATATAGTCGGACTTTGTTCCGTCGCCAAGCCAGACGTTGTTTGCCCATTCACGGAAGTATCCGCCTGAACGGATACCCACACCGATGACTGTGCAGTCATCAACTTTCTTGCAGGCTGCTGCGACTCCGATGGTATCAAATGCGCTTCTTGACGTATAATCCTTGTTGCACTTGAAATCTTCAAAGCCGATGTTGTTAAAAAATCCTTGGAGCCTTTCGGGCTGGCTTTGATACCAATGCTCATCGTCAGTGCTTGAAGGATTATCAAGCGGTATGGAGTAATTGGTCATGATGCAGGAAAGCGTTGCAAGATGCGGATCATATTGCGTTGACGAATGTCTGAAATATTCATCGGAATAATAAATAGTATCTTCTTTGTATTTGGAAACTGATACTTCGCTCTGCTCGGCAGCAAAAGCGCTTGAAGCGGTAGCTGCTGATGTGGTGAAAATGGTGACTAAACAAAGCAATCCTGTAAAGATCCTGGTTTTGATCGTTTTTTTCATGTCCTTTTCTCCTTTTTTGGCTGCTGCGGTTATCACTCGGTTTTTTGCAAACCTTTTTATTCTCTTACAAAAGTATACTACCACGCTTCTGAACTTATTTCAATAAATAAAAACTCCCTGATCTGTAGTATAAACTACACATCAGGGGATCTTTGTCGTATAAGCTACAAATGAGCTTGAAATTGTATAGATAAAAGCACGGATTTTGAAAATCAGATCAGCTGCTTGGTTTGCATGGCAATGCCCTTATTGAAAAAGGCTGGTGCAAATCAAACTGCATCAGCCTTGAATTTTTATGCGAGTATGGCGGTACTGCGAATGCCCTGGACTTGAGTATCAAACGAAGATACGCCGTTTTCGTGGTCTTATTATAACTCACGAGAGTGGAAATGTCAAGTGGTTTTTTCATGACAGCAACTCAAAGTATCCGAACACATCAAGCCAGTTTGCTTTAACCGTTTGTATTACAAAAGACAGCCGGATTTTATTCGTTATCAAGCGCACAGCGATAATGCGCCGAGCCGTCCGCTTTGAGCGAAATATGTGTTATGCCGTTTTCAGCTGTCAGACCAAATTCTTCTGTCATTAGCTGCTTTGTTTCTTCGGTGCAGATATGCGGCGAGCAGAAGATAATTGCCTTTCCGCCCTTGCGTATCTCAACACGCCCTCTTGGAAGATAATTAAACGGCAGTCCTGCGGTGATATAGTGTGGGAACTCCTCCCACAGCTTTTGGTGGTTGGCAAGCTTTCGCATGAGCTTTTCCTCGGTTTCATTATCTGCACATATCAGCTTGCCATCGCTTATACACGGATACTTTACGGAAATGATAACATCGTCATTTACCCAGAACACGCCTCTGCAAAGCTCCTTTTTTACAGTTCTGTTTTCATTCATAGCATTCACCTTTCTTTTCATCATTCCACCGCAAACTCAAACAGCTTCTGGGTCATATCCTTTGTCCACAATGCACCTTCATATATCACAAAATTTGAATCCAAGCCGAGCTTTATTTCTTTGAGATTTTTGCAATTTTCAAAAGCTCCTACTGTGTCAAACCATAGATCGAGGAAATACCCTATCTGCTTTACGCTGTCAGGTATCTCAATAGATCTTAGGCTTTCACATCCCCAGAATGCACCCTGTTCGATTGATCCCAATCGGCACGGCAGAGTTATTTCACTCAAGCTTTTGCAGTTTTCAAATGCAAATGCCTGTATTTCTTCTACGCTGCAGGGCAGCTTTATAGTTTTCAGATTTATACAGTCCTTAAATGCTAAATAGCCGATCCTTGTTACTCCCTCGGGAACGATCACTGATTCAAGTTCAGTACAGCCTTTAAAAGCGCATTCACCTATTCTCGTTATCCCCTCGGGTACGACGACCTGCGATATTCCCGGCTCAGGGATGTATTTCCTCAGTACCATATCTGTCAGAAATGCCATAAGTTTTACCTCCGTTTTTCAACTATCAGCGTGACTTTGCCGAGCCGCTGCATATCAATGATATTGTGCCATGTGCCTTTGCTTTTTCCGTCCCAGAACATCACTGCAATATCGGCTCGCTCTGCCATTTCCCTGTCCTTTTTGCGATAAAACTCAAAGCCGGATGTTTCGCCTGCATCTACCATACAGACAGGGAAACCGCCTGCATTATTTCTGACGGTACTGCCGCTTGCAAACACAGTCACCTTATCATAGCATTTATGCGCAAGATGCTCCTGCACCAGCCTGTCAACGCCGAAGCAGTCGCCGACAAGTATGCTGTGACCGTTTTCGCACAACCTGTCGATGATGCTGAGCATATACGGTGTGAGCTGTCTGATGCTTTTTGAGCCGCCGATAAAAACTTTCAATCCACCCAATCCTCCTGTGTGACTCCGTATTTTGATTTTATGGCTTTGAAATATCCGTACTCGCTGCAATTACCGAAATAGAGCACGCCTGTTTCGGTGTCGATATCCGAACCGTGCTGAGGCATACTTTGCTCTCTCCAGTATCCGAGGCAGATATATTCGATATCATCTTTGCCGTATCGCTCAAAAAAGTGTTTGAGCACCGATATTTTGAGGTCGCTGTTCCACAGATCGTAGCCGTGCAGTATCTTGTCCTTAGTGACGATCATATAGCTGATAAGTCCGCCATAGCCGTCGTTTTTGCCGCTAACGATATCGGCATATTCCTGTGCCATAACATCATAAAGTTCTGACACGGTCGGCTTTGCAGCCTGCGTTCTGCGCTGTGAAACATCTGCCTGCACGCCTGCGGTGCACAGTGCGGCAAAAAGCTTCTGAAAGACTATGCGGTTGGGACAGTATCTTTTATCGGTGAAAATGCTGATGCCGCTTCCGCAGTAATACTGGAGTATCGCAGCTGCACAGGCGGCACTGCGGCTCATTCCCATTTCACACTGACAGATTATCTTTTTGCCTTTTGCCGCCATAGCAACAATGAACTGTGCAAGCATTCCCGCCTTGGTGAAATACCGTGTCAGGCTGCCATAGCGTTCGGATATTTCAGTCGGTCCGAGGTCGTCAAGAGCGAGCGTTAAAACGCTTGCCTTTGTGCCGCCGAAATAGATCGGGCTCTCGGCGATATCGTGAAAGCTGATGACCGCCGTATCTTCGCCGAGCTTTCCGCTGTGGATAAGCTTCTGCATCTTGTTGCATGAGGTTATTGCTATCTCGATAGTGTTTTCGGGTTGGGGTTTTTGCCCGCACACTTCGCAGAGCGCATCGTACACTTTCCGATAAACCAGCTTGTTTGGGATATAACTTTCGTTTGCGAAAATATCAAGTCCCCTGCCCTCATAGTATTCAAGTATCGCCGCTGCACAGCCAAGAGTCGCAGTGCTGCCGCAGTCGTCGGGACAGATCAGCTCACAGCCGTCTGCAACAGCGCTGCGAATAAATTCAGCGGTCTTGCGGGCTTTGGGAAAATAGAAATCATAGTCGTCCTCGCAGACAAGATCATCATAATCCCAGTCATCGTAAGGGATCAAAAGCATTCTTGCATCCGACTTCATAAGCTCCTTGGACTTGCCGAGAGCCCTGCTGTAAAAACAGATCACTGCGGTGTTATCGTTCAGTTCATTATTGTTTATCCTCATGTGAAAATCGTCGTTAGAAAGTACACTCAGTTTCATACTATACCACCTTTGAAAATCCGATTCTTTGTTTTCTGTTTTCTTCGAGCCTGATGCCTGTGTTTATCTGCGAAAAATCCTGTGCGCAAAGCGTTACGAGATCATCACCCAAAAGCGAATCAAAATCGAGCGTTGATAGTCTTACCGACTGCGCAAGCTGCGCCTGCTCGACAAGATTTCTTGCAAATCTTCCGTTGCCGAAATCACCGCTGCCTATTGCGTTTTCAAATATCGGCAGGAGCGTTTCACAGGTATCGTCGGCGAGCTTGAAGCCGTTGTTTTTTGCGATGAGCTTTGTGATGTCAAAAAGCTCATCGGGGCTGTAATTGTCAAAATCGACATAGAACGATATTCTTGAACGCAGACCGGGATTTCGGCTGACAAACTCGTTCATTTCCTTCGGGTAGCCTGCAAAGATGACGACCATATCCTCACGGCAGTTCTCCATTTCCTGAACGATAGTGTTTATCGCCTCGTCGCCGAAGCTGCCGCTGCGGCCATCGAGCAGCGAATATGCCTCGTCAATAAAAAGCACCGACCCTTTTGCCTTTTTGAACATCTCTTTGACCTGAACTGCTGTCCAGCCGACAAATCTGCCTACTAGGTCGCTGCGTCCGCACTCGATAAGGTCGCCGACAGACAGCACCTCGTTATCCTTGAGTATCTGCGCAAAAAGCCTTGCAACTGTGGTTTTTGCTGTGCCGGGATTGCCTGTGAAGACCATGTGCATAGCACGCCTTGCATTAGGCATTTCTCTGTTGGCAAGCAGCTTCTGCATCTTTGAATAGGTCACCGCCTGTTCAATGACCTGCTTGACCTTTTCAAGTCCGATCATTTCAGTCAGCTTTTCATAAGCACTTCCCTGCGGCAATTTGTCCTTTTCTGATTCAAGGTTCTTTTTGAAATCCGCATACTGCGGATAGACCTTGGTCTTGAGAGTGTTGGCGTACCAGGTGTCATACATTTTGCGCAGGTTGGCCGCATTGTAACCCGTGTCCTTTGCGACCATAGAAAGAAGCTCCTTGTCAGCTTTGACCTTGTCCTTTCGACAGTAAGCACGCAGGACTTTCTTTGCGTCGTTGTTCATCACGGGGTGTTCACTTATTTCGATAAAAGTAAGCTCGGGCAGGCTGTTTTTGATCTGCTCGGTTGCTTTATCACACCCGTTAGGGAGCAAAAATACTGTCAGCACATCACGAGCGTTTGATTTGATAAGGTCATACAGCCTTTTGTTGAGGATATCATAAACAGCACCGTCATCGTGCTGCTGAACATAGCAGGTAAGGTCAACGACCATAGTGCAGCCCTTTGATGTTCTGAAACAAAGGCCGTAACTCCTGTCATACTCTTCATGGTCATTTATAATGTTAAAACGCTTTGACCGCAGCCTTTTGTTTTCATAAAGTGAAGATATAAGATCTTCGCACGCTTTTTTTGCGTGACTTCCCTTAATGATGTAGTGTACGGGGTGACCGCCTGCACCTTCTATCGCACGGGGGATCTTTATGCGGTCAAGCTCGGGCAGAAAATCTCTGTCATATAGTCCGAACGCAGCACGCTTTTCCACCTCGGAACGGGTGCGGTGTTTAGCTATCCGTTCAATAGAATACCCCCTATGTAAGTATTCTTCGACAGCGAATTCTTCCAGGACACGGCTGTCATAATCAAATGACTTGCGACTTAAACTGCTAGCCTGAGTACCGTAACAATGCATTGCATTGAGAGTTATTTCTTCATATTCATATATGCCGTTCAGTTCCGCCCTGTCGGCAACATCTCTGATAAGCTCGGCGATACTGATATCCTCATCGATGACAACAGCGATCCCAAGTCTTCTGCGAACACATGAGTATGAGTAAACGAATGCGCAGCTCTTGCGGAAATGCTTCTCATTATAAGCGTTGAATCCCAATGAAATTCGCTCTGCTACATCTCCGTCACACTCACGCCCGCCGTACTCATTTTTTATCATAGGGATAGGCTTATCAAGCTTGAAAAATACTTTGTAACAGATCATTTTGTACCTCCTGTCAGACTCGTGTTGTTTTCTTCTGTCATAATCATAGCACGGGTGATGTACCAAAAATGGGATGTCGGAACATACTTGATTTTATGTACCAAATATGGTACAATGGGTGCAGTATAAAATGATTGGAGGGTAAAAGGATATGACCAGCGTTGAACCAAAAAAACTCGCACTTTTGCGGATATTGCAGATATTTCACAAATACAGTGACGAACAGCATCTGCTGACATACGAGGGCATTGCAAAGATGCTCAAAAACGAATACGAGATCGAGATCGAGCGAAAGGCGGTGAGGCGGAATATCTCCCTTCTGAAAGAGGCTGGCTATGAGATCGTATCCACTCGTGTCGGCAGTTACCTTGCCGAGCGTGAGTTCACCGATGCGGAGCTGCGGCTGCTTATTGACGGTGTGCTTTCAAGCAGGCACATTTCCGCAAAATACTCAAAGGATCTGATCGAAAAGCTGTGCGGCCTGTCGAACAAATACTTTCGCTCAAACGTCAAGTACATACACTCTGTCGGTGAATGGAACAAGACAAAAAACAAGCAGCTGTTTTACAACATTGAGCTTATCGACGACGCTATCAGAAACAAAAAACAGGTGACGTTTGACTACAACAAGTACGGTGCAGACAAAAAGCTTCACAAGACAAAACCGCACACCGTCAGCCCGTATCAGCTCGTTGTTCACAACCAGCGCTATTATCTTATGGCACGCAGCGAGCAGTGGAAGAACATGGGCTACTACCGTCTTGACAGGATAACAAATATGCAGATCACGCAGGAGAAGCTCGTGCCGATAACGACTATCGAGGGCTTTGAGAAGGGCATAAACTACAAGGAGCTTTCGACTGCGATGCCGTATATGTACACCGACAAGCCCGAGTATGTGGAGTTTATCGCTGATGAGGGAATAATCGACCAGGTCATCGACTGGTTCGGTGAGGATATAATCATAAGGAAGCAGGGCGAGCAGCTTGCGGTAACGGTAAAGTCAAGTCCGAATGCGATGCTGCTGTGGGCATTGCAGTATGCGCAGTTTGTGAGAGTTACCAAGCCGCAGGAACTTGTGGACAAAATAAAAGCCGCACTGAAAAGTGCGGCTGAGAAATATGAAAACTGATATTCTTTGAACCGCCTCGTGCGGTTCTTTTTTTGTCGAGTTCTGGTGCGGGCGACATCCCATATTTGGTACATCGGGTGTGGTATGATACAGACAGAAAAGGAGGAGTGACCTATAAGAATGGCAAATGAATAGGATATACCGCAAAGCTACTTGACATACCGGGGGTTGTGGTATATAATGTAATGCTAACCACAGGAAAGGAGGCATCGCAATATGAGTTTCGACAAAGCTATCGCCAGCGGTAAGGAGCACCGCAAACAGTATCGTGGAGCCAAGGCTTTTGATGCCTACTGCCGCAACCACGGCGGCTGCTCGTGGTGTGCGGAAAACAGGCAGTATGCTAATATAAAAGCCAAGCAGAAAGCCGATGCCGCTGTTGATGAATACCTCGAGCAACAGGACACCAAGGACGAAAAGAGGTTGATAATATGTCAAATATCACAGATCTGAGCAAATCGAGATACTGCAAGGGCATACAGTGTCCGAAGATGCTGTGGCTCGATGCTTACAAGCCGCAAGAGGCTGAGGATATCCTGCCCGAGTCGGTGTTGGCGAACGGCACGCTTGTAGGCGATCTTGCACGCAGTTATTTCGGAGAATACTCACTTGTGGATTTCTCTTTTGACAAGACCGAAATGGTGCACAAGACCAATGAGTTAATGCAATCAGGTGCGGAAAACATTGCTGAGGCGGCATTTGAGCACGACGGGCTGTACTGTGCTGTGGACATCCTGCACAAAAACGGCAACGGCTGGGACATTATCAAGGTAAAAAGCTCGACCGAGATACACCCGATATCTCCACTGTCTTTCCATTAAAAACATACCACAAATTAAGGGGAAGTTCAAGCCGTTAAGGGAAAGAATTTTCTCCCAAAATATCAAGGAAGCATTTATCAAGCGGCTCCCAACTTGGCTTTTCTTCGTTGGCGTATTCAGCGATGACCTTTTCTATTTCAGCTATGCTGCTCTCAAAATACCGTATCACTTCGTCATTTTTCTGCTGCGTTCCAAGCTCAGATGTAGCCATTTTTGCTTTGAGGATTTCATCAACAAAAGGCTTCATCGAGCTTTCAAGTTCAGCCTCAACAAGCTCGCTGAAAAGCATCGGCGGCGGTTTGCCGTTGTCGATTATATATCTGCACGCAAGCAGCGGTCGCAAAACATAAAAATACTTTTTGAGCTTGACCTGCTCGCCTTTGAAATATGCGTGATAATTAGTCTTTGCCATACTCAGATAGTGGTAAAGTCCTGCCTTCACCTGAAAGTATCTGCCTATCACTTTGCTGACAGCCGACCAGTCATCAGTGGTCTTGTAAACTATCGGCGAGCTGTTCCATTCAAACACGGTCGGGTTCGATTTATAAAGCAGCCTGAGCATTTTCTGAATATCCCAGCCGTTGATGTCAAGCGTGTCATCGAGCTGCCACTCGATAACATCACGGGTACTTTCGAGTTTGAGATAATAGTCTTTCGGGCGCACATAGATAAACCTGACATCGTAGTCGCTGTCAGGCGACTCAAAACCCCACGCACGACTGCCCGATTCAACACAGTGCAGTATCCGAACATTCTCCTTCCGCTCTATCTCGTTGAGTTTTTCTGAAATAACAGTCTTTATATCCATAGTTTTACCAACTTTATCACGCATTTTTTCGATGTCTTCATCGCTGATGCTCTGCCAGATGTCCAAGTTTATCTAATCCACCTCGGCGATCATTTCTTGTTCTTAAAGAAGATATCAAGTACGGTATCGCAGAACGCTTTGACAAGCAGAAAACCTATGACTATTGCGAGTATCCCTTTAAACATTTGCATGACCTCCTTGTACTGTTTAAACTCACATCAGATTATTAAGCTTGCTTCTCAACTGCTTTATTCTTTCAACAATATCAGCATACTCGGTAAACGCTGAAACTATCTCGTCGTCATTTTCAAATTTCGGGCGGACTTTATACTTAGAGTTGAGCATAAATCTCTTTTCGGTTTCTGCAAACCTGACAGTTATCCTATCAACATCCTGCTCAACGACCACGCCAGTTCCGTACGGTTTGAATTCGACCTGAACATCGATCAGCGAGATGTCGGAATATTCAGAGCACGCATTTTCGAGATCGCCGATCTCCGCTTGGATATCATTGATCTTTTCGAGCCGTTCTGCTTCAAGCCTTGCAAGCTCCTCGGCAGATACTTCAGGCTTTATCTTCTTTTTGATCGTCTTTCTTGTAACAGGCTCAACGAGTCCTTTATAGAAATTATACGCCTTGCAGCAATACAACAGATCAAACGCCAGAAGATGCAGACTCTCATCAACGAAGCACTTATCAGTGAGCCTTGCAAAATGCTTTTCCAGCAAAGTCGTATGTTCTTTCAGGGCATTAACTATCTCCTCACAGAGTGCGTAATAGTTAGGCAGTCTGAAACTCGTTCCCGAGCCTATATCAAGTCCGAACTCGGTGTACTTTGCCATTTTTGATGCCTCTGTGCTTTTGAACACGAAGTTTCTTTCGGGCACATTAACTGCGAGGAAAACAGATGCAGAGTGCCTGTCCTGCTTATACGACCAGTTGCCGTGAAAGTATTTCTGACGAAGCAATTCATATCCGTCAAGGAAACGATCCATATTATTCTGAACATCTGCTATGCTTTCGGCGGGTGCGAACAGGACATCTTTAAACAGCGATTCGACCGTCTGCGGCTCTTTCTCCCACAGCTTGACAACACCTGTGCTTGGGTGCATACGGCTGTTGTCGATGAACAGATCAAAGTCCTTCTTGGCGGCAGTAAATCTGTCCGCAAAGCTGCCGAAAGCCGACTCAGACTTGTTCCATTCGTCCTGCCAGGTCTTGAAAGCACGCCATTTGAAAAGCTCATTGTGCTCCTCATTGTAGAGCATATCAAGGTTCGATTCATACCTGTTTATCAGCTCATGAAGATTGTCGTAATTCATAGTATCCTCCGATTGTGAATGGTGGTTGACGCAGACTTGCAAACTATTTATCAGAATCATTCGTTTCAACTTTTGATTGCATTTCCCAGATCAGCTTCATCAAATCAGTATTTATTACAAACTGACCGCTGAAAGCGTCGAGCACCATGCCTGAAATGTTTTTCTCGTTGTTCTGGGCGAGTGTCATTGCTTCAAGCATATGCTTCTGCACCTTTGAAAAATGCTCGCCGTACTCCCCCATTTCCTCGGCACTTGAAAATATCGGGAAGAAAAACTCGTCGCCGTTTTGCAGGATATCGGGAATCAGTCTTACGCTTTCCGAGGTCGTGAAAGTTTGCCCGATTATTGAATCGGTATCGCCGTTTGCGTCTTCGATCATCTTCTGTATTTTTTCTTCGTCCTGCTTGTCCATTACTGCGGTGCACGGCACCCAGACATAGCTATCGCAAAGCAGATTGAGCAGCCTGTAAAGATTGATCTCATTCTGCTCTTCTTTGAATTTAGCAACTGCGTCCCCGAGCATCTGACCATCTTCAAGGTCTTCGGCAGAATACCTATTTAGCGGTGTTCCGTCTGAAAAGCACATTACAGAATCATCGTCCTGTTTCTGTGCATAGAATTTGATTTCATCGCCTATGTGGCAACCAAAATCCTGATTCGGTTCGCTAAGCAGTCTTCCGATGAAACAACGCTCACCAAGCCCGAAAATATTGACCCAGCATCCTTCGGGTTCAAAATCGTCTTTGAGAATTACGACCATTATATCATCGGGGAAGAATTCGTGACGACAGCCGTCAAGGAATGTAAAACTGCGGCTGGTCTCGATTTCCTCGTTCACGCTGTAACCGCTGAGCATTTCGATTTTCTTGCTGTGCTTTTGCATTAGCCACTCATCGTCACCGAGAACAGTAAACTCAAGGTCTTTAACGCCTTCGATTCGTGCGACAGCTCTGCGTTCGTCATCACCGTCAAACATCTCAAGTTCTTTGCCATTCTGCTTGCCCGCGCAAAGCAATTCCAGCGTCATTCCAGCCTCGTGGTCGATATACCCATAAACGATAACGCAGTTCGCCTCGTCTTTTCTAGGGAATACTTCAAGGCACTTCAGTATATTCTCATTCAGCTCAAAGACAGCAAATCTTTTATACAAGCTGCGGAAACCAGTCTCGCTGTATTTCATTTAAGCCTCCTTATCGTTAAGATATAACGCTTAGTCTGTATATTTAAAATACTCTCTAACTTTCTTATGCGTACTTTGATCTGAAAGTTTATATGCAACCATAGGAACTGTTGTCAAACCTTTCTCCCAGTAGCCGTCGTTTTTATCTTTAACATAACTCTTCCACTCAACACGAATAAAGATTTCTTTTCTTTCATCAATGTTCTCTTTGGCATCAGTATTCACCCAAGGAACATTCATTATGGGTTGTTCTTCGCCATCAAGCAACACATTAAAGTCTTTCATTTCTACAGCTACAGCTTTGCATTCTCCAATCCCAACAAAACCGCATCCAGCGATATGACAATATACGATATCTCCTTCTTGAATATTCTTCAAATACTTTCCCGTACCTCCAATATTGGCAGAAAGAAAACCATACTTCAAAGCATCTGGCCAACTTCTGTCAAAATACTCAACTGTAAATTCAGATGACTTATCATTTTTGAAAAAATCCTTTTCTTCCTCGTCATTCCAACCTCCAGCAAGTTCTTTTATTGTATCTGGATTCCAGATGTCACTAGCCAGCTGAAGATATATTTTTGCTCTGTCAGCAATACTTGCTTTGTTAAAAGTCTGAATAGCTGAAAAGCCATATTCTTCGGCTAGATCTGTAAACTTCGGATTATTCTTATACGAAATTGGATTCAACGCCTTAGCCAAAACATTATCCCCGATATATTTTCCTACTTTTTGGGTGTAATTCATATCCTGATAACTCCGATTTTTATCTCTTGTCAGAATGATTAAATTGCCCAGCATTTGACGACTCTCCTGGAAATCATCTGCATCTTCGAACTCACCGCTGTAGCTATCGAAATCATTAGGTAATATATGTTCGATATCATATGTATTACCTTTCATCTTACGGTCCACATAAGTATCAAATTCCGAGGGATTCCCCATGCGTACATTTATAAAAGATGTAAAACGTGCAAGAATGTGAAGCATATATCTACCAGAAAATTGATTTAAGCTGAACCTAGTAATTCCGTCGATACTTATATCCATACGACGTAAAGCCCTAACTAAAACTTTCCCTATGGTTTTACAATCCTTATTACGTATTTCCTTCATCAAATGGAAAAGAAGATACTTATTTGTATTCCAGTTTACTTTCTTGAAATTAAAAATACGGATTGAAGCAAAAATGTCAACAAACAACGATACCATTTGTATTTTCTTAGTTATTATTTCATCTGAATCATCATTTGCGACAGCTGCTATTATGAGCATAGTTTGATAATTCAAATCACGATTAGCATTATAAAACACAGCTTCATATCCTGCAGTTAGTTTCTCCCCATATTCTTTTATGCGAAGATAAAGATCCGTTGCTCTCGTCATTTCCGTAATAACAAATTCTTTATAATCATGTGGCTTATGAAGGCTCAACTTAGTGGTAGCGTTATCGCGAACCCAAGTATGGAATTTTTCTCCAAGAAGTTCAAAATCCTCATCCTTTGCTCCACGCTTGCCTTCACGTAAGGTATCTGCATACTTTGCACGTAACCAAACAGAAATAAACTCGACATCTTCAGTATTGACGATTCCGCTTGTGTCCTGATCAAAAGAACTTTTGATTCTGCTTATATTATTCTGCCACTTATGATTTACTGAAACTTGATCCCCGGCAGGAACTTTTTGTGTTATAAAACCTTTCATCATCTCAGCACTGTTAAGACTCAATCCACGATCATTCATTGTAACAAATATTGTGTATGCATCTTCGTCATTGGGC
This sequence comes from uncultured Ruminococcus sp., assembly GCA_902787825.1. Taxonomy (GTDB): domain Bacteria; phylum Bacillota; class Clostridia; order Oscillospirales; family Ruminococcaceae; genus Hominimerdicola. The sequence continues at coordinate 69,249 of CADAHS010000006.1, read as the reverse complement.
GTATCGATTTCTAACATCAAAACTTTGTCTTTAAGCCAGTAAATGAAGTATGGCAACGCCTCGCCTTTGAGCTCATCAGGGAACAATTCAACGATATTCAAGTAACGATGAAGCATCGTTTCTTCACTCTCATTTGCCGGCTTATAGTTCAAGTCATTTCTATATAATGCCTGAAAACAAGCTTCTCGCTCTTCAACATTAATGTTGAAAAGCTTTTTGCCAAAGTGATCATGATATATCATATCATCAAACTGTATCAACGTATCTCCAGGTTTTAAATTCTCTTTCTGGAGATTGTTAAGATAAATAAGCAAGAGTGTAAGTGTTGTAAGGCGCTGTTGACCATCAACTATCCTATATGAAGGTCCAGTTACACAAAGAATATGTCCAAGAAAATAGTATCCATATTCAGCTACCTCCTCAGGTGTATCATGATTAACCGGGTCATAATAGTTATCAAAACAGTTATTCAAGTCATCTATCATTTGTTCGACTTGTTTTTTACCCCAGCGATATTCACGTTGAAATACATCTACCGTAAAACTGCGTCCTGATAGTATTTTAGCTATAGTGTCAGTCTTTTCAATTTTGTTATTCATAAAGCTTTTCTCCTTAGCTCATAGTATATGCGACACCGTTCATATGGTTTACTCTATTGTCACACCATCATTATCTGCCCACAGTTCACACTGCAGCATAACGGTCGTAACAGCATCGTCCATTCCTTCAGGCGGATAGCGGTGATCCTTCAACAACTTGCGTATCATCATTCGCATTTTTGCTCGTGCGCTGTCTCGTTTCTGCCAATCGATAGTACGATTCTTACGCAGTTTGTCGGCAAGTTCTTTGGTTATGGCTATAAGCTCTTCATTCTCATAAAAGTCCTTAATAGCCTGTGGCTTTGTTAGCGCATCATAGAATGCAAGCTCATCCGCCGTCAAACCAAGATCTTCGCCTGCTTGCTTAGCTTCTCTTATCTGCCTTGCAAGATTGAGCATCTCTTGTATTACTTCTTCATTAGTGAGCATACCGTTGAGATACCTATTCATAGCGTTCTGCATTATCTCGCTGAACTTTTCCGACTTAACAAGATTCGTCCGCTTATAAATATGCACCTGTTCAGCGATCAGTCGCTTAAGAAGCTCAACTGCGAGGTTCTTTTCTTTCATTCGTGAAACCTCTTCCAAGAATTTTGGATCGAACAAAGAAAAATCCTGTTCCTTATCTGAGAAAAGATTAATTACGCCGTCACTCTTAATGCTCTGTTTCAAGAGTTCATTTATCTTTGCGTTTATCTCAGGCAATGAAAGCTTTTTGCCGCCGCCTTGATTCAGAATACGCATAAGCAATACACGAACAGCCTCAAAGAACGCTGCCTCGTCTCGATCTTCAACTGTTGCGATAGACGAACACAGTGACAATGACTGTTTTAACAGCAGTGCTTCTTTGGTGTAGCTTTCCCTGTCAGCTGTCCTTTGCCTATCCATAAGGAAGTTTACAGCACCTGTGATAGTTCTGCCAGCTGTAAGTTCGTTGCTACCGAAGAAATTAGAATAATCATATCCATGTAAGAGGTCTCTGCAAACTGAAAGCTTCTCTTTAAACTTAGGATAAGCAACACTTGCTATATCAGTGTTTCCATAATTCTTGCGATCACGAACAGTATAGTCATTCATCGCCTGTTTCAAGGCACTTGCTATACCTACATAATCGACAACAAGACCGCCCTCTTTATCTCTGAACACACGGTTAACCCGGGCAATAGCCTGCATCAGATTGTAGCCCATCATAGGCTTGTACACATACATTGTTGCAAGCGATGGAACATCAAAACCGGTCAGCCACATATCAACAACGATAGCTATTTTCATCGGGCTGTCATTATCTTTGAATATCCTTGCGAGGTCCTCTTTATGACGCTTATTTCCGATTATACTGTGCCACTCTTCAGGATCCTTATTAGACGATGTCATAACAACACCGATCTTATCAGTCCAGCCAGGGCGCACTTCAAGTATGCGCTTGTAAATCTTCATAGCAATCGCTCTCGAATATGCAACTATCATCGCTTTGCCTGTGAGCAGGTTCTCTCGATAGTTTTCGTAATGATCGAGGATATCATCTACAAGAGATTTGATAGTATCGTCGTGACCAAGGATAGCTTCCATCTGTCCAAGTTCACGCTTACTGCGCTCTATCACATCAGCATCAGCGTTCTGCGACATGATATCATACTCAGTATCAATAAGGCGCAGAGTTGCGTCATCAAGTTTCAGCTTCATAACACGGCTCTCATAGTAAACAGGACGAGTTGCACCGTCCTCAACAGCCTGTGTCATATCATAGATATCAATGTAATCTCCGAACACCTCTCGGGTGTTTCTGTCTTCCATTGATATAGGTGTTCCTGTAAATCCGATATATGTAGCGTTTGGGAGCGTATCGCGAATAATACGGGCAGTACCCACTACCCTCTTGGCAACAAGCTCACCGTCCTCATTTTTCGTCATCTTTATCTTTTCAGCAAGACCATATTGACCTCTGTGAGCTTCATCAGCCATAACAATAATGTTTCGGCGCTGCGAAAGAGCTTCGCCTGATTCTTCAAACTTCTGCATCGTTGTGAAGATGATGCCGTTTGCTTTTCTTCCGTCAAGAAGCGTTTTCAGATGTTCACGACTCTCTGCATGGACAGGCTCTTGCCTAAGGAAATCCTTACACTTTGCGAACTGCGAATACAACTGATCATCAAGATCATTTCTATCAGTTATAACAACGATAGTTGGGCTTTCAAGTTCAAACTGCAGCAAGTGGGCATAGAACACCATTGACAGCGACTTACCGCTGCCCTGGGTGTGCCAGAACACACCGCCCTTACCATCGGTTACAGTTGCTTTCTTGGTTGACTCTATAGCCTTGCGGACAGCAAAATACTGGTGGTAGCCCGCAAGTATCTTATAGCTTGTCAAGCCTTCATTTGAAAACAGAATAAAGTTTTTCAGTATGTCAAGCAGACGGTCTTTGGTGAAGATACCCTCAAAGAAAGTATCAAACTGCGCATACTGCGTGTTCTCATAACTGCCGTCCTTGGTTTTCCATTCCATATAGCGATCTTCGCCTGAAGTTATAGTGCCAGCACGGCTTTCAGACAAATCGCTCATAACACATATCGCATTGTAAATAAACATGGACGGAATAGCGTGCATATAGTTTCTGATCTGAGTATATGCTTCCGAAGCGTCAGTTTCCTCACGAGACGGAGATTTCAGTTCCATAAGGACTACGGGCAGACCATTGATGAACAGCAAAACATCAGGGCGCTTCTCGTCGTTCTCAACGAAAGTCCACTGATTCGCAACAATAAAAGAATTGTTGTCCGTGTTTGCATAGTCCACAAGATAGCAAAGCGCAGAACGCTCCTCGCCTTTCTCGGTATATCTAACCTCAATGCCATTCTGGAGATAATCCATGAATACAGCGTTCTTCTGCACAAGCTCGCCGTTTTCAAAGTTCTGGAGCTTAAATAGTGCATCGCTAATCGCATCATCGGGGAGCGCGGGATTTAGCCGATAAAGTGCCGCCGTAAGCTCGTCCATATACAGCGGAGTCTTGTAATCACGATCAATTTCCGGTCCGTATACATGGGTATATCCCATTTCTTCAAAAAGCTGTATTATAGCGTTTTCATAACTCGCTTCGGTGTATGACATATTATCAGCTCCTTATTGTAGAAAGTAATTATCTATATCAGAAACAGAAGTAAGAATACTGTCCTCCTGTACCCCTACTATTCGTGCAAGCTCTATTGAACCAGAAAAAGCTTCTTTATAATCTATTGCAAATGCGTTCTCCATAACAGAGAAGAACTCTTTGTAAAGTTTCATCAATTCGCTAATATGATTAGAAAACTCCTGATTCAGATTATACTCCAATTTGCTTATTTCATTTAGGTATTGCAGAATCAAGGTGCTTTGCTCTATATGAATATCCTTTACCGCATTATAAACCATCAAACCGACGGTGTTCCCTATTACTGCGCCAATTACAGGGATAGGGATAACAGCCTGTCCTATAGTAGAGGAAATAGTGCACACTGATGCTTCAACACAAAGCAATTCTGCATTTCTGACAAACTCCTGCTTGGATACTCTTCCAGAGTGCAACAGGTAAATCTGTTGAGCTATGCCAAACGAAACAGCAACTAAAGAATTTGCAACTATAGCTGATGACGGCGTATAATTTGTCAATTCATAAATGCTTATACCACGAACTGCTCCTAATACCGTTCCTTTGGTGGTTGATTTTACAATATCCGCCCAATCATCGCCAGTGAAGTCTCTTATGGATTTACCAGATTTTATCCTTTTTGCAATTTCTGAAACAAGCGATGTTCCACCTTCAATTGCTGCTGAAACTGCTCCGACCTTTAGTCCTTCTTTTAATTTTGGTTTGCTTTTATTGTATTCTTTTTCTCTGATAGTTCTATCAGTTTCTTTTATGGCATTTTTCTCTTTTTCAATGGTCTTATTGATTTGATTGGCTTGCACCTCATCATACGATAAAACCGATGGTTCTATATCAGACAGCTTAATTTTTTCGCTTTCAAAGAAATCATGGACTTCTTTCCACTGTCTCAAAGAAAAATCCTCTGTAGATGTAGATAGTTTATTCGCCTGTTCTTTTGGGACAGATAAGAGGTACTTGATCTTTTCGTAATGATCTTTAGGGATCTGATACTTACCACCTTCATTCAGGAAGAACGGATATGTATCATAGTGCTTTTTTATTGCTTGAAGAGATAAATGGTTTCCCGAGTTTACGAATTTTTGTTGGATCGGTATCCCATCACGCAAAATATCAGCCGGGCCATTATCATTTATCCATTCACATGACGGATTATTGCCCACAATTTCGTTTCGTGCATTTTCAATACCACATTCGGCAACCTCAGCAATAAAACCATGTTGTCCTTTAATGCCACCACGATTAGTTATTATTATTTTCTTATTAAGAGTTGAAATAGTATCTTCTAATGATTTTATGGCATCCTCCAGATTGGTATCCTGCATAGCAACACTGCAAAGATATCTATTGATTCTTTGTTGGTTCAAATAGTTGATCCACGAAGCCTCTGCTACCGCTTGGCTACTGCCAATAAATCTGTTGTTTTCTTTTACTTTTTTCATAACAGAACACCTTATTCTGAGAGAATCCTGCAAAGCAAAGCTGACAACGACTTTGTATCATTTACTAATGTACCTAATGATATCTTTTGTTCCTCACTCAGCGCGTTGTAATCACATGCAAACAAATTACTATTGTCCAATAGTTTTTCATTCACAAGCGCATTGAGAGCCTCTGTTTGAGAGTGTAATAACTCCACATCAGATTGCAGCTTTTTCAACGAATGTGTGATGTTAATTATTCTTTCTATCTCTTGCTTTTTACTCTCTTGAATCTTTTTCTTTTTTCTCCAAAAATGCAGAAGTGCAGATAAACCTGAAATGCCGGCTATTCCAAGTCCGATTGGACCTGCCAAAGCCAGCAATGCGTGTCCAGCAGCAACGCCTCCACCGCCAGCAGCAACAGCTCCACCACCAAGCCAAGCTAGCGCCGCATTAGTTGCCGCGGCACCACTTAATGTTGATATAGCTGTTCCTGTAGATGCAGTTCCAAAAGTAGTAGCAACCCACATTGCGACAGATGGTGCGGCACCAGCAAATACTGCTCCAGCTGCAACTCCAGCACCTGCTCCTATAGCAGTGTTCCTCAACTTTTTGTGTTCTTCTGTGGCAAAATCAATTGCGTTTTTAAATAATTCTTTGTTCGTAGATATTTCTATAAAATCAGTATCAAAGTCTTTGGGATGCTCGGCAATGCTATTGATTAATTCCGTCACTCTGTTTATAGTTTCAACTGATGTCTGCCTTATTGATAATAACTTTTCACCTGACTGATTAAATGAACTATAAAGCTCATCATATTCATCACTTACTCTTTGGAGCCTCTTATCCAATGCTTTTTCAGGATAAACCAAATCTTCTACACAATCCAAGTAATTGAGTATTCTTTTTTCTTCTTTTGTTAATTTCAATTGCTTACTATTACAAAAGTCTATATAGCTTTCAATTTTATATTTGTCTTTTTCAAAATTTCGTTTAATACTCCTCGAATTATAAATCTTAGAAGCCCTTGCTTTAATCTTATCAGCTCTTTTCCCGACTCTCTTAAAGAAAGTATCCTCTTTTTTATGATCATTAAGAATATCTTGCTGTTGCTTAAGGTAATGACCTATTTCATTCAAAGAATCAATCCGTGGCTGGAGAATCTTTCGTTTAAAGAATCGTATAATCCCCCAAAGCAAATACATTCTGTTAGTGAGTTTCCAGTACAGAAGAATTAAAAAGGCGATTCCAACTATAACCGATAGTATTATAATTGCGATGCTCATATCTTCCTCCTCTACAAATAGTCCTTTACACAGATTTCAAATCATAAACATCTTTATCTTTCAACACTTACCATTCTATTTTCATCATATCGTTTTTTTCGGAAACTATCTATTGATAAGTCAAATACACACAACTTGGGTAATTCTATTGGCGGATCTAAGTTTTCGAATCTTTTATATGGTGCAAACCATAATAGAAAATCAATTCCTTTATCTATAAATGCCTCTAGAAAAGCTTCATCTTCGAAGAACAGATGCGGGATCCCTGAGTATATATGATTCTCAACACATTTTTCCTGTAAATCTATTGAGCAGGCAGATTCGAAATATGCTGATGATTCATCAAACACAAAGAACAACACTTTACAACCAGGATGATTTTTCTTATATAAGGGAATGCTTTCGATGTGTTTTTTTATTACACGGCAGAAGCATTTCAGATAAAGGTCATAATTATGATCCTCATAAGTCGGTAATTGTGTATCACCGTTCAAATAAACTTTTGCATTAGGAAATTGCTTCAATACGCCTGCTTCTTCCAATTCTCTTAGCATTTGTTTTTCATGACTCATGGACGGGTTGTAGAGTTTACCTTTTTTTCCTTTATGTTCGTGATCGTTCACACGCATTACATCCATCATTAGTTTATAATCATTAGAATAAAAATCGGGCGGTGGATCAGATTTGCCTGAACTGTCAATCCATTTACTCCATTTTTCTTTTGAATGAATCTTTTGATAAATGTCGATTGCTACATCCGATTCAAAAGGGAAAAACACCTCGGAATCATCTATGTCTTGAAAGGATTGAATAAAATCTGTTTCTTTATCACCAAAAAGCATAGAAACGCTCCTTTCATAAATGAAAATTTACGCTTGCCAGCCGCCTAAATTTTGACCGCTGATACGTCAATCTCACCGTTCATCAGCTTCGGCAGGAGGGTGTCACGAATAGACGAAAGATAACGATTTTCGTACTCTAAAGCTCGCTGCTGTTCAAATAGAGGACTGCAAAACCGCTGAAATTCAGCTAATGTATCGTTATCAGGAATGATTGCCGTAAAATTCTTCATGGTACTGCCTGACACTTCCTTAAATGTAGAACCCGAAGCAACATTTTCAATTGCAGAAAGTTTTTCTTTCAGAAAATAATAAACAAAAGCAGTACCTACATTGTCAAATGGAACAATAGACTTGAAGCCCTGATTTGTGCAAACTTGACCGTCTGCAATAGCAATATACCCGATAGGCGCACGAGAACTGAACAGTACAGCGCCTTTCGGCATAAGGGTAGCACTACTTTTGGCAAGCCCTAATTCTGTAATATCTGTTTCGCCGTGAGCAACAAATTTGGATTTGTCATTAGATAAGTCTTTAGGGGTTATCCACGCTATTCCGTCGCTTGTATAGTATTCCTCAATCTTTTTTGACGGAGTACCTCCACCGACTACATTGCCCAAATAGGAAATAGTGCCTATTCTCCAATTCGGGTCAACATTGGTGATAAAAAGGTCTACGAAATACGCCTGTGCCTGCTGCTCTAAATTTTCATTTATCGCAGTATTCAGTTCTATCTTATCGTCAATTGCAGACAACACTGCACCTATCCTGCGCTGTTCGTCTATATCAACAGGCACACATACTTTGATTGACTTCATAGTATTGCCTGATACTTCCTTGAATGTAGTACCGCTTCCCATATTTTCGATGTTATCCCTATTGTATTTCAGCAGATAATAAAGAAACATAAAGTCCGTATTAATATTTGGGATAACACTCTTAAAGCCCTGATTGGTACACATTTCCTTAGCAGAGATAGCAACATATCCTATCGGAGCGCGAGAAGAAAACAATACCGTGTTAGGTGATAAGAGTCTTGTCGAACAACTATTTAATCCAGTTTCCGTAATATTACGTTCACCACGAAAAATGTACCTTCCGCTGAGAGTAGATAAGTCTTTTGGAGTAATCCAAGATATATCGCCGTTTTCATAATTCTCAGGCTTTTTTGTAGAGGGAGTAGCACCGCCGACAACTTCACCTAAGTCGGCTATGGTGCATTCTTTCCATTCACTCACAAAAATCACCGTCCTATCCAATATATTTCCTATGCGCCAGTTTCACATTGCTCTGCTTCACCATCGCATATTGTAGTGTAGTATCTATTCTTTGATGACCGAGCAACCTTTGAAGCTGCTCGATCGGCATACCTTTGTCGATAGCCATAGTTGCAAGCGTTCGCCTGAATTTGTGGGGGTGAACCTTGTTTATACCGAGTTTTCGCCCCATTTCACGCAACCGCAGCTCTATCGCACCTATCGTCAACCGCTTATGGGGAGATCGGAGCGACACGAACAAGGCAGGATCGCTGTCTGTCCGTGAAGCAAGATAGCTCTGTAAATGGAGCTTTGTACGGGCATCGAAGTACACCATACGCTCCTTATCGCCCTTGCCAACCACCACGCACTCACGCTCATTGAAATCAATGTCGCTGCGGTTCAGCAAGACCATTTCGCCGACACGCATACCCGTAGAAGCGAGCATATCAATCATCGCTAAATCCCGCAATTCTACGCAGTTATCACGCATAAGTTCCAAGTTCTCATCCGTGTAGGTTTCCTTGATTGTCTTGCTTGTCTTGACCTTGTGAATGCGCCGAACGGGGCTTTTGATGATATAGTCCTCGTCCTCCAGCCAAGAGAAGAAGCTCGACAGGATACGGCGGATATTATCCATAGTGACCTTGCTGGACTTCTTCTTCGCCTGATAGTCAGTCAGATACGCCCTCAGATCGTCTGTTGTAATATGCTTGATACCCTTGCCGATACTGTCAAGAGCTGCCGTGATCGTCTTGCGGTAGTAGTTCAGTGACTTCTCCGAGCAACCCTCTATCCGCTTTGCAGAGAGAAATTCCTCTAATATTTCCGTTTTGTCGGGTGCTTTGTCGGCATCAGCCACAGCCGTGACCGACACGCCCTTGAAAACCTGCACAAGAACTTCGTGCAAGGCTTGAAGTTGTGCATTATCGAGCTTTTTCAGCATAGCCTGCTCGATGTTGGTGATTAGTTCAGTTTTCATAGTTGATACTCCTTTCGTAGTACCAACATCACTACAACCAATAGAGTTAATGTACTAAAGCAGCTCCAATTTCAAGAAAACTTGGAATACATTGAACAAGTAGAACAGCTATATTTGTCCAATCCATTTCTATTTTTTTGCTTTCAATTACAAGATCCATTCCCTTTTCTGTTAATATCGCCTCATATGGTATTCTACTGCTATTTTCGTTAAATGGTTTGATGTAATTTGTATCTCTTAAATATGCGTAGAGCTTATGTACATCATAATTCTCTAAACCTGAAATCATAATGTTAGGTGTGTTTTTTAACGCTAATGTGATTATCATTATTTTGCGTATGGTTTCTTTACTTAATGGCATCATAGATGTATTTGGAATACACCATTGATTAGTGGAATCCTGAATAGCACCAACAATTCTTCCATCTTTACAAGCAGATGTAACAGCCTGATGAGACATTTTCCAATTGTCTGCAGCAGCCTTAGGCGAATAATATGTTATTCCGTTTAATTCAAATACTGAACGTTGTTTAGCCATATCTTTATACTCCTTTTTAATAGTATAAATGAAAATTTAGAGCAGCAGGCTCAGGCTCTGTTCAAGAACCTGATAGCAGATATTCAGGAACGAGTGCCGTTCACTTCTGTTATTCAGGTGCTTGGTGGCGGAACGCCCAAAACAGGCAAGCAAGAGTATTGGAACGGCGAAATACCGTTCTTTACCCCGAAAGATGTAGGCGCTCCCTATGTTTTGACAACTGAAAAGAGTATTACTCCTTTGGGGCTTGATAACTGCAATAGTCGCTTATATCCTGTAAATACCGTATTTCTTACAGCTCGTGGTACTGTCGGAAAGGTTAGCCTTGCAGGCGTGCCTATGTCGATGAACCAATCTTGCTATGCTCTTGCAGGCAAGAACGGACTTCACCAAATCATTGTTTATCACTATGTCCTCGAAACTGTAAAAGCATTAAAGCATAAGGCAAGCGGAGCTGTATTCGATGCTATTATTACCCGTGATTTTGATACAGAGAGTGTTCCTGCCTTATCATCGGAGCAAATTGATAGCTTCATAGCTGTAGCAGAGCCTATTTATAGCGATATTCTCAACAGAACTATTGAAAATCAACGCCTTGCCGCCCTCCGTGACACACTCCTGCCGAAACTGATGAATGGCGAGATTGACGTGTCAGCGGTGCGGATTTAGACTGCTTGTAAGAGTAAATTTTCATTTATCGCAGTATTAACAGCTATCTTGTCGTGGATTCTCTGTAAAACAGCAACAATTCGCCGTTGCGTAGTTATATCAGGTATTTCAATATCAATCTTCTGAAAAGTAGTAGAGGGACGAGCTAAAGCAGGTACACCAACTTGCGAAGCATTTGATAAGAGCTTATGCTGTCCTATACGGGTATGGAAATAATATACCATATACTCTGGAAGTATCTTATCATTACAACGAATTCTAAATTGACTCTGTGAAATGACGTATCTATCATACTTCGATGTCTGTGGAATAAAGACGATTTGACCTAATGTACCCCTATGCGTTATCACTACATCTCCACGGTAGGCATTAGCTTTGTTGAGAGAATCAGCTTTTTCTTCCGTGACATATCGAAATGAATCCTCTTTAAGTTCGTAGCCCTCAAGGTTACTTCCATTAAGGACAGGAATACCCTCATCTACAAAGCATTCAACCTTGATATTAGAGCCAAACGGACCCATTGATATTTCATCAATCAATTCAGATATGAAGTGCGTTTCAAATGTCATACCCAATCGCCCCCAGCTTCTCCCTGATCTCATTTTCAAGCTCATGGGACTTCTTGAACATATCCGACAGCTCCGAGGTCAGGCGCTTCATCTTCTCATCGAACGGCTCGCCGTCATCTTCCTGCTCCTCAATGCCGACATAGCGGCCTGGCGTGAGAATATAGTCCTGTGCGGCGATAGCCTGAATGTCAGCCACCGCACAGAAGCCCTTGACTTCCTCTAATGTGCCGTCCTGGAATGCCTTGAATGTGTCAGCGAGCTTCTGAATATCCTCGTCCGTGAAGTCACGGTGCTTGCGGTCAACCATATAACCCATTTTACGGGCATCAATAAACAGCGTTTTGCCTTTCTGCTTCTTGCCCTTTGTGATGAACCACAGCGTTACGGGAATAGTAACGGAATAGAAAAGCTGTGTCGGCATTGCGACAATGCCTTCGACCAGATCGTCCTCGATGATGCGTCTGCGAATATCGCCCTCACCGCTGGACTGCGTGGAGAGTGCGCCGTTTGCAAGCACAAGACCGATCTTGCCGTTTGGTGCAAGGTGATGTATCATATGCTGTATCCAAGCATAGTTGGCATTGCCCGCAGGCGGAGTACCGTACTTCCAGCGGACATCATCTTTGAGCTTGTCCTGTCCCCAGTTTGAAAGATTGAATGGCGGATTTGCCATGATGAAATCCGCTTTCAAAGTCTTGTGCAGATCGTTAAAAAATGTATCGTCGTGATATGGTCCAAAGTCAGCATCTATGCCACGAATAGCCATATTCATTTTTGCCATTTTCCATGTATCAGCATTGGACTCCTGTCCATAAACAGAGATATTTCCTCTGTTGCCGCTATGCGCCTGAATAAACTTTGCACTCTGTACAAACATACCACCTGATCCACAACAAGGATCATATACACGGCAGTTCTCAAATGGGCGCAGTATCTCAACGAGTGTGCGAACCACGCTTGACGGAGTGTAGAACTCACCACCCTTAACGCCCTCGTATGCGGCGAACTGAGCGATACAGTATTCATATGTACGACCAAGCAAGTCCTTGCTGTCCTCAGTGTCAGTCATATCCATATTGGTGAACAGATCAACCACATCACCAAGCACGCGCTTATCAAGGTCTGGGCTTGCATAATTTTTCGGGAGAACGTTCTTCAAGGTCTTGTTCTCGTCCTCGATAGCTCTCATTGCATCATCGATTACAGTGCCTATCTCAGGAGTGTGCGCCGCAGCAGCCACCAATGACCACCGTGCTTTTTCCGGAACAAAGAAAATGTTGTCCATAAGATAAGCATCAGGCTCATTCTCAAAGCCGTCGCCATCAGCTACAAGCTCGTTGTAGCGCTTCTCAAAAGCACTCGAAATATAACGCAGGAAGATAAGTCCTACGATAACCTTTCTGTATTCAGCTGCAGGGATATGTCCCCACAGTACGCACGCAGCGTCCCATATCTGTTTTTCAAATCCGATATTTGCATTATTCTTATCAGCCATAACTAGTCCTCGCTTCTTATAATCTGTCTAATTATACCACACTTTGACAAATAAATCAACAGTTTTTGTGCAGTTTCACCTTATTTGTACTACAATTTTCGTATAATGACACTGTAATCCTACTCCCCCGTTGCGTCCCACACCAGCCAATGTGCTTTGCGCCAACGGTACAGGTTGCTGTTATCATAGTACATCTCCCGAAGCTTTTTGAGAATAACCTCTATGTCTTTCATCACCGCATCACGGGTCTTTGTCAGAATCTTGCCTATGTTCTCATCGGTCATTTTCTTGTAGCCGAATATGCCGTAATGCGAGCCGATTATATATCTCTCACGCAGTGAAAGCTGTTCAAAAAGCTCACGGGTGTAGAGCTTGCACCACTTCCAGTAAACGATGTCATCAGGGTGCTGTTCGTTTGCGCAGAGCGTACTCTCGCTGACGAATCCTATCTCTTCGGTATCGCCGTTGACGACGACACTATGGTAAAAAGAGAAACGCAGATATGCTCTGACCTGCCTCGGCGAAATACCGAGCCTGCCTGCTATCTCTTCATCTGACATCCATCTCTTATCCAATGCTCTGCACTTTGAGATAAGCCTGAATGTCTTGCCCGACATTTTGAACAAAGAGAAATTCTGACCGATATATTCGCGCATGCTTGCTTTCAGATACGGTGTGATGTAGGTGAGCAGCGTTCCTTTTTCAGCGTCGTATTCCTTCTTTTTAATTCGCTCTACAAACTCAAACGATGCGACCTGGAACAAGTCCTTGCGGTCGTCAGCCGCCGAAATATACTGTTCGTAATTCTGCACTGTTATCTTTACGAGTCTGCGGATATATGAAGTATTACACCGATACAACTCGTCCAGCGCAGACTGGTCACCGTCATAGAAACGCTGTATCAGTTCCTCGTTTGACATAGCTGCCCCCTCCCCTCTTTTTTTCGCCGAACACACCGAACAAACTGTATCAAACGGCGTAACTACGCTGTTTGCCTTGTTCGTTCTGTGTTCGTTTTACGCTTTCTGTTCGCCGAACAGCTTTAGGTCTGCCTTTGCCATGGTACTGTAAACCGCAGAGCTTGTATAGGTTCTCGCTGCTCAAAAGCTGCTCAAATTCTTCGTTAGAGTACTTGGGCGACGACTGTGCCTCAAAGTACATATCCTCCGCCGCTGAGAGCAGCAGCGCTTTCTCTTTTTCGCCGATAGAACCACGAGCAAAAGCTGTGTTTATCCTTTTTCTGCACCGCATATAGCTTTGGTACTTGGGATCGTCCTTGCTGAGCTCTTTGCTTTTAGCCTTTTTGTATGCTGCCTGACGGCAAGTCATCGCAGGGTCTTCGGGCGACGGCATATCGCAGAACCTTGTGTGGTAACCCTTTGTCATAAGGAAGTACCGTCCGCAGTGCTCGCACTTGCGTGGGAAGTGTCCTTTCATCAAGCCACGCACAAAGTCTGTTTTGAGCAGTCCCTGCAAGGTGTCAAATCTGAAGTATTCAGCAATATACCACTCGTCGCTGTTGTCTTTACACATAGGTATGTATTGCAGGATCATCGAATCGCCCAGCTGATACTCTCCCTCAAGAGGATCAAGCAGGCTATCAATGGTAAATCTGCACTCATCAGGGAAAGCGATATATTCATATGCTTTTGAAAGCTCACTGGTATTGAGAGCGTCAAGCCGAATGACTAGATCATCAGCAAATTCTCGGCAGTATCCATACATCGTGGTCAGGTCATAGGCTGTGCAGTAGATATAATTGAAATACTGCGAATAGCTGGCAACGAGTTTCAGATACTCCTCACTACCGACACGGATTCCATCCAATTGCTGTTCTTCAAGAGGTCCGATCGGGAATGCAGCTTTGCATACATCGACGGACATTATCAAGTCATAGGCTTTTCTCAACAGCTTATCAGCTTCCGTAATATCATCTATCATTACAGCACGCTTCGGCTTTTTGGTTATCGGGATATATGGCTTGCAGGGTATGAACGGATATGTGCAATACTGCATAAAAACCGAGTTTTCAAGTTCAAGCATCACCTCAAATATCTTATCCATCTGTTCCTGAGGTGTGTTTATCAACGATACAGTCATTTCACCTAACAGGAATTCCTTGCCCATTACATCAACCTTATTGTCTTTGATGAGCATAAAAATAAATCCACGCATGAGTATCACCTCCGTCATTGTCCTTTTTCATCATACATATAGTATCACATAATTTTGATTTTGAGGGGAATTTTTTTGTACAGTTCCTCGGTGGGGCATTCAGAAAACATTTTTAGTTGTTCATAGAATTTTTACAAATATAATTTCTTACTTGCAAAGATATGAATTCTGTTCGTTGTTGTTCGGCGTTGTTCGTTGTGTGTTCGTTTTGAAAAGTGCTTTGAAACTCCGCAGATGCGCTGAAAGCTGTACTTGTTCGTTTTGTTCGTTGAAAAAAAGAGATACCCCTTACCCTTTGAAAACTGCCATCAAAAAATGTGGTCGGAGAAGTTTTTAAATGTGGTCAAATTCTATACACTTGCCGATCTACTTCCCATAATATATGTAGAGGGCTTGATCGAGAGCATTCCGAATTGGGGCGGAGTGCTCTTTTTTCATGTCCTCAAAAAAGAATTATGAAGGAGGGTTTTCAGTATGAATGAAACCACACAAATCGAAATGACCGTGACACCTCCGCAGATTGACGGAACCATTTACAAGAAGCCATACCTTGTAATTGACGGCTGTCTGAACATGGAGACCATGGTCAAAAACCAGGTCAAGTACGTCAAGCTGGCTGATTTTGTTCCCGTGCTGACCGAGGAGATAACTCACGATGACGGTACAGAAAAGCGAAAGCTGTTCAAGGTATCAGCCGTACACCAAAGCGGTGTAGTGCTGCCCGAGCAGATAGTTTCAGCAGATGACATGCAGTCAATGAAGTGGCTCTTGCAGCGGTGGGGACAGTACGGTGCTGTGCAGCCCGGACAGTCAGTACCGCAAAAGATCTGCCATGCGATCATGAGTCCGCAGGCAGACGTTCCACGAACAACTGTCTACACCCAGACAGGCTGGAGGAAGCTCGGCGGTGAGTATCAATTCCTGATGCCAATGAAGGGCAGTCCTCTGAACGTGGAGCTGCAAGGCAAGCTGAACAGGTACCGTTTTGACAAGCAGGGTGAAATCGACGACCTGCTGTCCGTCTACGCATTGCTTGATATGAGCTTTGCACCAAAGAGAGTTCTGCTGCCGCTGACCGCAGTTACTTTTCTTTCGCCGCTCAATCACTTCCTCAAAGCAGCAGGTCACGAGCCTAAATTCGTGACAGCACTCATAGGCAAAACAGGTTCAAGGAAGTCAACTCTCGCAGCCTTGTTCCTGTCATTCTTCGGCAGGTTCACATCAAGTGACCTGCCTTTGTCATTCCACGACACTGCCAACAGCATACTTTCAAACATCTATCACCTTAAAGATGTGCTGACCTGCATTGATGACTTTCACCCTGCCGGCAGGTATCAGGAGAAAGAAATGAGGAGCATAGCGCAGAACATCTCACGCTACTACGGTGACCGCATAGGCAGAGGCAGGCTCAACTGCAAGGCGGAGGAGCAAGTCCCCAAGCCTCCCACAGGCAACGCAATCATCACCGCAGAGTTTTCTCCCGAGATATCTGTTTCGGGTACGGCAAGGTTCTTTGAGATCGAGCTGAAAGACAACGAGATAGACCTGAAAGTCCTGACCGAGTATCAGCAGCTCGCAGAGGAAAACAAGCTCTCAGGCGTGATGATGATGTACATCGACTGGCTCAGGAAAACCTATCTGACCGATGAAAAATCTTTCATCAAAAAGCTGTCGGGAATGTTCTGCAAGTTCAGACGGCAGTACACTGAAAGACTGCTCGAGCGTAAGATAATCACACACAGCAGAGCGCCTGAAAATCTTGCTCACCTGCGGATAGGATTGGTGTTCCTGCTGAAGTTTTTGCAAAGCTACAACTATCTGCAGCAGGGCGAGTACGAAAAGATCACAGCGAGCTTTGACGAGGTGCTTATCGACAGCTGCCGCAGAAGTGCCGAACAGATAGCCGAGGAAGATCCTGTGACAAAGTTCTGCGCCAAGCTGAACGGACTGCTTGACAGCGGAAAGTGTTATGTGGAAAACAAAAATGACTTTGGCGGTGCGGCTCAGAAAGGGTTTATCGGTCTTGAGGACACAGACTGCTATTATCTTCTCGCCGATGCAGTACACGCAGAGGTCAAAAGGCAGTGCGCCGAGCAGGACGAGCATTTTAGTATCACTAAAAAGGACCTGCTCAAACAGCTTGCTGATGAGCAGATCCTGAAAAAATCTGGTGAGCGCAACACTACCACTATACGCTCGGGCGGCGGCAAGCTTATGAGCGTGATAGTGCTTAACAAGCAAAAGATCGCACAGCGGCTGTCGCGCGATTTGTGCCCACCCTCTCCCACGGTAGACAAACTACCCGACCCGCAGGCACAGGAAGCCACACAGGGCAACGTGGCGCAAGTGTGAGCGAATGAGAGAGTAAAAAACTCTCGCCGCAGGAGTTTACTATCTGTATAGTAACCCTGAAATAGCAGAAAAGAGAAAAGCCCGAGATTGAACGCTTTGCAGAGAACGAGTGCTGTGTAAAACTGTTCCAAGTATCAGTATCAAACGGCAGTCCGAAAACCGCACAACTTTGTGACCAGCCAGCATCGCCTCCGGCTGTCCGCCTGCCTCGCTAAAGCGGGTCGGCGATCTGCCGAGTCAGCAGGCTCGGGGCGACCCCCGTGACCCCCTGTCTCATTGGCAGAAAAAGGATATGTCTGAACTGATAACCCGGCAGTTTTGAGTACAGCCAAACTTTGCTCGATTTCAGAGCATTCAGAGCTTTGCAGGAAAAAGCACGGCGTCATTTGCCGCCGCACGCCTCACTTCGACGAGCAAAGCTCGGCGTGTTTGCGAGAGAATCTGCGAAAGGAGAATTGGAGTCAAAATGTGAAAAAGCTAAAACTACCGACGTCATAAATTGAAAGAACAGCCTCTTTCGGCGATAGTGCGAGGGGTTGTGCAGGAGTCACGGGCAGTTTCAGAGTGGACTAAAAATATGTGTTGTAATTCTTAACTGCAAAAAAGATGACTCCCTGAAACGCGTCATCGTGGGTCGGCAAATCACCACCTCATCAAAGGGGTGTCCATTTCGTTCACCCCTTGACGGTGTACAAATCGTTCACCGTAGCTTCACTTTGAAAAAGGGTATCACGAAACATGATGCCCTGCAAAATCAAATTAAAAATAGAAAGGACATATAAAAATGAACAACTACAAATCAAATGCAAACAAAAGAACGACATCAAAAACGAAACAAAGGAGAATAGATATATGGGTAGAAAAACTGAAAAGCCTGTCATAAATTCGGTCACGATCAGCTACAACGGCGATCAGGAAAAGTTCGAGAACTTTATTGGTTCGCTGCTGAAAAGCTATCTGGATTCAGATAGTTTGACCAATGCTGACCAGCAGCTTTCTGTCCAAAAGGTAGATCTTTCTGAAAAAAGTGCGTAAACGCTGGATATTCAAAAAGCCTTGTGGTAGTGTGTGTGGTACGCAAACACCACCCTGCGCACGTGCCAAAAATCTACCGTGAAAGGAACAGATGCTATGACTACAAATACTGTTAAAACAAACTCAAAACGCAGATGCCTTATGCCTGTTATCAATTCTGTAACTGTTGATTACAACGGCAGGACTGATCTGTTCGACACATTTATTGAGTCGCTGCTGATCGACTTTCTGAACGAAAGCGGTGCAGACTCTTACGATGCAGCAGAAGAAACAGAGCTTGCAATATCGGCATAGGCTTATGCGTTTCTTAAAAATGAAAGGATGAAAAAACTTGAAAACATGGTTATATTACAGGCTGTCTCGTGATGAGGACAGTGAAATGAACAGCCTGCAAAATCAAAGACAGATACTTGTTGACTACGCACAGCAGAAAGGTCTGGAGATAGTCGGTGAGAGCTTTGATGACAACGTATCGGGAATGTCATTCAACCGAAAAGGTCTTGAGGAGCTTGAAAAAGCTGTTGACAAAGGGATAGTCGAGCTGGTGCTCGTCAAGGATCTGAGCCGTCTTGGCAGACACAGAACGCAGACTGCCCTGTTCATCGACCACCTTCGGCAGAACGATGTCAAAGTTTATTCCGTCACCGAGGGGATAGATACCAGCGATGAGGATGACGATCTGCTGATAGGATTCAAGCAGATATACAATGACTTCTATGCCAAGGACATCGGCAGAAAGATAAGAACGGGCATCAACCAGAAGCAAAAGCAAGGGCTGATAGTCAATCTCCCTATGGGGTACTACAAGGACAAGCTCACGGGTGAAGTCAGAGTCGATGAGATAGCCGCCGACATAGTCAGAGAGATATACCACTCCTATCTCCAAGGGCGTGGGCTGTCGTCTATCGCAAAGGAGCTGAACAGACGTGGTGTCAAGTCTCCCGAGTTCTACTCCCACAGAAAGATAGGCGCACAGCGGACACAGATGTGCAAGAAGTTCCTGTGGGCACAGACGACTATCAAAAGGCTTTTGACCAACGAGATATACACAGGCACCCTTGTTAATCACAAGACGGTCACCAGCAAGATCTACAAGACCAAGAAAGTCGTTCCCGAGGAAGAACGATTCCGACACGAAGATTTTGTACCTGCGATAATCGACAAGGTGACCTTCAACAAGGTGCAGGCGGTCATAGAGAGCAGAATGGCAAACACCTGCCGCACAAAGATCGGAGGTACGCTGCACAGATACTCGGGAATGATAAAGTGTGCTGACTGCGGTGCGATACTTATTGCCAAGTGGCGGGGGAAAGGCGATGACAGGTATGTTGAGTACACCTGCAACAGCCACCACAGGTACGGCAAGCAGTACTGCACTCCCCACCGAATACACGAAAGCCAGCTGGACAAATGTGTGAGCGATGAGCTGTACCGTCTGCGTGACAGGATCAAAGAGGACAGCAAAAGGTACGAAAGGATAGTCAGGGAGTGGCAGAAGAACAAACCAAGATTCGAGCAGCGGATACAGCAGTACACCCAGCGGATAGATCTGCTTCAGGAGCAGATACAGCAGATCCTTATGGAGCGCATAACCGACAAGGCTCACGCTGATATGTACAGCGAGATGATAAAAAAGCGTGAGGGCGAAATTAAGGAACTCCAAAACAGGATAAGCGAATGCAGGCGGCTTGATGAGGTAAGTTCCAAAAAGAGCAGCCAGCTGCGCTCAACTGCCGAGCTGCTTGACGAGATACTTTCTCAGCCGAAGATATCGGATTCCGATCTGCGAATGCTTGTGCAAAAGGTGCTTGTGCATCAAAACGAGGACAAGAGCCTTGATGTGCAGTTTATATTCAACGGTGCATTTGAGCAGAGCGTGACAAAGTATGATGACGAACAGGTATAAATAAAAAGAAAGGCTGGTGCAATCAGATTGCATCAGCCTTACTTTTTTGTCTTCTATTGTTTTCAGTACCGATATCGGTCGATAAAAGGAAAGAATAGCTGCGGTCGATTCCTAGAGCGCCAAGCGGAGCTGTGATCAGAATCGCAAGCACCGCAACTGATAACACTATCTTTCCGCATGGCAGACCAAGCGACAGCGGTACCGAGCCTATAGCTGCCTGCACCGTTGCTTTCGGAAGATAGGCTATCACACAGAAGAAACGTTCTTTTGTGTTAAGCTCCGTGCCGACCATACATAAGACTACACCCACAGACCTGAAAGCGAGAGCTATGAATATCATCAGAACCGCCATACCGCCTGCCGTAAGTGTGTAGCGAACATCAACAGCAGCACCTACAAGCACGAACAGCATTATTTCGGCGGCTATCCACAGCTTGCCGAACTTTTCAGACAGTCTTGCACAAACGCTCTTGTTGACTTTCAGCTTCACCACGCAAGCCATAGCTACAACAGCAAGCAATCCCGACATGGCAACATAGGGCTTCACAAGATTTTCAACACTCATCAGCAAAAAGGATGTTCCGAGCAGGATAATGACCTTTGTGCTGTTTCTGATTTTGATCTTGTTCTGGTATGATTTTTCAAAGAGAAAATAAATCAGAAGTCCGACTGCCGCACCGAGCAGAACGCCGAGAACTATGGATATGGGGATATTCAAAAAGTCAGTGACTTTTGCCGAGCCGCCCTGCGCCATCGTCACAAATGTGGAGAACAGCACGATAACGAAGATATCATCACAGGACGCTCCTGCAAGAATCATCTGCGGAATGCTTTTCTGTGTTCCACATTTTTCTTCTATCAGTTTCACCATTCTCGGCACGACGACTGCAGGAGAGACAGCACTCAGTACCGCACCCATGACAGCTGATTCAATACGGTTCACACCGAGCAGAAGCGGAGCGAACAGAATATATCCGACTATCTCACAGCATGCAGGAACAAATGACATCATCACAGCAGATCTGCCAACCTTCTTCAAGTCTGAAAGGTTAAGCGACAATCCCGCTTTTATCAGTATAATGATAAGTGCTATCTGCCGAAGCTCTGAGGATATGCCGAGTATTTTCGAGTCGAGCAGGTCAAGAACATATGGACTTACCACGATTCCTACGCCAAGCATACCAATTATACGAGGCAATCCTATTTTCTCAAATATTGCAGCGGCAGACAAACCGACAAGAAAAATGACCGCAAGTGATAAAATCATAATAATACCTCCAAACAGAATAAAAAAGAGCCGATAACTATTGCGTAAAACGCAGAAGTCATCAGCTTGAATAAGCGGTTTAGGTTTCCCAGGGGAGAACATCATTCCCATATCAAATTGTCTGCATTCATTATATCACGGCAGAACAAACAAGTCAATAGGCAAATAAAATAATACAAGGCTGGTGCGTATCAGATCGCATCAGCCTATGTTATTTACTATTTAGTTTTGCTGCGTTTATTTATTTGTTTTGTTTGATCCATTCCAGCATATATGACAGCGATAATGCTAATGGTCCGAGTTAAATCATTAACATTGTAATAGACATAATAATTCTTTACGATAAGCTTTCTGATTTTTTCACTGCCCCAAGGTTCTTCATCTATGACCTTATTACGTTTTGGAAAAACAGCCAGATCTTTGATACTCTTTAAAAACAGATCATTCAGGTTAACAGCAGCCTGCGGAGCTTTCAACTCCCCAGCGATATAGTGAATGATTTTAGAAATATCACTCTGAGCCTCAGGCGTAATAATAACGCTATACGATTCAGACATAAGACTTCAATATCTCCTCTTTCAGAGAATCAAAAAACTCGTCTGCTTGTACTCCCTCTCCGGCTTTAGCCTGCTCAAGTCCTCTTGACAGCTTGGCATCAAATTCTTCTTTACTCATTTCATCAAGAGCTTTTGGAGCACTGTAAGGTATTGAAGGTCTGAACGGCAACCCATTCCAAAGAATTATCTGTCTGTAAAACATATTTATTGCATTAGATGCAGAAATACCGAGTTTTGAAAGTATGGCTTCTGCTTGTTCCTTTATCTCCGGTTCTACCCTTGCAATTACATTTGAACTTTTAACAGCCATAATGCCACCACCTTTCCTGATATTATTATACCACAATGTATATCGGATTGCAATACTTTTTAATAAAAAGCAAAAAAAGAAGCTCTGATGAGCCTCTTAAAATGGTGCGGGTGACAGGACTTGAACCTGCACTCCTCTCGGAAGCAGCACCTAAAACTGCCGTGTATGCCAATTTCACCACACCCGCATATTATTCAATTTTTGATTTTCGGATATATTGGAATAATCCGGAAAAGTACCACTGTTGTAACGCTGCCTAAAGCTGATGTGTCTGCCCTGCTTGCGACTGCAAGTATGTCCGCACACACACGCATATATTTTGCCTTGTATGCCTCAATCGAATCAGAAAAAATGCACACCAAGCATTGATAACATTGTTATTATACCACACATTCAAAACACTGTCAAGCAACAAAATAGAGACCGGAATTATCCGATCTCTGTTTGTTTATTAGCCCCAGTACTGTCTCCAGATCTGCATATATCCGCCCCAAGGGAGCCTGAAATTATATGCGACCTTGCTGCTGCTCTTATACGAGCCGCTGTTGCACCAGTAGAACACGTTATAATCATTAGCAATGTTCTTCAGTGAGGTCACGCCGTAAGTTGCGCCCCAGACAGCAAGCTTTACTCTTTGTGAAACTCTTGAATAGGTTGCTCCACGAGCAGCGAGTCCTGCATCAGAAAGGAATCCGCCGCTTGTATAGATGATACTTGCTATATTGGAATATCTGCTGTAATACTTCGGCCATACGCCCTTCTTGGTATATTTTGCGCATACATACTGATTAGTTACACAGTCTGCAACGTAAACGATTGGCTTATCCCAGAAGGAACCTGCTGCGCCGCCTACCTCATGGAACACGATGCGGCACATTGCCTGCCAGTCGGCTTTACTGTAATCCATTCTGGCAGTCTTGATATTCATAGCATCTGACATAGATGAGAGGTTTCCGTCCCCGTCAACTGCCTTTACCGCAAAAAGATATGCGGTATCCCTTCTGAGTCCTGTTACGGTATACTGCAAGCCGGCAGTTTCGGCAACGTTTGTCCAGTCGCTGTACTGTCCGTTCTTAACAAAAACCTTATACTTTGTCGCACCCGTTACAGCCTTCCAATGAACCGTTATGCATTTTGTCTGCTGGTTATATGGATGAGTGTAATCCGAGTCGATCGTCTGCTCTGCGATCAGCACCGGTCTTGCGAGGCTTCCCTCTGGCTGCTCTTCGATGCTTTCAGCAGCGGTCTCAGCGGGAGTTGATGAAGTACCTGCTGTTGTTGTAGCAGCGGGTCTTTTTGTGGTTACTCCACTGTTCAGATCTGTTTTTACATTGTAATTTGATCTGGTCGTAGTAGACTTAGTCGTGGTGGTACCAGCATTTGCAGATCTATTTGCAGCTGAAGCGGTTGTTGCTGAAGTGGTGCTTTCAGTTGCAGAGGTTTCTGTCTGCATGGTTACCAAGCTT
The DNA here is from genome assembly GCA_902787825.1 of uncultured Ruminococcus sp. Classification (GTDB taxonomy): domain Bacteria; phylum Bacillota; class Clostridia; order Oscillospirales; family Ruminococcaceae; genus Hominimerdicola. The sequence goes on along the minus strand of CADAHS010000006.1, from coordinate 45,382 downwards.
GAAGATTCACTCTGTGAAGCTCTGAAGGTCGCCATTGTAAGCTCGACCGTGTCAGCAGTTCCTGATACATAAGTAGTCTCACTTGTTTGTGAGGTTTCCTCCTGTACGGTGATCTCAGAGTCAGATGTTGCTGAACCTGTATAGCATGTAAACGTGAGAACTACAGCTAATACGGCACCTGCCCATCTGGACACAAGCTTTTTTGATAAGTTTTCTTTGGCCATAATTTTCCGGCAACTGTTTTCCTGTCCTGTTGTTGCCGAAGTTTTCACACCCTTTCTATCGGGACGGGGTCTCTGTTTGTATCCCGATCAAAATGTTCTCAAAGCATTTTAATGTTAAGTGATCGAAATGATGATAATTACAAAACGATTACAAACATTGTTGTCATTGTAACACATTGCTTAAGATTTGTCAACCTTTTTTCCGCTAAATAACTGTTAACGAAGGGGTTTTAGAGTATGTGAATAAAATATCGGGCAGATGCATAAAATTAATTAGGCAAAAGAAATCGGCGAAGATACGCTGTTTTCTGAAAATCAACTAATTTTTCTTCAAAACCGATCATCTTCAAAAAAAGTTTACAATTTAAAACAAAATAAAATCACTTAAAGTGGGAAAAGAGGCAGTAAATGAGGAACTATTTACCTGAGGGAAGGACAATAGGAAGTGTTCAGAACAAGTATTATCTACAAAATATAGAAAACCTGAAACTTGCAATGCAGCAAAACATAACTCTTGAGGCTCACGCTGTGATGTGCACGGCAGATCATGATCTTATTGTAGATCTTGGATTTGCAAAGGGTCTGATCCCGAGGAACGAAGGTGCAATAGGTATTGAAGAGGGCGTAACAAGGGACATTGCGCTACTTTCAAGAGTGAACAAGGCAGTATGTTTCAAGGTAGTGAGAATAGATAGTTCCAGCGGTGAAACGGTATGTGTTCTTTCAAGGAAAAAGGCTCAGCAGGAATGTATAGACAACTACATATCAACGCTCGAACGAGGTGATGTAATACCTGCAAAAGTTACGCATTTAGAGCCTTTTGGCAGCTTTGTTGACATTGGCTGCGGAATAGTTTCGCTTATACCGATAGATGCTATTTCCATCTCAAGGATATCTCACCCGAACGACCGCTTTTTCAATGGACAGGATATTTTTGCAGTCGTTAAGGATATTTCAAACGGGAGAATAACGCTTTCACACAAAGAGCTTTTAGGAAGCTGGGAGCAGAATGCATCAATGTTTTCGGTCGGTGAGACAGTCGGTGGGATCGTTCGTTCTGTGGAGACCTATGGGATCTTTATAGAGCTTGCGCCCAACCTTGCAGGTCTTGCAGAACCGCAGGAAAACGTGCATATAGGGCAATCTGCGAGCGTTTTTATAAAGGCACTCATACCCTCAAAGATGAAGGTGAAGCTAATAATAGTTGATGTATTTGACTCTCCGAGTCTTCCTTCTGATCTGAATTATTTTATTGATTCGGGACATATTGACAGCTGGATCTACTCGACTTCCGAGGCTGAAAAACAGATCATGACAGATTTCACATAAAATTAAGCAGTCACAATAGATTTTTGTCTACTGTGGCTGCTTGAATTATTTATGTTCATCAATTTTTATGGAAATATTACAAAATGTAACGAAATCGTTTAAGGATATTGTGCATTAATGGTTACAAAATGTAACTATTTTTTGATCTTATCCCAATACATTTTAGCCGTCTGCTCGGTCTTATTATCACCGAAATCATAATATTTTTTTCCGACGAGATTATCGGGAAGGTACTGCTGTTTGACCCAATGATCGGGAAAATCATGCGGATAAAGATAATGCTGACCTTTGACCGCTGCATCATCGCCGTCGAAGTGTTTATTTTGCAGATTTCTTGGAATGGTTGTAGCTTGACCGCTCCTGATATCGGACAATGCAGCATCAACTGCCATTATTGCGCTGTTGGACTTAGGAGAGGTGGCAAGAAGGATAGCGGCTTGTGCAAGAGGTATCCTCGCTTCGGGCAAGCCAAGCTGCATTGCGCTGTCGACACAGGCTTTGACTATCGGCACTGCCATTGGATAAGCAAGTCCGATGTCCTCACTGGCGATAACGAGAAGCCGTCTGCTCAGAGAGATTATATCTCCGCTTTCGCACAGTCTTGCGGCGTAATGCACAGCTGCATCAGGGTCTGAGCCTCTTATTGATTTCTGTAATGCTGAAAGGACATCATAATGCTCGTCACCGTCACGGTCGTAGCGCATATTGCTGCGCTGGGTCAAAGCCTTTGCGATATCCATTCTTACGGTAAGATTCGTTCCGTCGTTATCGGCGCTAAGGCAGCAAAGCTCGACGGTATTCATTGATTTTCTGACATCGCCGCCACAGCCTGAGGCTATATGCTCGACCACACCGTTTTCAAGCTGGAGCTTTCTGCCAAGCTCATCTGCCATAAACTGAAATGCTCTTCTCACCGCAGAACGGATCTCCGTTTGCTCAACAGGCTTGAATTCAAACATCGTACAGCGGCTGATTATTGCATTATAAATATAAAAATAAGGATTTTCGGTGGTCGAGGCAATAAGAGTTATACTTCCGTCCTCAATATATTCAAGCAGTGACTGCTGTTGTTTTTTATTGAGGTACTGTATCTCGTCGAGATAAAGCAATATTCCATTCAAGCCACCGAAAGTCTGGGTTTGCGCAATTATCTCCTTGATGTCGGCTATTGAGGCAGAGGTACCGTTGAGCTTATGCAGCTGCATATCCGATGATCGTGCAATTAGTCTTGCAAGCGTTGTTTTGCCGACTCCGGAAGGCCCGTAAAATATCATATTGGGTATATTCCCGCTTTGAATTATGCGTCTAAGCGGCTTATTTTCGCCAACAAGGTGCTTTTGTCCAACGACATCATCAAGGCTCTTAGGTCTTATTCTTTCTGCCAATGGCGTTCCCATAGCTTTTGCCTCCAGTCAATCAATCATCAAGCACGCTTTTGATCTTATCAAACTTCATCTTATACGCCTTGCTGTTTATTTTCATCATAAGATAGCTTCTTGCAACGAGTACGGCATCCTGTGCTTTGGTGTTTTCCGCACCAACGAAGTTCTTGTAGATTATCAGCTGATTTGATGATACTTTCATCACGACATGGTTAAGGCACTCAAAGGTACCACGACAAAGGTGTCGTGAACTGACAAAGTTAAAAAGATCCTCATAGGTCGCATCGGTGACCTCCTGCTCAAGAAATTCATCAAGAACTGTATTCACAATAATACCTCCCCTTTTAGTTTTCATTTTAAGTATAGCACATATTTCACCATTTTTCAAGAATTTTCGCAAAGCACTTGAAGAAATATGCAATGTATGTTATAATAGTATAGAATACGACTACTATCAGACGGGAGTGTTTTTATGTTTAAAAAGATTATTTCATCGGCTCTTGCCTGCGTTATGGCTTTGGGATGCGCTTTAAGCTGTTTTGCGGCTCAGGAGGGTGATCTGCAGGTCATTACGACTGAGATATCTGCGCCGCAGAAGATCATTTTCTTAGGTGACTCGATCCCGGCAGGATTCGGACTTGAGGGGTACACAGATAATGGAGTCAACCCGCAGACGAGCTATCCAAGCATTCTTGAAAGCAAATATAAAAAGGAGCTTGAGGGAGTTTGCGACTGCAAGATGATAAACCTTGCGGTTTCGGGCGACACATCTTCTCAGCTTTGGCAGAAGGTCGGCAACGGCAACTTTGACACAAATCTGCTTGCAAGCGATGTAGTCGTTGTTTCGATAGGCGGAAACGACATCATGGAGCCGATACTGGAGTTCATTTACAATGATCTGAAAATGACAAACAAAGATCAGTTTAAAACTTTTGACACTTCAAAGCTCAACTCATCGGAGATAATGCCAAAGCTTAACGCCACGATGGAAAAGGTCACGGCTAACGTTGCGACCTTTAAATCAAACCTTGCAAAAACGATACAGACTTTACACAAAAAAACCGAAGGAACGCTGATAATCCAGACGGTATACAATCCCCTTGATTCCAATCCGTCCTATGCGACTTTTTCTGCAATGATAGGTGCAAAGATCAATGATGTCAACAGTATCATCAAAGAAAATGCTGCTGACAACAACTATCTTGTCTGCGACGTTGCCGAGGCTTTCAAAAACAAAAGTACACAATACACTAACATCACTGATTTTGACATTCACCCCAACGCTGAGGGTCACAAGGTGATCGCAGATCTTGTAGATCAGCTGGTAAAGCAAAAAAAATACAAGTACGAGGAGCTTAAAGCCACTATCAACGAAGTTCCGGACGACAGCGACAGCAGTTCGGCAAAGAAAATGAGCAAAAACGAGATATACATTACCCTGGGGCTGTTCTTCGGCGGATTCTTCGTACTGATCGTAGTTGTTACGATAATATTCAAAAAGAAAACGAAATGACAGGAGAAAAAATGAAAATTTATCTTATCGATTTTGAAAATGTAAAGTCCAAGGGACTTGATGGAATTGACAAATTGCAGGAAACGGACAGTGTTATTATTTTCTTCAGCGAAAACTCGGACACGCTGAGCTTTGAAATGCATCAGAAGGTGCTTAGCTCAAAGGCTGACATTGAATATTTCAAGGTGAGTGTCGGCGGCAAAAACGCACTTGATTTCCAGCTTTCGACGCTGCTTGGATACATGGTCGCCAAGGAGATATACAGTCATATTTTTGTTATAAGCAATGACAGAGGTTTTGATTTTCTGCACGCATTCTGGGGCGGAAATTACATTGAGACACCCAGTACTATGGTTTACAGGACAAAGACGATAAGCGGTGCTTTGGAATACGAAAAGACGCTTGAAGCCCCGGCTGAGGAGGCAGAGATACAAACTGCTGAGCTGTCTGAGGGTGAAAGCGATCAGGTAGTCGAGGCGGAAAACAACGCTGAGGCTGAGTCAGCTGACATTGAGCCGGCTGTGGTCGTAAAGAGCACAAAACAGACGGAAAGTCCCAATAAAAAGAAGAAGACCTCTTCAAAAAAGGTTCAGAGCTTTGATGAAATGTTTACAGGGCTTATCGACGGAGCTTGCGATAAAAAGGAATACGCAAGGATCAAGGAGCTGATGCTTGAATCAGAGACCAAAGAGGAATTCCACAACACGCTGGCTAAGATCTACAAGCAGCAGGGCTCGGATATTTACAAAGCTTTAAAAACAAAGTACCTTAGGCTCAAAGAAAGATATGCTTTGGAAAATCCCATTGAGCAGACGCTCAGCGAGACCGGATCTCAGCAAGATATTGAGATCGAGGTTCCTGATATGCTGACGCAGCTGCTTGCAGACATCTGCACAAGCAAGGACGAGATCGACAGGGTGAGAAGCTGCATGAACAGCACAAAGAATAAAAAGCAGCTTTACATAAGCATGGTCAAGGAGTTCCAGAAGAAAAAGGGCTGCGAGTACTATAACGCTCTGAAACCGCATTACAACGAACTTTCCAAGCAGATTCAGGAGTGCTGATATGAGGCTGTTTATTGCGTCTGACATTCACGGATCGGCATACTGGTGCTCAAAGATGCTTGAAGCTTTTGAAAAAAGCAACGCTGAAAAGCTTCTGCTTCTGGGTGATGTACTGTATCACGGTCCAAGGAACGAACTTCCTGACGAATATGATCCAAAGTCTGTAATTGCAATGCTCAACCCGATGAAAGACAAGCTGCTTTGTGTACGGGGCAACTGCGACACAGAGGTGGATCAGATGGTGCTGGACTTCCCTGTTCTTGCTGACTACTGCTGGATATATGCTGACGGGTGCAGGATTTTTGCTACGCACGGACACAAGTTTTCGCCGCAGTCGCCTCCCCCGCTTTCAAAGGGTGATTATCTGCTAAACGGACACACTCACGTTCCGATGATCAAGGACTGCGGGGATTTTATCTATGTCAACTGCGGTTCGGTGGCGATACCCAAAGAGAACTCTGCACACAGCTACATGATTTTTGATGGCGGCATTTTTAAACTGAAAACGCTTGAATATAAATGAGGTCGGAGAGAGAATCTCCGACCTTTTGCTTTATTATAGGCAATACCGCACAATGGTCGTGCGAAAGCTGCTTATACTGTTTGCTCATGCTTTTGATCTTCAAGCACAGTTTCAAGTCCGTTGACAGAAACCTTGGAATCATCAAGCTCAATGACAAGGCATTTTTTTCCGCCGAGGGTCTGTGTTCTGACCTTATCCATACCGTCCTTTGAGATGTTTACGGTGATGCTCGGGACGCTTACAACGGTCTTTTTATCGACGAGGTTTGCGCAGGTAAGCTCTTTTTCGCCAAGGGCTGTTTCGTAGACTTTAGGGAGATTTTCGAGTTTCTGCTGGCTGATACCAGACTCCCATAAGATAGATGAGATATCCTTGCTGTTGACGGTAGGTATCTCGGTCTCGTGGGCGTTTCTGTCGATAATATCCTGGATCTTGTTATTTACGCTGTTGATGACCTTGAGATCCAGTTCTTCACCGCAGACATTATTGAGGATAGCGTGAAAGGTCGCTTTCTCGCTGATGCCGCTCATAGAGTACTCGCAGCCCAGAAGCTCTTCAACTATTGAAGAATTAGGCTTTTTAGCATTCTTGGTATAATAAAGCACGCCATTGATATCGGACTGCCTATCTGAAAACAGCGGAAACAAAAATCCGTCCGTCGGTGGATCGACAATTCTGTCGGCGGTGTCTTTTTTTGCGATCGAATTACTTTGCTCGTCATAGATCAGACCATCAATTCGCAGGTTTACCGGGCAGATAGCAGTTATGATAAAGTTATAGTTGCTATCGCTTTCAAGGTCGCTGTCAAGGTTTTTATTCTTATTGACAACGGCATATGTACAATGCGCAACAAAGATCGTATAAGTTGAGATATACTCCATTTTTTCTATGATACGTCCGATATACTTCCGGACTGTTTCCTCGTCAGTAAGCTTGCTGCGAAGGACCTCGTGCATAAACTTCTGCGCACCGCCTTCAAGGTAGGCATCCTTCGGAAAATGGTACTCCAGCAGATTTTTGCCGATCGAACCGGAAAGGATCTTTTTAAGATAGGCAACGATCAGCTCGCTTTCGTCCTCAGCGATAAGGTTATTCATCTGGTTGGACATACACTTGATCTTCTTTTCTGCATCGACACAGGCAGTTACAACATGGTTTATCGTAAAAAATCCGCTGTCCTTATCGAGATTTCTCTTTATCTCATTTATCTCTTTTTTATTCATTTATCAATTTCCTCCAAAAGAATTTCTATCTGATAGTATACCACATTTCAGAACTTTTTGCAAGAAAAAACAGCCGACAGTTTTCGATTGTCGGCTGATAATATTTATACAGGATGAACCTTGTTTTCGGCATCGGAATGCTTTGAATCAACGCCGTATTTCTTATCCCTGCGTGCCTTAAAGAAGTTTGGTGCAACCTTGGGGAACATTGCATATGTCAGGATATCCTCTTCCTGTTCTGTCCACTCAGCTGCCTCTTTCTTCATTGTTTCAAACTCAGGTTCAAGCAGATCTGCGGGACGGCAGGTAATTGGCTTTTCATCTTTAAGTATCTGCTTTTGGAACTCGGGGTCGATGGTTACAGGTGTCTTTCCGTACTCACCTTTTACAAGTCCCTTGAACTCCTTAGTTACGGTCTTATATCTTTCACCGGTAATGACATTGAACACAGCCTGTGTTCCGACGATCTGAGATGTCGGAGTAACAAGCGGCGGGAATCCGGAATCCTTACGAACTCTTGGGACCTCCTTGAGAACCTCTTCAAGCTGGTCTGCTTTGCCGGCCTGTTTGAGCTGTGAGAGCAGGTTTGAGAGCATTCCGCCCGGGACCTGATAAAGCAGCGCTTTTGTATTGGAAGCAAGCATTGAAGGGTCAAGCAGACCGCTGTCTATGTACTTCTTTCTGAGTCCCATGAAATACTCTCTGATCTCGTTGAGCTTCACAAGATCAAGTCCTGTATCGTACTCAGTTCCCTGGAATGCTGCGACAACAGACTCGGTAGGTGCGTGCGATGTTCCGTTTGCAAGAGGTGACATTGCGGTATCGACTCCGTCAACTCCAGCCTCGGCTGCTTTCATGATACACATTGAAGCAAGGCCTGAGGTATAATGTGTATGCAGCTGAACAGGGATCTTAACTGCGGCTTTGAGATCCTTAACGAGGGTAGATGCCTCATAAGGTGTGAGAAGTGCAGCCATATCCTTGATACAGAGGGATTTTGCACCAGCTTCTTCAATTCTCTTTGCATAGTCGATATAATACTGGTGAGTGAACACCTCTCCTGTTGTATATGAGATAGCGACCTGAGCGTGTCCGCCCTCTTTATTTGCAGCTTTAATAGCTGTTTCGAGGTTTCTTATATCGTTAAGCGCATCGAATATCCTGATGATGTCGATGCCGTTTGCAATAGATTTCTGTACAAAATACTCTACGAGGTCGTCAGCGTAATGACGGTAGCCGAGCATATTTTGTCCTCTGAAAAGCATCTGAAGCTTGGTGTTGGGCATTTCCCTTCTGATGATCCTGAGTCTTTCCCACGGATCTTCATTGAGAAATCTGATACAGGAGTCAAATGTTGCACCGCCCCAGACCTCTGCGGAATAGAAGCCTATCTTATCAAGCTCGGGAAGAATATCGATCATATCGTTGATGGACATTCTTGTTGCAAGCAGTGACTGATGTGCGTCACGAAGCACGGTTTCGGTTATATTAAGCTTTGCCATTGTCCTTTATGTCCTTTCGTTAATATGTAGCAGATATTTTATCAGCCGATGACTGCAAGTACGGCACCTGTTTCAACAGCAGAGCCTTTAGTGGTATTGATACTGAGTATCTTGCCTGCGCATGGAGCATTTACATCGTTTTCCATCTTCATTGCTTCAAGCACGCAAACTGCCTGACCTGCTGCTACTGTATCGCCGACTGCGACCTTGATATCAAGGATCGTTCCCGGCATTGGAGCTGTTACCTTTGTTCCTTCTGCAATGGGTGCAGCGGCAGGAGCTGCGGCTGCTGGTGAAGGGGCTGCTGCAGGAGCTGCGGCAACAGGTGCAGGAGCTGAGCCTGCGTCCAATTCTTCAACTGCAACGTCGTATGCTTTACCGTTTACTGTAATGTTATATCTTTTCATTTATAAAACCACCATTCTGTAAAATAATATTATTGTCGATCAAAGCTGGATATTGCTATGCTTCTTTGGAAGTCTTGTAACTCTCTTGCCTGCCATTATCTCAACGGCGTCAATGAGTGCTGCACGCATAGTGCTGTTTTCAACTACATTATCTACACAGCCGTTTGCTGCAGCGATCGCAGCTGATGCATTCTGCTTTGCATATTTTTCAGCAAGTTCATTTCTCTTTGCGGTGAGATCGCTTGCGCCCTTGAGTTCATCATGTTCAAGAAATTCAACTGCTGTTATCGGGTCAAGAGCACTGATAGTTGCATTCTCGGTCGCAAAGACAAGATCTGCATTTGCACCTCTGCCTGCAAGCGCCACGAATGCAGGTCCATAAGCCTTTCCGGTAACAACTGAGAGCTTGATAGTGGTTGCTTCAGCATAGGCATGAGCAAGCTTAGCCATATCCTTGACAGCTCCCTGCATTTCGGTAGCATCGTTAGCCTCAAAGCCCGGAGTATCGACAAAAGTAACGACCGGAACGGCAAACGCATCACAGAGTCTGACAAACCTTGCGATCTTTGAGCAATCTGAACTTGCAAGTTTATCCTGAGTCTTATTTGTGGCAACTACACCGACTGTTGCGCCCCCAAGGGTCGCTAATGCGGTATATGAAGCCTTTCCATATGAAGGATACAGCTCGACTGCGCTGTCAGCGTCAAGCACGCTGTTTACGAGATTTTCAGCGTTATCATAGCCGGCTGCTGAAGGCTCGTCAAACTCATACATCGGCACAGGTGAGAGGTTATTCTGAGGAAGCTTACATATAAGCTCCTTAGCAAGCTCACAGGCTGCCTTATCGTCATCACAGACTGCACAGGCGGTGCCGTTAGCAGCAGCATTGTCAGCAAAGTCCTTGATATCAGCATTTGCAGCAACATAAAGCTCGCTGTTCTTTGTTACTATCGTAAGATCAGCTGACTCGGCAAGCATTGCTGCACAGCCTGCACAAGTTCCTGCTACGACAGCTATCTGTACTACAACGCCGGAAAGATTGGACACCTTTGAAAGAAGGTAGCCGTAGGCTGAAAGTGCGGCAGATGGATCGCTGACATCAGCTCCGTAAGAATCATAGATCCCAACCACCGGAACACCGGTTTTTGCGGCAAGGCTGAACACCTTTGAGATCTTCTTCGCATGAGCCTCGGTCATGGCACCTTTTCTGACATTTATGTCCTGTGAAAAGGCATATACCGGGTTGTTTCCGACATAGCCAAAGGCTGTTACAACCCCCGAAAGCTCTGAGCCTGTCATAGCATACGGATCAAGCTCTGTAAATTTTCCGTCGTCAAACAAATATGTAAGCCTGTTTCTTGCTTCGCTCGCTGCATTTGCCGCAGCTCTGATCTCAGCAAGGGTCTTTAATGATTCAGACATACAACTTCCTCCATTCAAATAAATATACAAAAATATTATACTATTTTTTTCTTTGTTTTACAAGCACATTTTCGTCGTTTAACTTTAATTTTACATTTGGTCGAATATTCTATCACAATATGTTTGATATATTACGCACGAGTGTGCATTTGATTACTTTTTACTGATCGCATTACGCAATGCTCTTAGCTCATCCGGTTTAAGCTCCCTATAAGCTCCGGGTTTGAGCATACCAAGTTTCAGCGGACCGATCGAGGTCCTTTTAAGTCTTGCGACCTCAAGTCCTACGGCTTCACACATTTTTCTTATTTGGCGGTTTCTGCCCTCATAGATAGTCATTTGCAGGACCACCCTGCCGATCTGTTTGTCAAGCACGACCACATTACACTCTTTTGTCATTTTGCCATCAATCTCGACGCCTGACGAGAGCTGAACAAGCTGCTGCTCGGTTATATCAGGACGCACGGTGACACGGTATGTTTTTGAGATATGCTTTGAGGGGTGCATTATATCGTTTGCAAAATTGCCATCGTTAGTGAACAAAAGCAGTCCTTCAGAATTCTTATCAAGTCTGCCTATCGGGTAGACCCTTTCGGGAACGCCTTTGAGAAGCTCGGTTACGCACTTTCTGTCAAGCTCATCACTCATTGTTGTTACATAGCCTCTTGGCTTATGAAGCATAATATAGTAAAGCTTTCTGCGTTTCGGCGCTGTGATATTCTCGCCGTTTACAGCGATAAGATCCTTCCCGGGGAGGGCTTTATCTCCAAGCTTACAGGGTCTGCCGTTGACGGTGACTTTTCCGCTGTCGATAAGCTCCTCGGCTTTACGCCTTGAACACAGTCCGCTTTCGGCGATAAGCTTTTGTATCCTTACTTTTTCCATAAACTCTCCTTACATTATGTAGCCCGCTGGTGCGGGTATAAAACTATGCGAACAGGCTGACGAGCTTTTGTTTTATGATCTCAAGGAAGCCATCACGATCTGTCCGTTTATACTCGGCATTCTGCCGGGCGAATATGCCGCTTTGGGCTATCAGCTCGCCGTTGTACCAATACTCGACTGTGCCGAGCTGCTGTCCTTTTGTGACTGTGGCATAGACAAACGCAGGCAATCTGACAACGGTCCTGACATTTTTCTCACTGCCCTTGACAAGACTTACTTTAACAGTCGGTGCTGTGCACTTTACTGTATCGACATCAGAGCCGACAATACTTACATCAAAGCTTTTTCTGCCGGCGTCAAGCACCTGCTTTGACACCATTGGAAAGCATTTATCATAGAGCATACTATGATCCTGCCAGTCGTTTCTGTCATTAAGTGTAACACAGATAAGTTTTGAACCGTTTCTTTCGCAGCAGGACACAAGACATCTGCCCGCCTTATCGGTAAAACCGGTTTTTACTCCGATCACACCATGACAGGTTCTTAGCAGCTTATTGGTATTTGTCAGCCATCTGTCATACGGAGGGTCTCCAAAGCAAAGCTTGACCGACCTTGCATTACAGATCTCCGCAAAGGTTTTATTACTCATCGCATACCTTGTAAGCTTTGCCATATCAGACGCAGTTGAGTAGTGCTCGTCTGTAAAGTCATCAAGTCCGGAAGGGGTGACAAAGCGGGTATTTTCAAGTCCGAGAGACTTAGCCTTTTTATTCATCAGCTCGACAAATGCACCGATACTGCCAGCAACTCTGACGGCGGTACAATTTGCCGCATCGTTACCGCTTGGGAGCATCATTCCATAACACAGGGCACGCAAAGTGACCTTATCATTTTCTCTCAGCCCCATTGATGAGCCTTCGGTCCTTACGGCATCGGGATCAACGGTGAACTGCTCGTCGAGATCTGCGTGTTCTATCGCAAGGATAGTGGTCATGATCTTGGTGGTGCTTGCCATAGGGAGTCTGACATCGGCATTTTTGCCAAACAGAGTTTCACCGGTCTCGGCATTAATAACTATCGCAGCTTTTGCACTGACCTCGGGCATTTCGACGGCACACACAGAGGGTGTACACAACGGCACACTTAAAACAGCCGCAGCCAACACAGGCAGGGTCTTTTTCAAAGCAGACCTTACCTTTAAAAATAATCTCATATCATCACACCTTTGCACATAAACTCAAAAGATATTATGCGCAGGTATGAAGCTTCAATTCAGGTTATTCCTCGGGAGTATTTCCCTCTTTCTTTTTGTTGAGAAATGCTGTCACCTTGTCGATGACCTCGGGAACCATATTAACAATAGCGTTGCCCTTATCAGCATTTGCGGTCATCTGAAGCAGCTTGACTTCGCCGTTTGAGATCACGATGAAAGCCATTGGCTGGATAGAAACTCCGCCGCCTGAACCGCCGCCGAAGGTATCCTTACATTTTGTCGGGAGATCACTTCCGCCGGAAGCAAAGCCAAAAGAGACTTTAGATATAGGGATTATCGTAGTGCCGTCTGCGGTAACGACTTCCTTTCCTACGATAGTCTGGCAGTCTGCGATCTCACGCAGCTTGGACATTGCGGTATTTACCAATGCTTCGATCTTTGTGCTTTCGTTCATTTTAATCAACCTTTCTGTATATTATGGTTATTATTCATCTGTTTTTGTTTGAGCTGCTGCTTGCGCTTAGCACGGAGCTGCTCGATACGGCGTTTGCGTTCACGGCGCTGTCTGAGCCATATACGCAGGAAGTTTATTCCCAGACAGAATGCGATATGGATCATCGTGCTCGGGCGGACTTTAACTTTGAGAAAGATCTCGCCGTCGGTGATCTTCTCATTGAATTTGCAATGCACATCAACGTGCTTCAGCTTTACTGTAAAGATACATGACAACCAGCCGAACAATCCGAACAGTATCCCCTGCACTTTACCATACCACACTGCTGCTTCATAAGCGTCCTCTTTTCCAACGGTGACATCGGCAGTAATATTTGTAAAGCGTATCTTTTTAAGCAGCTTTTTGAAATACTTCCAGCCTGTGGGGATATATGGCTTTATCGCTTTATACTTATCCTTTAATTGAGCGAGTTTACCTTTTTTCTCGGTCGTGGTCTCCTCGGTCTTGTCAGGCTCACCTTTTTTCTTCGTCTTTTGGGTGGTGGTCGTTTTAGACTCGGTGGAAACTGTCTCCTGCTCAACTTTAGCGTCCTCTGTCTGCGTGACAGTTTGCTCGACCGTGGTATCCTGCTGGGTTTTCTCAGCTTCTTTTATAAACTCCTCAAGTGCGTTCTCGGAGAGGTCAGGCTGCTCGCTGTTTTCACCTGTTTGTTCAGGAGTTGTTTCGGCTTCGCCTTTTTTCTTCTTTGGCTTTTTAGGCTTTTTCGGCTTTCTTGGATAGAACGTAAAAAACAGCCATTTAACTTTAATATCTACGCCCTGCTTGCTCGCCTTTATTGTAGCTCGCACAGAAAAATGGAGCAAAATGACGATAAAGGCTATAATGCCAAGAAGTATATATAAAACTATTATAGTCATCAGCTCCTTTTTTAGAAATCAGATGCAAGAAGTAAGATCTACACTTCTTGATACTGCTTTTTGAAATCAAGTCTTGACAATGCCTTGCCGTTTGGCAAAGGGTAGTTGTTATGTGATATTGGTTGATAACCTATTTTCTGCATAGCCTGTTCAAGAGCGAGATCTTCCATTTGGTGATGGATCTCATCAAGCCTGTCAAAGGCGTGCAGATACGGCGAATCAGACACCCAGCCTTTTGTTGTGTCGGCATTTACCTGTATCGTACAGGAAACGAACTGTGGTTTGACCTGCATGACCACTTTTTGAAACGAGGGGTATCCGATATAATCTATCAGCAGGTTAGCTATAAGAAGCTGAGCCTGTGGGAGCTTGCCATACTCACTGACAAGATCTGCTTTCAGGCACTCAAGAATGCCCGAGAGGTTCGGATAGCGTTTTTCTGTTTCGTGAAGATAGTCCGAATTAATATCAACGCCATATACTTTTATGTACTTTTGCCCAGAGATATATTCAAGGCCGTTTCCGCCGGCGACGCCAAGGATCATTGCTGTTTTCACACAATAAGCCTCCAGCTGCTGCCTCATGATCTGATTCATCGTTTGCAGCTGTCTTACGCTGTCAAGGCTCATATGATTCTCATAGTCGTCCAGGCTGATCTCTTCCCAGGGGTTACTCATTTTCTTCGCCCTGCTGAGGGGCATTTTCAAGTATCTCGTCGATGGTTATCTGCTCCGTTTGCTCAGGCAGCGGCGGAAGGTCTTTGAGGCTTGAAAGTCTGAATGCTCTGAGAAAATTATCTGTTGTTTTATAAGCTATCGGTCTTCCCGGGAGGTCAAGCCTTCCGGCTTCAGCAAGAAGATCCTTCTCAACCAAAGAGTTGACAACGCCCGAGGAATCAACGCCCCTGACATTCTCGACAAAGCCCTTGGTCACAGGCTGGTTATATGCAATTATTGTAAGTGTCTCAAGTGCCGCAGGAGAAAGCTGTGAGTTCTTTTTTATCTCCAATGCAGACTTTACGCAAGGGGCGTACTGCTGCTTGGTGGCAAGCTGGTAGGAATCGTTGAGGTGCAAAAGCTCTATGCCGCTATCGGGCTTTGAATACTTATTTTCAAGCTCTGCAATGACCTCGTCAAGCTCCTGCTTTACAAGATCAGCAGCCTCACAGAGTCTTTCAGAATCGATCGGCTCTCCGCTTGCAAAAAGCACCGCTTCGACCACGGGTATTTTTGTTTGTATATCCATTATCTATCCTTTCAGGCTCACTGCGAAATGCTGCCATATTTCCAGTAGTTACGGGAAATGTCGTCACCGACGGGAGAGCAGCCCCAGTAATATTTCAGTCTGCCCCAATAATTGGGCTTGAATGCAGTCTTTTCGTTAGTGGTCTCAAAAAAGTTATCGCACGCAGTCGGCTCAGAAGAATCTTCGGCAAGCGGCTGCGGTTCAGGAAGCTTGTCCTCTGTTACAGGCTGAGGGAACGTGATCTCAAAAGGGACAGCGATACGTTCAGCAAGCGGTTTTGGCTGCGGCTGTTTTGATCGGTGATCACTTTCTTTTCTTTCCTCAGGCATATGTACGCTCTCATCGGGTCTGAACTCGGGTAATTCGTCTATTAGTTTCGCTTGTTCTTCCGGCTCAGGTTCAGTGTTCTTCTGCTCGGGTTGAGCGGCAGGAATTGTCACGCAAGCCTGCTCGGGAATAGATAAAGATCGTTCAGCATTGTTTTGTACAGAATGCTTCTTCCGCTCACGGGACTTATCGCTGAACGATATCTGCGTATTGTCATCGTTAAGGACTATTCTTCCCGACTTGGTAAGCTCAAGTATCGCAAGAAATGTGGCTACCCTTTCGCTCTTGGTCTGCATTCCGTCATAGATATGCGACAGGTCGCAAACACCGACTGTATATAGCCTTTTAAGTATATAGACAATTTTTGAGCCGACAGAAACGACTTTATACGAAACTATCGGTTGGAAAAGCTTGGCATTGATCGGCTTTTCGCTTCGTGCCTTTTCTGAAAGTCCGAGATAGGCTTCAAAAAGTATCATCGGATCGTGCTCACGAGTATATGTCTTATCAACAGGTATCTGCACGGGCTTTCTGACAAATATTTCGCCGCCGGCATAAGTTTGGGCAAGTATCTGTGCAAGACATTTACACTGAGAATACTCGATGAGTCTCCCTTCAAGCTCTTTTTTAAGCTCCTGTGCTTCCTCGTCCTGAGGCAGCAGCGACACAGTCTTGATATATATCAGTCTTGCTGCCATTTCAAGAAAATCAGCAGCGTCCTCAAGATCCTCGTGATCAAGCTGGTGGATGTATTCCATATACTGCTCCAACAGCAGCGATATCTCGATATCGTGTATATTCAGTTTATGCTTTGTTATAAGGTGAAGGAGCAGATCAAGCGGTCCTTCAAACATATCCAGCTTGAACTGTGCGCAAGACATTTGTTGTTATCCTTTCAAGAATTGTTATTTAGCGATGCCCTGCATAAGCGGATCTACCCAGAACGACAGCTTATCCATTATCCAGAAGAACTTTTCGTTCAGCCAGTTAAGCGGTGTATCGAGCAGTCCCGACAGGACAAGTACAATAAATCCGATGGAGATATAAAAGCTATACTGCTGAATTTTTCTATCAAAGTTATAGCTCGTGAAATATCTGAGTATCTTTGATCCGTCAAGAGGCGGTATGGGTATAAGATTGAATATGGCAAGTCCGAGGTTTATTGATGTGAAATAATACATAAGCACTGTGAGCCAATAAAGCACATCTGTACCGTTGGCATAAAAGAAGCTTGCCAGCACCTTATAGAGTATTACGCCGATATAAGCGACGATCAGATTTGCGATAGGTCCGGCAGCGGCGCTCAGAGCCATACCCTTTCTGGGCTTCTTGAAATAGTTGGGATTGACCTGAACGGGTCTGCCCCAGCCAAAGCCTGCAACAAGCAGCATAAATCCGCCGATAGGATCTATATGATTAAAGGGATTGACGTTTAGTCTGTTCTGTGCTTTTGGAGTCGGGTCACCCATTTTATTTGCTGACCAGGCGTGCGCAAACTCATGCAGAGGTATGACCATAAAGATGACCATTAACCTCGCACCATACTTGAGTATCAATTCTTTGCTCACGCTTTATCACCTCCGATAATATTTTGCTAAAAATAAATACATACACTTGTTATTATACACTATTATATAGAAAATTTCAAGTGTTATCTCACTGTTTTAGCGGCAACTTATTAACTTTTTGTGTTTTTCCAAAAAAAATTGAAAAAACACTTGCATTTTCTGAACGAATATGATATAATAACTTACGTTGTGATTAAAGTAACAAGAAAAGGAGGTGCAAACTGATGGCAAAGTGTGATATTTGCGGAAAGGGTGTAACTTTCGGTATCAAGGTTTCCCACTCTCACAGAAGATCCAACAGAACCTGGAAGCCTAACGTAAAGAGAGTAAAGGCTATTGTAAACGGTACTCCTTGTCATGTTTACGCTTGCTCAAGATGCTTGCGTTCCGGAAAGGTCGAGAGAGCTTGACCTCAGGCTGAATGTAAAAACAGACCGACTAATACAGTCGGTCTTTTTTCATGCACTTTTACAGCATACATAAAAGCGGACTGTCTTACACGATGTGCAAGGCAGTCCGCTTATTATAGATTATTTAAACTGAAATAGCGTATTTATCCTTTTTGCCTGACGGGGGCATAAACAGCTGATCGGAGCCGTCGGTGCGCACACCGGTGGGATCCTCAGTACCGTTGAAGCCATCAGAAGTCTTTTTTATCATATCAAAATAGATGATCGCATTTGAGATCTTTATTCTTTCGTCCGTATAATCAGAATACTTTTTGATATACGCTTCATCGACTTTGCCGTTATTCTCGTGCTTTTCGGCAGAAAGCTTGCTGAACTCGGTATTCTGGACAGCCTTATAGGTCTTTTTGAGTTCGTCGGTGTAAAGCGGTGACGGATCGTCCTTGAATATCTGGTTACATGACGCATACAACGCCACATTTCTATAACCGGTTAAATCAAAATAAGAATTCTTCTGATTATCGTAATAAACAGTATCGGTTATGAAATTGCCGTTAGGGAAGATAACGATGTTTTCTTCATTTTCCTTGATCGAGAAATAGTCATGACCGAGTGCATACTTATTCTCAAAGCCCATCATATTGCCAAGTGTCGGCTGGATATCATACATTCCGATGACCTTGTCAAACTGCTGAGGCTCATAGCCGCCGTCCTTTGACCAGATGATAAGCGGGACTTTACGGTTGATGTTATAATAGAACGGATCGACCGGGATATAGCCGGGATCGCTTTCTGAAAGCATCTTATCAGTGAAAGGATCATAGTTGTAGTAATACTCGAACTCCTCTTCCTTGATCTTTGCATCGTGGTCGCCGTAGAGCAAAACGACCGCATTATTGAGCATTCCCTCTTTATCGAGGTCCTCAAGGAACTGTCCGAGCGCTTCGTCGGCATAGTGGACGGATTTGAAATACGAGCCGAGCTTTCTGCCTTCAAGGAAAGGTGCGGAGACCTCATCATACATTCCTGTCTGTTCGTTATATTTCTTATACTTGAAATCGACCTTGTAGTCGCTGACTCTTTCGATGTCGGTGAACGGGGTATGATTGGTCAGCATCAGGAACGTTCCCATCCACTTCTGGTGCTGTTTATTGATGTCCCTGAGCTTGGGGATAGCCTGTCTGAACATAGACTTATCCGACAGTCCCAGTCCGATAGTTTCATCAACATCAAAGTCGGTGGAGGAATTATAGAATTTCTCGTAGCCATAGGACTTATGGACATTGAGTCTGTTCCAATACGAGCCGTTATTGCCGTGCATACTGAAGGTATAATAGCCCTGCTCTTTAAGCATTTTCTGTGTAGTGGTATAGTCTCTGTCCCAATAATTTATAGCAACTGTTCCGCTTGAAGCAGGCATAAGCGATGCAGAAAATGTAAACTCTGTATCCGAGGTCGTTCCAACGCCTTCCTGCGCATAGAAATTGGTAAAATAAAGCCCTTCCTTAGCGAGCTTATTTATTGTAGGT
Organism: uncultured Ruminococcus sp.; assembly: GCA_902787825.1. Classification (GTDB taxonomy): domain Bacteria; phylum Bacillota; class Clostridia; order Oscillospirales; family Ruminococcaceae; genus Hominimerdicola. The sequence goes on along the minus strand of CADAHS010000006.1, from coordinate 26,248 downwards.
GTAAGGGGTTTGCCATTGATATATGTACCAAGAGTAAAGCCCTGGATACTTTCAGCGTGGATAACGATAAGGTTCTTGCCTGCAAACATATTGGAATACTTATTCTTTTTGATCTGTGCACTGACCTGTTCAACTGAATTGTTATCATAGAATTTATTGAAAAGATCTTCACTTTCATCGTAGCCAAAGATCATATGCATCTGCGCATTTGCACACGAAACGGCATCGCTGATATGGTATGTATACAAGCCGAATGTAGCCATTACATATTCTCTGTTCCACTGTTTGCGAAGTCTTGAATAATCTGTGCCGGTAAGGATAACCGCACACACACCGAGGAAAGCAACTCCTAATCCGAAGGTCGCCCAGCCCGTTTTGCGGCGGTGCTTTTTCTCAAGCTGCTGAGAAGTATAGTTCTTGGTCTTTTTCTTTATCATTATGTAGACGATTATCAACGCCGGTATAGACCAAAGGAACGTCAGATCCTTGATCTCCATGATATTCTTGGTAACAGCGTCCATTACACCGCCAAGCTGTGAAGCGGTAGATATCAGCGAGATGGACATAAACGATCGGAAATTGGTATAATATATCGAATTTCCCGCAGATATTATCGCAAATATTATAGTAAGCACAAGCAGAAAAACAAACTGACCCTTACGCTTTTTGAACAGCATGGAAATAGCTGCAAAAATAAGGCACATTCCGATATCGGCAAGCAGAGGCTTTATCTGGTTATAATTGAATTTCACGGTAAAGGCTCTGAGCAGGAATGCATTGATGACTGAGGACAGCACAAAAACCAGTGCGAGCATATTTTCCTTCGCATAGCTGTACAGGACGTTTTTGAATTTCGCTAAAGTTCCTTTCATCGTTAATTCCTTTCCTTTTGTTGTCTGTTTTGTTCTTTATATTTATTATATCTCCGCTTTAAATATATAGTAATTATATATTTTTACGATTAAAAAGTCAATAATGTTGCTGCGTTTTCATAGATTTCAACAAAAAAACAACAGATAGATGCCTTGTTTTATTAGACAATAACACTGATTATGAATTGTATTATCACATACTAAAGCCAAAAAAGTTGTTTTGTTGATAATGCTCAATTATCGAGTGCATTTTTAATTAAAAATACACAAGGCTACAAAGTTTAAAAATCGTCTCGAAAACTGTTGCGAACAGCAATTTTATGTAATATAATCAAGATATAAAAGTATAGGAGGGTCGCTATGATAAAGATCATTGCAACGGACATGGACGGTACCTTACTGGACGATGAGAAAAATCTCCCCAGCAATTTTGAAGATGTGATTCACGATCTGATCCGCAGAAAGATAAATTTTGTTATCTCCAGCGGAAGAAGCTTCAACGTACTCAAAAAGCAATTCAGCAGTCATATTGAAGATCTGACCTTCATATGCGACAACGGTGCATACATTGTTATCGGCGGAAAGCCGGTTTACACGTCAATAATCGACAGACAGACTGTTATGGACGTAATAGATCACTGCGAAAAGCTTGGCTACACGCTGATACTCTGCGGTTTGAAGGGTGCATGGCACAACTCAAAGGATCCTGCACGCAACAAGGAGATCGCAAACTATTATGTTTCACAGACATTTATTGAAGATCTTCACGAATGTGATGATGAGATATTCAAGGTCGCTATCTTCAACGAAAGCGGATTTACGACCGCTGAATACGAGTCGCTTGGTGACAGATTTGCCGATTCATGCAATGTACTTTTATCCGGCAGCAACTGGATAGACCTGATGAACAAAGGTGTAAGCAAGGGTACGGCTCTTTCTAACATCTGCAACAGATTCGGTGTGGGATACAACGAGGTCATGGCTTTCGGAGATTATCTCAACGATGTGGATATGCTAAACTGCGCATATTATAGCTTTGCGATGTCAAATGCACACAGCTCAGTAAAGCAGGTCGCAAATTTTATAACAGGTTCAAACAACGATAACAGCGTGATGAAAGAGGTCAAGAAATACTGTCTGCAATAAATATATGATATTATACTGTGCTGCTATTTACGGCGGCACAGTTTTTTTATATCTTCCTGCAAAAATCTTCCAGCTCGTCAGCTCTGGAAAAAACCGCTTGCCTGTTTTCAATGCTGCAAAGCCCGAGATGTCCGCAGCACTGTATATCAAGGTGTCCGTAAAAGTGCTCGATGGTTTGTATGATGCGTTCACACTCTTTCATGCCGGGTCCTGTGCGAAGCACAGCAGCATAGCCTTTTTTCCCTTTTGAAAGGCTTGCGTGCGGCTCGTGGGTGTTGCTGTAAGGGGTGCAGCGGTCGATAAAAGCTTTGAACTGCCCGGGGACATCAGCCCAATAGGAAGGGGCAACGCAGACGACCGAATCTGCTTTTTCAAACTCTGCCATAAGCTGCTGCGCACCATCGGTCATAAAGCATTTTGCTGTATCATGACAGCTCCTGCACCCCCTGCAAAAGGCGATGTCATAATCGTCGATACACACCTGCTTGGTTTGATATTTTTGTGATAGTTCAAGCGAGATCAGATTTACGATCTCCGCAGTCGCTCCGTCCCTGACAGGTGAACAGTTGACGACAAGTGCATTCATTCCGAATACCTCCTATTGATCAAATGATTATTAAAAATTCCTCTCCGCAGGACGCAGAAAGGAATTTATGTTTTACAGCCTTTGTTTAAAATCGTTATATCCGAACTCACGCAAAAGCGCAAGGGTGCCGTCAAGCTTTTCAAGGTAGATGCTTGGCAGAGGCATTCCGTTAAAGGTATTATTCTTGACAGTCGTATAGATAGCCATATCAGTGAACACAAGCCTATCGCCCTCATTCAGCGGTTTATCAAATGAATAGTCACCGATAATATCGCCGGCAAGGCAGGTAGGTCCGCCAAGGCGGTAGGTATATGCCTTTTCGCCTGCTTCACCGGATCCGATGATGAACGGACGATATGGCATTTCAAGCACATCGGGCATATGGCAGGCAGCTGAGGTATCGACTATTGCAAGATCCATACCGTTTTTAAGCGTATCGAGCACAGTCGTAACAAGCCAGCCGGCGTTGAGTGCGACTGCTTCGCCGGGTTCAAGATAGACCTGCACACCATACTTATCCTGCAAGTATTTCACGCATTTTTCAAGCTTTTCAAGGTCGTATCCGTCTTTGGTGATGTGGTGTCCGCCGCCAAGATTTATCCATTTCATCTGAGCAAGATACTTACCGAATTTTTCCTCGATATGAGGTATCGTTCTTTCAAGCACATCAGAACCCTGTTCACACATGGTATGAAAGTGCAGACCGTCAATGCCTTCAAGCTCACTTTCCTCAAAGCATTCCGGCGTAGTTCCGAGCCTTGAATTTGCAAAGCAGGGGTTATAGATATCCGTTTTGATCTCGGAATAACCGGGATTGCAGCGGATACCGCAGGAAATATCCCTGCCGCAGTTTTTCACTGTATAACGGTGCTTTTTCCACTGGGAAAAGCTGTTGAACACAATATGGTCTGCGATCTTCACAAGCTCGCTCATATCCTCATCGGTATATGCAGGGCTGTAAACGTGCACTTCACCGTCGAACTCTTCCCTGCCAAGGCGTGCTTCATAAAGCCCGCTTGCTGTCGTTCCGCAAAGGACTTTTGAAAGCTGAGGGTAAACAGCGAAATTTGAAAAAGCTTTTTGAGCAAGCAATATCTTACAGCCTGTGTGCTCCATCACGCCGCCGAGGATAGAAAGATTTTTTTCAAGCGCCTTTTCACTTATAACATAACAGGGCGTTTTAACTTGTTGGATATCAAACATAGCTGCTCCTAAAGGCTGGTCTTTTCAAAAGACACTGTTAGCTTGTCATTAGTGTTTTTGGCATCTAAAAATGCGGCAAATATCTCCTCGGAGAAGTTTTTCATCTCTTCGGGGATCTCGTCCTTGTCATAAAAAGTGACCTCGATATCGTCCTCAAATTCACACAGAACATCAAACAGCTTTCCTGCGCTGTTTATCTCATTTTTCTCGCAGCCAAGGGCTTTACTGATATAGCTGAAGAACTTTTCCTTGCTTTCAAACTGAACATCATCTATCATTACTAACATTGTCTTCACAGTTTTCCTTTCTTTTTTTTCGTCGATTAAGATGTGTGCCGTATCTGATGTCAAGCACCAGAAGAGTCACCGCAACACCCAGAAAAAACGACGGCAGTGTCAATGCAAATATCTTCGGGAGCATTGATATATTCATATACGACATTATTATACCGACTGCGATATACCATGCAAACATAAGTACGACCACAAGCATTATAAGCAGTCGTCTTCTGCCGTTTTTACGTCTTATTCTTGCCATTTTTTCACCTGTCAGTCTACGAGCACGGGATCAAAGTTCTCTTTCCACGGCAAGCCCAACTTGTTAAGAGCCTCCATAAACGGATCGGGATCAAACTCCTCAATGTTGTAAACGCCCGGCTTTTTCCACTTGCCCGTCATCACCATCATAGCTCCGATCATTGCAGGTACGCCGGTCGTGTAGCTGATAGCCTGCGAGCCGACCTCCTTATAACATTCCTGATGGTCGCAGACGTTGTATACATAGTACTTAACGTCCTTGCCGTCCTTCTTGCCCTGGCAGATACAGCCGATATTGGTCTTGCCCTTTGTTCTCGGGCCAAGGCTTGCAGGGTCGGGCAGGACAGCCTTTAAGAACTGGAGCGGAACTATCTTCTTGCCCTCAAAGTCGATAGGCTCGATAGATGTCATACCCACGTTTTCAAGGCATTTCAGGTGCGTCAGATAGCTCTGCCCGAAGGTCATGAAGAACCTTATGCGCTTGATGCCCTTAATATTGAGCGCCAGCGATTCAAGCTCCTCGTGGTGAAGCAGGTACATATCCTTTTCGCCGACCTCGTCAAAGTTGTAAACTCTCTTGATCTCCATAGGCTCGGTCTCGACCCACTTGCCGTCCTGAATGTACGAGCCTTTAGCAGAGACCTCACGAATGTTTATCTCGGGGTTGAAATTAGTCGCAAACGGATAGCCGTGATCTCCGCCGTTGCAGTCGAGAATGTCGATGTAGTTTATCTCGTCAAAGTAGTGCTTCTGAGCGTAAGCGCAGAAAACGCCCGTAACACCGGGGTCAAAGCCCGAACCGAGCAGTGCTGTGATGCCTGCTTTTTCAAAGCGCTCTCTGTAAGCCCACTGCCAGGAATACTCAAACTTAGCCGTGTCCTCAGGCTCGTAGTTTGCTGTGTCAACGTAGTCCACCTTGCATTCAAGGCAAGCGTCCATGATGTGCAGATCCTGATACGGCAGTGCAACATTTATGCAGATGTCGGGCTTGTACTCTTTCATCAGCGCTACCAGCTCGGGCACGTTGTCAGCGTCCACCTGTGCAGTAGTTATCTTAGTTTTAGTCTTGCCCTCCAGCTCTGCTTTGAACTTATCACACTTGGATTTCGTGCGGCTTGCGATGCAGATCTCCTCAAAAACCTCGCTGTTCTGGCAGCACTTGTGGATAACCACGCCTGCAACTCCGCCGGCACCAATAATTAAAGCTCTACCCATTACTTATCATTCCTTTCAGTTTAATTAAATATCATCATAAGAAATCCCAGTCATCTTTTTTATCTTCGAGTTTATAACCATTATCATTTTCTTCAATAACGCTTTCACTCGATTCTTCCTGCTGCGGCTCAAGTCGTTTTTTTCTTAAACTGAACAAAACCGAAATTATGCAGACAGGCACAGAATATACCAGCAGCAAGATAGTTGTGAAATAGTCCATGCCCATATATGCAGCAGCGAACGAAAAACCAAATATTGCAATTCCCGCCGCAGCTGCCCATTTTCTAACAATCATACAGAGCAAAGATACTACGAGTGCTATATATGGTAACGCAGTTATAAAGAAAAATAACGCTTTAACAATAAACGGAACTTTGACCGACAAATCAGCATCAGTTGCAAGCACCGTAAGAATGCCTTTCATTTACGTTCATCTCCTCACAGTATCGCAAGAAGTATCTCCCGCAGCAGCTTGCACGCAAGCGCTGTGCTTCTGCCCGACGGGTCATAAACAGGCGAAAGCTCGTTCATATCAAGCCCGACGATGTTAAGCTTTGAAAGCGTCATTACCGCCTTGTGCAGCTCTTTGAAGCTCACGCCGCCCGCCTCAGGCGTACCTGTTCCGGGGAACTCGGACGGATCGAGAACGTCAAGGTCAAGCGTAAAATACACGGGCTTATCTTTGAGCTTTTCAACTGCCTCGTCAAGCGTTTCAAGGTCAAAGCGGTGCAGACAGGTGTGCGTTTTTGCAAACTCAAACTCGTCCCTGTCGCCGCTTCTGATACCGAACTGAAAGATGCGTCCGTCGCCGACTATATCGTGACATCTTCTCAGCACGCAGGCGTGTGAGAGCTTTACGCCGAGGTAATCGTCTCTCAGGTCGCAATGTGCATCAAAGTGAATGATATGCACATCGGGGTACTTTTTCGCAACCGCTCTGAACTCGCCAAGCGTTACAAGATGCTCGCCGCCGATCATAAACGGTATCTTTCCATCGTCAAGTATCTGACTTGTTGTGTCCTCTATGTCCTTTAAAGCCTGCTCGGGACTGCCGAACGGCAGCTCCAGATCGCCGCTGTCAAAGACCTTATAGTCAAGCAGATCCTTATCCTGATAGGGCGAAAAGGTCTCAATGCCAAAGCTCTCGTTTCGTATCGCACTTGACGCAAAGCGTGTGCCGGGGCGGAAGGATGTAGTTGAGTCAAACGGCGCACCGAAAAGCACGATCTTCGCTTCATCGTATTCGCAGTCGCAGCCGATAAAGGTAAACACGTTCTTATTCATCGGCAAGTATCTCCTTTACATAGTTTGGCAGCGCAAAGCAGCCCTTGTGAAGCTCGGTGTTATAGTATTTCGTAGTTAAGCCGAAATTCTCCCACTCCTGCGCTTTGAGATCATATACGGGGTGGAGATTTTTCGATGCAAAGCCGAAGAGCCAGTGTCCCGAAGGATAAGTCGGTATATGCGCCTGATAGACCATTGACACGGGGAAAGCGCTGCTGATGCGCTTGTGGGTGCGCTTTACCATATCCACATACGAATCGTAGTAGGTGCTTTCGTGCTGGTTGATAAGTATGCCCTTTTCGGTAAGTGCCTTTGAGCAGTTGCCGTAAAACTCCTTTGTGAAAAGCCCTTCGCCGGGACCGAAGGGATCGGTCGAATCAACGATTATAAGGTCATATTCATTCTCCTTGCGGCGGACGAATTTTAGCCCGTCCTCAAAGAAAAGGCTGACCCTTTCATCGTCAAATTTGCAGGCGGTCTGAGGCAGGAACTCCTTGCAGACCTCAACTACCTGCTCGTCGATCTCGACCATATCTATCTTTTCAATGGTCTTGTAACGTGTCAGTTCTCTTATCGTTCCGCCGTCGCCTGCGCCGATAACGAGCACGTTCTTTATGTCGGGATTGACCGCCATCGGCACGGCAGTGACCATTTCGTGATAGATGTACTCGTCCTTTTCGGTCAGCATTATAAAGCCGTCAAGCACAAGCACTCTGCCGAACTCGTAGGTGTCAAAAACGTCTATCTGCTGGTAGTAGCTTTTGCCGCTGTACAGCTGCTTTTTAACTTTTATCGTGAAATTCACATCATCGGTGTGCTTTTCGGTAAACCACAAGTCCAAAATAGGTTCTCCTTTCATTGCATCATTGTTCTAAAATACTGTTTAGTTATCACTTTCAGTCTTTCCGTCATAATAAAGGGTAATATGCTCGTCTGCCTGTTCCTCTCCGATTATCGTTATCAATACGCTGTCTTCTTTCCAATCGACCTTCCAGTTATACTCGTCCATACCCTTGCCGTCGTTGTGCAGCACGAAATCCTCACTGCATATTTTAAACGAACCAAGCTTAAGCCAAACTCGCCCGTCCTGCGGACCGAACGGCCAAACAGGGCTTCCGATTGCTTGAAGTTCAACTTTTAAGCCATTATTGCTCTTACTGTCAACTGTTATCGGCCAGCTGTCTATCAGATGAATTAGCAAAGGAACAGACATTATTAAAACGATCACAATAACAGCCACAAGTCCGCAGCCGCAGCCTGTTTTACGCTCTTCCGCCAGCGGCTCATCTTCCTGCTCAAACATATCATTATCCATTGTTTTATCTCCCAAAGCTGCTCTTTGTTCTACTCGTCAATGACGTTGATATAGTTTATCTCAAGATCCTCTGTGCCTGTCATAAGGCAGCCTTTTTGCTTACAGTAGGTTATATACTCGATTATCTCTTTTGTTATCATTTCGCCCGGGGCAAGAATCGGTATTCCCGGCGGATAGCACATTACGAACTCAGCGCAGACCTTGCCGCAGCTTTCCTTGACAGGTACAGCCTTTTTCTCGCTGTAAAAGGCTTTCTGGGGTGTGACCTTAACGATCGGGTCGATATACTCGTGGTCGAACAGTCCTGCAGGGTCTTTATGGTAGAGCCTTTTAATCTCGCTGAGTGCGGAGATAAAACGTTCAATTTCAAGCTCTCTGTCGCCTGCGGAGACTATTGCAAGGATATTTCCTATGTCGCCAAACTCGATCTGTATATCGTACTCATCACGAAGCAGGTCGTAGACCTCGACACCTGCAAGACCGATCGCTCTGGTGTGTACCGAGAGCTTGGTGCTGTCAAAGGCAAAGATGTCGCTGCCGTTGACAAGATCCTGTCCGAAGGCATAATAGCCGCCTATCTTGTTTATCTCACCGCTTGCGTACTTTACATAATCACACGCTTTTGCAAACATTTCCTTTCCGTTGAGTGCGAGGTTGCGCCGTGCCATATCAAGCGAGACCATAAGCAGATACGAGCCGCTTGTAGTCTGGGTGAGGTTTATTATCTGCCGCACATAGCCGTCGGAAACATTCTTTCCGCAAAGCAGAAGTGATGACTGAGTGAGGCTTCCGCCCGTTTTGTGTATGGACACGGCTGCCATATCCGCACCCGCAGCCATTGCACTGGTCGGAAGGTTTTCTCCAAAATAAAAATGAGTTCCGTGAGCTTCGTCAGCAAGCACGAGCATACCGTGCGCATGAGCGATCTCAACGATCCTCCTGATGTCCGAGCAGATGCCGTAGTATGTGGGGTTATTCACCAACACGGCTTTTGCATCGGGGTTTTCTATTATCGCCTTTTCAACGTCCACAACGGACATACCCAAGGGTATGCCAAGCTTTTTATTTGTCCCGGGATTTACATAAACCGGTACAGCTCCGCATACCACGAGAGCATTTATAGCGCTTCTGTGGACGTTGCGTGGCATTATTATCTTTTCGCCTGCTTTACACGCCGTAAAAACCATTGTCTGCACTGCGGCTGTGGTACCGTTGACGATAAAGAATGCGTGCTGAGCACCAAATGCCTGTGCGGCAAGGTCCTGCGCATCTCTGATAACGCTTGTCGGGTGACAGAGGTTATCAAGGTTCTTCATTGAATTGACATCACATCTCAGGCAGGGCTCGCCGAGAAAATCTCTCAGCGGCTTATTCATTCTTCCTCCCTTATGACCCGGCACGTCAAGGCGGACGACACGGTTTTTCATATGCTTTGTCAACGCTTCATATATAGGTGCATTGCTCTGTGTAAGTTCCAATTCCCTTACCTCTAATCTTATCTCTTATCTCTATCTCTTATATCTCTTACATCTTACCTCTTACATCTTATCTCTAATAGATATTCATACCGCTGTATATCTCTATCATTTCTCTGCGAAGCGCATCGGTTATATCAAGGCGCTGTTTTGGTGAAAGCTCCAGAGCATCGGTCTTGAAAAGATAGTTCTGAAGCTCGATATCTTTGATAAGCAGTTTTGTGTGGAAGATGTTTGACTGATACATATTGACATCTATCGCATCATAACGTGTGAGAGTATCCTTGTCGATATAGTCCTGTATTGAAGTTATTTTATGGTCGATAAAAAATTTCTTGCCAAGGACATCTCTGGTAAAGCCTCTGACACGGTAGTCTATTGTTATAATGTCCGAATCAAAGCTTCCGATAAGGTAGTTGAGCGCATTCAACGGAGATATCATTCCGCAGGTGGAAACGTCGATATCCACTCTGAAGGTCGAAATGGCGTTATCGGGATGATACTCGGGGAATGTATGAACGGTCACATGGCTTTTGTCAAGGTGAGCTGCAACTGTTCTCGGTTTAGCAGCAGGAAGCACGCCCTGATTGCAGGACGGATCTATGCAATCCTCATCAAGTGCTTTTTCGGCAATAAGAACATTGACCGAAGCACCCTGCGGTTCGTAGTCTTGTTTGGATATATTGAGCACTCTGGCTCCTATCATTTCCGTGACATCGCAAAGGATCTTTGTTAGTCTTTCGGAATTATACTGTTCGTCGATATAAGCTATATAGCCCTTTTGTTCTCTTTCTGTTTTTGCATAGCATACATCATAGATGTTAAAGCTAAGAGTTTTCGTAAGATTGTTGAATCCATACAATGAAAGCTTCTGCTCCAACCCTATCATCCCGTCCTCTCAGGTAAAATAGCAAACTGCATTGATCGTGCAGATATACTTGCAATGATTATATCACATTCAAACGCAAATGTACATAGTTTTACAAACTTTTTTTATTTTTTCACAAAAAATTTTCGGCGCAAGTGATATGCAAGCAAAAAAGTCCCCGGCACTAAATGTACCGGAGACATATAGGGGAAAAGTAAAATTGAACGCTAAAAATCAAAGTGTATACTCAGCAGCAACTTTTAAATCAGATGTTCTGCCGGTATTTACCTCAAACTTACTGAGCAGATCGCTGTTTTCAACTATAACATAGACTGCTCTGTTTTCGGAATCTATCTTTACATCAGCGATCTGTGATCCTGCTTTTACCAGGTCGCCGCATCTGACTGAGATATATACAGATTTTGACGCAAAATCAAAAAAGCTCACAAGAACTTTAAGACCGTCATCTGTCTTGATGATCACGGCTTCGGGTTTTGATGATATATCAAGAACACGTCCGCTGACCGGACTTGATATCTCAGTGACGCTGACTCTGTCGGGCTGGCTGAGATCAACTGCAAGATCGGTGGAATTATTATGCTCATTCAACAAGGGATATACGGCAAAGCCCTCACCGAGGATACCCGAGGAAACTATATCATTTTTTGAATCTTTCAGTCTTGCAACGATACCATCGCAGCAGCCAAGGAGCTTTTTCTCAGATCCTTCGGCGGATATATTCTTTCCGAATATCTTCACAGCGTTCACCTCGTTTCTTAAAAGTATATGCAGCACAAATGTATCTTAATTTAGTCTTATTTTAACAAATTATTATGAAAAACGCAACTGCTTTTGAACAAAATTAATAATTTTATACTGCATTTCGTATGGTTGCACAAGTTTCAGGCGAATCAGCAGCATAACCTTGTGCACATTTTCGCAGATTTATATTGCTTAAACGTTAAAAAACATTCTATTGAAAAAAAGATCGATATAGTTTATAATAGACAATAATAAAGAAATTATCAGACGGAGAACAGAATATGCTTGCAAACATTGAGAACATATATAAATACTTCAACGGTGAACTGCTGCTTCGGGACATTGATCTGACTATCGAGGATCATGAAGCGGTGGGGCTTATCGGGTCAAACGGCTGCGGAAAGACGACGCTTCTGAACATAATTACAGGTTCTGAGGGATTTGACAGGACTCCGGACGGTCTGGGCAGTGTGAGCATACGCTCAAATGCTACGGTAGGATATCTGCGGCAAAACAGCGGTCTTGACTCAAAAAACACAATAATGCAGGAGATGAATGACGCATTCTCAGAGCTTATCGGTATCAGGGACAAGATGAAGGAGCTTTCGGCAAAAATGGCAAGTGCTGAGGGTGAGCAGCTTGAAAGGATAAGCCATGAATACTCGGAGCTGAGCGCATTTTTTGAGGCCCGTGACGGCTATCGCATGGACGTTCGCATAAGGCAGGTACTCAACGGAATGGGCTTTGCAAACACTGACACATCGCAGGTGGTCGCTACTCTTTCAGGCGGTGAAAAAACGAGGCTCGCACTTGCGAAGCTGCTGCTTGAACAGCCTGATCTTCTGATACTTGACGAGCCGACGAACCACCTTGATTTTGAGACGCTGATGTGGCTGGAGGAGCATCTGAAAGGCTACAAAGGCTCGCTTCTGGTCGTTTCGCATGACAGATATTTCATCAACAAGGTATGCACAAGGATCTGCGAGATACAACAGGGACGGATCTACAGCTACAAGGGTGATTACAGCGCATATCTGATACAGCGTAAAATGCGTGATGAACGCCAGCTGAAGGAATTTGAGGCTCAGCAGAAAGAGATCGCCAGGTTAGAGGATTACATTGCCCGCAACAAAGTGAGAGCTTCGACCGCAAAAATGGCAAAGTCGAGGCAGCATATGCTTGACAGGATCGAGCGTGTGGACAAGCCTCAGATGTTTGAAAAGCCGCCGAAGATACAGCTTGGATATGACATAGAACCGACAAAGGATATTGTCAGGGTCATAGGGTGTCCGCTGGCTGTGGGTGAAGGCGACAAAAAGAGGGTGCTTATAAAAAGCCTTGATATGCACGTCAGGCGTGGTGAACACGTTGGTATCATCGGCGCAAACGGTATAGGGAAATCCTCGATACTGAAGCTGATACAGGGACTTATCCCTCACGACAGCGGCAACATAATATGGGGAAACAATATACGGATATCCTATTTTGATCAGGAGCACACGGCACTTGACAGGCACAACACGGTCATAGGCGAGGTACAGAGGAAAAATCCAAGGCTTTCAGATCAGCAAGCAAGGAGCGTACTGGGGTCTGTACTGATAAAGGGTGAGGACGTTTTCAAGCCTGTTTCGGTCATTTCAGGCGGTGAAAGAGCAAAGCTTTATTTTGCAATCATGGCTCTGAACCGTGGAAACGTTCTGATACTTGACGAACCGACAAACCATCTTGATATGCAGACAAAAGAGGTGCTTGAAGATGCACTTGCGCAGTTCGGGGGAACGATAATACTTGTTTCTCACGACAGGTATCTGCTCAACAAGGTCGCTGACAGGATCATCGAGGTCAGAGCTGACGAGGTGAACTCTTACGAGGGCAATTTTGACGCATACTATCAGACGGTCACTGCACAGCAGCAGGAGCTTGCACAACAGCAGCAGGAGCGCAAACTTGCTGAACAGGCTGAGGAATATGCACAAAACAAGCAGCGTCAGCACCGTTCAAAGCAGCAGCGTGCTGAGGACGCAAAAAGGCGTGAGAGGATAAGACAGCTTGAAAATGAGATCGAGGACACTGAACAGCTGATAGAAAAGCTTGAAGCGCAGATCGCTGATCCGCAGACAGCGTCAGATTACAGCGTTATAAACGAAAAATGCTCACAGCTCGACGAGGCAAGAAACCGTCTTGAAGATATGATGGATCAATGGGCTGAGCTTTCGGAAAAGATATGATAAAAGCCATACAGAGTGATTGATCTCTGTATGGCTGTTTAATTAAATACCGTATTTTTCTTTGAGCTGCTGAGGGATCCTTTTGTCTTTGAAATAGTATTCCCTGTCCTTGGCTCCGATCTCACGGTGGACCTTACAAGGGTTGCCAAAAGCAAGAACTCCCGATGGTATATCCTTTGTGACGACGCTGCCTGCTCCGATGACGACGTTATCTCCTATTGTAACTCCCGGAACAATGACAACACCGGCACCTATCCAGCAATTTTTCCCGATATGAACCGGGAAATTATACTGCAAGCCTTCCTCTCTCAGCTCGGGGCAAAGGGGGTGTCCTGCACTTGCAACGACAACGTTGGGGCCGAACATTGTATAGTCACCGACATAGATATGAGTATCGTCAACGAGGGTAAGGTTAAAGTTTGCAAAGACATAATTACCGAAATGGCAATGTGCGCCGCCGAAGTTTGAATGAAACGGCGGTTCGATATAGCAGCCCTCACCGATCTCGGCAAACATTTCCTTTAGCATCTGCTGACGCTTCTGCATTTCGCCGGGACGGGTAGCATTGAAATCATAAAGCTTTTCAAGGCAGGCTGTCTGGTACTGAACGAGCTCCTTTTCGCCCGGAAAATAGAGTTCACCGCTGTGCAAGATCTCTGTTCCCATTTCAGCACTCTCCTTTCCGTTTTAATCAGTTTACCACATAACCGACAAAATGTAAAGCAAAAAGGCGCACATTTCTGCACGCCTTTTGAGTTGATATTTGACTTATACGCTTGCTTTTGCTATCAGCTTAACAAGCTCGTCGGGAACTGCAACCCTGCCGCCGAGAACATAAAGCTTGGAAGCTTTTCTGCCTTTAAGATAGGTATTCTGGCAGTCGAGCAGCTTCTTGCCGTCGGCAAGGAACAAAGGTATCCTGTTCTTAGCCGCAAGCACGCCGCCAGCAAGTGCGTCCGGGAAGTCAAGTCCCTTTGCAACGCAGATCCCCTTACCTGTGAGCAGACCGGCAAACTTATTGTTTACTGCAACACAAGTCTCGTAACGGTTCTTGCCTGCAACTCTCTGAACGGTTTTGTTCACGGTCAAGCCGAGAGCGTTGGCAACGTTCTTCATCATTGCGTTGGAAATTACTCCGTCGCCGCCGATGATGTAAGCATTTTTAACTTTGCCCTTAACAGACTTGAGATAATCAGCTGTTGCCTTGTCGATGCTTCCAGTGTTCTTCAAGTACATTATTGGTGCATTCTTTATCGCTGCAACAGGGCTTGCAGACAGTGCATCGGCAAAAGCTGAATCGGTTGCGAAGAAGATTGTATCGGGTGCTTTCTTGGTCTTGGTCTGCAATGCCTTTGCTACCTTAGCAGCTGTCTCGAAGCAAGTCTTACCTTCGATGTAAGTCATATTGTACTTTGCTGCCTTGAACTCTGCTTTCGCCTTTGCTCCGATAGCACCATTTGTGCTGACAACTATGACGTTCTTAGCCTTGAGTCTCTTGAGTCCAGCCTCTGTCTGTGCTGTGATGTGCTTCTCTGTTGCGAGCAGCAGAGGCGCTTTATATGCCTTTGCGAGTGGGACAGCAACAAGTGCGTCGTTGAAGGTCAGACCCGTTGCAACAACGACTGTATTCGAGGCCTCATACATTTTATTTGAAATATGGGAAGCAGTATCATAGCGGTTTGCGCCTGCAAGGCGGAACACGGCCAGTTCAAAGTCGCTAGCCAGCATGTACTCGATTTTATTGTCTTTTGCGTATTTTTCAGCAATTGTATCCTTATTGCACCTTATATATAATTTATCACAATTGGAAAATGCATTTTCGCCAATTCTTTTGACACTGCCTGGTATGGTCACGATAATGCCTATGCACTTCTGAAACGCAAAGCTGCCGATGCTTGTTATACCATGTTGGATAACAACAGATTTTATATCAGTTCGCTCATAAAAAGGCGAGCAAGTATATTCATAATCATACATTGCGCCAGTTCCGATGATAGTCAGCACTCCGTTTTTGAGTGACCATTTGATGTTTTCACCACATTTGCCTGATGTCGCCGTATTTACCGCACTTGCACTTATACCCGTGCTGTCAACAACAGCGCTTTTCGGGAGTGTTGCCGCCGAACCGAAAAGCATCGCAACCGCCAGCGCTGCCGACAAAAGTCTTTTTCTCATTAAAACTCCTCCATTCCCTGCATAAGCAATTTTTCTCAAAAAACAGTATACCACTTTAGCACATTGCAGTCAATATTTTGTTCATTTTTCAGCACCCTGCACAATTTCACTCCCCCTGTTTTTGGCACACAAAATGAAAAGTTTACTGCTCTTTTTGCTTCAAATAAAAGCAAGACCCGAAAGGCGATCACCTTTCGGGCAAAATTCCATATTACGAGAACTTATTTTTGAGCTTTTCAAAGAAGCTTTTTCTTTTTGCGTAGTTCTTTTCACTGAGTGATTTTTCAAAGTCCTTCAGTATATTTTTCTGCTCCTTTGAAAGATTTCTCGGAACTTCGATAGAAACTCTTACATAGTGGTCGCCATGTGCATTTGAACGTATTTTCTGGATACCCTTTCCTCTGAGGCGGAAAACTGTACCTGTCTGCGTACCTTCCGGCACGGTATAAGTTACCTTGCCGTCAACAGTTGGTATGGTGATCTCATCACCCAGCGCAGCCTGGGTATAGGTTATAGGTATCTCTGTCCAGACATCAAATCCATCACGCTCGAATATCGGGTCGGGACGGACGTTCACACTGACCATAAGATCGCCTGCCGGACCGCCGTTGGCTCCTGCATTTCCGCCGCCTGCAAGTCTGACGATCTGTCCGTCGGCGATACCTGCCGGGATATCGACCTCGACCTCAGATGTCTTCTTGACCATTCCCTGACCGCCGCATTTACGGCAAGGAGTATCGACAATTTTGCCCTTACCTTTACATCTTTCGCAGGTAACGACCTGCCTTACGCTTCCAAAAAGCGACTGCTGCGAGATGACCTTCTGACCTTTACCGTTACACTCCGGACAGGTCTTTGTGCCGGAGCCGGCAGCTGCACCGCTTCCATGGCACTCGTCACACTGGACGGTCTTGTTGACCCTGACCTTGACGGTCTTGCCTTTGCAGGCTTCCATAAAGTCGATATTTATACTTGCACGGATATCCGAACCACGTCTTGGAGCATTCGGATTTGAGGAGGATCTTGATGCGCCGCCGAAACCAAAGCCGCCGAAGATCGAATCAAATATATCGCCCATATCCGCAAAGCCGCCAAAACCGCCTGCACCGGCTGTACCTGCACCGTAGTTTGGATCAACACCTGCGAAGCCGAACTGGTCGTATTTCGCTTTTTTATCAGGGTTGGATAGGATCTCGTAGGCTTCGTTCACCTCTTTGAACTTCTCCTCAGCCTGCTTATCGCCCGGGTGAAGGTCAGGGTGATACTGTTTTGCCATTTTACGAAATGCTTTTTTTATCTCATCTTCCGAAGCGCTCTTGGACACGCCAAGTACTTCATAGTAATCTCTTTTATCTGCCATATGTCATCACTCCAGTTCGGGAGCACACTCCTTACGATTTTGTCTTTAATACAGCACTACCTCTGCCCGGAAAATGCGGACAGAGGTGATGCATCTTTTATGCAAGCAATTATTCAGCGTCCTTGAAATCAGCGTCTATAACGTCGTCTCCGCCGTTATTTGAATTTCCCTGAGCTGCACCGCCCATATTGCCCATATTATTAGGGTCAAATCCCTGTGCGCCTGCTGCACCCTGAGACTGTGCACCTGCCTGCTGATATACCTTGGTAGCTATCTTCTGGAAGCACTCCTCAAGATCCTTATTCTTAGCCTTGATAGCTTCAATGTCGCTGCCCTTGAGAGCTTCCTTCAAAGCGTTGATCTTAGCTTCGCAGTCGCTCTTATCGGCTGCATCTACCTTATCGCCGAACTCGCCAAGTGCCTTTTCACACTGGAAGCACATCTGATCTGCCTGGTTTCTTGCATCGACGTCTTCCTTCTTCTTAGCGTCCTCAGCAGCGAAAGCCTCTGCTTCCTTGACAGCCTTGTCGATATCCTCCTTGGACATATTGGTCGAAGATGTGATCGTGATATCCTGCTCCTTGCCGGTGCCGAGGTCCTTTGCAGAAACGTGAACGATACCGTTTGCGTCGATATCAAATGTTACCTCGATCTGAGGAACTCCACGGGGTGCCGGAGCGATGCCGTCAAGCTTGAACATACCAAGCTGCTTATTATCCTTAGCGAACTCACGCTCACCCTGAAGGACATTGATCTCAACAGCTGTCTGGTTATCTGCTGCAGTTGAGAAGATCTGCGACTTTTTGGTAGGGATAGTTGTATTTCTTTCTATGAGCTTTGTGCATACGCCGCCCATTGTTTCAAGTCCGAGTGACAGCGGTGTTACGTCAAGCAGAAGGAGTCCTTCCTTAACATCTCCGCCGAGCACGCCGCCCTGATATGCAGCGCCGAGTGCAACACACTCATCAGGGTTGATACCCTTGAACGGTTCTTTGCCGAGGAACTTCTTAACAGCTTCCTGAACGGCAGGGATTCTTGAAGAACCGCCGACCATGAGAACTTTCTGAAGATCGTTTGCTGAAAGTCCCGAATCTGAGAGTGCCTGACGAACAGGTCCCATTGTTGCTTCAACAAGATCTGCGGTCATTTCGTTGAACTTAGCCTGAGTAAGTGTCAGTTCGAGGTGCTTAGGACCTGTTGCATCTGCTGTGATGAACGGCAGAGAGATCGTAGAGTTTGGTGTTGAAGACAGTTCGATCTTTGCCTTTTCAGCAGCTTCTTTAAGCCTTTGCATTGCCATTTTATCATTTGAGAGGTCAACGCCTTCAGCTGCCTTGAACTCCTTTATCATCCAGTCGATTATCCTCTGGTCAAAGTCATCGCCGCCGAGTCTGTTATTACCTGCGGTAGCAAGCACCTCTGTTACTCCGTCGCCCATTTCAATGATAGACACATCGAATGTACCGCCGCCGAGGTCGTAAACCATGACCTTCTGATCCTCTTCCTTATCTATGCCATAAGAAAGTGCTGCTGCGGTAGGCTCGTTGATGATCCTCCTTACATTCAGACCTGCGATCTGTCCTGCGTCCTTTGTAGCCTGTCTCTGTGAGTCGGTGAAATAAGCAGGAACAGTGATAACAGCCTCTGTTACCTTTTCTCCGAGGTATGCTTCTGCATCAGCTTTGAGCTTTTGCAGGATCATCGCAGAGATCTCCTGAGGAGTATACTCCTTGCCGCCCATTTTAGCCTTGAAGTCGCTTCCCATATGTCTCTTGATAGAGATCACTGTGTTGTCGAAATTTGTTACTGCCTGTCTTTTTGCGACCTGTCCGACAAGCCTGTCACCATTTTTTGAAACGCCGACTACTGACGGTGTTGTTCTTGCGCCTTCGCTGTTAGGGATAACGACAGCTTCGCCGCCCTCCATAACTGCTACGCATGAGTTAGTTGTACCAAGGTCGATACCGATTATTTTTGCCATAAGTCATTCTTCCTTTCCTTATATAAACTTAATTTAAAACTTGATTTATGGATTTGCTACGACTACCATAGCATATCTTATCACTTTATCGCCGATCTTATACCCTTTCTGGAATACCTGTGCGACCTCATTCTCGCCGTAGTTCTCGTCCTCTATCTGGTTGACTGCATTAGCGATATTGGGGTCAAAGGTCTGCCCTATCGGGTCGATGATCTCAACGCCAAGCTTTGAAAGCATATCGCCGAACTGTTTGAATATCATTTCAACGCCGGCTTTATAATTTGTATCCTCAGTCTCGGCTGCAAGCGCTCTTTCAAAGTTATCAAACACGGGGAGTATCTCGCCTATCGTATTTCCTTTTACGGTTGCTGAAAGCTCAAGTCTTTCCTTTGCCGAACGCTTTCTGAAATTATCATATTCAGCCATTAATCTAAGGTACTTATCCTTTGCTTCATCAAGCTCTTTTCTGAGCTTTTCCTCCTCGGTGGGCTCGGTCTGCTTTTGCTGCTCATCGGTCTGTTCAGCGGTCTGCTCATCACCGGGCTGTTCATTTTCTGTCTGAACTTCGGTTTGCTGCTCACTCACCTCTTCTGTTTCGAGCTCCTGAGCTTGTGTCTGCTCTTCAAGCTCCTGTTTATTCTTTTTATCCTTACTCAAATCAGGTCGCCTTCCTTTCTTCTACTGCTTATCCTTTATATCTGTCTCATCGGAACTCTCGCTGTGCTCGGTAAGCATCTGAGATATCCTGTCGGTGAAGTATTCAAGGTAAGGTATGAATTTTTTATAGTCAAGCCGCATCGGTCCGATAAGTCCGAGCGAGCCTGCATTCTTTCCGTTTTTCTTATACGGCGCTGTGATGACTGACGAATTATGGATCACAAAGCCGTCACGTTCATCAGAGAACATAACGTGCAGATCAGAGAACGTATCGTCGATGAACTTAGAGATCTGCTGGGTATCGTCGTCAAGGAACGAAATGATCTCGTTCTGGTTGAAGTCCTTACAGGTCAGCAGATTTTTATGTCCTTTGACCTTAACGTCCTGAGAACGTATCTCCTTGGTCATTTTGATGACCTCGCTGAAAATAGGCGAAAGTGTCATCATATAAGCTCCCATTGCAGCGACCATTTTATCGACATATTCATCGGATAGCTCGCTCAGCGGAAGTCCGTCAAGATTTTCTCTGACGAAATTATTGAAAAATTCAAGCTGTTCATTATCAAGGTCAAATTCAAGTCTGAACGCCTTATTCTTTATAGTACCGCTGGAGGTTACCATAAGGATAACGTACATACGCTTGCCTGTCGGTATGACCTCGACTTTTGAGATCATGGAAAACTTCGGGGTAGAATCAGCAACTACGGTCGCACACTTGGTAAGCTTTGACAACGCAAGTGATGCACTTTCCACAAGGTCATCCTCCGAAACAAAGTCGCTGTCAAGCATCTCATCAAGCTCTTTTTTCTCATCTGCGCTCAAAGGATCAGAACGGACAAGTCTGTCAACATAAAGTCTGTACCCATTATATGTCGGTACACGTCCGGCTGAAGTGTGAGGCTGTTCGAGATAGCCCTGCTTCTCAAGCTCCGCCATTTCGTTTCTTATTGTTGCGGAAGATGCATTGACGTGCTTCATAATTGCCTTTGAGCCGACCGGCTCTCCGGTAAGTATATACTCATCAACAACGGCTGTGAGTATTTTTAGCTTTCTGTCGTCCATTATCTCACCTGCGCCCCTGAGTTAGCAATCGTTAGTTTTAAGTGTTAGCACTCTTACTCTTTGAGTGCTAAGTACATTTTAAACCTTTTTTCCCGATTTGTCAAGGGGGTGCGGCACATTTTTTTGACAAATTTTAAAATTGCCTGCTGCCCATTATGTTCATTTTGCACAAGTCGGACTGAAATATGCCTTCTGACGTTGTTTTTTTAACAATCTTGCACTTGACATCGGTGTGTAAAAGTGTAATAATATATAATGTTTATATTATTAAGTAATCAGGAAAGGACAAGTGAAGATGAAAAAAGAGCTTAACAAGGTATACGAGCCTTCACAGGTTGAGGACAAGATATACAAGTTCTGGCTTGACGGAGATTATTTCAAAGCTGAGCCTGATCCTAAAAAGGAGCCTTACTGCATAGTGATGCCGCCGCCGAACATCACGGGACAGCTGCACATGGGTCATGCTCTGGACAACACATTGCAGGATATTCTCATACGTTGGAAGAGAATGAGCGGATACAGCACATTATGGGTACCCGGAACAGATCATGCTTCGATCGCAACCGAGGCAAAGATCGTTGAGCAGATGCGCAAAGAAGGTGTTTCCAAAGACGACATCGGCAGAGATGGCTTTCTTGAGCGTGCCTGGGAATGGAAAAAGCAATACGGCGGACGAATAGTTTCACAGCTCAAGAAGATAGGCTCTTCCTGCGACTGGTCAAGGGAACGCTTCACGATGGACGAGGGCTGCACAAGAGCTGTCAAAGAAGTATTTGTCAAGTACTATGAAAAAGGATACATCTACCGTGGTGAGAGGATAATAAACTGGTGTCCGCACTGCAAGACATCTATCTCAAATGCTGAGGTTGAATACGAGGATCAGGCAGGTCATTTCTGGCATCTGAGATATCCTTTGACCGATGGCAGCGGATATGTGGAGCTTGCAACGACAAGACCTGAGACTTTGCTGGGTGATACGGCTATCGCTGTCAACCCCAAGGACGAGAGGTACAAGGACATCGTCGGAAAGACGGTGCTTTTGCCGCTGGTGAACAGAGAGATACCTGTTGTTGCGGACAGCTATGTTGATATGGAATTCGGAACGGGTGTTGTAAAGATCACCCCTGCGCACGACCCGAATGACTTTGAGGTCGGTGCAAGACACAATCTGCCGATCATAAATGTACTCACCGAGGACGCCAAGATAGTGGACGACTACCCTGCTTATGCCGGAATGGACAGATACGACGCAAGAAAGAAGATCGTAGAGGATCTTGAAAAGGGCGGATTTCTTGTCAAGACAGAGGAACACGAGCACAACGTCGGCACCTGCTACCGCTGCGGAACAACGGTTGAACCGAGGGTATCGCTTCAATGGTTCGTTAAGATGAAGGAGCTTGCAAAGCCTGCGATAGAGGCTGTAAGAAGCGGTGAGACAAAGTTTATCCCACCGAGATTTGACAAGAACTATTTCCACTGGATGGAGGACATTCGTGACTGGTGCGTTTCCCGTCAGCTTTGGTGGGGACATCAGATACCTGCATTTTACTGTGACGACTGCAGTGAGATGGTCGTAACAAAAGAGGACAGTGCAGTTTGCCCCAAGTGCGGAAAGCCGATGAGGCAGGATCCTGATACGCTGGACACATGGTTCTCGTCGGCATTGTGGCCGTTCTCGACACTGGGCTGGCCCGATCAGACAGAGGAGCTGAAATACTACTATCCGACGGACACGCTCGTTACGGGATATGACATAATCACGTTCTGGGTATCAAGAATGATCGTTGCGGGAATGGAGCATATGCATCAAAAGCCGTTCAGCACTGTGCTTATACATGGTCTGGTAAGAGATGCGCAGGGCAGAAAGATGTCAAAATCTCTCGGGAACGGCATTGATCCGCTGGAGATCATAGATCAGTACGGTGCAGATGCACTGAGATTCATGCTGGCAACAGGCAACTCCCCCGGAAACGATATGCGTTTCATTGAGGACAAGGTAAAGGCTTCAAGAAACTTTGCAAACAAGATCTGGAACGCTGCAAGATTCATTATGATGAACCTGCCCGATGACTTTAAGGCAAGCGAGCTTCCTAAAGAGCTGAACGTAGAGGACAAGTGGATCGTTTCCAAGTTCAACACGCTTGCAAAGGAGATAAACGAAAACCTCGGCAAGTTCGAGCTCGGCGTTGCGGTACAGAAGCTTTACGACTTTATCTGGGACGTTTACTGCGACTGGTACATCGAGCTGACAAAGCCTCGTATCGCTGCCGGCGGTGAGACCGAAAAGACTGCTCAGACGGTGCTTGTATGGGTGATGAAGGGTATGCTGAAACTGCTGCACCCGTTCATGCCGTTTATCACAGAGGAGATATGGCAGGCGCTTGTAAACGACGGTTCGGCTATAATGGTACAGGACTTCCCTGCTTATGATGAGAAGCTTACTTTTGAAAGTGACGAGTCGGCATTTGAAAAAATAATAGCTGGTATCAAGGCTATAAGAAACTGCCGTGGTGAGATGAACGTTCCGCCGTCAAAGAAGGCTAAGCTGTTCATTGAGACTCAGCAGGCAGATATATTTGCAAAGGGCGAGATGTTCTTTGAAAGGCTTGGTTACGCAAGCGAGGTGCATATTTCGGACAAGGTCGATGAGAAGGACTGCGTTACGGTGGTAACGGACTGTGCGAGATTCTTTATTCCGCTTTCGGACATCATTGATGTTGAAAAGGAAACGGCTCGACTGAACAAGGACAAGCAAAAGGTGCAAAAGGACATCGACTTTCTCAGCAAGAAGCTCAGCAATCAGGGCTTTATCGCAAAGGCTCCGGCTCAGCTGATAGAGGCTGAAAAGGCTAAGCTTGCAAAGGCAGAAGAGAAAATGGCGAAGATAAACGAATCTATCGCTGCTTTGAACAACAGATAATCAACAGGCTTTCCCCCGTCAGAAGATGGGGGAAGCTTTTTTATGCCAAAATATGAACGGGAAATTTGTGCAGGTATACAATTTTTAGAAATGCACTTTAATTTTTCAACGAATTGTGGTATAGTTAAGTTGGAACAACAAAAAATGGTAATACATTTAATCAAAGGAGTTGTGAGTATGATAAGGAAAAGATTGTTGAGCATTACATTGTCGCTTGCTTTGGCGTTCGGCTCGGCTGCGGCACTGCCTGAGGGCGTATTCAGCGAGAGTGCAAGTATAACCGCAAGTGCAGCGAGCACCGCAACCTCGGGTATGTGCGGTGAGGATGTCTATTGGTCAGTTGAAAACGGCGTGCTGACGATCAGAGGAACAGGAGATATGGAGGATTATGGTTTCTTTAGCCGTCCTTTCGCTGGGAAAGGTATTAAATCTGTTGTAATAAAGTCAGGCGTTACAAGCATTGGCGAATTTGCGTTTCATGAATGCTATAGCATTACAAGCGTAACTATCCCAAACACCGTTACAAGCATTGGCGAATTTGCGTTTTATGACTGCTCAAGCCTTGCAAAAGTAAATATACCAAAAGGTGTTACAAATATTGGCAGTAATGCGTTTAAACACTGTGTAAGCCTTTCAAGCATAACGTTCCCGAGCAGCATTAAAAGCATTGGCGATTATGTGTTTTATAAATGCAAAAGCCTTACAAAAGTAAATATCCCAAGCAGTGTTACAAACATTGGAATTAATGCGTTTGCCGAGTGCACAAACCTTAAAAGCGTAACTATCCCTAAAAGCGTTACAAGCATCAGTGCTTGGGCGTTTTGGGGAACAAAATGGCTTGAGATCCAGCGAAAGAAAAATCCACTGGTAGTTGTGAACGGGATACTTATCGACGCAAGTGCAACAAAAGGCAATGTTACGATCCCCAGCAGCGTTAAAAGCGTTGGCAGTGGTGCTTTTTCGGGCTGCAAAAACCTAACAGGCGTAACTATCCCAAACAGCGTTACAAGCATTGGTTGGAGTGCGTTTAATAACTGCGAAAACCTTACAAAAGTAACTATCCCGAGCAGCATTAAAAGCATTGGCGATTATACGTTTGAAAACTGCACAAGCCTTACAAGTGTAACTATCCCAAGCAGCGTTAAAACCATTGGCACTGAGGCGTTTTGGCGCTGTACAAACCTTAAAAGCGTAACTATACAAAAAGGAGTTACAAGCATTGGCAAAAAAGCGTTCGCCCAATGTGGAAGCCTTACAAAAGTAACTATCCCAGGCGGTGTTACAAGCATTGGCGACGAGGCATTTTCCAACTGCTTAAACCTTAAAAGCGTAACTATCCCGGGCAGCGTTAAAAGCATTGGCAAATCTGCGTTTTATAGATGCGCAAGCCTTATAAGCGTAACTATGCAAAAAGGTGTTAATAGCATTGGTGAAGAGGCATTTGAAGCCTGCATGGAACTTACAAGTGTAACTATCCCGAGCAGCGTAAAGAGCATTGGCAATTATGCGTTCAGGAGCTGCAAAAGCCTTCCGAGCGTAACTATTGCGGGCAGCGATACAAGTATCGGTAATGAGGCGTTTACTTACTGCACAAGCCTTAAAAGCGTAACTATACAAAACGGAGTTACAAGCATTGGAGATCGCACGTTTGATGACTGCAAAAGCCTTACAAGCGTTTATATCCCTGATAGCGTTAAAAGCATTGGCGAACAGGCGTTTTATAACTGCTTCAGCCTTACAAGCGTAACTATCCCTGACAGCGTTACAAGCATTGGCAAAGAGGCTTTTGGGCATTATTATTATAACGATTCATTTCAATTCGGAAAAGTCGACGGCTTTACGATTAATGGTTATAAAGGCACAGCCGCACAGAAATATGCTAAGGACAACAGTTTCAAGTTTGTTGAGATTAAATTGCCTAATCAGACCCGTTTCGCAGGTGCAAACCGCTACGACACGGCAGCACTGCTCTCCAAGGCAAGCCACAAGACAACGTCTGACACGGTAATCATTGCAGACGCAATGACCTTCCAGGACGCACTCATCGCAGTGCCGCTCGCAAAGGCGTACAACGCACCTCTGCTGCTTGCGAACCCGAACATTGTTACCAAGCAGACAGAAGCAGAGCTTGCTCGCTTGAAGGCAAAGAAAGTTATCATCGTAAACACGAACAACGCTTTGAAGAGCGGAACAATAAACTCTTTGAAGAATAAGTACAGCACTCAAATCATCAACGGCAGTAACTGCTTTGAGACATCGAAGAGAGTCGCTGAAGAGCTCCAGAAGAAAACTAAAAAAGCTCCGACCGACGTGTTCTTCACAACAAACAAAGCATTCGCAGACGCACTTTCTATTTCACCTGTCGCAGCTCTTAAGGGTGCACCGATACTGTACGTTGATCCAAGCAAAAAGACACTTGACAGCAACATTCTCGCTTACCTCAACAAGGTAAAGGGCAGCGTTAAGAACGTCTACATTGTGGGCGGAACGGTAGCTGTTCCGAAAGCGATAGAAAACAGCATAAAGAAGGCATTGCCAAAGAAAAATGTCAAGAGATTAAACGGCGCTCAGAGATACGAAACTTGCGTGATGATAAATAAGTA
>CADAHS010000005.1 GCA_902787825.1 uncultured Ruminococcus sp. | reverse complement strand
CCCCGAACGTCAAACGCTCAGCATAGGGTGAATTTCAAAACAGTCCTGTGGACTGTTTTGAAAGAGGGGCATGCCCTGCAAGAGAGGGCTGCCCCTTGCCCTGTGTAGAACTCTTTTTTCTCAAGCCATTATGGCTTGACATTCGAGCGTTGAACCTGAGCTTATTTAATATAGCCTCTTTAGGGGGCTTTCCGGTCGCCCCCTAACCCCTTCGGACACATACCCATATTTGATAGTAATAGTTTAAATTTACAACTCCAAAGAAATTTAGCCCCGAGCCAGACAAAGCAACATTTCTCCCAAAATTGAGGGCGAGGGAATTGCGCGCCGCAGCGGCGGCTAAATTCTGATTTAGCTTATTGTAAATGCAAAGATGAAAATAACAGGGGGATCCTTCAGCGGAAGGATCCCCCTGATTTATTACTGTCTGAGATAGACGCCATTTGATTCGATATACTCCTCCATATCCTCTTTATACTCGAGGTTGAGCGGGTCATTATTCTCAAGTGCTTTAAGTGCACGCTGACCGATATCGTTACGGTAATGGACATCTTTCCAATCTATCTTCTTGACTGCCTCATAGCTTTTATCAAGTGCACCCTGCAATGTTACAGCGGTACAGGTGACGCCGAGGACACGTCCTCCGTTATTGGTGAACTTGCCGTCAACGAGTTTTGTTCCTGCGTGGTAAACGAAAGCCCCTTGAACCTGACCATTGTTGTCAAGTCCTTTTATTTCAAAACCTTTTTCATAGCTTGTGGGGTAGCCGCCGCTTGCCATTACGACACAGGTACAATAGCCTTGCTTCCAGTTGATATCAACGTCACTGAGCCTATGCTCATAGATCGCTTCAAATATCTCGCAGAGGTCGCCGTCGAGCATTGGCAGGACGACCTGAGTTTCGGGATCGCCGAAGCGGCAGTTATACTCGATCACCTTTGGTCCTTTTGGTGTGAGCATAAGTCCGAAATACAGGCAGCCTTCAAAGGTACGGCCTTCTGCATTCATTGCGTTGATAGTGGGCAGGAATATTTTTTCCATACACTCCTTAGCGATCTCATCGGTATAGTACGGATTCGGTGCAACTGTACCCATTCCGCCGGTATTGAGTCCGAGGTCGCAGTCAAGCGCTCTTTTATGGTCCATTGAGGAGATCATCGGAACGATGGTCTTTCCGTCGGTGAAAGAAAGCACCGAGACTTCCGGGCCGGTAAGGAACTCCTCGACGACGATAGTTGAGCTGCTTTTGCCGAACTTCAGGTCATCTATCATTGACTTGATAGCTTCAACTGCTTCCTGCTCATTCTGAGCGATGATAACGCCTTTGCCGAGTGCAAGTCCGTCGGCTTTTATAACAGCGGGGTAGGAGTTCTGCTTTTTAACGTAGGCGATAGCCTGTTCGCTGTTATCAAAGACCTCATACTGTGCGGTCGGGATATTATACTTTTTCATGAGCTCTTTTGAAAAGACCTTGCTGCCCTCGATTATTGCAGCATTTTTCTTAGGTCCGAAGGTTTTGAACCCTTCAGCCTGCAAAGCATCTACCATTCCAAGAACGAGCGGGTCGTCCGGAGCAACGGCTACCATATCGACTCTGAGCTTTTTTGCAAGTGCGACTACGCCGTCGATATCGGTAGCGGCAACGTCAAAACACTCAGCGTACTTTGAAATTCCGCCGTTTCCGGGTGTGCAGTAGAGCTTGCCGACTTTCTTAGACTCAGCGAGTTTCATAATGATTGCGTGTTCACGGCCGCCGCCGCCAACAACGAGTATATCCATATTTTTATCCTCCATAGATCAGTGATGGAACAATCTGATTCCCGTAAACGCCATAGCGATATTGTACTTGTTGCAGGTCATTATAACGTGGTCATCACGGATAGATCCGCCCGGCTCTGCGATATAGGCAACGCCTGATTTCTTAGCTCTTTCGATGTTGTCGCCAAATGGGAAGAATGCATCTGAGCCGAGGCAGACATCGGTATTCTTAGCGATCCATTCTTTTTTCTCGGCATCGGTGAGTACCTCCGGCTTAACTTTGAAAAGTGTCTGCCATACGCCGTCGGCAAGGACGTCGTCATGCTCATCGGAGATATAGACATCAATAGTATTATCTCTGTCGGGTCTTCTGATATCGTCAACGAACTGGAGCCCGAGTACCTTCGGGTGCTGTCTGAGCCACCAGATATCAGCCTTATTTCCTGCGAGTCTGGTGCAATGGATCCTTGACTGCTGACCGGCGCCGATACCGATAGCCTGTCCGTTCTTTACATAGCACACGGAATTTGACTGGGTATACTTCAGGGTGATGAGGGCGATGACGAGGTCGGTCTTTTTGTCGTCGGGGATATTTTTGTTATCGGTAACGACATTTGCAAGCATATCGTTGTCGATCTTCAGCTCATTTCTGCCCTGCTCGAATGTAACGCCATAGACCTGCTTTCTCTCGATCGGGTCGGGAACGTAGCTTTCGTCTATCTGCACGATATTATATGTGCCTTTTCTTTTTGATTTGAGTATTTCAAGAGCCTCCGGCGTATAGCTTGGTGCGATGATACCGTCAGACACTTCACGCTTGATGAGTGTTGCAGTGCAGGCATCGCACTCATCAGACAGCGCGATGAAGTCGCCGTAGGAGGACATTCTGTCAGCTCCTCTTGCCTTTGCATAGGCACAAGCCATTGGTGTAAGCTCGCCCAGGTCGTCTACAAAGTAGATCTTCTTTTCTGTATCCGTAAGGGGAGTACCGATAGCAGCACCTGCGGGTGAAACGTGCTTGAATGAAGTTGCGGCACAAAAGCCTGTTGCTTTTTTCAGCTCCTTTACAAGCTGCCAGCCGTTGAACGCATCAAGCAGATTGATGTAGCCGGGTTTACCGTTGAGAACTGTGATAGGCAGGTCACTGCCGTCATGCATAAAGACCTTTGACGGCTTCTGATTAGGATTGCAGCCGTACTTTAAAAGCATTTCGTTTGCCATTTCTGATTACCTCCGTTTATTTGATAGTATAGTCCTTGAGTTTTTCTTTATCTCCAAAGAACACATTCATATCGATGTGCTCCTCTTCGCCATTATAGCCTTCAAGCTTTTTGTCATCGGCATACTGCCAGAAAACCGGCTTGCCTGCAAACAGAGGCCTGAAGTAAACGTTTCTTATCCACAGCGGATATTTTTCAAGTGAGCTGCTTCGCACATATCTGTCATAGCAGCTGCCTGTGGTATAAATAACAGGCTTTATGCCGTAGTGCTGTTCAAGAATATCAGCCATTTGTTTTGCCTGCATGACGACCTCGTCTTTATCCTTTGGGTGGTCGGCGTAGTCGCCGTAATACTCGATATCTATTACGGGCGCAAGCATTCCCTCACGTTTTGGGACGGTGGCTATAAAATGCTTTGCCTGCTGCTCGCCGCCGCTGTCGAAGCTGAAAAAGTGGTAGGCGCCATAGACAAGTCCGGTCTGCGAAACGTTTTCAAAGTTATATTCAAACCTTTCATCGACCTGACTGCTGCCCTCGGTAGCTTTGATATAGGCAAATGTTATTCCCTGAGAGGCAAGCCTTTGCCAGTTTATCTCGCCCTGATAGCTTGAAACGTCAACGCCTTTAACATCATTTTTCCCGACAAAAAGAGAATTGAGGTGAATGATCTTGAAATAGATCAGTGCGAGCAGGATAAGCGCCGCACTGACGGTACAGCACACGATGATGAGTGTTCTTTTAAGTGCTTTGCTCATTATTATTCGTCCTCGCTTTTCTTCCAGAATTCTTTATTGAAGTAGTCGGAATTCTGTTGTATCTGTTCGGTGAAGCTTTCTCTGCCCAATTCCTCGGCAAGCGTCGGAGTATCGGAGAAAAGGTCTGTGCCAAGTCCGAGCCGATTGCCCTTTATCTGCACACCCAGTGCCGAAAGCGTTGTGGGGAACATATCCATAGGGGAGAAGACACGGTTTTTGGGGTTGGACGGTGTTTTTGAAGCATTGATAAAGCAGTTGTAGGGTGAGCGTTCGTAGCCCTCCTCGATGAGGTCGATGCCCTCGGGGACGTGCTCGGCGATATGGTCGCCTGTGATTATAACAACGGTATCGTCATAGTAAGGCTTTGTACTGAGCCAGCTGATAAAGTCCCCGACCTGCCGTGAGGTACAGTTGACTGCGGCGGCAAAGTTATTGGTGATACTTTTGTCACAAAGCGGACAGCGGTAGCCTTCCTCAAAGCTATGGGTATCCATGGTATACATTGTTACTGCAAATGGCTGGCTGTCAGAGGCAAGCTTATCTATCTGCAGCTTTGAATACTCAAACATTTTTCTGTCCTCAAAGCCCCACATCTGATAGTAATCCTTTGGGATAAGCCCTTCGTTTCGTGCGGTGTTGAGGTCGAAGATAGTGCTGTTTTCGTACCTTCCGACATAGCTGTTATAGGCTGCGAAATTTGAGTCCGAGCCTTCGATGAACAGCTGGGTATAGCCGTTGTCGTGCAGGACGTCTTCAAGTCTGCGAAGGGAGGGCAGGAAACTGTTTAGCGAGCCCATATCGTTTCGCATTCTGCCAAGGGGCGTCATCAGCATCACGCCTGATGTCATTGCGATGGTCGCACCCATGGTATAGGCGATGCTGGGCGCTCTGACTATCGAGCCGCCGAGCTTATCGTTATGAGAAAAATTGAGATTTTTCTTTGCAAGCTCGGTGAGCTGGGGCATCATATCCTGAACCTGAAGTCCGCCGTTTTCGTTCGTTGAATATGTATTTTCAAACGATTCGAGATATATGTAGATGAGATTTTTCTTCTTTTCGGGGAATTTCACCCTGTCCGCTGTAGGCTCGACATAATGCTGTTCATAGATAGTCGAGGTATGCATACGGTTATTAATATAAGAAAATGTATCTGTTTCAAGAAAAAGTGCTGTGGTAGAAAACACGGGAATGATTATCCACACGGCAAGTCTTGTATACTTTGCGTTTGCGGCGATGCTCGTTTTTTTTGCGGGATATATGAAAGTGAGTTTTTTTGCACGGGACATTCTCACGAGCCGTTCACTTAAAACTATTGCAGCGGCGACTGCGGCGATAGCGTAAAGCATGAGCTTTCTTGCCATTTCGGGAGTATAGCCGTCATTGGCGTAGGCGATGGTGAACATTATCGCTTCAATATCCATACTTGGGAAATGCAGGTGCAAAAACGCAGTTGCGGTGAGCATTACTGCTGAAACGGACATGAGGATACAGCCAAAGCCGAGTGCGATCCTTCTGAAGATGCTGAGCTTTTGCTCGCTGCGGTCAGTTCTGAACAACGGTTGAAGCGACATCAGCAGCACACGATAGATTCTGAACACACGCAAGTGCTTTTTTTCTGCAAGGTAGGTGAGTATCCGATGAAGCAAAAGCAGCCCTGCACAGACAAGCATCGGTTTTATCCAGATCCACGCCCATTTCCACAGTCTGTGTGAATAATACGGTTCGGAGCAGATATAAGACACTGAGCTGTCATAGCCTTTGCTGACAAAATAGTAGATACCGATAACACGGTACAGCCACAGCGGTGATCTGACGGGTGAGGTACACGTCAGCCAGAAAAGTGACAGGGTCGCAAAGGGACAGAAAATATACACCGCAAGCTCAAACACGTTCACGCTGACAAAGTTCATAAGCAGCAGGACTATTCTTGCAGTCACTGCCGCACTGGCACACAGCGTGAAGATGATATGTGCTCCGGGATTTTTCTTTATTGTGTTCAGATAAGCTGAAACGAGCTTCATTTTTTTACCCCGTTTTGTTGTTCTACTGTACAATTATTTGTACTTTTTAATCCTTGTTCTTTTTCTTTCTTCTGATAGTGATTTTTCTGCTTGTTTTAGCTTTTTTATTATTCTGCTTGGGCTGCTTGGGCAGAGGAATCACCTCATCAACGTGGGTGAATTTTCTTTCGGGATCGACAAAGCCGTAGTCCCTTTCAAGCTCTTTTCCGACATAGACGTGTACCTCGGTACGCATACCCTTATACTCGTTTTTGAAACTACCGTTCATAGTTACGATAACAAGCTCTCCGCTGTCGGGGATAGTACCGATGAGGTTGAGTTTTGTTGCAACAGGAAGTCTGCCTTTCTGGACTGCGACCTCTGTGCCGTCGATAACGAGCCTTGTTCTGCTTTTGTTGACGATGAGTATTTCGTGACCGTTATACTCTGCTCTCCACGCTTCGTGATCGCCCATTTTGTAAGCGATAGGTTCAGTAGCCATATTTCTGACCTCCGGATCATTTAGAATACTTATTAACGATCTTTGTAGTAGCTTTTCCGGTACGGATATCAATGAATCTTACAAACAGCGAGACCTTGTTATCCTCATTGAGTGCGTTCCACAGGTCGTTGGTGAAGGTGTCGATATCGTTTGGTATCTCTATCTTTTCAGGCTCGCCCTCAAAGCTCGGCAGCGGATCTCCGTCGCCCATATAGGTATGGATAAAGTGTCCGACACCGTTGAGGGGATTGGTATATGTGAAGGTAAATCTCTCGGCACAGTCGGGGTTGCCGTCTGCGGATTTGATGATGTTCATAGCGTAGTTATACTCACCGTTCCCGACGTGCATGATGCCTGAGATACGGGGAGTGTAGTTCGGAGCGTCGTCCTCGTAGAGCCTTGTTCTCAGAGCCTGCTCAAAGGTCTGCTGATTGTCCATAAGCTCATAGATAGTATCTGTCTGGTCGCCGTTGGTAACGATAGTTTTGTTGCCAAGGACTCTGACAGGGGAGTAGATGATGAGGTGCGGGTCGGTGAGCTTGCTGGGGTCAGCTGCTTCGGTCTTTATGCCGTCAGGTGTTTCGGTGAAAACTCTGTTTCTGGAGTTGACGCTTCTGCCCATGATAAAATATGCTGTAACGGCGTTGTTTCCGTCGGCACTCTTGCCGATGATGATACCTCTTCCGGGGTAGCTGTTGTTTTTCAGAGCTTCATAAATGTTGATAGTTTTCATATTCTCTTACCTCCATTATTATTTTCTTTCAGCTTTCATATTTATGCAGTCCGCTTTCAGAGGTCAGAGGTAAGAGGTAAGATATAAGAGCCTCTGTACCTGACATCTGCTGCAAACCGGCATTTGTTAAACAGGTTTGTTTGCCTTCATATTTATGCAATCCCATTTTTCGCCTTCAAACTCAAAACATTCTTTTTCGGTGTCGGTCGGGATAAACCCTGCCGCTTTGTAGCACCCAAGCGCACTTTCGTTATTTGCGAAAACGCCGAGCGTTACGGTGTCTGCTCCGAATATTTCAAATGCATATTTAAGAGCCTGTGAAAGCATCTGCTTGCCGTAGCCCTTGCCACGCATCTGCGGCGAAATGATGATGAAACCCATATGTATGCTGTTGCTTGCACAGTCGGCTTTTCTGAAGATAAAGTGTCCGCAGACTTTGCCGCTGTCGTCAAGTGCGGTCATGAACCAAGCGTTGTCGTCATTGCAGAACTCTTCATAACGCTCATTGAGCTGCTGCGGTGTCATCGGGAACCTGTACATTCCTGCGCACCATTTCATAAAGCCTTTTTTGTCGGTCAGCCAGCCTGCTATTATCTCGCTGTCCTGACGCTTGAACGGTCTTAATCTTATCATTTTTTTCTCCCCTGAATTTGCATATTATATTATCTTTTATCTTTATCTCTATCTCTAATATCTTATCTCTTACTTCTTACCTCTTATCTCTTACTTCTAAAACATAAGCCTTGCCGTCTTTTATCTGTATCCTGTCCTCGCAGAAGAGCGAAACGGCTTTTGGCAGGAGCTTCCACTCCACGTTTTCCATTATCCTGCGCTGTAAGATCTCGGGAGTGTCATCGTTTTCGACATTGACGACACCTTGCAGGATTATCGCACCCGCATCGGCTTTTTCATTGACGAA
Organism: uncultured Ruminococcus sp.; assembly: GCA_902787825.1. Classification (GTDB taxonomy): domain Bacteria; phylum Bacillota; class Clostridia; order Oscillospirales; family Ruminococcaceae; genus Hominimerdicola. The sequence goes on along the minus strand of CADAHS010000005.1, from coordinate 130,546 downwards.
ATGAATTGTTGCGCCGCTGACCTTAACGCCGTATTCAAGGGCTTTTTCGTGAACTTTCAGCCCATAGAATCCTTCGCCGCAAAAGCTTGGTATCAGCGCAGGGTGAACGTTTATTATCCTGTACGGGTACGCCTTTGTAACGCACTGGTCAAGTATCGTCATAAAGCCTGCGAGCACAACAAGGTCAGCTTTTTGCTTGTTAAGCTCGGCAAGTATAGCCTCGCTGTAAGCCTTGCTGTCGGCATATTCTTTTCTTGGTATCACAACGGTAGGTATATCCGCCTTTTTCGCTCTTTCAAGAGCAAAAGCGCCGTCCTTTGATGAGATAACACAGGTGATCTTTCCGCTGTTTATTTCGCCTCTTGCCTGAGCGTCGATGAGCGCCTGCAAATTCGTTCCGCCGCCCGAAACGAGCACAACTATATTTTTCATATTATTTTTCCTTAAATCATTTATCATTGTTGCTTGGTATGCTTGTACTGAAGTGAGGGATCGTCGGGTAACTGAGGATATTCTTCCGGTGTTTTTATCGATTATTCAGTGATAATTACCCCGTAGTCGCCATTGATAAGCTCGCCGAGGATATATGCGTCCTCGCCGGCAGCTTTGAGCACCTGTACAGCTTTATCTGCATCTGCCTTATCTACAACGACCGTCATTCCCACGCCCATATTGAAGGTGTTGAACATATCCCTTTCGGGGATATTGCCTGTTTTTGCAATGAGGTCGAATATCGGGAGCACCTGAACATTCTTTCTTGAGATCTTAGCGGAAAGACCCTTTGGCAGTGCTCTTGGGATATTTTCATAGAATCCGCCGCCTGTGATGTGTGAGATGCTCTTGACATTGACGCTTTCAAGCAGGCTCATTATCGGCTTTACATAGATCCTTGTCGGGGTGAGAAGCACCTCGCCGAGCGTTTTTCCGCCAAGCTCGTCATAGGTCTTGGCAAGGCTTTTATCGCTTACGTCAAATACCTTTCTTACGAGGCTGAATCCGTTTGAGTGAACGCCGCTTGACTTGATAGCGATCATAACGTCGCCCTCTTTCTGGGTGTCTGGCTTGAGGATCTTATCCTTATCGACAACGCCGACAGAGAAGCCTGCAAGGTCATAGTCCTCATCGGGCATAAGACCCGGATGCTCGGCAGTTTCGCCGCCGACAAGCGCACAGCCAGCCTGAACGCAGCCTTCCGCAACGCCTGAAACGATCTTTGCGATCTTCTCGGGATAGTTCTTTCCACAGGCTATGTAATCAAGGAAAAACTGTGGCTTTGCGCCGCAGCAGATGATATCGTTGACGCACATTGCAACACAGTCGATGCCAACGGTATCGTGCTTGTCAAGCAAAAATGCGATCTTGATCTTTGTTCCTACGCCGTCTGTGCCGGAAACGAGAACGGGCTTGTTTATGCCGGTCATATCAAGCTCGAACAGTCCGCCAAATCCGCCGATGCCGTCCAGAACGCCTTTTGTGACTGTTCTGCCGACATACTGCTTCATAAGCTCCACAGCCTTATATCCTGCGGTAACGTCAACCCCTGCTTCCTTATAGCTGTTTGAATAGCTGTTGTTGTTCATATAACTTATCCTTTCGTTTTTGTTATTTATCCGATGCGGTTTCTTTTCCGTTCCAGCAGTAGGTGCACAGCTTGCAGCCCTGCATATCCACTGCCTTGACGGTGCCTTCAAGCGACTGGAATTCAAGCGATGTGAGTTCAAGTCTGCGGCAGATCTCATCTCTGAGGAGCCTGCCTCTTGGTGTATTTGAATCGCTGTACTCGCTGATGTATTTAACACCCTCAGCGCCCTCGTGCTCGTTGATTATCTGTCTTGCGATAAGCTCAAGCTCCGAATTGCTGCGAGAGAAGTTCAGGTATTTGCAGCCGTACATTATCGGCGGACAGGCAGAACGCATATGCACTTCCTTTGCGCCGTTTTCATAGAGGAACTCAACAGTTTCTCTCATTTGTGTGCCTCTTACGATGCTGTCGTCAACAAACAGCAGCTTCTTGCCTTTGATAAGGTCGTGAACGGGTATCAGTTTCATCTTTGCGACCTTATTTCTCATCGTCTGGTTGGTCGGCATAAAGCTTCTCGGCCAGGTCGGAGTGTATTTGATGAACGGTCTTGCGAACGGTATACCGCTTCGGTTTGCATAGCCTATCGCATGAGGAGTACCGGAATCGGGGACACCGCAGACGTAGTCAACATCGGGAAGTCTGCCGTTTTTAATATCGTTTTCCGCCATTATCATGCCGTTTCTTATTCTCATGACCTCAACGTTCCTGCCCTCGTAGGTGGCGTTGGGGTAGCCGTAATAAGTCCATAAAAATGTACAGATACTCATTTCGTCTGTGCCTTCGGAAAGTATCTCATAGCCGTCCTTGGTCAGTTTGAGTATCTCGCCGGCTTTCAGCTCGTGGCAGGTCGTATAGCCGAGCTTCATGAAGGCGAAGTCCTCAAACGAAAAGCAATAGCCGTCAGATCTTTTTCCAATGATTATCGGCAGTTTGCCTGCCTTATCTCTGGCGCAGATAACAGAATCTTTAAGCATGATGACAAGCGACATAGTTCCCTGTATCCTGCTTTGCGCATATCTGATGCCGTCAACAAAATTATCTTTCTGTGAGATCAGTGCGCCGATAAGATCTGCTGAGTTTATCGAGCCGCTGCTCATCGTTTCAAAGTTTGCGCAGCCTTTGTGAAGCAGCTCGTCAGAGATAGCCTCTGCGTTATGTATGACTCCTATCGAGCATATAGCGTAAAGTCCCAGCTTTGAACGCACCATGATAGGCTGAGGGTCGGTATCGCTGATACAGCCGACACAGACATTGCCACGCATAGCTTCAACATCTTTTTCAAACTTTGTACGAAACGGAGAATTCTCGATACTGTGGATATTTCTCTGAAATCCAAGCTCGGCGGAATAAGCGGTCATACCGCCGCGCCTTGTGCCAAGATGAGAATGATAATCCGTTCCGAAAAATACGTCCTGGATGCAGTCGTTAGCTGAAACTGCTCCGAAAAAACCACCCATTTTTATATCACCTGAACCCTTTCCAATATGATCCTGCCCGATACTTCGACATCAGATGTCTTTTAGCGTATCCTGAAGGGCAGCGTCCTTTTTCTTAACGCCGTCTATCATATTCTGCTTTTCGGCTTCAAGTTTTTCGCTAAGCTCCTCATCAGAAAGTGCGAGGATCTGAACGGCAAGTATCGCTGCGTTCTTTGCACCGTCGATAGCGACCGTTGCAACTGGTATGCCCGAGGGCATCATGACTGTTGCCAGCAGAGCGTCCATTCCGTCAAGTGCGGCAGACTTGCATGGGATACCGATGACCGGCAGGGTAGTGTGCCCTGCGACAACGCCGGCAAGGTGAGCCGCCATGCCTGCGGCACAGATAACCACGCCAAAACCATTTGCCTTTGCGCTTGATGCGAACTCGCTTGCAAGCGCAGGAGTTCTGTGAGCGCTCATAACGTGACACTCATAGGGAACGCCGAACCTTTTCAGCTCCACGATCGCTTTTTTTACGATCGGCAGATCGCTGTCCGAACCCATAATAACAGCAACTTTTTTCATGATATTAAACCTCCGTAAAACAAAAAACTGCAACTAAGGTGTTGCAGTTAAAATTTTCCTGTACTTATCTGTGTGCGTGAGGACATAATTGTGTTCGCAAAAGCAAGGCGGTATGTGCTGTGACAGCAGCTTCCGCCGAGAGCGTATGGAGTTGATGAACCAAAGGTCTTCATAAAAAGCTCCTCCACAAAGAATTTTGCGTTTTTGCAGACAATTTGCGTACATAAACACACATAAGCAAACTTACAATATAATTGTACAATATTTACCCTTAAATTTCAACACCCGTGCATATAAAATTTATGTCAATTTCTTTCGACATAATTGTGAATTTTAACTACTGCCCGAAAGTGCGTTGTATTTTGGTCACAGGAAGCTGTTGTCCTCACGGAGGTCAGAAAGAGGCTGCATACCTGTCATATTGTCCACCAGCTGCTTCATCTGCTCAGGTGAGTGTGCGTTATGGCTGTCATTGATGAGCTGTTTTTTCTGGGCTGTGCTGAGCTTTGCGAAGGTATCGTATGCAAGTGCGTTCTGCGCCATTGCCATTGAGAGTCCCAGCGGTATATCCTGGGGTGAGTAAACGGGGTTTATCTTTTTCATTGTTGTTCTCCTTTTTTGATGTGTATTTCCACGGAAATATACTTTCGTGTGAGTTTAGTATGCCCCAAAATCCGGGTTTTAACACAGTGGGTATTGGAAATTGCTGTTGACAGGTCAGTGCTGTGATGGTATAATTTATTTCAGATGGTTTTCATATGGTCACATTGCGATATGAAAGACGCTTAAAATACCCGGAGGTGAACGGATTGGACGATCTGTGGAACATTGGCACGATCAAAGAAGTAATGCAAAGACACGGCTTCACATTTTCAAAGGCGCTGGGACAGAACTTTCTTGTCAATCCGTCTGTTTGTCCGAGGATAGCGGAACTTGGAAATGCAAAAAAAGGTTTCGGAGTTCTGGAGATAGGCACGGGTATCGGCGTACTGACCAACGAGCTTGCAAAAAGGGCGGATAAGGTCGTGGCTGTTGAGATAGACCAAAGGCTGATACCGGTCCTTAACGAGACGCTTGCGGAATATGACAATGTTAAGATCGTCAATGATGACGTTATGAAGGTCGATCTTGCAAAGCTCGTAGAAACGGAGTTTGCGGGGCTTGATGTTGCGGTGTGCGCAAATCTTCCGTACTACATAACCTCACCTGTGATAATGACGCTTCTTGAACAAAGACTGCCGATAAAGACGATCACGGTAATGGTTCAAAAAGAGGCAGGGACAAGGCTTTGCGCAAAGATGGGCACTCGTGAGATGGGTGCGGTGACAGTAGCGATCAATTATTTTGCGCAGGCAAAGGTGCTTTTCAACGTATCAAGAGGGAGCTTTATGCCGCCGCCGAACGTTGACAGCTGCGTGGTACAGTTCACGCTGCGGGACAGCACACCGCAGGGCGTTACCGACGAGAAGTTCTTTTTCAGGGTGGCAAGGGGTGCGTTCTCGCAGAGAAGAAAGACGCTTTGCAACTCGGTCTCGTCGGCGCTGGGCATTGACAAGGCTGATGTCGCCTGCGCGATCGAAGCTGCCGGACTTGAGGCAAATGTCAGAGCAGAAAAGCTTTCGATGCAGCAGCTGATAGATTTTGCGGAAAAACTCAGAAAAGTGATTTAAAAGTCGTTCTCACGGACGGCTTTTTTCTTATCTCTTATTTCTTGCCTCTTACCTCTAATCGACCTCTTTCGCACGCACTTTTTGGTATTATCAAAGTGTTGTAAAAACAAAGGATAACGAAAGGTGCTGAGTCTTAATGGAAAAGATAAGAACAATGGTGAAAAGCAGGCTCGCCGGTGAACGAAGGGCTGTGACGGCGGCATTGATGCTGCTTGCGGGATTTTTGTCGAGTTTCGGGAGAATACTGAATTTTCCTTCCTGCATGAATGTAGCGGTCGCTGCGCTTTCGGGCGGAAACATTCTGCCTGTGTTCGGCGGATCGGTGCTTGCTTATGCGCTTATGGGGGACGTGAGCACGGGAATGGTACAGCTTTGCTCGATGCTGATGCTCGCCGGGATAGAGTTTATTATCCCTGTGGACAGGCTCACGCTGTTCGGCAGAAGAAGCGAGCCTGTATTCACGGCTCTGAGTGCGACCTCGACACTGATGCTGTTCGGGTGCGTGATGTCGGTAGCTTCACCTTCGGACTCGTTCACTGTGTCACTGAGAATGATAAACGCTTTGCTGTGCGGCTGTACGGTTTATACGGCGATGATGCTCAGAGGCAGCAAGGCTCTCAGCGGTGCTTTTGAGCTTGGCGGGATAAACGGGATATATGTGAGTATCCTTTACATAATGGTCATTAGCACGCTGACTTCGCTCTCACCTGGAATAATCAATCCGGGCAGGGCGTTGGGCTGCTTTTGTATGCTGATGGCTGTTCGCCGCTATCACCAGACGGGCGGAGCAGTGGTCGGTGCATTGACTACCTGCGGTGTGCTGATGTGCACGCCGATGCTTGCGAAAAACACACTTTTGCTTGCGACATCGGGACTTATTTGCGGCGTTTTCTGGTCGGTGGGAATGACGGTGACGGTGCTGATCTTTCTGAGCGTTTCGCTTATAAGCCTTGTGGCAATGGGTGTGAACTCGGACACGTTCCCGATGTTTGCGGATATGCTTGTGGGGAGCCTTGCGTTCATTGCAATGCCTCTGCCGATAGTCAAAAAGCTCGGAAAGCGTGTCAGCGGCTTCAGAAGCCCGGTCGATATTGTTAGTCAGACGACCTCGTCAAAGCTGAGCTTTGCTTCAAACACGATAGGCGAGATAAGAGGTCAGCTTTCACAGGTGAACGCTGCGATAAAACGCTCGGCAAAACACGGCGACCTATGTACAGCAGTCATTTCAAGAGTATGCGGGAGCTGCCCTTACTGTGCAGGCTGTCTGATAAGGCGTGAGCAGGTGGAATGGTCGCTGGGAAAGCTGGAGAGGATATGCACAAAGTACAACTGCATAAGCCGTGAGGACGTTGAAAAGCTGCTGGGATGCTGCCGCTGTCCGACAAGAATGTCAGAGATGTTCAACAGGATCTATGCCGACAGAGTTGCTCAGAAGGCAGGCAGCATAAGAATGAACGAGATGAGGGAGCTTCTCGGTGAGCAGCTCTCGTCGATGCAGGACGTGCTTAAAGATCTGTCGCTGCGTGTGGGACAGGTGAGAAACATCGACGCTTCTCTTTCGTCGCAGGTGAGAAACTGCTTTGATCAGCTGGGATACCCAAATGCTAAAGTCTGCGTATTTGTGGACAGCAATATGTGTCAGCGTGTGGAGGTGTATCTGACGGCGCAGTTCTGCGGGGATATCGCAAAGCTGACAACGCTGGTATCGTCTGCTGCGGGCTGTGACCTTGATATACCGACAGTGACAAGGGCGGACGAGCTGACGAGGATATCTTTCTGCGAGGCGGCTGCCTATGAGGCAGAGCTTGCGACATTCAGCGCATCAAGAAGCGGTGAATACTCGGGGGACAGCTATGACATCTTCGATGTCAGCCCGACCGAGAAATATGTGGTGCTGTCCGACGGAATGGGCACAGGAAAACGAGCACGGCTTGACTCGGTGTTCTCGGTGAGCCTTGTTTCACGGCTCATACGCTGCGGAATGTCAGTGACGACGGCACAGAAAATGGTCAATTCAATGCTTCGTGTAAAGGGCTGGGAGGAGTCGTTCGCCACACTTGACATTCTCAGGCTCGACCTTTACGGAGGCAGCGCCGGGCTTATGAAATCGGGTGCGGCTCCGAGCTATCTTTGCCGTGACGGAGGATTGAAGGCTTTTTCATCAGATGCTTTCCCGGCAGGGATCCTTGCGGGCTGCGCTCCTGATGTTGCAGACTTCAAGCTGTTTGACGGGGATATTATCATGCTTGCCTCGGACGGTGTGCAGCAGCGTATCGCAAGGCAGCTGTGCGCAATGTCACAACAGGGACTTGAAATACAAAAGATCTGTGCGTGTCTGGGAGCTATGTGCACCGACAGCGACGGCGGTGAGATGAGGGACGATGTGACGATCATACTTGTAAAAATAACCAAAAAGCAGGCTTGATGAGGTGACGGGAAGATTTTGTTTGAATATTTTTGTGCAAGGTGCACAAGCGTAAGATATAAAATATGTATGAAACTGAAATTAATAACTAAAATGCTTGCAAAATTGATTAAAAAAGGTTAAAATATATGTTGAGGAAGAATGTCCCTTTGCGGATATGGCTTCATCAAAAATAAATGATTGTCAGGAGGTCAGAAATGGCAACTAATATACCTAAGGATTATGAACTGCCTGTCTACCTGTTCCACGACGGCACGAACTATGAAGCTTACAAGTTCCTGGGCTGTCACAAGGGAAATATGCTGGGTAAGGACGGTTACTTTTTCAGGGTGTGGGCAGCTCACGCTCAGAAGATCTCGCTTGTGGGTGATTTCAATAACTGGGACGAGGACGCCAACCCTATGACGCTCATGGGCGGCACGGAGATATGGGAAACATTCGTTGAGGGTCTGGAGAGATTTGATACATACAAATTCTGTGTTTTAGGCTGTGACGGAAAGAAGCATATGAAGTGTGACCCGTACGGAACGCATATGGAGGTAGCCCCCGACACAGGCTCAAAGATATTTGACATCGAGGGTTTCCCGTGGGGCGACGGAAAGTGGCAGGAAGAGAAAAAGACCAAGGATATCTATAATGTGCCGATGAATATTTATGAGGTGCATCTCAACAGCTGGAAGACCTGCACGGACGGAAAGTATTATTCGTATGTGAAGTTCGCCGAGGCTATAATCCCGTATCTCAAAGAGATGGGTTACACGCACATTGAGTTCATGCCGCTGGCGGAACACCCGTTCGACGGCTCGTGGGGATATCAGGATATCGGATATTTTGCGCCGACATCACGCTTTGGTACTCCGCACGATTTCATGAAGATGGTGGAGCTGTTCCACGTTGCGGGGATAGCTGTCATTCTTGACTGGGTACCTGCGCACTTCCCAAGAGATGAGGCAGGATTGTTCGAGTGGGACGGCGGTGCGGCTTACGAATACTCAGACCCCAAGAAGAGAGATCATCTGACCTGGGGCACAAGAGTGTTTGACTACGGCAAAAATGAGGTCAGGAGCTTTCTTATCTCAAACGCACTGTATTGGCTGGAGCAGTACCACGTTGACGGACTCAGAGTCGATGCGGTAGCTTCAATGCTGTATCTGGACTATGACAGACGTGACGGAGAATGGACCCCGAACAAGGACGGCGGCAACCACAACCTTGAGGCTGTGGAGTTCCTTCAGAAGCTCAATACCGCTGTTTTTGCCCGTATACCGAACGCACTGATGATAGCTGAGGAATCAACTGCATGGCCGATGGTGACAAAGCCTGCATCAGACGGAGGTCTGGGCTTCAACTTCAAGTGGAACATGGGCTGGATGAACGATATGCTCAAGTATATGCAGTATGACCCGATCGACAGATCGTATCATCACGATATGCTGACGTTCTCGTTCTTCTATGCATTCAGCGAAAACTTTATACTGCCTATCTCGCACGACGAGGTGGTCCACGGCAAGGCTTCGCTGGTCAACAAGATGCACGGAAGCGATGTGGACGGAAAGTTTGCTCAGTGCAAGCTGTTCATGGCTTATATGATGGCTCACCCCGGCAAAAAGCTGACCTTCATGGGCACTGATTTTGCGCAGTTCAGGGAGTGGGACTACGAGAACGGTCTGGAATGGTTCCTTGTGGACGAGTATGAGAATCACAGGAACTATCAGCAGTTCACAAAGAGGCTCAACAACTTCTATAAGGATACTCCTGCTTTGTGGGAGAGAGATTTCAGCTGGGAGGGATTCAGCTGGATATCCAATGACGATTTCCGCCAGAGTATCATTATTTTCAGACGCTTTGACGGACACGGCAACGAGATCATCGTTGTGTGCAACTTTGTTCCGGTCGAGAGAAAGTCCTACTGTTTCGGAGTTCCGTATTACGGAAAGTACACAGAGGTCTTCAACTCATCGACTCCCGATGGTTCGCCTGCAACAAACGGCACGGTCAGGAGCGTGGAGCAGGGTATGCACGGATTTGAGCAGTCGATCTGCATTGATATACCTGCATTCAGCGTGATGTATTTCACGGTGCAAAAGGAGAAGAAGAAAGCTCCGAAAAAGGCTGCTGTCAAGAAGGCTGAGCCGAAAAAGACAGCAGGGAAGTCCTCGGCAAAGGCTGCTGCGAAAACAGCTGCAAAGACCGCAGGTGCTAAGAAAACAAAAGGAACAGCTAAAAAAGCTGAACAATAAAAACTGAAATTGGTGGGTGAATAATTATGTTCAACAAGAAAGAATGTGTGGCAATGCTTCTTGCGGGCGGACAAGGCAGCCGTCTGTATGCATTGACTCAATCAGTCGCAAAGCCGGCAGTCCCGTTCGGCGCAAAGTACAGGATAATAGATTTCCCGCTTTCCAACTGCGTGAACTCGGGTATCGACACTGTCGGTGTGCTGACACAGTATCAGCCGTTCGTGCTCAATGAGTATATCGGCAACGGTCAGCCGTGGGACCTTGACCGTATCCACGGCGGAGTACACGTCCTGCCACCGTACCAGACGGCTTCGGGTGCGGACTGGTATTCGGGTACGGCTAACGCAATTTATCAGAATATAAGCTTCGTGGACAGATACGATCCGGAATATGTAGTTATCCTTTCGGGTGACCACATCTACAAAATGGATTACAACAAAATGCTCAATTATCACAAATCCAAGAAGGCTGACGCTACGATCGCTGTTCTGGATGTTCCGAAGGAAGAGGCTTCAAGATTCGGCATCATGATAACCGATGAGGATGATAATATCATTGACTTTGAGGAAAAGCCGAAAAATCCGAGATCTACTCTCGCTTCGATGGGTATTTATATCTTTACCTGGAAAAAGCTCAGAGAGTACCTTATCGCTAACGAGAACGACAAGGAAGCTTCAAAGGACTTTGGCAAGAACATTATCCCTGATATGAGAGAAGCGGGTGAAAAGCTTGTTGCTTACAGATTCGACGGCTATTGGAAGGACGTTGGAACTATCGACTCGCTTTGGGAAGCAAATATGGATCTTATCAATCCCAATATCCCTATCGACCTTTATGACCCTGCATGGAAGATCTATTCAAGAAACCCTGTTCTTCCTCCGCAGTGCATAGGACCTGACGCAGAGATACAGAACTCGATGGTAACAGAGGGCTGCGTTATCAACGGCTCGGTCGAGTTCTCGATGATCTCGGAGGGCGTTACTGTTGAAAAGGGAGCAGTGATCTATGACTCGATACTTATGCCGGGTGCTGTTATCAAGGCAGGCGCAAAGGTAGAGTATGCAATAGTAGGCGAAAACACAGTTATAGGTGAGAACGCTCAGATAGGTGCAAGACCTGAGACTATCGAAGATAAGGACTCATGGGGCGTTGCGGTCGTCGGACACAATATTACGGTTTCTGACGGCGGAACAGTTGCACCAAAGGCTATCATCTATGAGAATATATAAGAAAGGACCGAGTAAAAATGGAAGTAAATATGGGTAATGTACTGGGTCTTGTTTTCGCTAATATGCACGACATGACTCTTGGAGATCTTACTAAGAACAGAACGATGGGTTCGGTTCTTTTCGGCGGAAGATACAGGCTTATAGATTTCCCTGTTTCAAATATGGTAAACAGCGGTATCAGCGAAGTCGGTGTCATAACTAAATCAAATTATCAGTCCTTGCTTGACCACCTCGGTTCTGCAAGAGAGTGGGATCTGGCAAGAAAGAAGGGCGGTCTGTATATCCTGCCGCCATTCGGAAATGTTGAGAGCACACTTTACAGAGGACGTATCGAGGCGCTTTACGGTGCGATGAGTTTCATTAAGAACTCAAGAGCAAAGTATGTTGTTCTGTCTGACTGTGATGTTGTTACTAACATAGACTACAAGCCGATAGTTCAGCAGCACATTGACTCGGGTGCGGATATTACGGCTGTTGTCCACACAGGCGTGTACTCCTCTGATGAGGTCAAGACATCTACTGTATTCAACGTTCGTGAGGATCAGTCTGTTTCATCAGTGCTCATTATGCCCGACATCAGCGGCACCTGCACGATCAGCCTTAATATGTTCGTTATGTCTATGGATTTTATGCTTGACATGATAAACGACGCTATGGCAAGAGGAAACGTAAGCTTTGAAAAGAATATTTTGCAGGCTAAATGCAGTGAGCTGAAGATAATGACTTATGAATATGATAATTACTTCAGTAAGCTCAACAGCGTTCAGAGCTACTTCAAGGCTAACCAGATGCTCATTGATCCGGAAAATGCCAAGAAGGTCTTTGTTGACAAGAGATCTATCTATACAAAAGTTTCTGACAATGCTCCTGCTAAGTATGATCTTAATTGCAGAGTAAAATCGTCGATCATTGCTGACGGATGCATTATCGAAGGTGAGGTGGAAAACTCCGTTCTGTTCAGAGGTGTTAAGATAGGCAAGGGTGCCAAGGTAAAGAACTGCATTCTCATGCAGGGGACCACTGTGGGCAACAATGCCGAGCTGAATTATCTCATCACGGATAAGAACGTTACGATCAGCGAGAACCACGCCCTTTCAAGCTCGCCGAGCTATCCGATGTATGTCGGCAAGGGCGCAAGTGTATGATCTTATCTCAGATAAATTAAATTAAAGATCGAAAAGGGGGTCTGAATATGAATATACTGTACACTGCAAGTGAGGCTATCCCTTATGCGGCATCGGGAGGACTTGCCGATGTTGCCGGCTCGCTTCCGGCAGCAATGAACGCACTGGGACACGATTGCCGTGTGGTCATGCCTTATTACAGTCAGATAAGACAGGAGCTTAAAGACGAGCTGTCATACGTTACGAACTTTACCGTGCCGGTAGCATGGAGAAACCAATACTGCGGAGTTTTCACGGGAGTTGTCAACGGTGTGACCTATTATCTGCTGGACAACGAGTATTATTTCCAGAGGAACGGACTTTACGGCTTTTATGACGATGCGGAAAGGTTCATCTTTTTCTCAAGAGCTATTCTCGAGCTTTTGCATTATATTGATTTTCACCCCGATGTGATAAATGCAAACGACTGGCAGACTGCTCTTGTACCCGTTTATTTTGACATCTTCTACCGCTATCAGCAGGGATATGAGGATATCAAGACAGTGTTCACGATACATAATATCCAGTATCAGGGACAGTACGGTCTGGAACTGATAAACGATATCATGGGCATTCCGCTTTATCACACTGATCTTTTGTCCTATGACGGCGATGTGAACTTTATGAAGGCTGCCATTGAGACAGCTGACAAGGTCACGACGGTATCACCAAGCTATGCATGGGAGATACTTGATCCGTGGTATTCTCACGGTATGGACAGGGAGCTTGTGCACAAGCAATATAAGCTGTGCGGCATTCTCAACGGTATAGATAAGACGCTCTATGACCCTGCGACAGATAAGGCTATACCTAAGAATTATGCACTGAACAACAAGACAGGCAAGCAGACCTGCAAGAAAAAACTGCTTGATGAATTGGGAATGGCAGGCGGAAAAGAGCCGGTCATCGGTATTGTGACAAGGTTTGTTTCGCACAAGGGACTTGACCTTATCAAGTATGTTTTTGAGGATATCCTCAGGGCGGGCTACAAGTTCGCTATCCTCGGTTCCGGCGAAAAGATCTATGAGGACTTTTTCAGCGAGATGCATTACCGCTATCCTGACAGAGTCGGTCTTACACTGGGATTTATCCCGGAGCTTTCAAGAAGGATCTATGCAGGTGCGGATATGTTCCTGATGCCATCTCAGAGCGAGCCTTGCGGACTTGCTCAGATGATCGCACTGAGGTACGGAACGATCCCTATCGTTCGTGAGACAGGCGGTCTCAGAGATACTATCCATGATGCCGGCGACAAGGGCGGAAACGGCTTTACTTTCAAGACTTACAACGCTCACGATATGCTTGATGCCTGCATGAGGGCAAGGGCTTACTATGACAACCGCATGAAGTGGGGAACACTTGTGAATACTGCACTTAAACAGGATTTTGGCTGGGAGAATTCAGCCAAGCAGTATATCGCACTTTACGAAGATATTCACTGACCAATGAATATACATTTAATATGCCTGTTAAATGGGAAAAGCAGCCGTTATTCAGCGGCTGCTTTTCTTTGTATGAGATATCGTGTTGTGTTTCGTTTTACGCACTGCGTTTGAGCTTTGGGATCTGATCTTTGGACTGTACCGCTATATTCTGCGGATCGTTAAGAGTGTTTTGTCCGTTGTTCTGACCCTGCTGGGCGTTCTGATCTCCGTTTTTGGTATAGGTGTGCTGATTGATCGTTCCCGCATTCATCTTTTCGATCGCCTGATCGATCGTAGTTGAGTCACCGTAGATCATATCAAGAAGAAGCGTACTGTTCTTATCATAATCCGGAACAAGCACAGCCATTCGATTTATGACCTCTTCTGTGAAATACGGATAGTGAGGCATCTGCACCTGACATACCTGATAGCCTGTGATCTCAGAAGCGTTGAGTATCAGCGAAAGCATCTCACCGTTTGTGATATCGGTAGTTATCTGCGGAGCGACCTGGTTGATGAGCTGATCGAGCTCGATGATGCCGATGCCCTTCATCTTTGTGAGGACGGTCGATATCATCTTACGCTGTCTTTCGGTCCTTCCGTAGTCGTCGCCGCAGCCCTCTCTGATCCTTGAATAAGCAAGCGCCTGATTACCGTTGAGGTGCTGGAAGCCCTTTTGCTTGATATAATCCTTTTCCTGCGGATTATGCAGATAATAGTTATGCTCACGGACAGCTTCGTTGATCACGGCGAACTCGTCGTCCTTTATCTCCATATCAACTCCGCCGATGGCATCTATAACTTCCATAAATGAATAGAAATTGACTTTTACATATCTGTCGATGTGGATATTATAGTAGTTTGAGATAGTGTCCTTGAGGAGTCCGACACCATTGTGCCAGTAGGCTGTGTTGAGCCTGCCCATTCCGAAGCCCTCAATATTGAGGTACTGGTCACGCAGGAAGGAAGCAAGAACTATCTTCTTCTTTTCTTTATTTATCGAAACAAGCAGCTGAACGTCGGTGTTGCCCTGCGTATCGTCAGCGGTATCTCTGAGATCCTCACCGATGATAAGGATATTTGTGACGCTTTCGTTAGTTATCGGGCTCTGTCTTTTTGAAAGCATCTCTCTGAGCTTGGCTTCCTGCTCCTCTTTGCTTATGGTATCGGGTTTGGAAACAAGCTGGCTGCTGTCACTTGGCGCTTCGCCTGAATTTGTAACGGTCTTCGGGTCACGGTTGAGCTTACCTGTATAAGCGAAGAAAACTGCAAGCAAAACGCCCACGATAAGTGCAACGCAAAGCACGATCGTAACGATGACTATCAGCATCGTCTTTTTCTTCTTGCTCCAGCCCTTTTTCTTTTTAACTCCCTGAGCGCCCTCGGGTCTTGGCTTTCTCTGACCGTTTGGCGCACCGTCAGGTCTTTTCCTGCGTTCGCCGTCGGGTCTTCTTCTTATTTCGCCGTCAGGTCTTTTTCTGCGTTCACCATCAGGTCTGTTCGCACCGTTTGGTGCCGGTCTGCCATCGGGACGCCTTTTTGCTGCGTCGGGTCTTCTTCTGCCGCCCTGCTGAGGACGTCTGTCACGGCGGGCATCGCCGCTTCTTTCACCACGAGGTCTGTTTGTGTGCCTTTGAGGCTTATCATCGGTATCTCTTACATAATCCTTCAGCTCAGGCTCTTTTTCGGCTTCAGCCTTTGGCTCGTCAAAGTCGAGCTTCAGCTCTGACTCGTCGATCTTAGCGATATCATCTATATCCTTAACAGCCTCGTCAGAGACTTCCGAAGCGGCACCTGCTGCCTCGTCCGGATCAATGTTAGTCAGTGCATCGAGTGCTTCGATGCTGTCTGATTCGATCCCGAGGATATCCTGTGTATTTTCATTTTTATTTATCTCGTCTGCCATTTTGTCACGAACGCTCCCACAAACGGGAACAAGCTCCTTTCAATGGAATACTATAATTGCTATATCACAAATGTGCATAACATACAAAGTTATTATACACTAAAATCCTTTTAATTTCAACAGATAATTTGTTACAAATATAAGTCGGCAAATACACACTCGTTTGTATATTTATGTTACCCGCACAGACAGATATTTACTTTAAAGGTTTGATTTTACGATAGCTGTGCAGTGCTGAGGCGCAGGGAAAAAAATAATTGAAATTTTTGAAAAAAAGCACTTGCATTTTTTTGCCGATTGTTGTAAAATAAAAAACGAAATTTTGTACTGGAAGGAAATCTGAGATGAATAGCAGCAAGATTGGATTTGATAATGAAAAATACCTGAAAATGCAGTCAGAACATATCCGCAACAGGATCGACAGCTTTGGCGGAAAGCTTTACCTTGAATTCGGCGGCAAACTGTATGACGACTATCATGCTTCCCGTGTTCTGCCGGGGTTCAAGCCTGACAGTAAGCTGCAGATGCTTATGCAGCTGAAGGACGAGGCGGAGATAGTAATTGTCATCAATGCCGGCGATATCGAAAAAAACAAGGTCAGAGGTGATCTTGGCATTACATATGATGTTGATGTTTTAAGGCTTTTCAAGGTGTTTACTGACATAGGACTGTATGTCAGCTCGGTGGTGCTGACACAGTATGAGGGACAGCGTCAGGCTGATGCATTTCAGAAGCGTCTTGAGTCCTTCGGCGTAAAGGTCTATCACCACTATAAGATAAATGGCTATCCTTCCAATCTTCAGCTTATAATGAGTGACGAGGGCTATGGTAAAAACGATTATATCCGCACTGAGCGTAAGCTGGTCGTGATAACTGCGCCGGGTCCGGGCAGCGGAAAGATGGCGACCTGTCTTTCTCAGCTGTATCACGAATATAAGAGGGGAGTTGCCGCAGGTTACGCTAAATTTGAGACATTCCCTATCTGGAATCTGCCGCTTCGTCACCCGGTCAATCTTGCTTATGAGGCTGCAACATCTGATCTTAATGACGTGAATATGATCGATCCGTTCCATCTTGAAGCTTATGGCAAGACAACGGTAAACTATAACCGTGATGTGGAGATATTCCCGGTGCTCAACGCAATGTTTGAGAAGATAATGGGTGAGTCACCGTACAAGTCACCTACGGACATGGGCGTGAATATGGCAGGAAACTGCATCATCGACGACGACGTGGTTTGCCGAGCTGCAAAAGATGAGATCGTGCGCAGGTATTATGTTGCTATGTGCGGCAAAAAGAAAGGCTTCGTATCTGATGAGGAGATATTGAAGCTGGAGCTGCTGATGAAGCAGGCCGGTGTTGCCACAACTGACAGAAATGTCGTAACTGCTGCGCTCAAGCGTGAGGAGGAAACAGGCGGACCTGCTGCGGCTATGGAGCTGCCTGACGGCAGAATGATAACAGGAAAGACCTCAAACCTTATGGGTGCTGCATCGGCAGTGCTGCTCAACGCACTCAAGGCTCTGGGCGGCATTGATGATGATGCTCTGCTTATGGCACCGCAGGTCATCGAGCCGATACAGGATCTGAAGATCAACCACCTTGGCAACCGGAATCCCCGTATACACACTGACGAGGCGCTTATCGCACTTTCGATCTGCGCAACGACTGATGAGAATGCACGGCTTGCCATGCAGCAGCTTGAAAAGCTCAACGGCAGTGAGGTGCACTCTACGGTCATTCTTTCGCCTGTTGATGAAAGGACATTCAAGCGCCTTGGCATCAACCTGACGTGCGAACCGAAATTCAGCTGATATTTCTTCTGAAACGATCGGTCGATCTGTTGTATGACCGTCCGGATCATTCGGCAATAAGTAACATTATACAAAGACAGGGCGGTTTCCCTGTCTTTTTTTGTGAAATTACTTGAAATTGTAACGGGAAAGTGATATAATAAAATTATAAGGCGGATCGGAGGTGAGATCGTGAACAGCGAACTTGACAAGCCCATAACATACCTCAAAGGCGTTGGTCCGAAAAGGGCGGAGATATATGCAAAAATGGGCGTAGCTACGGTGTATGATCTGCTTTGCTATTATCCGAGGGACTATATTGACCTGACAGCGATCACCCCTATAAGCGATGCTGCGCTGAACGAGACGGTCACACTCAGAGGCAGGGTCGTAAGAAAAATGCCTGAGGCACGCATCAGAAAGGGTCTGAGTGTTTTTAAAGCCGTGTTCACTGATGATACCGCAGACCTGACGATAGTGATATACAACAGCGGATTTCTGTTCTCGCAGCTCCAGCTTGACAAGGAGTATTATCTTGTGGGAAAACTGTCGGGAAACTTTATCCGCAAGGAGATGAATTCGCCGCTGGTTTTCCCGGGAAATACGCCTGACAGGCTCCAGCCTGTTTACCGACTGACCGAGGGAATGACCCAGAACCTGCTGAGGGGCAACATTCATAATGCGCTTGACAGCTGCCGAAGATTCATTTTTGAACCTCTTCCCAAGCAGATCGCAGCAGAAAACGGGCTTTGTTCGCAGGAATTTGCGATCGCTAATATCCATTTTCCAAAAGATACGCACAGCTACGAGATAGCTAAGAAAAGACTCGTTTTTGACGAACTGCTGGTTTTGCAGCTGGGAATGGCTGTGCTTCGCAAAAAAAGCCGTGGAAAAACAGCGTATGTGCTGAAAAATGTGCAGATGGACGAGCTGTATTCGGCGCTGCCTTTTGAAATGACCGACTGTCAGAAAAGGGCTGTGAATGACTGCATAGATGATATGCAAAAGGGCTTTCCGATGAACAGGCTCGTTCAGGGCGATGTAGGCTCGGGAAAGACCGCAGTTGCAGCGGCAGCAGCTTTTTTTGCGTACAAAAACGGCTGTCAGACTGCCCTTATGGCTCCCACGGAAGTACTTGCCGCTCAGCATTTTGAGACGCTTTCGGCGTTTCTTGAACCGCTTGGGGTGAGAGTCGCTCTGCTTACAGGGTCGCTTACCCCAAAGCAGAAGGATACGCTGAAACAGGCTATTGCGGCGGGAGGATATGATGTCGTTGTCGGGACACACGCACTCGTGCAGCAGTCAACGAGCTTTAAGGAGCTTGCGCTGGTCATTACCGATGAGCAGCACCGTTTCGGCGTTAAACAGCGTGCGGTGCTTGCTAAAAAAGGGAATTCGCCGCACAAGCTGGTCATGAGCGCAACGCCGATACCCAGAACGCTTGCGATGATGATATACGGCGATCTGGATATCTCGGTACTGGATGAGCTGCCCAAGGGCAGGCAGCCTGTGGATACATACGCTGTTACAGGCAAGCTGCGTGAACGGGCGTTCAACTTTGTGAAAAAACACCTTGACCAGGGCAGACAGGGCTATGTCGTTTGTCCGATGATAGAGGAAAGCGATATGGAGCTTCAGGACGTGAAGACCTATGCAAAAAAGCTTGGCGAGGGAAGCCTGAAAGACTATCGGATCGGGCTTTTACACGGAAAGCTCGCCCCGGACAAGAAGGAAAGGATAATGGCGGATTTCAAGGCTCACAAGTACGATCTGCTGGTGTGCACAACGGTCGTGGAGGTCGGTGTGGACGTTCCCAACGCTACTATAATGGTGATCGAAAACGCTGACAGATTCGGACTTTCACAGCTTCACCAGCTAAGAGGGCGTGTAGGCAGGGGACAGTTTAAATCAGATTGTGTGCTGATAACGGACAACGTCAACGAAACGACGAAAAAACGCCTGAAAATATTGTCATCGACCAACGACGGCTTCAGGATCTCCGAGGAGGATCTCAAGCTGAGAGGTCCGGGCGATTTTTTCGGTGACAAGCAGCACGGTCTGCCGAAGCTGAAAATAGCAGATATGTCACAGGATATGAATGTGCTTAAAACCGCACAGATCACAGCAAGAAAGATAACGGGCGATGATCCGCTGCTGGAAAAGCCGGAAAACAAGGGACTCAGAGAACTTGTTGACAGGCTTTTCGCAAGCGGAGATCCCGATAATTAGGAGGACAGATATGCAAAAGGAATTAACTGTGCTTGAGAAACTTGAGATCACAGCAAAGGCTCTGGAAAAGAACAATATGCAGGCGTTCGTTGTTGAAAACTGCGAACAGGCTGTTCAGAAGGTCAGCGAGCTGCTCAGCGAGGGAGAAACGATCTCCTGCGGAGGATCGGTAACGCTTTCGGAAAGCGGTGTGCTGGATCTTATGAAAAGCGGGAAATATAATTTTCTTGACCGTTCAAAGTGCACAACAAGAGAGGAAACTGAGGAGATCTACCGCAAGGCATTCTCGGCAGATACCTACCTGACATCAGCAAATGCGGTGACTATGAACGGAGAGCTTTACAATGTTGACGGAAACTCCAACCGTGTCGCTGCGATCGCTTACGGTCCAAAGTCGGTCATATTCGTTGTGGGCTGCAACAAAATAGTTGCAGATCTTGACGAGGCTGTTATCAGAGTCAAGAAGGTCGCTGCACCGGCAAACACCACACGGCTGAATGTGCAGACCCCTTGCTCAAAGAGCGGAGAATGCTTCTGCTGCGAGAATGGCAGCAAGACTCCCAGCGGCTGCCGAAACCCGTCAAGGATATGCTGCAGCTACCTCGTTTCATCATTCCAACGGCACGTCGGCAGGTATAAAGTTATACTCGTTGCACAGCCTTTGGGATACTGATATACAGGTAATTTAATAATAGTTTGTGACGCATTGTACATTTTGTACATAAATTTCTGCAAAAACGTCAATATTTAATCTATTATTTCATTAATTGGTTAATTTAACAATCTTATTTGTGTATAATGAATAAAAAACAAGTAAGTATTTCGTTGTAAAATTGCGATAAAAAGTGATTTTTAACTATTGCTTAAATGGGGAAAAGATGTTATAATGTATAAAATGCATAATGTGTGTATTGTGCTTATATGCAAATAAATACAAGTTGCATTATTTGGTGGAGGTGTATCTATAAAAAATGAAAACGTATACCTATGTTGCCAAGGATACTACAGGTAAGACCATAAAGGGCAGTTTTGAAGCTGAGAGCCCGCAGGAGGTCATGGACAAAGTCTATGAACAGGGTCTTTATCTTGTAAGCTATTCCGAGGGAATCGGTTCATCGAAGAAATCGGTGTACAAGTTCAAAACAAAAGAGCTTGCATTCTCGTGCAGGCAGCTTGCCGCAATGATGACTTCGGGTCTGACGATCGTTAAGGCTTTGAACATTCTTTACAAAGAAGAAGAAAAGCCAAGGCCGAAGGCTGTATGGCAGGACGTTTACGACGAGGTGCAAAAGGGTGCCAGCTTTACGTCGGCGCTCGAAGAAAAGAAGGGCTGCTTCCCTGACTTCATGATCTCGATGATAGACGCCGGTGAGACCGCAGGTAACCTCGACGTTACTATGCAGCGACTCAGCGACTATTATGCGAATTCAAACAAACTGAACAACAAGGTCAAGAGTGCTATGACATACCCTATCATCCTGGGTGTTCTGTGCTTAGCGATGGTTGTCGGAATGTTCACGTTCATCATGCCTATATTCGCAGGACTGATGGATGAGTCCAAGATGAACGGACTTTCAAAAGCCTTGTTTGCTATAAGTGATTTCATAAAGGGCAAATGGTACATACTTCTGATCGCAGTGTTCGTTATCATTTTTGGCTGGATCTATGCTCTGAAGGTCGAGTCTGTAAGACTTAAATTCGACTACATCAAGATCAAGATGCCGGCTGTCGGAAAACTGATGGTAAAGATCTATGAAGGTAGATTCGCAAGAACTCTTTCATCTCTTTACTCAAGTGGTATCCCGATGATCGACTGCCTTGAAAGATCTTCAAGGATCCTTAACAACTCATATGTAGATAAAATGTTCATACAGGTCGTTGACGACGTTAAGCAGGGCTCGCCTATGTCACAGGCTCTTGCAAAGACTGAGATCTTCGAGGGAATGTTCACCTCGATCATCTACGTCGGAGAAGAATCCGGTGCGCTTGACGAGATCCTTGAAAAGACTGCTGACTACTACGAGGAAGAAGCAGATGCAGCCGTTACAAGACTTGTAGGACTTATGGAGCCTTTGCTCATCGTGTTCATGGGACTTTGTATCGGTCTTTGCCTTGCCGGTATCTTCCCACTGCTCTACGGTAGCTTGGAAGGCATCGAGGATAGTTAAGAAACAAACAGTGGGAGATCACTGAATAATAATAAGAGGTGAAAGAATAAATGCTGTCTTTTGATATTTCAGATAGACAAATCAATGTAGTTAAAGGCGATAATACCGCCAACAAGATCAAGATCGAAAAATCACTTACGATCGACATTCCGGAGGATATGATCCTCAACGGAGAAGTAATCAACCTTTCGGGTCTGAACGAGATAATCTCGTCAGAACTCAAAGCTCAGATGATGAATGACAGAGAAGCGATCGTTACTTTCTCGTCAAGCAACATCGTTTTCAAGGAGCTTATCGTACCAAAGGGCAAGGGCGCTGAGTTCCTTACCATGGTACAGAATCAGATGGCTCAGGAAATGGGTCTTTCGGACGACTACTCGATCTCGTATTCAGTAGTCGGTGAAGCAGGCGCAGATAACCCGGGTGCTGTTAAGGTGCTCGCAACTGCCTGCCCAAGCTCGATAGTTGACAGCTTCAGAAAGCTGTTCGGTGTTCTGGGTATCTCACTTAAATCCGTTAATATCGGATGTAACTCGATCTCCAGAATCGTTCTTGCAGACAAGACCAACCTTAACAAGATGCCTTTGCTCGTTTGCCAGGTAGATGACAACTTCCTCGGACTTACACTTTTTGAGAACGGTCAGATGGCATTCGCAAGATACGTTCCTATCTCACCGGACGACTATGAGAGCGAAGATTATATCATGGAAGCCCTCAACGAGAACATCTTCAGAATGGAGCAGTTCAACAAGGCAAGAGGCGGCTCCGGACTTGAGAACGTTATCCTCTACGGCAGAATCGAAGATTACATCAAGATCGTTGATGCGCTCGACGGACTTGATATCAAGGCTTCTGTACTTTCAGTTCCTTCTCAGATCACCGGCTATGAGAACTTTGAGTTCACAGTGTTTGCAAACGCTATCGGTGCTCTGTACAAGAGAGATAAGCAGACAGAGAGGATCAACCTCCTGGAAGTTGACCAGATGCAGGGCAAGGGCGGCAGCGGTATCTCGCAGACCTTTATCACAGGCTTCATTATCGCAGCTGCTTCGGCAGTGCTCATCGCTATCGTTACTATCTTCGTCGGCATCAGCACAAGCTCGGTAGAAAGCGATATCGAGGATACCGAGAGCCAGATCGAAGTTGCTAACGCTACTATCAGAGCTAACAGCGTTTTGCATAAGAAGCTGGAATACATACTCCAGTGGAATATGTACGCTGACGCTACAAAGACCAACATCGCAACAATGCCTTTCCTGGATCAGGCAAGATTTGATGAGATCAAGAAGATCATGACTGAAAAGAAGGCTAACTATAAGGGCATTGAGTACAACGAGGAAGACGGTACGATCATTCTCTATGATGTTTCTGTTGACAAACAGTCAGAGGTTAAGCTCCTTTGTGACGCATTCCTTAGCTCCAAGTATATTGACAGAGTAGGATATATCGGATACGAGGGTGTCGGTCAGGACGAATCCTCCGGTGCAGAAAAGAAGGCTGAGACAACTGATGACAGCTCAAAGAAGGATCCTAATGCTGACAAGGTTGTTCTTAAGACTCTTACATTGTATTTGAAGGGAACGGGTGAAGTGAAATGAAACTGAGTCATAGAGATAGAGTAATGCTTACAATAGTTCTGGTTGCAGCTGTATGGATCATCGGCGTATGGTTCTTCATTATCCCTGCTTTCCAGGAACTTGGCGAAAAGAGAGATGAGCTCAACGACAGACAGGTCGAGCTCAGCAAACTTAATGATAAGATCGAGGAAGACAAGGACCTTCCTCAGAGAATTGAGGCTGCATATAATACCTCAGAAGAACTTGCTAAGAACTTCTACACAATGCAGACAACTCAGAATGCTACAAACACTGTTGATATCCTCCTTGACGAGCAGAATATCGTCAATACGGATATGACTATCGGAACCTATTCGGTTAAGTCTATCAAGCCTTTCTATCAGATCGAGAAGAAGGCTGCAACAGACTTTGATACCAAGGTAGATCAGTACGAGAGTATCGGCGCAAGCTCTTCCAAGTCTGAGAAGTCTTCATCAAGCAAGGCTGACTCTAAGTCCACAATACCGGATCAGATCCAGTTTGACGACGGTTCAGTATTCAAGATCGACCCGAATGCAGCTCTGTCTATCGGTCTGTATCCGATCTCATTCAACTTCAAGGGCAAGTATGCTGATATCCAGAGCTTCTGCGAAAAGCTTTCAAAGAACGTTCCGGGCAGCATGGTAGTTTCTGAATTCAGCATTACTAACGTACACCAGGCTGAAGAGGACGCAGCTCGTGAGGCTGAGAAGCAGGCTAAGCAGAACGGCGGATCGACCGAGCCTGCACCTACACCTACACCAACAGACAATAAGGATAAGGACGGTAAGGAAAAGAGCGAGTTCGATTATGGCGATAAAGAGGTAGAGGGTACTATCGGAATCAACCTCTTCCTCATCAAGAAGCTTACTAAGCCAAGCTTCTGATCGATATAACTGATATTGGTAGGTTAAGTGAAACACCTTAGCCTGCCATATCGTGCTATATAATGGTAAATGGTAATGGTAAAAGTTTTAATGATTATGAAAGGGTGGTAATGATGAGACCGAACTCAAAAAAGCGAAGTGCTAATAGGTCCGGTGCTGTACTTGTCACGGCGGTTGCAGTTTTGCTCGTTATGTCTATTCTCATGACGGCTACCGTTGGCTATGTTTCTCAGAACAGAAAAAAGACCAACAGCAACTACAGCCACAAACAGGCCTATCTTGTTGCTTCGACAACACTCAAAAGCTTCGTTGACCAGATCTACGAAGATACTACCAATTCCACCAGTGAAGCAGCTAAGCTTGCTTCAAAGAACAAAGTAACTGCTTTGAAGTCGCTGGCAGCTGCAAACGGAGGAAAGGGTACTACCGTAGATGTTACATTCAACGGAGAAACAAACCCATCGTACAGGATCGGTACGACAAGACTCAACATTGCGCAGGATCACGGCAGCGAGACAAATCTCGTCATAACCGCATATACAACATATGCCAATAAGACCGAGAAGGTCGCTGCGCACATCTCAACAGATTCCAAGACCAGACCTGCTGAGTTCACTAACACCATCGAGACACACGGTGAAGGCTCTGCATTCTGGGACAACCTGAACGTTATCGGTGACACGGCTGTTGTCAACCAGAAGGAAAAGACATATAAGTTCCAGAACCAGACAAACGGTCAGGGATCATATGTAATGTTCGGTAACGTACAGCCGGGTACTGGTGCAGGCGGAAAAGAGAGCTTCGTGCTCAAGCCGAACATCATCGACAGCAAGCGTGGTACTTTCGTTCAGATCTCCGGAAACTACACAGGTGAAATGTTCTGCAGATCACTGCTTCCGAGAGCTAACGGCTACAACTACGTTTATATCGGCGGTACTTCCAAGTTTGAAAACAACTCCTATATCGGAGATTCTTCCGAAAGAGAAGTTGACCTTATCACTCATAACCTTGATATCAGCAAGAATGAGTATAAGCAGTTCGGCAACATCTACGTTTACAAGGGCGGCGGACTCAGCGGTGACGCTTGGTTCCATGGTGCTACAAACATCAAGATCAACGGCGACCTCTATGTAGAGGGTAACCTCAAGTGCGACACTCCTATAACCGTAACAGGAAGAGTTGTTGTCGGCGGTACTATCTCAGGAAGCTGCTCTGCTGCTTCCAAGGAAACAGGTCACAGCAATTTCAGCGATATCAAGGTTGAAAGAGGCGCTGAGCCTGATATGAAGGAATCCTACAACAAGAATATCTACAAGTTCTTCCCTGAAGACTTCTTCATGGGCAACTCCAATATTCCTGTTAGCTCTTTCTCAAGCAAGTATAAGAAGTTCTACGGCCCCGGCGCAATAACAACCAAGTTTGACGATGCTTCTTTCAAGGGTCCTTACACGACCGCTGAAGGCGCTGTGTTCAACTGGCATATCACAAAGAACTGTATCATGGACAACACTGTAAGTGATGCAAGTAAGTTCGGCAACGGCTTAGGTCATATCCTTATCGACGTTGATGATACCACAAAGGATCAGGTCATCCTGCTCAGAAATGGTATGAACGTTCAGACTAAACTCATTATCGTTGTAAGAAACAGATCTACAATGAAGGAATCCAAGGACCTTGATGGTAATGTTATCTCTGTTGACCGTACTTACAACTGCTACTTTGCATCGGATTCAGGCGTAGATATCACACTGGGTTGGAATGACGTTGCAGGTATCTCAACTCACACAGGTTCTAAGGCTTGCAATATCAACTGGGCAAACGGTGTCAAGGTATTTGACTATGATACCTATATCGAAATGTTCAAGGGCAAGAACCAGTACAACCGTTCAGACGGTAAGTATGGAAACCACAACTGTGAGCCTTACGACGGATTTGTATTTAACCCGTCAGGTGAAGAGATCCCCGGAACTTTCAAACCAACTACTGCTAACATCATGTTCCTGCTCGGACAGAACACTAAGCTTGAGTCTTCAAACGACTCTGCTTTCCAGGCTATAGTTTATGGTCCTGAGGCTGACTTCCTTATCAAGACAAATGGTATCTCTAACGTGACAGTCTGTGACTCGGCCGGAAAGACTGATACATCAAAGGGCATCAAGCTCCTTGGTATGGGCGTGTTCATCGCAGGAAGCTTCCACAGTGACAATACATCGTTCTACGCATACACAAGACCTTCCGGAACAAGCCTTCTGTCTCTTTCAAAGGGCAATGATTCGGATCAGCTCAGCGGATTCAAGCTCGACAGGTTCGACCATTATTGATAGGAGAGGAGAGTTATTATGAAAAAGTGCAATAAAAAAGGTATGACTCTCGTCGAAGTTATCATATCAATGGCTATCCTGGGCGCAATCGCAGGAATGTTCGTTACTATTGCTGTTGCAGCAAAGAATCAGAACAAGGATAATTATCAGCGTCAAAGAGAAATGTATTCTCAGGCTGCGGCTGCTGAAAGCTTTGATACCAACGTTACAAACTACGGTATGGACATCAAGGTCAGCAAGCTTGCGACCGGAGGCGGAAGCGACAATAAGGTCACTCTTTCTGCCCCATTTGCCGGATACAATATCACGACCGAAGCCTACGGCTATCTTGCGAGAAGACAGGATAAGGATAACAAGGATACCGATTATCAGCTCAGATTTTTCAGATCAAAGAACGTTGAGATCGGTCCTAACCCTGACGAGGGTGAGTATTGGATAACAGTTATTAACAATTCGGGTTCTGATGTTGACTTCTATGCTTCAACACCAGAGGCAGACGGCGGTCAGTTCTTTGACAAGGACCTTACACTTTATGCAGATGAACCAAACAGCATGCTGCTTGACGGAGGAAAATTTCAGTTTGGTATCATTGCCGGTACATCTGATCCTGTAATGGGAATAAGCAGTAATCCGGGAATGTTCGGCGGTTCTCATTCTCCATCTGCATGGGATAAGCAGTTCTCTGTTGATGAGTTCCTCGATTTCTGTGATGTTAAGGACGGAAGTGCTACTAACTATATCACGATCCATCTTTGCAGCGACGGCGGTATCCGCAGCCAGGCTGAGTATGAATCGTATGTTGGCGGCTAAAGGAGGTAACAACTATGAAAAAGACAAATAAAAAAGGTTTTACCCTTGTCGAGCTTGTAGTAGTTGTTGCGATCTTCGGTGTAATTCTCGGAGCTATCCTTAACTTTATCAAACCAGCAAATGATATCCACAACGACGTGCAGGCTACAAGAGATGCTAATATCATAAGCTCAGGAATTATCGAGTATATCGACGATGAGCTGAGATATGCTACAAATATCCTTGTCCTTGAGGATTATCAGGGAGTTCCGAATGTTTCTGAGACAGGTCAGGTGGGTGATTGCGCGATCCCATTCACCAACTGCCTTGTCCTGGACAACGTGAATTTCAGAGGCTACTGCCTCGATGACTATTCCGGCAGCGATAACGATACAGCTGCTAAGAGAATGGGCGCAACAGGCTGCGTTATCAAGGTCAACAAGCTTGCTGAAGGCGGTTTCAACTTCAAGAACTCAAGCGTAGTTATGGGAGTTGATTTCTATGACAAGTTCAAATACAACTTCAGCATCGGCACTAACTCTTTTGAAACAAAGCATACTGATAAACTCAAAACTCTTCAGGTGAATGTTGTTACACTTGAGGCTGTTTACCATAACGGTCACTATGAGTTTGAAAAGAAGAAGTTCGACAGAGATACTGTTTACAGCGCTGACGAAGCAAAGAAGAAAACAACCGGTGCGATTATCAATCTGACAAATATCAACATTGATAACAATGATGATTTCGATCTCAGAGGCGATTTCCAGTGTGCGGATTCTTTTGCAGAGCACCTTTGCGAAGACCATTATCCAAATGCTACCGCAGCACCATCCGGCGCAACTTCTTATCAGCAGAAGTACTATGTGAAGTCTGACGAGAACAGATACACATATGTTTTCTATCAGAAGAATACAGGTGCAAGCGCTTCAGAGTGTGAGGTAAAACTCGTTTATGCAAACGATCATCCTACCGTATCACTCCAGGGCAAGCAGATCGGTTCTACTACAACTGTTACAAAGGGCAATGTATTCAAGAGCTTCCCATCAGCAGCTTCGATCCCGGGCTATCTGCCTCCACAGTGGCTTGATCCTTCCGGAAATGTTGTTGATACAACAGCAGGCTACAAGATCAACGGTAATACCACATTCACGCTTTCTTATACTCCTGAGGCAGCTTTGCCGCAGCATCAGGTGACATGGCTCAAACCGGACGGAAGCGAATGGACAAAGAATAACGCATTTGAAGGACATAACGCTAATGACCCGGGAACACCTCCGGGAGTAGATACCACAAAGCAGGACTTCCTCGGCTGGTTCCGCCAGGGAAGCGATCAGCCGCTTTCAGCAGTTATTATCAACGGTGACGGCTATGTATTCTATCCAAAGGTAAAGGATAAGTGGAAGGTCGAATTCTGCGACGATGAAGCAGGCGCTAATATCAACGCTGCTAAGACCAGCTATGTTTCGGATGGACAGACAGCTATCGCTCCTGATGAAACTCCAGCACCTCCGGCTGCTACAAAGATATTTGATAAGTGGGTAGTTAAAGGTCACACTGATCAGGAACTTACAACACACGCTGTAACAGCTAACACAGTTTTTGTTCCTGTATTCAAGGATAAGCCTTCGGATATCAGCGGCTGGAACATCACCTACACTGCAAGTGATACAGGTAAAGCTAACCACTGGGATCCTTCAGTTCCACCTTGGGGTGCAAATGTAGACTATGCGACCAACTATAAGATCGCTCTTACATTCAAGACTTCCAAGACAGGCAAGTGGGTATCTGATTACAGAATCAAGATCACACTTGATAAGTCCGGTACTATCGAGAACTCTGGCGACTTCAAGGCAATAAGCGGTAACGGCTCAAGCAGCATTACGCTTACTCTTGCTCAGGGTAGCCAGGGACAGTATAATCCGATCGGAAATAACGATAGCCGTGATTTCACGATCAGACTTATGAATTCAACCGTTAAGGTCGATAAGGTTGAGCTTCTGAGCGTTAATGAAACAAACAGAAGCTGGTATTGATCCCAAACGAATATTTCACAGACAGGCAGCAATGCCTGTCTGCTGAAAAGATCCCCTTAACAGCATTGTTGTTAAGAGGACCTTTTGAGCAAAGAATTAGCCGCCCAACACTATGTGCGGACGGCTGAATATTTTTGTGCTTTATCAGATCAGCTGAGCATTTCGTTCAGCCCTGTGAACTGCATATACCAATCACCGAGCTTCTCACCAAAGAAGATCGCTACAAAAATTCCGATCGAAAGATATGGACCGAATGCGAATTTGGAGCTTCCGCTGAAATGCTTCTGAGTAAGTCCTCCGATAGAGCCGGTCACAAGTGCTACTGCAAGTGCTACGAGCGCTCCCTGTGTGCCAAGGTAAAGTCCTGCGGCGATCATCAGGAAAACGTCGCCCCAGCCCATTGCTCTTTCGTGTGAAACAAGTGTGACGATCATAAGCGGTACGCTTACTACAAATGCTCCGATGATGTGCGATGTTATAGATACTTGATCGTATGCACGACACAGAGCTATCTGACCTATCGCCATGATGCCGATGAATACTACGACCCATGTGTTTATCAGCTGAGTGTCCCAGTCCATGAAAAAGACTACGATGACTGCGGAGAACATCAGACAGGTGAAGATGATGTAAACTGGTTTTTCAATAATGTCAAACCAAAGTGCTGTTCCCAGCCAGACAACACCGTTGAGAAATTCAACGACTGTGTACCTCGGTGAGATCTTTGCACCGCAGTGTCTGCACTTTCCACGAAGCAGGCACCAGCTGATTATCGGGATAAGATCATATCGTTTGATCTCTTCACCGCAGGTCATACAATGTGAGTTTTTCTTTGTGAGACTCTCGCCAATAGGAAGCCTGTAAATACAGACGTTCAGGAAGCTTCCCACACATACACCGAAGATAAACATAAATATGTATATCACGGTATAATAGATCTGTAATTTATCCAAATTTATATCCCCCTTTCGGATACTATGACTATTTTATCACATTAATTATAAAATTACAATACTTTAAATAATAATTTATTACCCACATACTGTGAGGAGTTAGGAGAAAAAGTATGAGAAACGGACCGATCGGACAATACTTAGTTGAAAAGAAGCTTATTACAGAAGCACAGCTTCAGGAAGTATTGTCCAAGCAAAAAGAACAGAAGGGAAGAATGTTTGGTGATGTCATTGTCGAAATGGGATTTGTCACCGATGTCCAGTTCGCAGAGGTTCTGGCTGAAAGACTGAATATCCCGTATATCGACCTTGATAATACCGAGCTGAATCCGGATATCGTCAAGAAGATACCTGAAGCGTCAGCCAGAAAGTATAACGTTATTGCGATCGAGAAGATGGGAAGAAGACTTACCGTCGCAACCAACGACCCTATCAACTTCTACGCTCTTGAAGACCTCAGAGTTATAACAGGCTGCAGCATCAATACCGTTATGGCAACAAAGGCTGCCCTCAACAGAGCGATAGGTATGATCTACTCGCAGGGACAGGTTGACAGTGTTGTCGATGAGGCTACAAAGGAGAAGGAAGAAGAGCTTAGCCTTGATGAGATCGACCTCTCAGAAGGACGTATCGAGAACGCTCCTATCGTTAAGCTGGCTACTGCTATCGTTGAAAACTCGTTCCGTCAGGACGCAACGGATATACATATCGAGCCTTTCAAGGACCTCACTAAGATCAGAATAAGAGTAAACGGCGACCTTGTAGAGCTGATGACGCTTTCACCGGCACTGCATGTCTCGCTTGTAACAAGATTCAAGATCCTCTCGGGAATGAACATTGCCGAGAAGCGTGTCCCTCAGGACGGTCGTATGTCACAGGTCGTTGACGGCACGACTATCGACCTTCGTGTATCTAATCTTCCTATGGTTTACGGCGAAAAGGTCGTTATCCGTATCCTTGCAGGAGATAACTCCGTAAGAAGGATCCAGGACCTTGGTATGACAGACTATAACTACGAAAGATTCGTTTCCTGCCTTAAAGTGCCTCAGGGCGTGGTGCTGGTAACAGGACCTACCGGTTCAGGTAAATCTACAACTCTTTATGCTGCTTTGGGTGAGATCGCTAAGCCTAACCTTAACGTTATCACAGTCGAAGACCCAGTCGAAAAGAAGATCAATAATATCAATCAGTGTCAGATAAATGAAAAAGCCGGCATGACATTCGGTGCAGCCCTGCGTTCTATCCTCCGTCAGGACCCGGATATCATAATGGTCGGAGAAATGCGTGATACCGAAACAGCTGAGATCGCAATCAGAGCTGCTATCACAGGACACCTTGTGCTTTCAACACTGCATACAAACGATGCAGCTTCCACAGTTACAAGACTTGTGGATATGGGCGTTGAGGCTTACATGGTCGCAACCTCACTTATCGGTATCGTTGCACAGCGTCTTACAAAAACTCTTTGCCCTGAGTGTAAGAAACCAAGAATGACTACACCTGAGGACGAAAAGCTCATGGGCATCGACCATTCGATGATGATCTATGATGCAGGCGGATGTCCGAAATGCAAGAACACAGGTTATAACGGAAGAACCGCTATCCACGAGATCCTGCTGGCTACGTCAAGAATGCAGGTGCTCATCACATCAGGCGCTAAGGCTGATGAGATCGCTGAGCTTGCAAAAGAAGAAGGTACTTTGCTGCTCAGAGATAACGTTTCAAAGCTGGTTCAGCAGGGCATTACATCTATAGACGAGCTTGTCCGTGTAACTTATGCGGTATAGTAGTATATTTTATTCAAATAAATAAAATTGGAGGTAAATCACAATGGCAGTGGACATTAACAAAATTCTTGACGAAGCAAGAGCTCTGGGATGCTCGGACCTTCACTTCACAGTAGGTATCCCGCCTATCGTTAGACAGGGAGGTAACCTCAGAAAGCTTTCGTCATATCCTGACATGACTGAGATCGAGATCCAGAACATCACTAAGGATATGTGTAACGATAAACAGAGACAGCAGATCAAGGATCATATTGATACAGACTTTACATTCGTTTCTACCAGAGGTTTCCGTCACCGTGTAAACGTATATCGTCAGAGAGGTTCAACGGCTATCGCTATCCGTCTTCTGAGAAATGATATCCCGACACTTACAGACCTTAACCTTCCTCCTGTACTTGCTGAGTTCGTTATGAGACCAAGAGGACTTGTGCTCGTAACAGGACCTACCGGTTCAGGTAAGTCTACAACTCTTGCCGCTATGATCGACTATGTTAATATCCATAAGTCAGCTCACATAATCACCGTCGAGGATCCTATCGAGTATATGCACGCTCACAAGAGATGTATGGTAAACCAGAGAGAGGTAGGACCTGATGTACCGAGCTTCTCGCTTTCACTTCGTGCTGCACTCCGTGAGGACCCGGATATTATCCTCGTAGGAGAAATGAGAGACTTTGAAACTATCGAAGCCGCTGTTACCGCCGCTGAAACAGGACACCTTGTAATGAGTACACTTCATACCACAGATGCTCCTTCAACGATCGACCGTATCATCGACGTATTCCCGGCTCACCAGCAGCACCAGATCAGAACACAGCTCGCATCGGTACTTGTAGGTATCTGTACTCAGACACTTTGCCGTACATTTGATGGTACAAGCCGTGTGGCTTGCTGCGAGATCCTTAATGCAACTGACTCTATCAAGGCTATGATCCGTGATGACAAGGTTCACCTTATCGGTTCGGCTATGCAGACCGGTAAAGCACAGGGAATGCAGACTATGGATCAGGAGCTTGCTAAGCTTGTTAAGTCCAGAACGATCTCTATGGACGTTGCTCTTGAAAAGTGCTCCAACGCACAGGACCTCAAGAGATTTATCGCAGACACAAGAGCATAAATTTAAAAGCCATACAGTTTTTACTGTATGGCTTTTTTATGTGCTTTCTTCATTCGCCGCAGGGGACTTTTTATTGTTGTAAATAAATACAATGACCGCCATTGAGATTATCACAGCGTATCCAAGCAGACTCCAGATGTCGGGCTTGTCGCCAAACATAATAAATCCCAACGATGCGGTGAAGATTATCTGAGTATAATCAAACACCGAGATCTCTCTTGCAGGTGCGTTGCTGTATGCGGCTGTTATGGTAAATTGTCCGCCGGCTGCACCAAGCCCTGCTCCGATAAGGCAAAGCAGCTGCCACCAGCTCATCGGGTGGAAGTCAAGTATCAGCCAGGGAAGTGTCACCAGACAGGAGAAAAGTGAAAAGTATGCAACGATCTTCGGTCCGGGTT
Organism: uncultured Ruminococcus sp.; assembly: GCA_902787825.1. Taxonomy (GTDB): domain Bacteria; phylum Bacillota; class Clostridia; order Oscillospirales; family Ruminococcaceae; genus Hominimerdicola. The sequence continues at coordinate 96,831 of CADAHS010000005.1, read as the reverse complement.
CGCCATGCTGTCCAAGATAGCGAACGCAGGTGTAGGCAAGTCCGGCTGCCATTCCGCCCATAAATCCTGCTATTGAAGCAAACAGATCGGCGTTTGCAAAAGAAGGCTTGATAACAAAAAGTGCGCCGACAAATGCTCCGATTATTGTCAGAATGTTGAAAAGCTTTAATTTCTCTTTGAGAAAAATAAATGAGAACACGACACAGAAAAACGGAGACATCTTATTGAGTATCGAGGCATCTGAAAGCACGATCGCATCTATCGCATAGAAGTTCCCGATCATTCCCAGAGAGCCTGCAAGCGCTCTCATAAACAGGACGTATCTGTTCTTTTTTGTTTTGCATCTGAAGCCGATCTTTTCTTTTTTCATCACCCCAAGTGCAAAAAACAATGCTACGAAATTCCTGAAAAACACCTTCTGCATAGTCGGGAGATCGCCGGACAAACGGACAAATGCAAACATAAAAGCGAAGCTGAACGCAGAGAGAATTATAAGCAGTATCGCTTTGTTGCGTTTACTCACCGCCGTTACCCCCGTTCATAAGCTCGTGCTCCTTCGCAAGCTCTTTCACAAGGTCTGCAAGTTTCCAGCTTTGGTTATGAGGTGTGCACACAGCTTTGAGTGGGATAATTATTCCCGCCTCTCGCAGAGCTTTGAGCAGTGCGTTAAGTTCATTTGGAGTTATGCCCGAAAAAACTATGCAGCTGTCATTCAGTTCATGCTTTTCCTCTGCTGATGCTTTGAAGCCGGAGAAACCAAGAAGATAACCGAGCTGCTCACTTCCGCTGTCTTTTCCAACAGCTTTTACCGTGACACCTAAAGCCTGTGCAATATCGTTGATGCGTGTATTCACATCATCAGCAATATTAACACTTAGTAACATCTTTTCAGACTTTATTTTGACTATTGATTTCATAATTGTGAAACAAATTCTCCTTGCTCTGTAAAGTCGGTAGATAAACGTTTTGAGCGTTTTATGCTTCTGAACGCTTTCTTAGTGATTATATCACAACAGTCACGTTGTGTCAATAAAATAATACTTGAAATCGACGATTTTATGTGATATAATCAATAATAACAAATAATAGCACAGAATGGGGGAAAAGTATGGGAAAGCAGAGAAGCAGAAGTGCTAACCTCACGACGATAATCATCTGCTGCATCATGTATCTGTTGATGCAGGTTTGTATGATAATCTTCACCTCAAGGCAAGAGCCTGTTTTCATCGGTTCGCTGGTCGTTCCTTCTCAGACACTGTGCGGCGTGTTCTCTATGATGCAGGTGGTCATAAATATCATGCTCGTTCTTCTTGCGGGCAGCGCAGGTTTCAAGACCGCAAGGGTGATCATAGGGATCAATCTTGTGTGGATGCTGCTGGTCGTTGTGCTCAAGCAGCAGGGCAGCGCACTGCCGGGACTTGCAATAGTTCTGGTGAATTTGCTTGTAGTCATGACGCTTCACCACGCTATTGAACAGCTCAGAGAGAACGAAAAGAAGCTTGACCTGATGGCTCACACCGATTCGCTGACCTCTCTGCCTAACAGACGTGCATTCAATCAGGCGATAAAGGACTACATCGAACAAAAGAATAAATTTGCCGTTGCGTTTATCGACATAGATAACTTCAAAAATATCAATGATACCATGGGGCACGATTATGGAAATCAGGTCCTTATCGAGATAGCAAGACGATGGAACAGTATTCTTGGTGAAAAGCATTTTCTTGCACGACTTGGCGGTGACGAGTTTGCGCTCATAATCAGCGGCTATGATGACAGCAGTGATGCCAAGGCTCTTGTTGAGAGGTATCAGTATTGTCTGAAAGAAAAGTTCCTTATCAATGGAAAGGACTTTTATATCACTGCAAGCATAGGCGTTTCGTTTTATCCCGATCATGCTACTGATTCCTCGATACTGCTGCGTTATGCCGACACAGCGATGTACAATGCAAAAAGCGAGGGAAAACATCAGATCTGCCTGTTCAGTCAGACTCAGATGGACATAATGAATGCCGATGTTGAGGGCGAGAATTTTGTTAAGAACGCTGTAAATATGCAGCGCTTTCAGATCGTTTATCAGCCGCTTTTCAGGGCTGAATCGCAAAAGCTCTCCGGCTACGAAACGCTAATCAGATTCAAGGGAGAGAACGACGAGCTGATACAGCCTTACGAGTATATCCGTATCGCAGAGAAGCTGAATTATATAAGCTACATTGACAAGTGGGTCATGGAAAAATCGACTGAGATGATGGTCGATGCGGTCAAAAAGAACGAGGACGTACTTGTTTCGGTAAACGTTTCGGTAGCATTTCTGCTCAGCAGTGATTTTCTAAGAACGGTCAAAGCTATCCTTAAAAGCACAGGTTTCCCACCGCAGAATCTTGTGGTAGAGGTCACGGAAAACCTGTTCATCTCATCTATCGAGGTCGCCAAAGAAGTGCTGAATGCGCTTAAAACCCTTGGCGTTAAGATCGCACTGGACGATTTCGGTACGGGCTTTGCTTCGCTGAGTTATCTGCACAAGCTGCCGATAGACGTGCTCAAGATCGACAAAACGTTTATCGACACGCTCAATGGTGACGAGAATGACGAGTTCGTAAGGGCAATAATCTCAATGGGACACCTGCTCAACTGTAAAATTATCGCAGAGGGCGTTGAGACTCAAAGACAGCTTGAAAAGCTCAGAGAGTACGGCTGCGATGTATTGCAGGGATTTTTGCTTGCTAAGCCGATGAGCTTTGACGATGCTTTAAAGCTTGCTTAAACCATTAAAACCAACAGCCATATGGGAAAGATCACCCGTATGGCTGTTATTTTGTATGCATACAATTTAAGCATAGCTATGTATTTGTTATAGGTATTTGTAATCGTGAAGCAGGTGTGCTATAATAAGATCAGGAAAAAGTATCTTTATGGATCCCGGGTTTGCTTTCAACAACGCTGAATATGGCTGAGCCGATCATCAATACTGCACCGATAAGAGCAGGCAGCGACATTTTTTCGTTGAGAATGAAAAATGACAGCAGCAGCGCCGTAACAGGATCAACATAGCTGAATATCGCTGTTGTCTGTGTTTTCAGACCGTCAATAGAAGCAAAGTACAGAGTGTAGGCTATGCCTGTGTGGACAATGCCGAGAATTGCTGTGAGCACCAGCGAACGGGTGTCGGTCGGCATCAGGGTGATGTCCTCGGCGATCAGAACATATGGCAGTATCACCACTGCCGAGCTGCAAAGCTGAATGAACGTTTTAGAGAGCGGCTCGATGTCTGCAAGCTTCTTGTTCAGTATTACGATGACGGAGTAAAATACAGCTGCACCGATCCCAAAGAGTATTCCCTTGAATTCCCCGAATGCCGGCAGTCCGGTTTGGATCATTCCGGATACAAGCACCATTCCGATGAACGATGCTATGACACAAAATAGCTTTTTGATCGTGAGCCTTTCTTTGAAAAGCAGGGGAGAAACAAGCATAACTATTGAAGGTGCGAGGTAATAGCAAAGTGTGGCTGTGGCAACACTTGTGTAATTGTAGCTTTCAAAGAGAAATATCCAGTTAAAGCCTATGAGAGCGCCGGACAATGCCAGAAGTATCATTGATCTTTTGCCCACAGCGGGAATGACCTTGCGCTTTTTGACCAGCATCACGCAAAGAAGAAATATCGAACCGACAACGCCTCTGATAAAAGCCAGAAGCCCGGAGCTTATAGGTATGTATCGCCTGAAAATGCCGATCGTTCCGTAAATGAACATTGATGCTATCAGCATCAGGAGCGATCCCGGTTCGTTGCTTTGGCGCTTCATTTTCTTTCCTCCAAAACAAAGAGCTGTCCGTTTTTTAGGACAGCTCCTATATACACGGTCAATCTTAATTTATTATCAAATACTTATATTAACCGTTTACTAAACTGTTTTATCATACGATCCCGATAGTGATAAAGCATCACTCAATGCTGAGGAACTGCTTTGGAACGTACTTTTTGAGTATGCTGTCAACATATGCTCTGTTGAAGCCTTCGATCCTGTTATAGTTTTTAGCAAAAAGCTCATCGGTGTACTTTGAGTATGGATATATCGTGCAGTTTGTCCACTCACCTTCCCAGGAGGTACCCTCAAAGTGGGAGATAACAGGAACACACTTTACGTTCTCAAACGAGATCTTTCCGCTGTTTTTATCCTTTACAACATTAAGCTTGCCCATAAGTCCGATAACAGAGTTCTTTGAAGCCATCGTGTTGAGGAAGTTGCCAAGTCCGTAGAACACGAAAGCCTTTGAGCCGTCCTTTTTATCAAGGTACTCGCAGGTGCTCAGTGCGTGAGCCTGTGTTCCGATGATAAGGTCAGCGCCCCATTCAACAAGCTTTGGAGTGATATATTTCTGCTGATTGTTAAGCTCGTTTGAGATCTCTGTTCCATAGTGGCAGGAAACAACGACAACATCTGCCATCTTGTCAGCCTTCTGTACCTGAGCCTTGACCTTTTCCTCCTCAGAGAGCTTAACGACAACGCCCTTTGATCCGGCAGGAAGCGAAAGACCGTTGGTATGCTCCATATAGCCGACAAATGCGAACTTGATACCGTTGACCTCCATGGTCTTGATGTTATCATAGTCAGCCTGGTCTGCATATGCACCGTAGTGGAGAATGCCAAGGCTGTCCCAGTACTTCAGAGAATCCTGCAATCCGGCTTCTCCTGCGTCAAGGACGTGGTTGTTGCACATAGAAACTACATTGAATCCAAGGCTCTTTACCTTATCTGCGACAGCCTTTGGTGTTGCAAAGGTAGGGTAGGAGCGCGGCGGTACAACGTCTGTTACAACGGTCTCCTGATTGATTATAGAAACGTCGAAGCCCTTGAGGTAGCTTTCAATATGCTGGTAGGCATAAGTGAAATCGTATTTGCCTTTCTGACCGCTTTTCTTCTCGGCTTCGAGATAGATGTTATCATGGATAAGATTATCGCCGACACAAAGCAGCGATGCCTTGTATGAAGGTTCTGGCTTGTTGTCGCTCTCAGATGAGCTGTTATCGGCAGCAGATTCGGAGCTGTCCGACTCGCTGCTGCTTGAAGGATCGGTATCAGAGCTGCTGGTGGTGTCAGAGCTTTCGTCGGTAACAGATGAACTGCTGGTATCTGAGTTTACGATAGATGAATATGCACTGTTGTCTGTTTTTTTCAGCGGAACGGAATTGTCGATCTCATTGCCGCAGCCCGAGAAAGTCAGAGCCATGGCGGCTGAACATATCAACGCCGTGATCTTGATCTTTAAACTTTTCATTTTACCTCCTGTGCTTTCGCACTTTTCCTTTCAAATGATTCAAACGTCAGACGATCGTTTTAAAAATACCAATATATTATATCATATTCCAACTGAAAAATCAACTGTCGATCTCACTTTTTACGTATTGCCCATATACTGCCTGACTTGTTGACACACAGGTGTAAAAATGTTATAATAACTTGATAAGAAAACGTTAAAATGCAGATCTGAGGGGCTAAAATGTCAAAGCATACAATAACCGATAAGACCACTGGAGAGAAAAAATGCGGCTGTTTTAAACGGTGCGGCGGCTGTCAGCTGGATATGCCGTACAAGCAGCAGCTGGAATGGAAACAGTCAAAGGCTGATAGAATGCTGTCGGGATTTTGCAGGGTAGGCGAGATAATACCTATGCACTATCCGTACAATTACCGCAACAAGGTGCAGACCGTTTACAGATGCAACGGCTCAAAGCAGATCATCTCAGGAGTTTATCAGTCTTCCTCACGCACGCTGACGGCAGTCGATGACTGTATGCTGGAGGACAAGACTGCTTCTAAAATAGTGGGTGAGCTGAAAAAGCTGCTGATATCTTTCAGGATCATGCCATATGATGAAAAGACGGGCAAGGGGCTTTTGAAGCACACGCTTATCCGAACGGCTAAGAACACGGGACAGGTTATGCTGGTGCTGGTCATGGCAAGCCCGATATTCCCCTCAAAGCATAATTTCGTAAAAGCACTTTTGCAAAAATGCCCCGAGATAACGACAGTCATCAGAAATGTCAATCCCGACGGTCTGCCGCTGACGCTTGGGGGACGCAGCGAAGTGATGTTCGGCAGCGGAAGCATTGTTGATGAGCTTTGCGGCTGCAAGTTCATTATTTCTCCGGAGTCTTTTTACCAGGTAAACACCGAGCAGACACGAAAGCTTTACGAGACTGCGGTGAAAGCTGCGGACATAAAGACGGGCACGAGGGTGATAGATGCGTACTGCGGAGTGGGCACTATCGGAATGATATGTGCCAGGCAGGGTGCACAGGTCACAGCTGTTGAGAGCAATCCCAACGCTGTGAAGGACGCCATCGCAAACGCAAAACTCAACAGGCTGAAAAACATAAGGTTTCACAATGCCGATGCGACGGACTTTCTCTGCGGACTTGCCGACAGGGGAGAAAAAGCAGATGTGGTCATTCTTGACCCGCCACGGGCAGGATCGTCGCCGGAGTTCATTCAAGCCGTAGGACAGCTCTCACCGGACTCGGTCGTTTATGTTTCATGTAAGATCGAGACGCTTGAACGTGACATAAAGCTGTTTTCAAAGCAGGGCTACCGGGCAGTGTACATTCAGCCGGTGGATATGTTCCCGCATACAACAGGCATAGAAACAGTAGTTCTTTTGAAAAAACGTGATAAAGGAGAAAGCTAATGGACGACAGGATAACAAAACTAATATCAAATATCGAACAGGTCATCGTCGGAAAGACAGAGCCGATCACCAAAATAATCACGGCGATGCTGTGTGAGGGACACGTTCTTATCGAGGACGTTCCGGGTGTGGGAAAGACTCAGCTTGTTTCCGCACTTGCAAGAAGCGTTGACGGAAAATTCAACCGTATCCAGCTCACACCTGACGTTATGCCGTCGGATATTGTCGGCTTCTCAATGGTAAATCAGGTCACAAGAGAGCTTGAATACAAAGAAGGTGCGGCGGTATGCAACTTTCTGCTCGCCGACGAGATAAACAGAGCCTCGCCGAAGTCTCAGTCGAGCCTTCTTGAGGTAATGGAGGAGCATCAGATATCTATCGACGGAAAGACGCATATCCTGCCAAAGCCGTTTATGACGCTTGCAACGCAGAACCCGGTCGAAACATATGGAACGTACCATCTTCCCGAAGCGCAGATGGACAGATTCATAATGAAGATATCTATGGGATATCCTTCCTTTGAGGACGAGCTTCAGATAATGCAAAACGGCGAGCATTCCTCTAACAGGTCAAAACAGATCAGTCCCGTGATGACGACCGCAGATATAGAGCAGCTCATCAACGTTGTTAAAGAGGTCAGAGTGCAGCCGTCGGTCAGAAAATACATTCTTGACATAGTTACCGCAACGAGAAACAGTCCGTATGTGAGATTGGGCGTTTCACCAAGAGGAAGCATTGCACTGCTGAGGACATCAAAGGCGTATGCTTTCATAAACGGCAGGGATTATGTTGTTCCTGACGATGTAAAGGCGGTAATGATCGAGACACTTGCACACAGAATGATACTTTCGGCAAAGGGCAAGAGTGCTTTTGATTCCAACGAACAGGCGCTGGAGGGGATCTCCATGACCGTTGCAAGTCCCGTGGAGGCTGGATAAGAGTGATAAGAAATCTACTGAACTTTGTGCTGTGTCTTGTGCTTGCAGTGCTTTTGTGCGTGTTTGTCAGCGGACTCGGAGGAATGTTCATATTAATTCTTCTGAGCTTATCCTTTGTGATCTCGCTGATACTTATGTTTGTCACAAAAAAGACGATCAGCGTGGGATTGCAGCTTTCTACCGCCATTTCGAGCAAGGGAGAAACGGTAGAGCTTGAAGTGAGCGTTTACAAATCGACTGTGCTCCCTACCTCGTTTATCGAGATGACGTTTGAGATGACACCGAATATGACAACGCAGCACATGAAGACCTTTAAGCTCATAAGCTCAAAAAGAAACGGCGATATAATTACCATTCCGATAAAAACGGAGCTTTGCGGCGAAGGAACTGTCCGTCTGGCGGACATAAAGCTCGTTGATTATATGGGTATAGCAAGCTGCCGACCGATCATAGCGGACGCCGGTCAGCTTTCAGCTGCTTTGAAGATAATGCCTGTGATAAGAGATGCAGGCGTTCAGAACGAGGTGCTCAGATCGACCTCGGAAAATGCCGCTGCAAACGAGGACGAGGAGGAGGAATCCAACGAGTCAGCTATCGGGCTTACCGGTGTGGCAGGCTATGAGCACAGAAAATATGAGATAGGCGATCCGCTGAAAAGGGTCAACTGGAAGCTTTCCTCAAAAAGGGACGAGCTTATGGTCAGGCTTGATGACAAAGTTCTGACCGCAACGCAGGACTTTGTGCTTGATTATCCTGTGTTTGATCTTTCAAGACAATACTATGAAAATGCAGACAAGATCATTGAAGCCAGCCTTTCGATGCTTTCGATGCTGCTTTTACAAGGCTACGAGAGCAGCTACAGCTACTTTCTTGATGGCTGGCAAACCATAGATGTTAATGACGAAAAGAGCCTTCTGTATCTTCAGGAGGAGCTTGCCGGTATCCGTCCGATGCCTGCGAACGAGAGAATGCAGATGCTTGAAAAGGCTGACAGCACGGTCATATGTTTCACAACGTGCCTTGGAAATATGCATTCTGAGCTGTCGCTGTATTCGGATATAAAAGGCTGCTCGCTGGTGGTCAGCGAGGAAAGTGGGATAGGCAAGATCTGTTCTAACGTATGGAAGGTCAATCACGATTTTGAGTTTATACCGCTGTGATGCAATGCATCAGCGGATCACTGCCGGAGGATTAAATGCGACTTTTAACTAAGTATAAAAATCAGATATCCACCCTTGCCGGTAAGTATCTTCTGCCGATGCTGCTTTGCTATTCGGTAATGAAGATAATCATCGGGACGTATTTTGTGTTCTATTCCGGCATTTTCACTGCGGTGAGCGTAGTGTACATGGGCGCTTTGATATTCCTGTTTGAAAAGATAAAACCCAGGAAGATCCTGCGTGGTATAGTGTACCTTCTGGTGGGCGCAGCAGTGATACTTGTGTGCCGCTGGCTGCTTTCAGCAGGCTGGAATTCTTCGGGCGTGTGGTTCATGAACTGGTTTTACGTTACCAACCAGGAAGCCGGACAGGTCCCTGAGTATTCCGCAACTATACTCATCTTTTTCAGCTTCTTCCTGGCGTCGATCGTTTACTACTTTTCGATAATCCGTTTCAGAGCTTCGGGACTTATGCTCGCTGTGCTGCTGCCATTCATTATTTACGGCAAAAAAGCGTTGATAATCAACGACTTTGATATGGTGGTAATGGTTACGGTCTACCTTGCTCTGGTGATCCACGGTAAGCTTTCCGCAGATGATATGAAGCACGATACCCTTTTCAACTATTCCTACATCATTGCCGGACTTGTGTTCGTTACGTTTGTTGGAATGGTCACGATGTTCATTCCTAAACCGGAGATAAAGTCGTATCTTGAAAACAACAGGAATTTCTTTGATTTCAGGGTGAACAGTGAGCTGAGCGCATTTTCTAACCTCAACAGCGAGTCTTCGCCAAGGTTCGGAGCAAATGCTACGGGTGAGCTTTTGTTCAAGGTGCGGGACACAAATAATTCAGATGTTTTGTATCTCAGAAGACAGGCGTTTGATGATTTTATCAATGATCGCTGGATCAATAACGAGAATATCAACAGGTCAATGGAGTCTTTCGGACAGTATAATACCACACCGATAGGTTCAAACAAGAATTATTACAGCTTCATGAGAGACGGTATCGCTAAAACTGTACTTGAGGACAGTAATATCACCAGAAGCTTTGATTATTTCAGAACTGAGAATCCGTTTGATACAGATAACCTCAAGCTGATAACGCTTAGCTATGAGGACTCATTCGCACCGTCATACATCTGTGCGGAGCTGAATGTTGACACAACGGTAAGAACATCATCACAGAGGATCTACAGGACGACACATTCGGAGACATATCCTTACACATACACTGATACTGCGGCAAAATCAGCACAGTATTATTACTATCCGTATGACACGAACAGGCAAAACTATGCCAAGTCGCTGAGCTATGACACAGCCGCATTCGGTGATATTCTTGACAAGGCATTTGAACAGAATAATATCACATCAAAGCAGTACGATGCCGTCAGATCTGTGATAAAGGATTATACCGATCCCGATCACTATTCGATCTCTGACAGGCTTGCACAGCTTGCAAAGCAGATAACTGCAAACTGCAAGAACGATTATGAGAAGGCAGAGGCGTTTGTAAAGTATTTTGAGCAGAATGGATTCAAATACGATCTGGATTACGAGCCGCCGGATGAGTCGATAGATTACTTCGTTTTCACCAGCAAAACAGGTTCGTGCACGAGCTATGCAACGGCAATGGCTCTTATGGCAAGAAGCGTAGGTCTGCCGACAAGATATGTCGAGGGATTTGCCGCTTATGAAAGAGACGAGAACGACCACGATCTGTTCGTGGTCAGAGATCTTAACGCCCATGCTTTCGTTGAATGCTTTATTGCAGGTGCAGGGTGGATGACCTTTGACCCGACTGTACCGGGATATATGACGATCTCCGCAAACAATAACAATTCCAACGTTATCGGAAACATCGCTTCCTATCTCGGCAGGGCAGCACTTTTCCTCGCAGCAGGCTTTGTGCTTATATTCATAGTTTTCCTGGACAGGATAGATGAGACCATCTTCCGACTCAGACTTCGCCGCAAGCCAATGTCAGTGAAGCCGATAATGCTATATCAGAGAATTATCAAGCTGCTGAACAGACAGCACGCTAACAGAAAATTCGACGGATATACGCCTTTGCATCTCAAAGACCACTGCATGAACAAGCTCGGTGCTGATATCTCACAGACAGTTGAGATGTTCCAGCGGTGCTGCTTCGGCGGAATTGAACCGAGCAGGGAAGAATTTGCAGCGGCATTTTCACAGTATAAACAGAACTGGAAGCTGATCGCAAAAGGCAAAAAGCCCGAAAAAGTCCCGAAAGTCCCTAAAGTTGCAGAAAAGCAGGCTTGATTTGTAAACATTTTATAAAAACTGTTGACAAATCGCTAAAAATACTGTAAACTGTATATACTTATCACCCCAAAAATAAAGGAGGCGTACCTATGGGACTGGGTGAGCTTGTTTCTTCACTGTTTGCGTTGAATTCTGACACCGAAAGACAGCGTCACGAAAAGAGGATACTGTTCAGCCGACTGAAACGGAATGAGCAGCTTGCCAAAACAAGTCCTGATGAGTTTACCTCCGAGCAGATCACTCAGACAAGGACTGCGGTGATAATCGACACAAAGATGCACTTTGCGATGAACACATCACGCAGCATTGAAAGATGTGTGTTCAGGCTTCTCAGCGGTCACAACAGGTTTACACCTTCTAAGGAGTATTTCAGGGCAAGGGACAGAGTTTACAGCGAAAGCGAGAGGGACGAGATCTTTGCCGGCGGCGAGTACAGGGAGGTAGTTCAGCTGTTGGTTGACGAGGCGTGCGGCGAGGCTTGTGTGTTCATTGAGAAGAACAAGGCAGGCAGGCTCAGGGTCTACGCTCAGTTCCGCAGACTAAACGATGATACTGTTGGACAGTTTTCGTCTGATATGCCTAATTTCACAGACATCTCCAGCTGTTATAAAGCAGGGGAGATAACGTTTGGCAAGGTGTACCGTGACTGATAAGTTCGTTTGAATATAGTATAGTATCACCCTACAAGGTTTAAGGATAGTACCTATATAGAAGTTTTATAAATCATTTTGAGTAACATCTTTTATTGCGAAGGATTAAGAGTTTTAGGAAAAGGGCTTGGGGAATAACCCTTTTGCAAAAGGGTTTTCCCCAAAAATCATTTATAATACTTCTGTATAAGTACAGCCCATATATCTTGTGGGGTTTTTGTGTGCTTAACGCAAAAAGATCCGCAGACATTTTCAGCCTGCGGATATCATCATGATCGTCAGATCATCTGCGCTTTTTCTTGTTTCTGTTGCGATTAGTGGTCTTTGGAGGGTTGGTCGTCTTTTTCTCGACAGCCACCTGTGAAACTCCATCAGTTACAACATCATCGTCCTCGTCGTCATCGGCTGCGCTGCTCTTTCCGCCTTCAAGTGCGGTGTAGACAAGAGCTGCAAGCAAAGCGCCAACCAGCGGAGCTACAATGAATATCCATACATCACCTATAGGCTCTGACTTTCCGTCGATAGCAGCCATAACAGCCGGTCCAAGGCTTCTTGCAGGGTTGACAGATGTACCTGTCAGACCGATGCCGAAGATGTGAACGAAGGTGAGTGAAAGACCGATAACAAGTCCGCCGAATGAACCATGCTTAGCCTTCTTTGATGTAACGCCAAGGATAGTCATAACGAAGATGAACGTGAGCAGGCACTCAACGATAAGTCCCGACATAACGCTTCCTCTTACACCGCTGAGTCCGTTGGTTCCAAGACCGCCTGTTCTGTCGGTGATCTCACCGAATGTAAAGATGCTGTAGACCAGACCGGAGCCTGCAAATGCACCAAGACACTGTGAAACAACGTATCCGCAGAAATCCTTGAACGTAAGCTCGCCCCTTGCGAGAAAAGCAAGTGAAACAGCAGGATTTACATGGCAGCCCGAGATGTTGCCGATACTATAAGCCATAGCTACGATAGCAAGACCGAATGCAAGCGCTGTCAATATGTAGCCGCAGCCGTTGTCAGCGTTGCAGCCAACGAGCATCGCAGTACCGCAGCCAATACCCGTCAGTACCAGGGTACCGATGAATTCCGCAAGATATTTTCTCATACATACTCCTCTTTCTGCATATAGCATTTACTCAGGATTTGATCCTTAAAAGTAGTATAACACGGTGCTAATATTTTGTCAATAAATATACGAAAATAAATTATATCTGAGAAATTTTTAGTACAGTTGTATAAAAATTGACCCTTATTTCTATACAAATAACAAAAAGAGGCATTCCGCAAAGGAAAGCCTCTTTGGTGTTATTATTCTGTTCGCAGTGCAACAACGGGGTCTTTCTTTGCTGCGATCCTTGATGGGAGCAGACCTGCTATAAGTGTGAGCAGTATGCTTATCGCAACAAGTATCACCGCACCGAGAACCGGTATTGCAGCACGCATGTTTACATCTGTAACACTTGCGATTATCATATTTATCGGTATTGTGAGCAGATATGAGATCAGTATTCCAAGACCGCCAGCAACAAATCCGACGATCGCAGTTTCTGCATTGAACACATGGGAGATATCCTTCTTTGATGCACCGATAGCTCGCAGTATACCGATCTCCTTTGTTCTTTCAAGAACGGAGATATAAGTTATAATACCTATCATGATAGAGGATACCACCAGCGAGATAGCGACAAATGCGATGAGGATATAGCTGATAGCACTGATGATCGAGGTTATCGAGGACATCATAAGACCGACATAGTCTGTGTATTCGATCGTATCTTCTTCTCTGCCTTCATTTTTAGCGTCCTCGTTGTACTGCTTGATTATATCAACGATCTTTTCTTTAGCCTCAAAGTCTTTCGGATAGATGTTTATGAAGCTTGGCTTTTCAAGCTCGGCGTAACCCAGAGTGGTCATGTTCTGATCATAAGTTGAATCAGAGGTCAGTCCATCGCCGCCTTGCTGCTTCTGGAACATCTCCATACGTTCTTTGGTTATCTGCTGCATAAGCTGCATCTGCTCAGGGGTAAGCGACTGCATATATTTCTTTTCTGACTCGGTCATCATCTCCGCAGGTGTCTGACCGTTCATGCTCATCATGCCTGTGCCGCCCTGTTGCTGCTGCATAAGCTGTGCTTTCTGAGCTTCGGTAAGCTTGTTTGTGGACTTTCCGTCGCCGAATTTCAGCCCGGTGAAAACGTCGATGTCCTTGTTTGCAAGCTGTTGCTTGATTATCTCGCTCTTGCTTACTCTGTCAACAAGATAGCTTGCAAGGTCGTGTCTGTAACCGATATTGCCGTTGATCGAAGCAGCTGCGGCGTCCTCGTTTGGTCTTATAACGCCGACGACTTTGATCTCAAGCGCAGATTCGAGAGCTTTTTTCATGAATTCTTCATCGCCGGACTTATCGACCCAGGTATTGCCGTTTTTCTCGTATCTGTCCGTAGGAGCAAGGAGCTTGAAGCGCAATTTGAGCATCTCATCATAGGTATACGCTTTCTGTCCTGCGTCAAGATCTTCTATCTTCTGTCCTGCAAAAACTTTTGAAATGATGTTTTCAAGCGGCTTTTTGTCGAGCCAGCCGAGGGTATACAGCACATAGTCATGTATCTCGTTGTTCTTGTCGACCACAAGCACGACCTCGTCGTATTTCTCCGGGAACTTACCTGCAAGCAGATCATACTGATTTTTGATAAGCTCATCGTTGTCTATCATCTCACCGAAGACATTTGTACTTTGTCCGCCGAACATTGAACCGCTCATGCCTGAAACGCTTTCCATCGTCGCACTCATTCCGAACGACTCACCCATACCCATATACTCACCGATGGTAGATGGGTTCACCTGCTCAACACCCTTTGAGGTATCATTGTTATAGATGTAAGGTGTAGTAGAGTAGGAGTACTGGATACTTGTGACATATTTTTCGATATCCTTGTTGCCGTCAAGGAATTTCTTGAATTTTTCAAGGTTATTTATCTTAGTTTCGCTCATATATGTGTTAATGAGCTTGCTCATACGGTTTTGCGAATAGACTTTGTCCTTATCGTGGTCAACATCTTTTTTATCTCTGCCCTCAGCCATGATCTTCATCATAGACTCGGTGCTGGTGGTCGCCTTAGTGATCGTCAGCGGGTAGCTTGAAAGGGTATCGCTCTGGACCTGGTCTATATAGACCTGAACGCCGTTTGAAAGTGATAGTATCAAAGCGATGCCGATGATACCGATGCTTCCGGCAAACGAGGTAAGTATGGTCCTTGCTTTTTTAGTGAGAAGGTTGTTCTTTGAAAGCGAAAGGGCAGTCAGAAAGCTCATTGAAGTCTTGAGCTTTTTGCGTTCGGCCTTAGCGGCTTTTTTTGCAGCTTTTTTATCAAGCTCCTCCTGCTTTTTTGGCTCGGGACAGGTAAACGGGTCTGAGTCACTGACGACCTCGCCGTCGAGCAGTTTGATTATTCTTGTGGAATAAGATTCTGCAAGCTCGGGATTATGAGTTACCATAACGATGAGCTTATCCTTTGAGATCTTTTTGAGTATCTCCATTACCTGAACGCTGGTCTGCGTATCAAGTGCACCTGTTGGTTCGTCCGCAAGCAGTATATCCGGGTCATTGACGAGAGCTCTTGCGATAGCGACTCTCTGCATCTGACCGCCTGACATCTGGTTAGGCTTTTTGTGCAGCTGATCTCCGAGGCCGACCTGCTCAAGTGCATCGACAGCTCTTTTTCTTCTTTCTGATTTTGAAACGCCTGAAAGCGTCAGAGCAAGTTCGACATTTGCAAGGACAGTCTGGTGAGGGATAAGGTTATAGCTTTGAAATACAAAGCCGACACGGTGGTTGCGGTAAGAGTCCCAATCAGCATCCTTGAAGTCTTTGGTTGACTTTTCGTTGATCACAAGATCACCCGAGGTATACTGGTCAAGACCTCCGACGATATTAAGAAGTGTGGTCTTGCCGCAGCCGGAAGGTCCGAGCACCGAAACGAACTCATTGTCACGGAAATCCATGCTTACGCCTTTGAGGGCTTTGACAACGGTATCGCCGGTCTTATACTCTTTGACAATTTCTTTTAGACTGAGCATATAAAACTGCTCCTTTCTTTTTGTCTGTGGTTTTGTGTCTTAACTTTGATATTATAACATATTCACCTATGTATATTCAAGTGCTATTATTGCTTTTTGTCAATTCTTATAAATCAGAGCGATCCGCAAACTTAATATGTGTTATAATAGCAAAAAAAAGTCCGACATTAAGTCGGACTTTCCCCTGAAATCTATCTCTTTGCTCGTTCCAGGAATTTTTACACAAGCTGCAATAATACAGCATTCAAACAAGATTATTCATAGCTGCGGCGGATATCATCAAGCTGCTGCTTAGCCATCTCGACAACATCCTGCGGGGCAAGCACCTTTGCTTCTTTTCCGAATTTGAAAAGCCAGCCCCAGAATGTCGGTGAGATCTGCACCTCAGTATTTATGTAGAAGGTGTCATCAGAATCCTGATGGCAGATGACCTTTTCGCCGAAGCGGTCGATCACCGTGGCAAGCAAATGTTTGGCGAACTGTATCGTTACCGTGCGTTCTTCTCCGCCGTACATACTGTAAAGCGACTGATTATTGGTCACCGCAAGCTTTTCGTCAGCGTTCAGCTCACGTCTTTTTTCGCCCGGGTTTACTTTGACATTTGCCATTCTGTCTATTCTGTAACGGCATATCTTTTCATGCTTATTGCAGTAGCACACAAGATAATAGTTATCCTCTTCCCAGACAGTGACGAAAGGGGATACGGTGTAGATCTCTCCGTCATGCTTTAATATCTTTTTCTTATTGAAATTATAGTCGTAGTACTGGAATGATATCGTTCTTTTCTCGAAGATGCCTTCCTGCACCTTGTTCAGATTATAATAGACCGATTCGTTCATCGCTTTTGAACGGTTGTTTACAAACACATCACGCTTGAGCTGTTTTGCTTTGTATTCAGAGGTAAGTCCCTGTATCTTTGCAATAAGCTCCTGTGATTTCTTCTTTGTCAGGAATCTGCAGGACGCAATGGCATCTACCAGCACAAAAAGCTCCTCATCCTGAAATGTTCTTGCGCCGAGATAGTATGCGTTTGAGTGACCGTCCTTGGTGATCTCGATATCCATACCGCTGTCACACAGTGTTTTGATATCGTCGTAGATAGTTTTTCTCTCTGCCTTGATACCGTACTGCGCAAGTATCTCGATGAGCCTGTTTCCTGTGATGGAATGCTCGTCATCGGTCTTTTGCTCAAAGTACTGCTTCATGGTCAGAAGCTTCTGCTTTTGTCTTGATAAACCTGCCAAGTTACGATTCCTCCCCGCTGCGTTTCATATTCTTCACCTGAACTTTTGAGCCGTCAGGACGCACTATAACTGTGTTGTCCAGCTGGGCTGTAAGGTTAGCCAGCACTCCCTGCCTGTACTCATTGCGAAGGCACTCACGCTCAGACTTCTCGTCCTGCGTAAGCTCTCGTTTCCTTGAGATAGCAGTAAGCTCTGACAGCCTGTCAAGCTTTTTCTTCTCCATAAATCTTTACACTGCTCCTTGTGCAGATAAGCCCGTTATTTTCGGTGTCATATCCGCAGAAATGGGCGGACGGCTTACACAATACCGTCCATTGTGTCCGAAAATTATCACTTTGCGTACTGATAGTGTTTATTATCTGTATCTATTTATTTTACAGTACAACAAAATGCCCATTTTCGTCTACAAGTGACATTATAACACACATTTTCTGAAAATTCAAGGTCATTTTGCACAAACTGTCCAATGAATTTCCCTGCATTTACACAAAAAGAAATTATCTTGTGTCTGCACTTGAAAAAAGTACAAGATGTGGTATAATGTAATTGATTTATTTTTAGAATTAAAATGTAAACTTTTTATGAACTGGCTGAAAGGGGCGTATTATGAGCAGCAAAAGGGTCAGTCTGACAGACATAGACGGATACGTCCGTGATGAATTATTTGACACGCAAGAATCTTGTTCGGGGAGCTGTTTGCACAGTGCAAGGCTTGTTCGTGAGGCGTTATATGACAGCACGACGCCAAAGCAGAGGACTTACATTATAATGTACTATAAAAAGCGTATGAACATGGAGGAGATAGCCTCACTGTGCGGGGTATCAAAGTCCACAGTGTCAAGGACTATCTCACGTGGCAGGAGCAACATACTTAAAGCAATGAGAAGCAGTGAGCTTAAAAAGCTGCTTGAACATATAGATCTGAAGTGAAAGGGGAGAGCCTATGTCAACGCCTGTCAACGATTTTATCGACAGCTACATCAGCAGCGGTGCCAGCCGTTTTCATATGCCGGGTCATAAGGGAGCGTGCAAGCTTGGCATAGAGCAAAGGGACATTACCGAGATCAGCGGTGCGGATTATCTGTACGATGCTCAGGGTATCATCGGGCAGAGCGAGCAGCAGATGAGCCGTGCTTTTGGCAGCGCAAAGACGCTTTTTTCGACAGAAGGCTCCAGCCAGTGCATCAAAACAATGCTTGGCATCATGCGCCTCACCAGTGAAAAGCAAAGGCTGAGCGTGCTTGCGCCAAGAAATGTTCACAAGGCTTTTATTGATGCGTGCATACTGCTGGATATGGATATCGTCTGGCTTTATCCTGAAACGCCGGGTGAGAGCATTTGCTGCTGTGATATAACTCCAAAGCAGATAAAGCAAGCACTTGACGGCAATAAGGATATCGACTGCTGCTATGTGACGAGCCCTGATTATATAGGCAATATCGCCGATATAAAGAGTATTTCGCAAATATGTAAAGCTGAGGGCGTGCCGCTGCTTGTGGATAATGCCCACGGTGCTTATCTGGGATCGCTGAACGAGAATATCCACCCGATAGCGCTTGGTGCAGATATCTGCTGTGATTCGGCACATAAGACGCTGCCTTGCCTTACCGGGGGAGCGCTTGTGCATATTTCAAAGCAAGCGCCCAAAGAGTTTTTGGATAGAGCAAAAACTGTAATGTCGATGTTTGGTTCGACAAGCCCGTCATATCTTATCCTGCAAAGCCTTGATATCTGTTCGGATATGCTTGCCTCGGGCGAATTCAGACAAAAGCTTTCACAGACGGTGTGTGCGCTTGACAAGTGCAAGCAAAGGCTTGCCGCTTTGGGCTGGAAGCTTTGCGGAGATGAACAGCTGAAGCTTTCGGTGAGAGCCTCAGAGTGCGGTTACAGCGGTGATGAGCTTGCAAATGGGCTGAGAAAGCTCGGGATAGAGCCTGAATACAGCGACAGCGAGTATGTTGTGCTTATGGCAGGAATATACAATACTCGCAATGACTTTGACAGGCTCGTTTCGGCATTTGAAAAGATACCTGTCAAACAAGCTTTGAGAAGGGAGATCGTGCCGCTTTGTCAGACAAAGTCCGTTATGAGCGTCAGGCAGGCAGCCTTCAGCAGATACAGGACCGTCAGCGTTGACGACGCACTCGGAAAGATCTGCGCAATGACCGTAACAGCCTGTCAGCCATCGGTGCCGGTAGCGGTCAGCGGTGAGGTGATCTCACAACAGATAATAAAAATTCTAAAAAGGTATAGCATTTTTGAGATAAATGTGGTATACTGAATTATGTGTGATAAATACCGAAGGAGGATCATATGAAACTTGTATATGCTATTATCCACAGCGATGACGCATACGCTGTCAATAAAGGACTTTCAGCGGCAGGCATAAGAGCTACCAAGCTCGCTTCCACGGGAGGTTTTCTCTCAAAGGGAAACACCACGTTTATGATCTGCTGTGATAATGACAAGGTCGATACCGTTATAGAGGTGTGCAAGCAGTTCTCGCAGAAAAGAAAGCAGACTGTTCCTGCATCGACAGTGCTTGAAAGAGATTATGCAGATGCCCAGCCTGTTGAGGTGACTATCGGCGGAGCAACGATATTTGTGACGGATATCGAAAGATTTGAACAAGTGTGATGATCTATGCAGCTTAAAGTTTACGGGAACAGGGAGGCTGTTGAGCTTGTCCGCCGGATGGTCGTCAAGGACAGGGAACAGCGTTCGATAATAATCCACGGCGACAGCGGGCTTGGAAAAAAGCATCTTGCATCGTATATCGCTGCGAGCTATCTTTGCAGCGAGCATAACGGTCAGCCGTGCGGTGTGTGCAAATCGTGCAGAATGATAATGCACGGCACTCACCCTGATGTGATATATGTCAGGGCTAATCCTAACGGAAACTATATAATCGACGAGTCGATAAGACCGATAGTTGCTGATTCTGCGGTAATGCCAAATGAGAGCAGATACAAGGTATACATAATCCCCGATATAGACAGATCGGTCAACACTATCATCGCAGTGCAGAATATTCTTCTGAAGCTTATTGAAGAGCCGCCGGAGCACGTTGTCGTTATAATGACAGCCCGCAGCAAAGAGGTATTTTTGCAAACGATAATATCAAGGACACTGTCTGTCGGTGTTTCAGCTGTCAGCGAGCAGGAAAGCATTGAGTATTTGACAGAAAACTTTCCGCAGGCAGCACAGCAGGATATCGACTCTGCCGTGCAAGCCGGCCGTGGCAACATCGGAAGGTGCAGACAGTACCTTGAAAACGGGGGATTCCACGATGCGGTAGATATAGCAAGAGGCATCTGCGACGGACTGCTCACGGGAAGTGAGTATGGCGTGCTGAAAGCGGTGTTTGCTGCTGACGGGAAAAAGCAGCTTGCAAGACAGGCAGCAGAGCTGTTTTCCGAGATCGCAAGAGATGCGGCTTCGTGCTGTGTCGGGAACAGCGAAAGGGAGCTTTCGGTGAGCTGCTATGAGCAGGGAGCAAGGCGACTTAGCGCAATGCTCTCATCAGCCGGGTGTTCAAGGCTTTATGACACCGCACTTGACTGCGTTGGGAGAATAGATGCAAACTGTAATCTTTCGCTGACTTTGTCATACTTTGCAGCAAAGCTTTCACAAGTTGTTAAATAGAAAGGAAAATATTATGTTAAAAATAATCGGAGTTCGTTTCAAAAGCGTGGGAAAGGTCTATTACTTCGATCCCCAGGACAATAACGTCAAACAGGGCGACAAGGTCATTGTCGAGACTGCAAGGGGAGTCGAGTGCGGTGAGGTCGTCATCGTTGACAGGGAGATAGACCAGACCAAGTTTACCTCACCGATAAAGCCGATAATCAGGATCGCTAATGATGATGACTTCAAGCGTATCGAACGCAATAAGGCAAAGCAAGCCGAGGCGTTCAAAATATGTGAGTCAAAGATCGCTGCGCACAAACTGAATATGAACCTGATCGACGTTGAGTGTACTTTTGACAATAACAAGCTGCTGTTTTATTTCACAGCTGAAAACAGAGTCGATTTCCGTGAGCTTGTAAAAGACCTTGCATCTGTTTTCAGAACGAGGATAGAGCTAAGACAGATCGGTGTCAGGGACGAAGCGAAAATGCTCGGCGGACTTGGTGTGTGCGGACAGCCTTTTTGCTGTTCAAGATTTCTCGGAGAGTTCCAGCCGGTTTCTATCAAAATGGCTAAGGAGCAGGGCTTGTCACTCAACCCGACAAAGATATCCGGCACCTGCGGCAGACTTATGTGCTGTTTGAAATATGAGCAGGACGCTTATGAGGATCTGCTCAAAACTACTCCAAAACAGGGAGCTATCGTCAAGACCTCAATGGGCAGGGGAGTAGTTGAGGAGGCAAACCTCATCACCGGAAAGCTCAGGGTAAAGCTTGACAGCAACGATAATATCACAACCTTTGACAAGAAGGAAGTCGAGGTCATCAAGGACAGCGTTATCCGTGTTGACCGCAATGAGATAAAAGCACTTAAATCATTGGAGGGAGAATAAATGCCGTCCTTTCCGGTACATCTTCTGATCGCACAGATGCTCAGTGAAAAGCTCGGGATCAGCAATAAGCCATCATTTCTTCTGGGAAGCATTGCCCCTGACAGTGTGAACTTAAAGGGATTTGCCGATCAGAAAACGAGGTATAGCGCACACATAAGAAGTGTTGATTATAATGTCTGGAAAAATCAGCTTGCTGAGTTTTACAAAGACAATGCTGATGCGTTTTGTGATGACATCGACTTTCTGAAGGGTTACGTTTTTCACTGCATCACCGATATAGCGTGGGACGAGGCTGTACAGCCGGGACTGTTTATATTCTTGCAGAAGGATCAGGCTCTCAGCCGTGAGCAGATAACAAAGCTCAAGTGGGAGGAACTCTTCCGCTTTAACAGTATGCTTGTCAAGGAGGAGCTTTTCACGATAGGTACAGAGCTTGTGAAGCTTGCCTGCGCAAGGGATATTGCAAGCGTTACTGCCGGGCAGATCATTCAGTATCGTGACTATGTCGTGAACGATTACAAGGACAAGATCACTCCCGAGCTTCCGCAGTTTTTGAAAATGGAGCACGTCAATGTGTGCGCCGCAAGAACGCTGGAGCTTTACAGCGAGCTTATCAAAGCGTAAGCATAATACAAAAGCCGACAAAAAACAGAGCCTTGGAGAGAAATACTCCAAAGCTCTTTTCTTTTGCTATTTTACAGTGAGTATGCACCGAGGCTCTATTGCAACCATATTCATCGAATAAGCCAGTGTCGAAGCCCTGACTCTCAGCAGGCTTCTTCCGCCCTGACCGTAAAACGGATCGGCATAGTAGAAGTATAGCACTCCGTTTATGTACTCGTATCCGCAAATGACCACAAAATGTGTGCCCGAGCTGTAATGTGTCACGATGTACGAGGTGTACTGTACAACGACGATGCTTCTGTTGCCTGCATCTATCTGCTTTTTGAGAATAGTCGAAGGATCACGTCCGTAAACGTTCTGAACCTTGACCTTTCCTTTTGAAAAACCGTTTATCGCCGTCATCAGTCTTGGAGCCGTTATTCCGCCTCCGTATCTCAGACTGCCCTGATCGTTAAGACGGTTTCTTTCGCAATGCAGCAGCAGATCGTCTTTGTTCCAGTTGAGTCCCAGCTGACTGTTTACAAGTATTGTCGCCGCAGCAGGACCGCAAGCTGAGTACCCGTATATCCTTCCGCCCATCTGTCCGATGCAGGCAGTCGGAAGTATCCTGGCGTTTTTCTGTATCCTGACACTTCCCGCAGCAATGAGATACTTTCCGTACAGATAGTCGATCTTAACGTATCCGGGATAATTAGGGTCGTAGCGTCCCGTGTAGAAGCTGTAAGCGTAAATGCTGCCGACACAGTTCTTTTTCAGATCGTAAAGCTTTGTGGTCTGTGGTATGTAGTACAGCTTGTCAGCAGTATCTTTGGTTACGTCCGCAGGGACAGGAGCCGGCTTTTGTGTCGTTGTAACAGCAGTGCTCGCAGCCGTTGACGTTGTCGCTTCGGAAGGCTTTGCAGTTGTGACCGCAGGCTTTTTCGCTGTAACAGATGACCGCTTTGTCGCTTTGCTTGTTACGGTGGATCTCTTTGTAGTGACAGCAGTTTTCTTAGTTTGCGAAGCAGGGCTTGCAACGCTGTCTGTCCCGACAGTGGACTGCTCAGTTTGAGTGGTCGTTGTGACCGAAGCAGCCGTCACACTCTCGCTTGTTGGCTCTGACGCTTCTGCGGCAGAAGTTGTCACAGAAGTCGTAGTTGTTGTCGTAGTCGTAGTCGCTTCCGTAGTTTCAACGATGCTCTGTGAGCTGCTTTGCGTGCTCGTGCTTTGAAAGGAAACGGTATCAGAGCTGTTTAAATCACTGCAGCTGCAAAAACAACCGAAGGCTATCGAAAACGAAACGATGACCGAAATTATCTTTTTCATTTTATTCACGCTTAAATAATAGAATATCGCAGACATATCATCCGCCGTTATTTATTATATACCCATTTTTTTCTAAAGTCAACAAGTACAAGCATCGTATGCCATAATTTCAGCATATTCTACAAATATCAGCCGCTGACAATTTTGCACTAAGGCTTTACATATGCTCAAAGGGGAGAAGCTTTTCACAATGGGAATTGAGCTTGTGAAGCCTGCCCTGTTTGAGAAAATGAGAAAACAAAACAGAGCTTTGGAAATCCCTTTTCGGGTATGCCAAAGCTCTGTTTATTAACCTGTTAATTTGATCTGAAAGTGATAATGCACCTTGGCTCTTTTGTTAATTAATATGAATAAACGGGAGAACGCTTTGTAAATTCTCCCGTTTTCATATCACATATGCGCTCCGGTTAATCCAAAACTAACCGATAAAGCCGAGTTTACTGCGTTCATAGATCTTGTGTCCAGCGACCCCATTTTTTCTCTCAGCCTTTGTTTGTCTAATGTACGGATCTGTTCCAGCAGCACCACTGAATCCTTGGCAAGTCCACAGCTGCGGCTGTCAAGCCGGATATGCGTAGGCAGCTTTGCTTTTTCACGCTGGCTGGTTATCGCCGCAGCTATCACCGTCGGCGAATGTTTGTTGCCGACATCGTTTTGTACAATAAGCACAGGTCTTAATCCACCCTGTTCAGAGCCGACCACCGGACTGAGATCGGCATAGTATATCTCACCTCTGTGTACAGTCAAAACAAACACTCCATTCAAAAGTATTCGTGGAATATCCACACTATGATTATTCCCTTTGTTTGCCGTTTTAATCATCAACGGTCGTTTTCCCGATACTTTATTTTATGTCTGTCCATGTCGGATTGACACAAAAAAAGCGGACAGCCTTTGCTGTCCGCTTTGTGTTTTATCAAGTTATGCTGTCAATGGTTATCTTGTCCCAGTTGTCGCAGGTCTTGACCTCCATTGAATTGCTCTTTTCAGAATACATTTTCTCCTGAAGAGGCTGATCGTATATCTGGATAAGTGAATCGATGTTCTCATCTATATACTTTGTATCAGGTGCAAGACGCTTTACGATAAAGTAGCCGTACACCTCGTTCTCTACGAGCTCTTTAGCGACCTCGTTCTCCTTTAAGGTAAATGTCTTTTCAACCAGCTCTTTAGGGAATGAAGTGTTCTCCTTGCTGAAATAGTAGCCGACGTTGTTTGATGCAAGTCTTGTATCCCAGCCGTTCTCTGTGATGAGCTTGCTGAAATCCTCACCTGCCTGAGCCTTTTTGAGCACCTCGTCAGCCCTTGCCTTTGCAGCCTGCTTTGCCTTCTCCTTGCCCGCATTGTCAAGTGCAGCGTAAGCATTCTGCTTAGCCTTAAGCTTGTTGTCAAGGCTAAGGGAATCGTAAGTCTTTTTAGTCTCTGCATCAATCTCGACCTCAGCATAGTACGGTATCATAACGTGAGTTTCGTGAGCATACTTTGTCGTATCCTTGACGATCTCCTTGAAATCTGCCTTCTTTGTTGCGTATTTTCCGTCGTTCTTGAAAAGTGTATTCACTACCTTTTCGTAAAGTGCATTGCTCTCAAGGAGCCTTTTATAAAGATCCTCGGTCAGATGAGCGTTCTTTAGCTGTGCATCGAAATCGCTCTCGCTGGATTTCATCTTGTTGTATTCTTCCTCGACTTTCTTCTTTTCGTCGTCCGAAAGAGTGATATTGTTTTCCTTTGCCCACTGTTCATATATAACAAGGTTCTTTGCCCTGTTCACAGCGTCAGTCATAACGCCCTCAAAACCGCCCTTGACGTTTCTGAGAGTGTTGATATCAGCACCGTACTCGGACTGGAAACTATCAAGCGTTACAAAGTAGAAATACCTGAATGTCATAAAGTCGATAGGCGTACCGTCGATAGTGCACATTGTGAAATTCGTGATATCCATCTTTTTGCCGTCAATGGTCAGCGAAGGATCCTTGGCGGTGACAACGGTCTTTGAGGAATCGTCAGCAGCTGAAGAAGCTGTTGAGCTGTCTGAAGATGAAGTATCCGAACTGTCTGACGAGCTTGAGCTGTCAGCCGCTGAGGAAGATGCTGAACTATCAGATGCCGAGCTTGAATCCGCCTCGCTTGAGCTTGAATTGTTGCAGCCTGTGAAAACGCATACGCTCAGTGCCAGAGCAGCGAGCATTGCACAAAATTTCTTTATCATTTCATTTTTCCTTTCCATAGTTTTTTTCTTGATAACAGTGTTGGCAGCGTATTCTGCCTGACTGTAAAACACACAAATGAATTGTACTATAATTATGTGATGAATATGTGTGCCATATTATTAATTTTTTGTGAATGAAATCTGCCGTTTCACACAAGTCGGGTGGGCTGGTTTTGTGCAAACCTACAAATTTTAACGATCTGTAATTTTATTTGCACATTTCGGGTGACATTATTCGTCTATATAGTAGAGATGTAAATCAACTGTAATCTCAGAGTAAAGACAGTGTAAGAAAAATGTGGTAAAATAAAACACAGGGGTGATACAAATGAGAAAGAGATCATTAAGAAGTATCATTTGTGCAGTAACAGCAGCAATATTAATGTGCAGCTTTTCGATAACGGCTTTTGCATCCGACCCTGACCTTGGAGATGTTGAGCTTTCGTTTTTCAATGCACCGCAGGGTACAGTCTTCATAGATATACTTGTTCCAATCGTATGGGACGCACAACATCTGACCGAAGCTCACGATTATACAGTAAAGACGAGAGAAACCTACTATGTTTCACATATAGACCAGGAAAAACTAAAAAAATACGGAAAAGATAAAGCGACCGAATGGAAGGAAACAAAGTCTGTATCTCAGAATTATTGTATTGATAAGAAAAGTGAGATCGCACAATACTCAAAAGACGGTTATGTAAGTCTTTTTGCACATACCAATATTGTCAGAAGAGTTGGTGCTTACAACAATTATTATGACGGCGAATCACGTTACGAAAGAGCTCATATGCTGCTCAGCGGCAGCTATCAGCTCAAATACAAAGAAAGAGACAGCGATGTTGATATCTATTATCTGAAGGATAAGTTCAGCGATATGAAAGCCGCATATATCGACAAGGACGGGAACATTCTCGGCATTACCGACAAGTTTGATATTGATACTCATGATTCTGATTACATTTTCCGTGCTGACGGGAACAAGCTTACCCTCGGTCTGGACGATTATAATCACTGGTTCACCTTCAGGTTCATTGGAGTATGTCTATTATACTTAATACTGATTGTTGCTGTATTTGTTATAATAATAGTTTGTATAAAATGGATCGTTCAAGGTGCTAAAGCCTCTAAAGAATACGATGATAAATGACATAGGGTGGCGTTATGAAAAGACAACTTCTTAGAAGGATTATCTGCACGCTTGCGGCGGCAGTGGTGATGATAATTTGCAGTATGCCCGCGTTTGCTCTGCACAACTGGGCATCATCATACTCGCTTGACATTGAACTTGAGAACGCTCCCGAAAACGCAGCTTATGTCGATATTCTCGTGCCTGCGAAAAATTTCGGGATAGATGAATTTGAAGATTTTCACGATACCACGATAACCAATTACGATAAGCCTGCTGCAAATATAGATAAAAACAGCGAGATAGTGAATTATATAGATGATGATGGTTTTATAAGCCTCTCGGCTCATACAGATGCAGTAAGTCATATCGACCTGCAAATATTCCGCAGCAGTATAAATGGCGGAAAAATAATCGGCGGAGATATAGTTTTAAAAAAAGACGAAAACAAACACGATGCGAACTGGCTCAAAGATAATTTCGGGAGTATTAAAATTGCGTTTGTCGATAAAGACGGAAAGGTCATATCGGTAACTGACAAAGCATCATTTCACACCGTTATCGACCAGGAAAGTCCGGGATTCTCATCAAAGGACAGTAAAGGCCTTAAATTCGGGACACACGCACACTATACTACATTTGAAAGCATAGTCATAATGATATTGCTTTTAGCAATTCTTGTGGTGGGGGTAATGCTTATCAGGGGCATCATAAAGGGATTACACAAACAAATCAAAGAAAGGAGGAATGTAAAAAAGAATTACAAAAACGTACAAAATATACCTTGACAAAGAGTGAAAGGCGTGATATAATAAAATACTCTTTGAAGGGGAGGGAGAAAAATGGCTGTTAATAAGAAAGGCACAAAGCAGATCGCTGACAACCGCAAGGCTCGCCACGACTATTTCGTGCTGGAAAGCATCGAGTGCGGCATTGAGCTGGTCGGCACTGAGGTGAAAAGTATCCGTAACGGCGGCGTGAATCTTAAAGACAGCTGGTGCTCTATCGACGACGGAGAAATGTGGGTCAAAGGTATGCACATTTCCCCCTACGAGCAGGGCAATATTTTCAACCGTGACCCTCTGAGAGTTAGGAGATTGCTGCTTCACAAGCGTGAAATAATGCGGCTTCTTGGAAAGGTAAAGCAGGAGGGCTTGACGCTTATCCCGCTGTCACTGTATTTTAAGGACAGCAGAGTAAAGCTTGAGCTTGGGCTTTGCAAAGGTAAAAAGCTGCACGATAAGCGTGAGGATATGGCTAATAAGGCTGCCGCACGGGAGATCGAAAGAACGCTGAAAGAGCGCAATCAATAGCATGGGGATGTAAAGGTTTCGACGGGGATCTTGAAGTACGATAAGCGAGTAGAGTTGTGCAAACTCTTTAAACGGCACACGTTTTAAAATTAGACGACAACGATAATTTTGAACTGGCTGCTGCCTAAGCGCAGTGCCCGTCTTGCCTGAGAGTACCACGGCTCGGGTAAAGGCGTCGATCAGTGGTGAACGCTTACAGGCGACGGCTGTGACCTGTAAGTGTATCACAGCCTACCAAGCGTGAAAGCGTGTCTGCTTGCTTAGCGTGAGGGAAAAGGGGCGACCCGGGATAACAGACTAAACTCGTAGAAATTCGTAGGGATAGGTTTTCGGACAGGAGTTCGATTCTCCTCATCTCCAGTACACACGCCCTTGTCGCTTTTTGCGTCAAGGGCTGATTCTTTATTATTAAGGTGAAACTATGCAAAACTACACTCATATCACTCACACGTTTGAGCCTGTGTTTGATGATCACAGCAAAATACTTATCCTCGGCAGCCTGCCGTCAGTCAGATCACGAGAGCAGGGATTTTATTACGGACACCCTCGCAATCGCTTCTGGAAAGTCATTTCCACGCTTGCTAAAAAGTCTGAGCCTGAAAGCATCAATGAGAAAAAACAGCTTCTGCTTGATTCACATATTGCGATATGGGACGTTGTGCAGCAGTGCGATATAATCGGTTCAAGCGACGCAAGCATCAGAAATGTTATTCCGACCGAACTGAACAGGGTGTTTGAAAGCTGCGAGATCAATGCGGTGTTCGCAAACGGGAGTACAGCAGCAAAACTGTACGGGAAATACCAAAGACTGATAACAAATAAGGATATTATCACCCTGCCTTCGACAAGCCCTGCGAATGCGGCATGGAGCCTGCAAAGACTGATCGAGGCATGGCAGTGTATCCTGAAATATCTGAAATGAAAATGTATAACAGGAGGTAACGACTATGAAGAATAAAAGGATACTGATTGCTGTTCTTGCAGCGTTGATGTGTATGAGCGCCTGCGAGAACAGAAAGAACACAGACAGCGCACAGACGACTTCCTCAGCTTCGCAGACTGATGTCAGCGAAAGTGACAGCAGCATTGCTGCCCAGCCCGAAACTACAGCGGCAACGACGACTGTCACAACAACTGCCACAACAACTGAAACAACAACTACCACGACCGCTTTGGCTGTTTCACAGCCGGATCAGACCGGAAGCTCCGAAGCAGCTGACAACAGCAGCAAGCAGAAAATAACCGTTGTTTCAGCTAAAACAAAGCTTACAGACAGGGTCGGTGAGATAGGCATAGGAAACTATAAAATCAAGACCCATGATATTGCTGAGCACCCTCAGTGGCAATACAACTATTCATATACCGCAACTATCTGGGATATGGACGTTTCTGCTGCTATGACTTTTGATAATTATTCCTGCGAGATAGTTCCTATCGAGAAGCCCGGAAAAGTCGATCACGAGCAGACGATCGAGTACAACGGCAGAACGGTACGCTGTCACACGGAAAAATCAAAGACGCTTGACGGTACACCGCTTTTTGACTCAATGACACTTTATCTTTACACTTCAGGAAGATATAATATCAGACTTGATATCACACCGGGCGGAAAGTATAAATCTGCAAATTACCGATTTGTCAGGGACGGTGATTTCTCTCATTGGCTTGTAAAGAATAAAAGCGAGTTTAGCGGTATAAGCAGCGACCCGAAAGATTATCTGTACATCTTCGACTCCCTTGAATTGTAAATGATGACAAAGCCGCCCATCTGGACGGCTTTTTTTGTTTTCTCCCGTTGACTTTAGGGGCTTGTTGTGGTATCATATTATAATGTAAACTTATAATTTAAAAAAGGATGGACCGTATAAAATGAACATCATTCTTCTGGATCATTACGCAGGAAGCCCGGAAATGGGTATGGAGTTCAGACCCTATTACCTTGCAAGAGAGTGGGTCAGACAGGGTCACGATGTCAGGATCGTGGGAGGAGATTTTTCTCACCTGCGCATCAAGAACCCTAAGATAAAAAAAGATTTTACTACACAAAATATCGATGGTATCAAATATACATGGCTCAGAACAGGCGAGTACGAGGGCAACGGCGTGAAGCGTGCGCAGTCTATGCTTTGTTACGTCAGTAAGCTGTATCTCAATGCAGAAAGGATAGCAAGAGCGTGGAAGCCCGATGTGGTTATCGCTTCCTCTACCTATCCGCTTGACACATATGCCGCACAGAAAATCGCAAAGTGCGCAGGAGCAAAGTATATTCACGAAGTACATGATATGTGGCCTTCAACTCTTTACGAGATAGGCGGAATGTCCAGAAAGCATCCATTCGTTGTAATGATGCAGATCGCAGAAAACAGTGCATATAAGCATTGTGATGATGTTGTTGCACTGCTGCCGTATTCAAAAAGCTATATGGTAAAGCACGGGCTTGCACCGCAAAAATTCCATAATATCCAAAACGGTGTCCTCACTCAGGAATGGACAGATAAGCAGCCGCTCCCAAAGGAGCATACCGAGCTGTTTGATAAGCTGTCTGACAAGTTCATCGTTCTGTATATGGGCGGACACGCTTTGTCAAACGCACTTGACCTGATGCTTGACTGTGCGGCGAACGAAAAGGATAAGGACGTTGCATATGTGCTTGTCGGTGACGGTGTGGAAAAGAAAAGACTTGTTAAGCGTAAGCAGGACGAGGGACTTGATAATGTTTATTTCCTGCCGCCTGTAAAAAAGCCGGCGGTGCCGTCACTTGTTGAAAGGGCAGACTGTTCATATATGGGTGCGCTCGATTCGCCGCTTTACCGCTTCGGACTTTGCCTTAACAAGATGTATGACTGTATGATGGCAGGCAAGCCGATAATCTGTGCGATAAACGCTCCGAAAACGCTTGTTGAGATCTACAACTGCGGCTTTATGGCTGACCCTTCTGATATCTGTACGATAAACTCAGCGGTGACTAAGCTCAGATGTATGACACCACAGCAAAGAGCTGAAATGGGCGAAAACGGAAGAAAAGCAGTGCTTGAGCATTTCACCTATGAAAAGCTTGCACAGAGATTTCTTGATATAATGAATAAATAATAACAGGAGAGTACTATGGGACTTGATGTTTATTCAGGCTGCCTTGTGAGATACTATTCACAAAACTGGAAGACCGCTGTTCAGCAGTAGTGTGAGCAAAACAATGTTAAGTGCAATATCGTTCGTTCAAATAACGATAACACAGCACCCTTGGAGGATATAATCACAGGTGTTACACAGTGGCGTGACCGGCTTATCAGCGAGCTGAAGGACGAGATATATAGTGAGGTCATCTGGAACGAGGATAACGATATCACGTCTTACTATACCGATAAGCCCGACTGGTGTGCGTTTGAAGCACTGCAGCTTTATATTGCAGCAAAGTATCTCGGTGAAACTGTTCCCAAAACGGTCCCGAAGGATCTGAACGTATTTGAACACCCGATATATAAGCGGTTTATTCGTGCAAACCAGAGCAACTATTCTTTGTTTGAGTGCGAGTGGTGGCTGCCGGTGTCGGAAACGTTGATGTTTCCGGCAAAGCTCCCGACCGGGCACGAAAAGACACTGGCGACTGTTGGTCTGCTCGAAGCCGAGCTGAGAGAGATCAACGCCGTTGACTGGAAAGCAAATGAAAAGACGATACTCAGCTGGAGAGATTCACAGGGCTATCCGACGGACGGATATTTCAAGGACGGCAAGGCGGATATCGGCGAGGTACATACCGAGTATGATACTGTTTCGCTTGCTAAATTTGCATACTCTATCTTCTGGCAGGCGGTGAAGCATTCACAAAAATACGGAACAATGATAATACTTGATTATTGAAAAGGAGATATGAAAATGACTACTGATACAAGAAAAGTCGTGCTTATAGGCACGGGCATGGTCGGAATGAGCTTTGCTTACGCACTTGTCAATCAGGGCGGCATCTGCAACGAGCTTGTGCTCATCGACGTCAATAAGGAAAAGGCAAACGGCGAGGCAATGGACCTCAACCACGGACTTGCGTTTGCTAAATCAAATATGCAGATCAAAGCAGGCGATTACAAGGACTGCCGTGGTGCGGATATCGTTGTTATCGCAGCAGGCGTTGCACAAAAAGAGGGCGAAACAAGGCTTGACCTTCTGCAAAGAAATGTCGAGGTGTTCCGTTCGATAATCACACCTGTCGTAAAATCAGGCTTTGACGGAATTTTTCTTGTTGCGACAAATCCTGTGGACATAATGACCAGAGTAACTTTCGAGCTTTCACGTTTTGGCGCTGCAAAGGTCATTGGAACAGGAACAACGCTTGATACCGCAAGACTCAGGTATCTGCTGGGAGATTATTTCAACGTTGACCCGAAAAATATCCACGCATATGTTATCGGCGAGCACGGTGACAGCGAGTTCGTTCCGCTTTCACAGGTCATGCTTGCAACAAAGTCTGTCACGGAGATACTCGAGGATAAGAGGTACCCGTATAATATTGACGAGATGGCAAAGATCGAGGAGCAGGTCAGGACATCTGCCTATAAGATAATCGAGGCTAAGAAAGCTACCTATTACGGCATCGGAATGGCTATTACGAGGATAGTCAAGGCTATACTTGGAGATGAGAACAGCGTGCTCACTGTTTCGGCAAAGCTTTCAGGCGAGTACGGCGGCAATGATGTGTTTATCGGCGTTCCGAGCATCATTGGAAGAAACGGTGTCAAGGAAGTGCTTGAGCTTTCTCTCACTGATGAGGAAAAGGCAAAATTCGATCAATCTCGTCAGGTGCTCAGAGAATCATTTGAGGGCTTGAAGCTTTAATCGAAATTTAACAGAAACAATGACCTCGGAGCAAATTGTTCCGGGGTCATATCGTTGTTTTTGATGATAAGTGATCGATTTGATTTGTTTTGTTTAACAAAAATATCGACCGAAAAACTGTGCAAAACGCCGAAAAATGCAAATAACGCTAAATGAATTGTATACACTCTTGACAAGAGCAATTATTGGTAGTATTATAATAGTAGAAATTAGTTGTGAGTGTTAAGCTAAATGGTTTGATAAAAACAAACATCGGTGACATAACTAAGTTCCTACTTTTCCTCCTTTGTCATTATCCTTTTTCATTATCATTTACTTCTCGTGTAAAAAGCCATATGGAAGCGAACCTTCCATATGGCTGTTTTACTGTTATAACATCTTTGAGCTGTAAGCAGCTGGATAATGAAAAAGCATTTCAGACTTGCATCAGTACGGGCTGTCTATCGACTGTGCGTGCTCAACAGCCTGTTCAAGCGTCATTGCGCTGAATTCCTGCGCTCTGAATATCCTGCCGGATCTGCTGTCCTGGATAAACGCACCGACGATAACTCCCGGCAGAGCGCTTTCAGGGGAATTTGGTGCTTTGGGACCGCCAAGCTCTGTTCTGCACCAGCCCGGGTCAACAAGATTTATGCAAACGTCCGTGCCATTGACGGTGTGACCGAGGTCGATAGTTATCTTGTCAAGAGCCGCCTTGCTTGCTGAGTAGCCTGCCTGTTCAGGCTCAAGGGCAATGCCGCTTGTGGTGTTTACGATACGACCGAAGCCTTTTTCTATCATCTTTGGCATAAAGTGATAGCAGATAAGCGCAGGCGCGATCGTGTTGACAGCAAAGCTTATCTCGTAATCCTCGACCGGAGTGCTGAAATACTCGTTGCGGTAGGCTATCTGCAAGCCTGCGTTATTGAGTACGATGTCAACATCAACTCCGAAAGTGTCGATCTGTGACAGCATTTCTTTGACCGAATCTGCATCTTTAAGCTCACAGCCGATCGGTTTGATCTCAACACCGAATTCTTTGAGCTTTTCAGCTGTATCTTCGCTTGTTTTCAGACTGCGGCTGTGTACTATCAGATTACAGCCGAGCTTGGCAAGCTGCTGCGCTGCAAGAAATCCCAGACCCCTGCTTGCACCTGTTATCAAGGCCCATTTTCCTTTTACATTAACCATAATAATCCTCCTGATCTTTATAGTTTTGCGTCAGCCGCAATTTCAAGTATTTTGCAAACGTCCTCACGAGTGAGCTTAACAAAGCCTCGTGTAGTGTATTTCTCAGCCATATTGGCAGCGAGCACCGGAATGTCCTCTTTTTTTGCACCAAGCTCTTCAAAGTTTATCGGCATACCGATCTCGTGCAGAAAACTTCTGAAACGCTTGATGCCTTCAAGCGCCGTCTGTTCCGGGTCAGCAAAATTCATTTCGCTTCCGAATACCCGCACAGCCATCTGCGCAAATCTCATAATATTGTGCTTGTAGACGTACTGCATCCATGCCGGCAT
Organism: uncultured Ruminococcus sp.; assembly: GCA_902787825.1. Classification (GTDB taxonomy): domain Bacteria; phylum Bacillota; class Clostridia; order Oscillospirales; family Ruminococcaceae; genus Hominimerdicola. Next base: position 62,353 of record CADAHS010000005.1, on the reverse strand, counting down.
AACGACAGCAAGCCCTGCACCGTGAGCTATATCGTACAAGCCTGAAAGCTCGTGCTCGATACCGTGGCTGTTCCAGTCCTGACTTCTGCCTACACCGACTATGTCGTTGTGCGCTATGGTAGCTGCCCACATTATGTTTGCCCTTGCGTCATAGTTTTCAGGCTCTTTTATCGCTCTTGGAGCTTCCTTCACCACTGTAAGCAGAACTGCCTCGCAAAGCCGGTCTGTGATCTCGACTTCCGGAGTGTTTGTGAAATATCTTTCAAAAACGTGAGCCATAATGTCCGTTGCACCGCAGGCGGTCTGATATGCAGGCAGTGTGCAGGTCAGCATCGGGTCAAGGATAGAGAATCTTGGTCTGATGTGGTCTGAATGAGTACCACGCTTGATCATGCCTTCCTCTTTGGTGATGACCGATGAGCTTGAGCCTTCGCTGCCGGAAGCTGCTATCGTCAGCACAGTGCCAACTGGCAGCGCTTTTTGAATCTGAGCCTTGCCGCAGTAAACGTCCCAGATGTCGCCTTCATAGCAAACGCCGGCAGCTATTGCCTTGGAGCTGTCGATGACAGAGCCGCCGCCGACTGCAAGGATAAAATCTATGCCCTCGGTTTTGCATAACTCTATTCCCTTGTATACGAGTGTGTCCCTCGGGTTTGGCTGAACACCGCCAAGCTCTGTGTAGGTCAGCCCTGAACGGTCAAGCGAGTTCTTTACTGCCGCCAGTAGACCCGATCTGATCGCCGATCCGCCTCCGTAGTGTATCAGCACATTGCTTCCGCCATGCTTTCTGACAAGCTCGCCGCACTCGTTTTCTCTGTCCTTTCCGAACACAAATTCCGTCGGACTGTAATAATTGAAATTATCCATATAACACCTCTTGTCCTCTTTGTTCATTGATCGTGCTTTATCAATTTGATCTTCAGATTCTTATCTCTTACCTCTTACCTCTTACATCTTACATCTAAAAAACCGACCCTGAAATGATCCAAGGTCGGTCGTAAAGATCTGTGTTATCAAAGAACTCCGGCTATGTAAAGAAGGAACAGCAGAAGTATGACAACGAACAACAGCAGACAGAATTTGATGATCGCAAGATTCGATTTTTTCTTTCTTTCCTTGTTGCTCTGATATTCGTGTATAGCGTTCTGCTTGAACTGCTGAGCAAACTTGTTCGGAGAAATAGGATTGAGCATATCGTCGATGTTGATGCCCTTGTATTTCTCAGCCATGAGCTTCTTCGGGTCGTCCGTGTCAAGATCCGGCTCGAGCGAGTTGGTGAGCAGACTCTTGTCCATACGCTTTTCGTTGATAGCGTCCATTTCAAGACCCGGCTCAGCAGCTATACCGAGGCTGTCACCGTTATCAAAGACGTGCTTGGTGTCAACGCCCTTCATAGTCTCTGTACGGTTAGAACGAAGCATCTTGATAAGAACATTGGTGTAGATGTTCTCCTCTTCATCTTCTTCTTCCTCGTCTTCGCCGCCCTCGATAGTTTCCTCATCGACCTCGTCAACGAAATCAGCAAGTGACTTCTGGTTCTTCTTGAACGGAGTCTTGGAAGCGCCTGTTCCGCTGCTTGTCGGAAGTGGCTTGCCGACCTTTGGAGTATATTTGAGTACAGGTGTATCGTCAGCCTCTGTAAGTGAGGACTGCATTACAGGTTCCGCACCCTTCTGGGGTATCTTGACCCTGTGACGCTTTGTCGGGATAACAACATCGCCGTCTTCATCAGTCTGGGCAACGGTTTCCTCATTTATCTGCTGAGGAGTTTTGATCACTCGTGCAGGCTTTGGAGCTGCCGGCTGAACAGGAGCTTTAGGAGCGCTTGCTTCAACAGGTTTAACACTCGCAGCCGGCTTAACGTTAGCGGCAGGTTTAACAACGCCCGGCTTTGGCCTCGGTGCTATTGGCTTGATCTTTTCAAGCTGGTCTGCCTCCGGCGGAGCTTCCTTTGTAAATGTCGGCTCAGGTGGAATGTAGTCGTTCTTATCAGCAGGAGCTTTGTCACCGACGATAGCAGCAGCTGAAATAGTTCTTGTGGAAGTATCAAAGCTGTTGGACTCTACTTTTGTATCAGCCTCTGCCTTGAAGCTTACCATCTGACCCTGAGAAACATCAAAGTATTCCTCACCGTCTTTTACAGCTATCTTCAGAAGCGGAGCAGGCTGACCCGGCTGAGGAATATTAGCCTGCGGGATATCAACATACTCAAACTGTTCGTCTGTGTCGATACCTGCGACCTTGAGTATCTCAGTAGCGGTCGAGCATTTCATCGAGCCTCTGACCATTTCCTTGATCGGAAGCAGTATGATATCACAGAATGTTGCGTATAGTGTACGGAATGTCGAGATCCTGTCACCCATAAGATCCTCTGGGAATCTGTGGTCAAAATATTTTGACCAGTCATCAGGTGTTGACATGATCATGTTGTCGATATGCTTGCAAAGCAGTATCCACAGCTCGTGTTCCTCAAAATCTCTGTCGTTGGTTATCAGCCACATATAGCATCTGAGGAAGCAGTCATAACAGGTGATGTCACGCAGGTTGAGCATGATATCATCTACATTGAGTGCGGTCGAGAACTGCTCGCCGGAATATGCAAAACATCTGTAACCGTTGCTGGCTATCTTTGCATATGCCGTTTTGAGCGCACTGACATCTCTTTCAAACGGCGGCAGTGAACCCGGAAAATCAAAGTTGGTCTTATATTGGCTTATAGTGCCACTTTCAGCCATCTCCAAAAGCTTGTTGTAAAGCTCCGTTATCTTGTCGTTAGGCGTGTCAACAGCCGTACCGAGAATTCGGAACGGATTGTAGGTGAAAAGCTCTGTGGCAGTAACTCCTAGTTTTAAGTTTGGCAACTAAAGCCCTCCTTTGTTGATGAAAAAATCTTCATATTTCGCTGTATATCCTGATAAGCAAAGTGCTCCGATATTGCATACCCTTTGTAAAATAGTTAAGTTTAAACAATTAAACAAAGCTATATTTGCTCAAAAGTATACAACTTTATGTTATTATAACAAATTCTATTCGTTCATATATCAATAAAATAATAATATTATATTTCTAAAATATTAATATGCAACTAAATACACAAAAAGTTAGTGAAAATTTATCTAATATTGCCCGCCTAAATTGTTTGCATTTTTGTACAAAATATAGTATAATGTAATAGAATGAGTGGGCATTTTCATATCATTGTGCAAAATTAATATAATACTAAGCTCGTTTTAACGCAGGACCGGCGTAAAAATGCGGTGGGATGTGAATTGTACATATCGTTTGTGAGTATCCAAATAAATTATTGGAGGTAAAACAATGGGACTTTTCGGTAAAAAGAAGGACGAAGCTGCTCAGCCTGCATCAAGACCGACAACGGTAAATGCAGATGACATCTGGAACACACCGGTAAAGAGGAAAGAGACTGTTTCGATTAAGGAATCGAAATTTGAAGATACAAAAGAGGAGGCTGTTGAGGGCGTAGTGGCTGTTGACCCTGAAGAGCTGAAGAAGAATATGGCTGAGCTTGACAAGTTCGTTGAGCAAAGAGATGCCAAGCCGCCTGTGACATATCACGACTTTGATACCGACCCCGTGCATCAGGATGAGGTGTCAAAAGCACAGGAAGGCTTTGAGAAGGAGTATGCGGTATCGCACAAGGCGTTTGTTGAATCTCACAAGGAGGATATCAGCGTTGCAAACCTTGAGGAGATCGACGATAAGCTCAGGGTTATGATCGAGGAGCATAACAATAAGCTCCATGAGCTTGAAACCATGGACTATAAATTCAACACTGTTGACGATGCAGAGGTGCAGGCAAAGCTTGCTGACCTTCCGTATGCTCTCAAGGAAGAGGAGTATGAGCATTACAAGGACATCAAGGGTGTCAGCGTTTCTCAGGACGAAGTCGATAAGCTCGGAAAGATCGACCACAGCAACGATCCTGACAATATCGGTGAGGTCACTGCTGAGCAGCTTGCGCAGGCTACGGATAAGTTTGAAAAAGAGCGTGCAGCAAGGAACAAGAAATAATACATACGATATACAGCAAAAGAAAACTATTTCATCGGGAGAGAATACAAATTGGAGATCAATACAGATAATGCAATAATCAAATTTTCCTCAAAGGGCAAACCGTTTCCTTATGATAAGATCTTTTATGAGACTGTCAACAAGTATATAATGGAGTACAAAAACGCCAGACTTGACAAGCTCACAGAGAAGGACGCATCGATCTGCCTTGCAAGGATAATCAGAAAAATGGAGGTAAACGACGTACCCGTACAGCAGTTTTTCAAAGACGACCTTGACAGTTGGAATAACCTGTCCAATTATCAGAGGGTCATGAATCTTACTGAACTTATGGCAAAGGACATCTTCTGCTGCTTTGACAAGAACAGAGATCTGCCAAACGGAAATTTCTGTCGTGTTGACAGGATCTATTGCGTAAACAATGACGGCGAAAGAGATTATATCGTCTGCAACGCTACCGAAAAGCAGGGTATGTTCAAGAAGGTCCCGACAATGCATACGTTGTATTTCAATGACCTTATGGAGAGAAACAAAAGAGGCGTTCTTCCCAAAAGCAAGGAAGAAGAAAGAAAAATGAACAGATAAAACAGCGAGGTATATTAAAATGGTTGTAATAGAAATGGAAAACGGAAAGAAGATCAAGATCGAGCTTTATCCGGATAAGGCTCCTATCACAGTCGAGAACTTTGAGAATCTTGTGAAGGAGGGCTTTTATAACGGCCTTGGCTTTCACCGTGTTATAAGCGGATTTATGATCCAGGGCGGAGATCCGCTCGGAAACGGAACGGGTGGATCAAAGAAAAAGATAAAGGGAGAGTTCAGAAGCAACGGCGTGCAAAACGATATCAAGCACGTCAGAGGTGTCATCTCTATGGCAAGGTCGGCTAATCCCGATTCGGCAAGCTCTCAGTTCTTTATCATGCACCAGGACGCACCGCACCTCGATGGACAGTACGCCGCTTTTGGCAAGGTCGTAGAGGGTATAGAGGTCGTTGATGAGATAGCCGCTGTAAAGACCGATTTCCGTGACAAGCCTGTTGTTGCACAGGTGATGAGATCTGTAACTATCGAATAATATCAGGATCCTCTGTGAGGGAACGCTCTCTCAGAGGATTTGTTGTGAAATAATTAGGATTGGAAGATGTTATGAAGGCGATCAAAGCTATGCTCGCTCTGGCAGCCGCAGCGACAGTTATGCTGTCGTGCAGTCTTGCGGCTCACGCCGAGGGCGAAGACGATAACGATAACTACGCTGTCACCACTACAACAGGAACCTCTGCCGAGGGACGTGACGGTGTAGTGTGGACACAGATTACAAAGGATACCACACCGGCGGATAACGATTCGGTGCAGGTAAGGATAGATGTGTCATCGGTCGAGAACAAGAAATTCACTGCACGGTTACAAGTGATAACCAAACAGAGCATTGCTGCTTTTGCAGGCTCTGTCGGGTATGACCCTGCACATTTCAGACTTGTTGATTCTAAGCTTGAAAAGGCTGTCGGCGGACAGATAAATGAAACCAAGGATGATGGAAAGTATTCATTTTCCTATGCCCAACCCCAGGGCTCAAGCTACAGCGGAAACTATATCACGCTCAGCTTTGAAACACTGACCGACGATGCAAAAAGCGATGTATTGTATCTTACGGTAGATTCGTTGACAGATACAGCTTCGCAGAACCTTAATTTCAATAAATCAGACGGCATTGTAAATCCGTCGGATGCACCGAAGATCTCACTTGATGTCAAAACTGTAAGGCTCGCAGCATTTCCAAGACCGTATTCATTTGAGGAGCTTGGATATCCTGATGCTATAAACTGCGAGATCGAGAATTCTGATATCGCCAAATACTCTGAGGGAGGGATCGTTGCAATAACACCCGGCTCTGTCAATGCAAGCATTATCCTGAAGGACTATTCAAAGCAGAAAATAAGGATCGAGGTATATAATACCAACGCTTCAGGTGATGAGGTCATTGAGGGGGATAATTCAAAGCAAGAAAATACCGAAGAGCCTTTGATCAAAGCAAAGACCAGCGTAAATATCGGTGTGCCTATACTGCTGATCGCAGCCCTGGCATTTGCAGTTTATATCGTTACAAAAACGATGAACAAACAGTCCGCAAGCCGCCGCAGACCGGTTCACCAGGGAAGCTATGAGCCAAGATACCAGCAAAGACCTTATCGCTCGCAGCGCACACCCTCTCAGACAGATTATAGACCGCAGCGCCCAAGGTATCCCTCAGACAGATATCGTGATAACAGACCACGATGATATCAAAATTTTGAGATAAAATGACATTATGAAGCTTCGTGTGCTTTGCGGAGCTTCATTTTTTTATGCAGTGGGCTTTACAAATAGTCAATTTTATGTTATAATAATGTATATATATAATTAATAATTGTTGAAAAACGGGGTGAACACTGTGGATTGGATCGAGGTGGATATCTACACCACAACAGATGGTATAGAAGCCGTTACCGGCAGACTGCTCGGACTTGGTATCGACGGATTTGTTATAAAGGACGCTAAGGACTTTGAGGACTTTTTGAATGATAAGGACGGAAACTGGGATTATATCGACGATGATCTCATGGGACTGAAAAACTGCGAGACCACAGTTACTGTCTACCTCGAAAATAACGCCGATTCCCCTGAGCTACTCAATGCTTTGAGATCAGAACTGAAGGCTCTGAAACTCACCGATGAGTCGAACGCTTTCGGAAGGCTGGAAACGGAACTTAAAAATATCCGTGAGCAGGATTGGGCTAACAACTGGAAGCAGTATTTCAAACCTCTTTGCGTAGGTGAAAAGCTGCTTATAAAACCCAGCTGGGAAAGCATTGACGAGGGCGAAACGAGAAAGGTCCTTGAGATCGACCCAGCCGCATCGTTTGGCACAGGTCAGCATAACACGACCCAGCTTTGCCTTGAACTGCTTGAAGATAATATCCAGGATGGCTGCAAGCTGCTTGATCTCGGCTGCGGCAGCGGAATACTTTCCATTGCGGGGATCCTGCTTGGTGCGAAGAGTGCCTGTGCGGTGGATATTGACGAAAATTCTGTCAGGATCGCCGCTGAGAATGCGCTTAAAAACAATATATCAAAAGATCGATATACCGCACTTGCCGGCAATATAGTGACTGACAGCGAGCTTGTGCAGCGTATCGCAACGGGATATGATGTTGTGTGCGCAAATATCGTTGCTGATGTTCTGCTCGCAATGAGCGGACTTTTTGCAGGATTTATCAAACAGGACGGAAAGCTTGTTATCTCGGGAATAATAGAACCGAGAAAGGACGAGGTGCTCCGGGCTGTTCAGGCTAATGGATTTGAGCTGAATGAGGTAAAACAAAAGGACGACTGGGTGGCAGCGTCTTTTGTATATAAAAAGAGATGATCAAAGAAAGGATGAGAATAAATGCAGCTTTTGTTTCTTGTAATTAAGAGAGTAGAACTTGTAGATGAGGTGATGATCTCGCTTGCAAAGGCAGGTATCAGGGGCGGAACGAGCATAGACAGCGTAGGAATGGCAAAGTCTATAAGCGGCTCTGATAATCTCGCTGCACTGGGACTGCTCAGCTCGATATTAAAGGGCGTTGACCCCAAGCAGAAGGGAAAGACCTTGTTTGTCGTTGTAGATGACGAACAGGTGCAGGACGCTATCGCAGCGATAAAGAAGGTCACGGGAGATCTTTCGCAGCCAAACGCCGGCGTGCTTTTCACTGTGCCGATCTCTTATGCAGAGGGTATAAACTGATAACAAAAACAGCCATGCAGATCGATCTCTGTATGGCTGTTGGTTTTTTTATTGAGGTGTTGCCTGTGGCGGCGTGGTGAAGAACTGTCCCCACGCATATCCCGTGATACCATTGTATGTTATCAGGTACCAGCCGTTCTCATTCTTTATGAAATCAACTTCTGCATTGAGTGGAACGGTCGTAAGGTTCTCTGATTTTGATGTTGGCTTTGGGTGTACAAGAACAGGGGAGATGCACCTTACCTTGCCTGTCGGCTGTTCAGTGTTATTAGTGACAGTGTTGCCATCTTTGTCTGTTTCGGTGATCTCAACGTTGAACTTTATCTTTTCTTTAGTCGTCTTTGATACGACCTGCTGATTTTCATTTGTCGTTGTCATGAACGTTGTGCCCGTGTCAGCAACTGCGGTGAGCGAACCCGTTTTCTGCTCGGTGTTTGGCTCGTGCAGAAAAAGTACCTTTGCAAAAAGCAGTATAACAAGGAACACAAATGCAAGCGAAACAAGTATCCCGATAATTCCCTTCACCCACGAGGACAGCAGAGGTTCTTTCTTATCGTCCTCGTAATCGTCCTGCTCAAAGCGTGCCATCTGACTGCGGAACTGTCTGCCTGCATCTCTGGCTCTTCGGCGGCGGTCATCATCAGCCACGGGCTTTTCATCATGCTCGTAGTCATCATAGTCATCATAGTCGTCAGTATCTTGATCGTGAATATCATTATAGTCATGGCGGTGACTGTATCCACTGTCATCATCGTTATCGTAATATCTTTCAGACTCCTGATCCTGTGCCTCGTTTTCGGAGAACTCGTCCTGAGATCTGTAGCTGTTGTCAGACATTTCTTTCTTCCTTTCGTTTGTATTGAACAAAAGTGAGTTTGCACATTTGTATACAAATATTATTATACTTTTTTGAGTCCTCTTTGTCAAGAGTAAATGGATATTTTTAGTCTGAGGAAATCTTTATTCGTCATTTGGTACAGACTTAGTACAGTTTTATGTCATATGACTGAGAAAAAGTGAGAATTTTGAAAAACTCTCTTGAAAAATTATCATAATATGGTATACTATTATGTGTGATAATTTAAGGCCGATGTGGAATTTTTAATTGAAAGCAGAAAAACCATCGGCTGGATTTAAGGAGATTGGTTATGAATATTGCAGTTGCTCAGTCCGGAGGTCCTACCTGTGCTATAAACGCATCTCTTGTGGGCGTTTATAAGGAAGCTCTTAAAACCCCGCAGATAGACGCAGTTTTCGGTTCGATCAACGGTATCGAGGGCATTATCAACGATGAGCTTGTAGATCTGAAGCTTATAATCAAGACCAATGAGGATATGGAACTGCTCAGGCAGACGCCATCGACGGTTCTTGGCTCATGCAGATACAAACTACCTGATGTTGACGAGCAGACGGAGATCTATGAAAAAATTCTCACCTGCCTTGAAAAGCATAGGATCGAAGCATTTTTCTACATCGGCGGAAACGATTCTATGGATACGGTCGCAAAGCTTTCTGACTATTTCAAGGCGCATGATGTACATATCAAGGTAGTGGGTATCCCAAAGACTATTGACAATGATCTCCCGGTCACAGACCATACTCCGGGCTTTGGCAGCGCAGCTAAGTATGTTGCAGCGACTGTACAGGAGATAATCAGAGATAGCTCGGTGTATTCTATCGAGTCTGTTACCATTGTTGAGATAATGGGCAGACACGCCGGCTGGCTTGCCGCCTCCACCTGTGTTCTCAGAGCCAACGATGAGATCGCTCCTCATCTTATTTATCTCCCCGAGTGCAAGTTCACCGCTGAGGGATTTCTTGAGGACGTAAGAAACCAGCAGGCAAAGCACAAGGCTGTAATTATCGTGGTTTCCGAGGGTATGCAGCTCAAGGACAGCAAGTGCCTGCGTGACGACAGTGTCGATGTTTTCGGACATCAGCAGCTTTCCGGCATAGGTAAGACTCTGGAAAATCTTGTGCGTGACAACATTGGCTGCAAGGTGCGTTCTATCGAGCTTAATGTAATGCAGAGATGTTCCTCGCATATCTGCTCAAAGACTGATATAGATGAGTCTGAGCAGATCGGTGCAAACGCTGTTAAAGCTGCGCTTGCAGGCGAAACAGGCAGGGTTATGGTGTTCAAGCGCATATCCGATGTGCCTTACGTTGTTAAGATAGAGTCTGTTGACGCTCACGAGACTGCAAACAAGGAGAAATTTTTCCCCAAGGAGTGGATCACCGACGACCAGAACGACGTTAAGGCAAAGGCGATCAAATATTTCCTTCCGCTGATCCAGGGCGAGGTCAAGATAGCTATGAAAAACGGTATGCCCGTTCACTTCAAGCTGAAATAACAGCAAGGTCTACTGTACAAAAAAACGTACAGCAGACCTTGCTTTTGAAAGAGGTTTGTGATCATATGAAACAAAAGCTTGTTTTTCTGGATATAGACGGAACGCTGGTGGATAAGCTTGAAACTATCCACCCATCAACAGTAAAAGCCGTGGAGTTTGCACGAAAAAACGGTCACAGACTTTTTATAAGCTCGGGAAGATATAAGAGCATCGTGCCGCACTGCCTTGCGCCGCTGCACCTTGATGACGGTGTTTTTGCCGCAGGTGCGAACGTCTTTTGTGACGGCAGGGTGATCTTTGACAGCACCTTTGAGCCGCACGTTTACGACATGATAATCGCCTCGTTGATAAACCACCGTGCTATGATAGTCGCAGAAACACTTGAAAGCGAAATGCTGCTGGGCGAAAACTGGCGCAGCGAGTTCGAGGGAATGAAGCAGTGGATCTTAAGCCTCGGAGGAAGCTTTGTGCAGCACGCTCCCAAAAGCCTTTCGACAGTCGGCAAGTTTGTCTACAAGGCTGCTGACTGCACAAACGTACAGCTGCAAAGCGAGCTTGCGGACATCTGCAATGTCATCACCCTCAGTTACCCCGATTCATCGTTAGGCGGCGAGATAATGCAGCTTGGTGTCAACAAGTCCGTGGGTATACAAAAGGTGCTTGAATACTATGGCGCAGATATCAGTGATACCGTAGCGATAGGTGATGGCTGCAACGATATCGAAATGCTCGATCTCTGTGCGATCGGCGTAGCTATGGGCAACGCATCTGATGTTGTAAAAGCGCACGCTGACATCGTTACCGACAGGATCGAAAACGACGGACTGTATAAAGCATTTGAAACACTCGGTCTGATATGAAAACAGGGAGAGCTCGCTGTGAGTTCTCCCTGTTATTGTATGGTTTTTAATCCGGCTTGTCAAAGCTTGGGTTGAATGCGTAGAAGTTCTTTGAATCAAGCATATCCTGCACAATTCGCTGTGCCTCGCCGAAGCGCTGGAAGTGCACTATCTCCCTTGCACGCAGGAACTTGATCGGGTCACGCACATCGGGGTCGTCTGCAAGGCGAAGAATGTTATCGTAGGTCACCCTTGCCTTCTGTTCTGCGGCAAGATCTTCGTTGAGGTCGGCAAGTGCGTCACCTGTGCTCTGGAAGGTCGCCGCCGTGAACGGTACGCCCGATGCAGCGATAGGATAAACGCCTGTCGTGTGGTCAACAAAGTACACATCAAAGCCGCTTTCCTTTATCTCCTTCATCGAGAGGTTTCTCGTCAGCTGATAAAGGATAGTGCCGATCATCTCCATGTGCGAAAGCTCCTCCGTACCAATGTCCGAAAGTACCGCCTGCACCTCACGGCATGGCGCAGCATATCTCTGGTTGAGGTAACGAAGTGCTGCGCCGAGCTCACCGTCAGGGCCGCCCAACTGCGAAACGATCACCTTTGCCAGCGCAGGGTTTGGGTTTTTGATGTTTACAGGGTACTGTAATTTCTTTTCATACTGCCACATCAGCTCTCACCTCTTTCCCATGGGAACGGGGTAGTTACCCAGCCCCATTTTTTCTCTGTGCTTGACTGTCCTGCCTTGATAGGACCGTACTTTTCTGCATACTTTTCCATAAGCTCGTCATACTCTTTCTTGTGTTGTGCAAAGTATTTCAGCCCCATCGGACAGGTCGGGTGGCTGTCAAGATAAAGATTAGCCTCCACAAGCGCAAATGATTCCTGCTGGATCCTGCGCATGAGCTGCTGCTTTTCATTTAAGATTGCCATTTTTAACAGCCTCCTCTCCTATGAACGGCTTGTCGAGTGACTTGAAGATAGTCCCTCTGTGCAAAGCCACGTCTTGCTCATAGGGCGTTTCCCACATCTGATAGGGTACATATGCCATCGCAAGAGGTGTATCCGCTGGGAATTCGCCGACAGGCATCGGGCAGGCTTTTGCGCCGCAGTCGTCCGCAGGCTCTTTGGAGAAAAGCCTGAAAAATACATCTTTTTCGTTTTCCAAATCGTTATCCTCCTTGTATTGATAAAGCCCTCAGGCTCTGGTGTATCCTATGCCCGCTGTGACAGAGTTGTTACATCGGCACAAAAAGTTGTATTGAGCATTCTGACGGAAATATCATTGTTTTAATGTGTAAAATCACTAATAAGCATTTACGGCTTGAAATTAACTTTGTGTGTTTTAACGTTGACAAAGGGCGTAAATGCGTGGTATATTAGTATTATCCTAAAATAAGTAGGGGAAATATTCAAAGGAGTGAATTAAAAATGAAAATCGCTAAGAAATTTATGGCGCTTTCACTCGCTGCTGTAATGGCTGGCTCATGCCTGACAGCTTGCGGCGATTCAAGCAGCAGCAAGGACGGCGGAAGCAGTGACGGTACTATCGTTATCGGCGGAAGCGGCCCGCTCACAGGCGGCGCTGCACAGTATGGTGTCGGCGTAAAGAACGCAGCTCAGCTTGCGGTTGATGAGATCAATGAAGCAGGCGGAGTAAATGGCGTTAAGCTCAAGCTCGTATTCGAGGACGACGAGGCTGACCCGGGCGATAAGGCTGTAAACGCTTACAACGCACTTAAAGACAAGGGTATGCAGGTAATGCTTGGTACCGTAACAACAGGCTCATGCCTCGCTGTTATCGACAAGACAAAGCAGGATAACATCTTCCAGATCACACCTTCTGCATCTGCACAGGACGTTATCAAAAACGATAATACCTTCCAGGTATGCTTCACAGACCCTAACCAGGGTAAGGCTTCTGCTGACTACATCGCAGAAAACAACGTAGCTAAGAAGATCGCTATCATCTATGATAACTCTGATGCTTATTCTTCAGGTATCTACAATACCTTCAAGTCTGAGGCTGCAGAAAAGGGACTTGAGATCGTAGCAGAGCAGTCCTTCACAAAGGATTCCAAGACTGACTTCTCCGCACAGATCACAGCTGCCAAGAGCGCAGGCGCAGAGCTTCTGTTCCTCCCTATCTACTATCAGGAGGCTTCTCTTATCCTTGCACAGTGCAAGTCAGCTGATTTCTCGCCTAAGTTCTTCGGCTGCGATGGACTTGACGGTATACTCGGCGTTGAAAACTTTGACAAGTCACTTGCTGAAGGCGTAATGCTTCTGACACCATTTGCTGCTGACGCTTCTGATGATGCGACACAGAAGTTCGTTAAGGCATATAAGGAAAAGTATAACAACGAGATCCCTAACCAGTTCGCTGCTGATGCTTATGACGGTGTAAAGATCATCGCTAAGCTGATCGAAAAGGAAGGCATCAAGGCTGATATGAGTGCTTCAGATATCTGCGACAAGCTCAAGAAGGCTATTTCTGATGGCTTCAGCTACGATGGACTTACCGGTCAGGGTATGACATGGAGCGCAGAGGGCGCAGTTTCCAAGAACCCTAAGGCTGTTGTTATCAAGGACGGCAACTACTCAGCACTTTAATACTAAAGTTCACAAAATGGGTGAGCTGCTGCAAATGTGCGGCGGCTCGCTTTTTTTGTAAAATATCTGTGTTTTAACTATTTTTGTGTTGCAAAAAGAAAACAGATGTGATATAATAATTTAAGATTGTGTCCTGCCTGTTTTATGATCACAACCGTAACAGCAGTGCAGGATAAATACATTTATGATAAAGTATATACTTAGCTATGGAAGGATGTTTTGTATGGCTTTTCTTGATTACCTGATAAACGGTATCAGCCTCGGAAGCATTTATGCAGTTATCGCTCTGGGCTATACGCTTGTTTACGGTATCGCAAAAATGCTGAACTTTGCCCATGGAGATGTTATTATGGTGGGCGGCTATGCTGTGTTCACTGCAATGGTAACATGGGGCTGGTCAAGCTGGCTGGCAATGCTTTTTGCAATAGTCGTTTGTACAGTGCTTGGAATCACTATCGAGAAGGTAGCTTATAAACCGCTGAGAAAGGCAAGCAGCCTGTCAGTGCTCATCACCGCTATCGGTGTCAGCTACTTTTTGCAGAATATGGCTCTTCTCATCTTCAAGGAGAAGCCAAAGGTGTTCACATCTGTTGTAAATATCCCAAAGATAAGCCTCTTTGACGGAAAAATAGTCATTAAGGGCGAAACGACTGCGGCTATCCTCGTTTCGATAGTTATCGTTGTAGGACTTTCTCTTTTCATCAACCACACCCAGAAGGGAAGAGCAATGCTCGCAGTTTCGGAGGATAAAGATGCTGCTCAGCTCATGGGCATAAACGTCAACAGTACGATCTCGCTGACCTTTGCTATTGGCTCCGGGCTTGCCGCTGTTGCAGGTATGCTGCTTTGCTCGTCTTATCCGACACTTACCAATACCACAGGCGCTATGCCGGGTATCAAAGCGTTTGTCGCAGCTGTTTTCGGCGGAATCGGCTCGATCCCCGGAGCAATGATAGGCGGTATCCTGATAGGTGTTATCGAGATACTCGGAAGAGCTTATATCTCACCGCAGCTCGCTGATGCAATGGTGTTTGCTGTGCTGATACTTGTGCTGATGATAAAGCCGACAGGTATCCTCGGAAAGAAGGTAAACGAAAAGGTCTGACCGACCGTCAGCGATTTGCACCAAAACTAACCCGAAAGGATGATCTCAGTTGAAAAAAAAGCTTAATCCGCAAACGAGAAAAAGCTTTATTACATATGGTCTGCTGCTGATAGTTTTTATTGCCGTGGAAATACTTCTGAAAACGGGAAGCATCAGCAGTATGCTGCAGGGTCTGCTCGTTCCGATATGTGTGTATTCGATACTTGCAGTCTCTCTCAATCTTACAGTCGGAATACTCGGCGAGCTGAGCCTCGGACAGGCAGGATTTATGTGCGTGGGTGCGTACGCCAGTGCGATATTCTCAAATCTTGTTAAGGATTCTATCACCCAGCCTGTATTAAGGTTCACCCTTGCAATTTTTATCGGCGGTATCGTTGCTGCAATATTCGGCATACTTATCGGTATCCCGGTGCTCAGACTCAGAGGCGACTACCTCGCTATCGTTACACTTGCTTTCGGCGAGATAATCAAGAACGTCTTTGCCGCACTCTATATCGGATATGACAGTGCAGGACTGCATATCTCACTCAAAAGCCAGGGCGACCTCGGACTCAAACCGGACGGAAAAATGATAATCAACGGTGCCTTAGGAATCGGCGGAACTCCTAACGATTCCACTTTTGAGATCGCTTTTGTGATCCTCTTTATCAGCGTTATCATCATCTATAACTTTATCCACTCCCGCACGGGCAGAGCAGTTATGTCTATCAGAGATAACCGTATCGCTGCGGAGTCTGTCGGACTTAATATCACTAAGTATAAGCTCATCACCTTTGCACTCACCGCATTCCTTGCAGGTGTTGCAGGTGTTCTGTATTCGCATAATTTCTATTCACTGCAGGCTTCAAAGTTCGATTATAACCTGTCTATCCTCGTGCTCGTGTTCGTTGTTCTCGGCGGCATCGGAAATATCAGAGGAAGCATCATCGCGGCTGCCGTTCTTACACTGCTTCCGGAGCTGCTGAGAAGCATCAACAATTACAGAATGCTTTTCTATGCAGTAATACTTATCGTTATGATGATCTGTACATCAAATGAAACTATCAGAACATTCTTTATTCGTAATTTCCAGAAGCTCAAAGGACTTATCATCAAAAATAAGTCCGGCAGTGAGACTGTAAAGGAGGCTGAGTGATATGGCACTTCTTGAAGTCAAAAAGCTTGGTATCTCTTTCGGCGGACTCAGAGCTGTTGACGAGTTCTCTATAAAGATCGAAAAAGGTGAGCTTTACGGACTTATCGGACCTAACGGCGCAGGAAAGACGACTGTGTTCAACCTGCTTACAGGCGTTTATAAGCCCACAGACGGCTCGATAACCCTCGACGGTGAGGATATTACAGGAAGAAATACTATCCAGATAAACAAAGCCGGTATCGCAAGGACTTTCCAGAATATAAGGCTTTTCCACAATCTCAGCGTTATCGACAACGTTAAGGTCGGTCTGCATAATCACTACAAGTATTCATCAGGTACAGGTGTTTTCAGACTGCCTAAGTTCTTTAAGACCGAAAAGGAAATGAACAAAAAAGCACTTGAGCTGCTCAGCGTTTTTGACCTTGATAAGGAAGCGTATCTGCCTGCCTCCGGTCTGCCTTACGGTAAGCAGAGAAAGCTCGAAATAGCCCGTGCGCTTGCAACTCAGCCAAAGCTGCTTCTGCTTGACGAGCCTGCTGCGGGTATGAACCCCAACGAAACCGCAGAGCTTATGAATACTATCAGATCAGTCAGAGATAATTTTGATATGACTGTGCTGCTCATCGAGCACGATATGAGCCTTGTATCGGGTATTTGTGAAAGACTATCTGTCCTGAATTTTGGACAGCTGCTATGTGAGGGCAAAACCTCGGAGGTGCTTTCTAACCCCGAAGTTATCAAGGCATATTTAGGCGATTAAGGGAGGGCGCATCATGGCAATGTTGGAAATAAAAGACCTTTGCGTGTACTATGGCGTGATACAAGCGCTCAAGGGGATCTCCTTTGAGGTGAACGAGGGCGAGGTCATTGCGCTTATCGGCGCAAATGGTGCGGGCAAGACGACTACGCTGCATACCCTCACAGGTATACTGCCTGCAAAATCCGGTTCGATCATGTTCAATGGCACTGAGCTTACCAAGACTCCTGCACATAAAATAGTCAAAATGGGTATCGCCCATGTCCCGGAGGGAAGGCGTATATTCCAGAACCTTACTGTGCTTGATAATCTCAAGCTCGGTGCGTTCATCCGTAAAGATAAAGAAGGTATCGCAAATGACCTTGCTATGGTCTATAAGCGTTTCCCAAGACTTGAAGAAAGAAAATCTCAGATCGCAGGAACGCTTTCCGGCGGTGAACAGCAGATGCTCGCTATGGGCAGAGCGCTTATGTCAAAGCCTAAAATAATCGTGATGGACGAACCTTCAATGGGCCTTTCGCCTATCTTTGTAAGCGAGATATTTGATATTATCGAGTCGATCAGAAAAGATGGAATGACCGTGCTGCTGGTCGAGCAGAATGCAAAGAAAGCCCTTGCTATCGCTGACAGAGCGTATGTCCTTGAAACGGGCAGGATAACCCTTTCAGGCAGGGCTTCCGATCTTCTCAACGACGAAAAGGTCAAAAAGGCTTATCTTGGAGAATAGGAGGATATGCATGACAAGGATAATAACCATAGCAAGAGGAATGGGAAGCGGCGGACGAACTATCGGAAAAATGCTTTCTGAGCAGCTTGGATTTAAGTATTATGATAAGGAACTGATACGGCTCGCAAGTGAGGACAGCGGAATCAACGAGGCGTTTTTCGGCAGAGTCGATGAAAAACTCAAAACCTCGTTTATTCGCAAAAACGGTGTCTATAAGGGAGGCCTGATCGACCCGTCCAGCAAGGATTTTACTAGTGATGCAAACCTGTTCAATTTTCAGGCTAAGATAATCAAAGAACTTGCTGAAAAAGAACCTGCGGTCATTGTTGGCAGGTGTGCGGATTTTGTCCTCAGACAAAGAGATGACGTTATCAGAGTGTTTATCTATTGCGATGAAAAAACTGCGATCAGAAATGTTATCGAAGCTTATGGCGGAAACGAGAAAGACGCCGCAAAGTTAATCGAAAAAACCAATAAGGATCGTTGTGCCTATTATAAGCATTATACGGGAAGATCATGGGAAGATGCAAGAAATTATAACATCTGCCTTGATACCAGCAGTATGGATTACCAGACCTGCGTTGACATTATCAAAGGTTATATCAGCATAATTGATAAGAAGTAAGCGTGTTGTTCAATATTCGTTTGCGATTTTGGTGAATTTACACATTTTTTAAGTTATCACTGCCAAATCTCTTGACAAAACTGTGAGAATTGTGATACAATAAATGAAGAAATATTAAATTGGTGTTATTGTCGGTCAGTGCTTGTTTAGTGTTTTTGACCGGCTGACGATCGGTGTTTAATGTTTGTCTCTGATCGGGGAGAAGACCGTGATATTACAGCAGACCACTTTTGTTTACAGCAAAAAGTATCCGCTGCTTTGTTGTGGTCATGATCCGATGAATATTCTATATGAAAGGAGTAGCTGCTTTGACGCAAGGTGCGCAAATGTCTGCCGCATCAAACGTATGATAAGCAGCGTAAAATCAATGCTATTCGATGAAATGAGCCAGATAGCCAGAAATGTTGCGGCACAGAGAATGAGCAGTAATATGCCTCTGAGCTTCAACGACACCATCTGTGTAGCTTTCACAGCCAGCAATAAGATCTATGTTGGTGTGAGCAGTATGACAGTGGTGAACAATATGCCTATGCAGTTCCATGCGGAAGTTGATATGTGTAACAACGTGATGCGTGAGAATGATACGGCGATCGCCGAAATGGCGGTGTTCAATGCGGCAAGCTTCCAGCCTATGCTGCCTTGTTCGGATTGTGCAGCCAGGATCATGGGAATGAATCCTGCGAACTCCAATACTCTTGTGTTACTGCCTACCCAGAATGTCGTTCTGTCACAGATGGGTGCGTACATACAGTCCCAAAGTCAGCCCCAGATGCCCAATATGGGTCAGGGTATGATGTTCAACGGTATGCCCGTGAATATGGGACAGTATCAGGGAATGCCTTATCAGGGTATGCCCGCACAGCCGATGGGGCAGCCTTCAATGCCAAATCAGCCGCAGTATGCTATGCCGGTTCAGCCGCAGTACGCTATGCCTGTACAGCCGGTACAGCCAGCAGGTGATATGGCAGCAGGTGAGGCTCCGGTGCCTCCTCCGGCTAAACCGCCTGTTCAGAGCCGTTATACCGAGACATCTTCACAGTATCTCGAAAACGGTGATACGGACAGCGGAAGCTATCTCAAAAACAGACTTGATAAGCTCTTCAGCGTTGAAGATGAACTGGACATCGAAGATATGAAGGCTAAAAAGGCTCAGGAAAAGGCAGCACAAAAGAAAAAGCGTAAATTATTTAATAAGGAAGAGAGTGAAGATTAATGTCTAAAACCGCAAGACGAATTATCACTACAGCTATCATCGTGTTGGCGATCATAGCTTTGACGGTTGTCATGGTCATCAACACATCGTCAAAAACTCGTAAAAACGCAGTCGACCATATGAAGTCGATCACATCACAGGAAGCATCAATGATCCAGAGCTTCGTTGAGAATGCAGAAAATACCCTTTCTGCCTATGCATCATCACCTGAGATCAAAGAGCTCCTCAGAGTTATTGGAAACAAGCCTGACATCTCAGGCGCCAAGAGCGCTGCTGAACTTAAAGCAGCAGCAGGTAAGGATATTACCACAAGCAAGGCTCTTGAAGCCGCTCAGAAATACACAGAGGAATTTTCAAAGACTATAAAGGGTCTTGAAGGTATCTACGTTTCTGAATGGTCCACTCACGTTCTTGCGCATACCGATGCCAATGTCCCGGGTATGACAACAAGACAGACAGATGAAGCTCGTCTGCCGCTCCACAACGGTATGCTCAATGCCGGTGACGGCGTTTATAACACCGGAATCATCATGTCGCCTGCTTCTAAAAGACAGATCGTTTCAATGTATAAGGCTATAAAGGACGATCAGGGAAATCCTATCGGACTCGTTGGTCTGGGTATCTTCACAGATAAGCTCGTTGACGCCCTGAAAGCAGTTGAATCTGATTCTACATTCTACATGGTAAATGCTGTCGACAGCAAGTACATCTTCTGCAATGACGCTGATAAGGTCGCTCAGGAAGCTACCGATAAGAAGATCCTCGAACTCACAGAAAAGTACAAGGCTTCACTCGATGACGAGAACGGCGACTTCGAGGAAGGCGGAAACGTTACATTCTACTCGCATATCAGTGAGAATCACTGGATCCTGTTCAACGAAACACCTTCATCTGAAGTATTCTCGTTCTCAAGATCTATCAATATCGAGATGATCGTGTTCTGCACAGTTTGTATCATACTTATCATTATCTTTAACGTTGTTTCTATCAGACAGGAAGCTACTCTGCAAAGACTTGAACAGTCCAAGAGAAAGCAGGCTGCTATTACCAAGAACCTGCATATCGCAGCTCTGAAGGATATCCTTACAGACGTAAACAACAGAATCAAGTTCGTTGATGACTTCGGTAAGGACGACGACGGCAACGCTAAAGTCGCTGATTGCCCGAACAGCCCATACCTCTTCGCAATGTTCAATATCAGTAAGTTCTCTGATGTAAACATCAATTACGGTCACGACGTTGGTGACGCAGCTCTTGCTTCAACAGCCGATATCCTCAAGGATCGTTTCGGCGCTCAGAGCGTTTACAGAACAGGTTCTGACGAGTTTGTTGTAGCTGTAAAGAGCGATTCCAGCGATGTAAGCAGCGCAATGTCTGACATCAATGAAACCCTCGGTGAGCTTTCAAGACCTCGTAAGCTTGGCAATGATGTTGTTTCTCTCCAGTATGCAGCAGCAGTTGTTAAGAAGGGTACAGCGATCTCACCTGCTGTTCTTATCACATTGAAGGATATGATAAACAAGAACGGCGTTTCGATGGATTATACAGCTCCTTACGTTGATATGGATGCATATTGATCCTTAAATCGAATAGTTTTCCGCCCGCAGTGTATGCAGATCGCTGCGGGCGGCTTTTTGTCACTTTGCATAAATGATTAAACAAAATAAGTAAAAAACTAAATAAAAAAAACAATAAAATGCCGAAATACGACCTAATCTATATTGACATTTTATAAAAATTGATGTATAATTTTAATAAGTATTAGAGGAGTTTCGGAATGTATTCTCGCTGCCTGAAAAGCAGCTTTTTTAAGCTCCCCGCAAGGGTGGCTACATTTTTTTTCATAGGAGGATATTATCCATGGCAGATTCAGTTTTCATCAAGTCAACATTATTCGGAGGATACGATAAGCAGGACACGGATAAAGTCCTTGAACAGCTCTATACAAAGGTTTATGAGCTTGAAAATAAGCTTAAAGACAGTGATTTGTTTGCTTCCGGTTCCAAAGAAGAGGATATAATCGCTAAAGAGGGCGCAGAGCTTGCTAAGGTACAGGCTTCAAATGAGACCCTTAAAAGGAATGTTGAAGACCTTAAAGCTCAGCTCCAGGCTAAGGACGATCAGATCGCAGCATTGAATGACGATATTAAAAAAGTCAAGGACGATCTGAAGGAAGCTAATAATAAGCTTGATAAGGTTGCTGACGGCGAGGCTGCTATGCTCAGCAAGGTGTTTATTGAAGCACAGAAATCAGCAGATATGGTTCTTTCAGACGCAAAGAAGCAGGCTGATGATCTGAAAGCTGATTCGGAAAAGCTCGCTGAGAATATGGTCATTGAGGCTAATAATAAAGCTGCTAAGATCGTTTATGCCGCTGAGAAACAAGCTGCTGAGATCGAGGCGAAGGCAATTAATGATGATGAGGCAATGAAGGCGGCTTCTTCAAATATGAAAGCTATCATGCTTTCTGATATCGAAAGTATCAGTACGGATCTGGCAAAGATCAAGGAGCTGTTTGAGTCGCTCAAGACCCACGGCACAGAGAAGATCGAGAAGTCTGAAACTATGCTTAAAGATGCAGAGAAGGCTCTTAAAAAGAACGGTGTTCCTAAGTTCACTGTCCCTGAAGAGATCCAGGCTGAAATTCCAAAGGAGCCTAAACTCGGCAAAACCGATTATAATTATGCAAACGCTAAGGATAAAGCTTCCGAGGAGAGAAATGAAGAGCTTGAAAAGCTTATGAATATGGCACAGTCCATCGCTGCTGACGACGGAGATAAGAAGCCGGAGAAGAAGGAAGAGAAAAAGACAAGCTCCGGTGATCTTGACCTTGACGCTCTGGCTAAAATGGCTGAGTCACTGTGATTTTCTGAATGTATTTTTTTTAATAGCAAATTTCAAGGAGTTGTGTTAGAATGAAGGATATAATTATTGTCAGGCCTGATAAATGCGTAGGGTGTAATGCGTGTATAAGATGCTGCCCGGCACCCGAGGCTAATATCGTTAAAATGCTTGACAATGGTAAGATCTATACTACCGTCAATGCGGATAAGTGTATTGCCTGTGGTCAGTGCATAGAGGCTTGTACACACGGTGCAAGGGATTATGTCGATGATACCGCTGTGTTTATGTCAAAAATAAGTGACAGCAAATATGCTATCATCGTTGATCCGGCGATCAAAACCGCTTTCCCGAACCAGTGGAAGGGAATTCTGGAGTGGTTCAGAAAGAAAAGCTTCCTTATCTTTGACGGTGCATTTGGTGCGGATATCTATACATGGGCTATGCTTGGCGTAGTTGATTCCAATAATGTTGGTAACGTTATCAGCGAATCATGCAGCTCAGTGGTAAATTACATTTCAATGTATCACCCAAGCCTTGTTCAGAACCTCCCGCCTATATGCAGCCCGACGCTTTGCAGCGCTGTGTACATAAAGAATTATCTCAGAAGAAATGAGAAATTAGTCGTTCTTTCACCTTGTATCGCAAGAAAATATGAGTGCGCTGAGACCGGTTTGATCGACTATAACATCACTTTCAAAAAACTCATGGAGTATTTTGAAAAGAACGATATTGTTATTCCTAAGGAGAATTATCCGAACTTTGAGTATGAGAGCTTTGAAAGACCGGGTATGATCGGCGGTCTGTGTTCTCGACCGGGCGGACTTTGTGATAATCTGCTCAACTTCAATCTCGATATAAACGCTATTTATTCATCGGGTACTCAGAGAGTTGCTGATGAGATCTCACTGTATTCAAGAACTGAAGCCAAGAACCTCCCGAGTGTGTTTGATATGCTTTCGTGTGATTATGGCTGCGGATATGGTTCAGGTACGGATCGCAGCGCAAAAACAAGCTACGAAGTTATCGCAAGCTTCAAAGCTATGGAAGCTGATATAAGATCTAAAGCTAAGAACAAAGGTAAGCTTAAATTCGGTGACGAAAAAGCATTCAGAAAGCTCGATGATGAGCTCGATCTTAACGACTTTGTCAGAACATTTACTCCTCGCCGTGCTTCGCCTGTTCCAACAGATGCAGACCTTGAACCGATCTTTGAACAGATGGGTAAGTCTACAGAAGCTCAGAGAGCTATCAACTGCGGGAATTGCGGATTCAAGACCTGTCGTGATCTGGCAACTGCAATTTACAGAGGTATCAATATCATCCAGAGCTGCGTGAATTATTCACAGCAAAAATCTGTTGTAGCTGCCGATAACGCTAAGATCGAAGAAGAAACTAAGAAGTATGAGGAGCTTTCTGCTAAGATCTCTGAAAAGGCTAAGTCTATCAGCGAAAGCATAAGCAAGATCGACGAGGCTGGCGTTAAGACTGCCGAGAAGAAGGATACCGTCAACGAGCTGCTCAAAAATATCATTGCATTCTGCAATAAGAATACAACGATGGACGAAAACAGCGTAAAACAGATGGCTACTATACTTGAAACAACGATGAAATCACTCGAATCTTTCGACGAGAATATCGGTGTAGCAAGCGAGAATACCAAGCTTGTAAATGATGCGATCAAGCAGATAAATTCTCTTATTGATTCTGTCAAGAAAAATGAAGAATAATCATAGTGATCATTATTGATTTTAATGTGCAAATTGTTTAATTTGTTGGCGAAATCAACGATCCACTTGTTTAAAATGTAAAAAGCGAAGAATTGCTATTGTTTTTTCAAAGAAAATATGTTAGAATTATAGTAATAGGTCATATCAAGACTAAACTAATGTAAAAACGCAGATTAGACCGCTTTTTGTCAGGAAGGAAGATCAGATCATGGCATATATCCTTAAAGATATCAGAGACGCTGTCGATGGAAAGTTTCTTGTAACAAAGACACTCCCTAAGCAGGCAGAAACAGGTACCATAATTCATATTATGGACGCAAGAAAACTCAAGAATGGCGGGTTCCAGCTTGATTACCGTGTTACCTCAACAGGTTCAAATTATCTTATTGAGTTCAAGACAATGAAGGATTTCTATGCTTGGGCGAGACCGGATACATTTATCGCAAGAAATTATAATGCATTCAGCAAGAAGGATATTCTGCATTATATTAAAGTTACCAGCCGGACATTCCAGTCTTTCTGCATTCCGCTGATGGCTGTTGCTGTAGTTATTATTTTTGCATTATCTATCATTCTTGTTAAATCCGTTGCGCTCAAGATCGTAGTTGCGCTTATCGGCTCATTAGTTGCCTGCGGACTTGTAATGTTCATTTACAAAAAGCAGAAGAATGACGTTAAGATGAAAATGTACCATATGCTCAGTAATAAGCTTGGTATCAAATTCAAGTAATAATAATTCAGACCTGTCCGTGAAGGCAGGTCTTTTTTTGATGCAAATATATAAAAGATAAAAGAGGCTGTAACAGGGAATTGTCTGTTACAGCCTTTTATATCAGAATTTATTTTTGAGCTTTGCGTTAGTCTTTGCGTTCTTTTTCATTTCCTTTGCCATGCTCTCAAGATCGTCCTTTGAAGCGGTTGCATTGTGTGTACCTTCTTCATCCTCGGTCTCATCAAACAAGCTTGCAAGTCTTTGCTTCAAAACACCTTCGGAATTCTCTGCGTACTTTGAAGCAGCCGGAACAGGTTCAAATTTCTCATCGTGAGCCGCTCCGATAACATCAGAAATATGTACCGATTTGTTAGCACCCTGAGCATAAGCATTGCTTGGAACACCCTGCATACCTGGCTGCTGCTGAACAAATCCCTGTGGATAAACACCGGGCTGCTGCTGAACGTATCCCTGAGGATAAACACCCGGTTGCTGCTGAACGTATCCCTGAGGATATACACCGGGCTGCTGCATATATCCCTGCTGCTGGTAAACGCCTTGCTGCATCATAAATCCTTGCTGGTAAACACCTTGCATAAATCCCTGCTGCTGATAGATAGCTCCACCAACAGGCGGCTGCTGCAATGAATCTGGCTGAACAGGTTTCTTTTCAGCCTCTGATGCAAGAGTCTTGACCTCTTCCACGGCTTCGTCACTCTCAGCAAGGAACGGATTATCGGCATCAAACTCAAATCCCGAAACGAACTCGGCAGGAGCACCCAGATCAGGAACGCTCTCAGCCTTCGTGTCCTTCTCCAGGAAATCAGCGGAGATATTTGTAGCCTGTGATTTGAGGTTGATCGCAGTTTCAGAATTTGTAAAGTTGATAGCTATCTCGCACTTTCCGTTATCTGGATCTGCATCAAGCAGCATATCCAGACATTCATCGCAAGGCTTGATAACCTTCAGATCAGCAAATGAAACTGTTATCATCTGCTTTGCCTTCGCCTTCTTTGCAGCGATCATAGACATAATAGCGACCGCTTCCGAATGGATAGTATCCACGTTGCCTTCGTTGATCTTTACAGAGGTGACACCCGTGAATATTTCCTGGTCGTTATCTGCAATAATAAGCGTAATGCTAAAGTCAGGCTCAATGTAGATAGCAGGTCTTTCTTCTTTGATTTTTTCAGCGTAGCTTTTGGCAGTATTATAAAACTGGCTTATAACCATAATATCCACCTATGATCCTTTCGTATCAGTTTCTTTGAAGCAGCTTTGCTTTTCTTTCCGCAGCCTTCTGCTTGTTTTCAGCGACTTTCTTATTAAGAAGGTCTGCTGATGATGCAATGAGATCTGCATCGTAAACACATGAAAGCGAGACATCGTCCTGAGTACCGAAATGTGATCTCTTGACGATATTTTTGATAACAGCACTTTCAAACTCACTTGAAACAGCCAGCTGGCTGGTAATAATGGTATGATAGTCGATGAAATCGTACTCGCTTCCGAAAGATGTATAAAGACCGTCGGTCGAAGCATAAGCAGCGATAAGCCTTTTTTTGTCAACGAAGAATCCGTTGAAATATGAAGCGGCACTTGCATTGCAAAGGGAAGCGGTGATGTTAGCCGGAGCTGATTCATCGTACTCCATAGGATTGACAGTCTCACCGTCCTCAAAAACGGCAACGAGGCTTCCATCGCCTATCTGCATACCGAAAGTAAAGCCTCTGCCGGCAACAACAGCGATAAGTGTGGTGCCATAGTAAGACTCAGGCGGTATCTGATCGAACTCATCACTGCTGAATTTACTTCTTTCCGCAGCGGTAACAGGAGTCGATTTCAGATGTGCAGCTACCTTGGTGTTCCAGTTTGCGATGATCTGCTTTTCCATTCTTTTAATAACAAACTTATGATTGAGAGGGAAGGTCTTTTCAAAGCTTTCCACATCCTTATAGAAGTTTGCGACGGTATCAAGCGTAGCTTCAACAGCAAACTGAGAGCCCATATTGCTTCTGAAATGCTTTTTGCTTCCATGTCCGTCTGCAACAACACCGACAGCGTAATAGTCGCACTCGAAATGTGCAGAGCTGTCCTGACAGACAAGTCCGCTCGCCTCATGGCTCGCACCCTTTACAGAGTGGCTGAAACCCTTAAACATAGGGACGATTCTCCTTTACGATTATAATTTTTATTAGAGATTACCAACCAATATCGAAAGGAACATCTCCATTGTTCTTGTCGCCAACGAACTCCTGGATCTGCTGACCGAGAAGCTTCTGCTTTGCAGCGTAAACGTCCTCGTTTTCAACTTCCTCACCGGTCTCGTTGGAAAGAGTCATACTCTTGCTTCCGATCTGAGAAGCAGTAACGGCAACGACCTTGATCATCTGAGCGAGCTGACCGCCGGAATAAGCGTGAACAACTGTATCCTTTGTGCCTGTGAACTCAGCGAGCATATCGTCGTTAGCTTCCTGACCGATACCAAGGGCAGCCTTCAGACCGAACTTGTACCAGCTGTTTGACTGAAGAGCCTTCAGACCAGCCTGATAATCGTCAGAAGGATAGCCGTCTGTCATAAGGAAGATAACAGGTGCAAATGAAAGGGAAGGCGAGTTAAGGAAGCTGTTTCTGGACATTCTTACTGAAAGCTCCTTGAAAGCAGCGCCCATGCTTGTAACGCCGTCAGCGTTAAGACGGGTCCACTCAAAGTCTTCGATGTTTATAGGCTGTGAGTACATCCATTTTACATCGGTAGAGAATGTGAGGACAGCAAGCTTAACGTCAGTATCAGCTTCACCTACCCGGCGGATCTCTGGGATAAGCTCCTCCATAACGGTGTTAAGCTCACCCATTTTTGTGCCTCTCATACTTCCTGATGTGTCGATAAGGAAGAAGATTACCAGGCTTTTCTTTGAAACGCTGGTGGCACTAAGCGGATCGTCATCATCAAAATCAAGAACACTTGCACCCTGTCCCTGGGTGTTCTCCTTGATGTTATTTTTTTTGCTCATAAATAAAACTCCTTTTATCCAAAATTCTTTAATTTCCCAAAGGTCAGATCTGTGCTTTTATATTTCCAAAATCTATTTCAAGTCCCGGCCATACGGGGAAGCCCTTGCCTGATTCGATGTTGTAGAAAACGCCGTCCGGCATTTTTACACGCCATGTCTTGTCGGAAATGTTCTTGATACCAAGCACACCCGGCTTGAGTGAATTCTCGACAAGCTCGCCGGCAACGCTGAGGAAGTCGTCGGAATCCGGGTCTATCTCGCACTTGTAGAATTTGCAGCCCAGGTACAGCGGCATTCTGTAAGAGCGGTTGCTGAATCCCAGTGATCCGAACTGCATACCGCACTTAGGGCACTGATAGGTCTTTTCGTCGATAGGAACGAACATTGAAGTGAAGTTCGTTCTTCCGCAGCCGCACATGATTATCTCAGAACGAAGTCTGATGAACATCTTCTGCCACTCGTTCTCGATGATACGCTTGTTAGGATCTTTGATACCGGTGGTGAAAGAATGAATGAATGCATCTCTGATATAATCAGGGTACAGTCTCCAGAACTTGATGACATTGTCGTGGATACCTCTGACTGGTCTGTTTGAAGCATCGTCCGGGTCGTAAACGAAAACGGCGTTCTGACCGTAGTGTTTAAGCTCGGAGGATTCAGTGAGGCAGATATCCTTTATAACCTTTTCGCCCTCCATCGGGTCGCCTCTGAAAAGAAGCTTGAAAAGCACGACAGCAAGCGAATATTTATCCGTTTGTACATTTGGCTTTGTGGTACCCCTTACGACTTCGGGAGCCATATAACCCGGCTTTCCGCCGATACCGAAGTTGCTTCCGTCCGGAGCGATGTTATCGCAGTCGCAGACCAGTACCGCACCCGTATCAACGTTGATAAAGAAACCGCCGTCGTTAAGGTCCTGATAGCTCTTTCCTGCACGGTGGAGCTGTCTGAATGCGTTAGCGATATTTATTACCGCAGTCACCATTGCATAGAGGCTTGTGAAGCGGACGTTCTTTTTCACAGCTCTTCCCGAAAGCGGATCGACCACAAGCTTGTATGTATTGAGGATATCAACAAATGAATCGAAGCTTGCAGGCTTTAGCTCCATCAGATAACCGAATGTACCGTCCGGCATTTCTTTCGTAAGATATTTCGGCCACAGAAATTTGTTGCTTGGAGCACCATCGTTGATGTTGTTCTGAATATTGTTGCGGAATTCCTTGGGTCTTTTGATCTTGTTGATGTCGTACCATTTCAAAGCCCACTGCATTCCGTTGAACTCGACCAGATAAACGACACCCTGACCGCCGCTGCCGATGACCTTCAGGACTTTGGCAGTTCCGCCGTATTCAAGTTCGACTTCCTGGCCGATCTTAAGTTCTGTCATTTTCCGTTAGTCCTCCCTTATATTCTTGGTTTTCAGGTCTGTACCTGTAGAAACTGTCTCAACGTCGATGCCGTTGTTAAGGCAGTATTTATGAACATATGAGTTAGCGTAGCAGCGTATCGTAAGTTCCGGACAATACGAGAAAGCGTCATCGTCTATGAACTTTATGCTGTCCGGAAGGAAAAGCTTTCTGAGCTTTTCACAGCCAAGAAAGGCAGAAGCGCCGATGCTTCCTACCGAGTCTGGGATCTCGACCTTTTCAAGCTCTTTGCAGAACTGGAATGTATTGTCCTCGATCTCCAGAACGCCCTGCGGGATATTTATTACCGTAAGCTTTGTACAGTCGCTGAACGCACCCTGCTTTATTATTCTGAGTGAATCCGGAAGAGCAACGCCTTTGAGGTTCTTGCACTCTGAGAAAGCGTACTCACCGATCTTCAGCACTGTGTCCGGAAGCTTAACAGTCTTTATGCCGTACTTGTCAAAGCAGAAATCGTCTATCATCGTATAGCCTTCCGGAACATCTACGTTCTTGAAGATCTTATACTTGAGAGCGTTGGATTTTGTGAACACCTTTTCCATGATGTTCTTTGCCTTGAATTTTTCCTGCTCCTGAGCCTCTTGTTCTTCCTTCTTGATCTCGTCCTCGTCCTTTGTCCTCTTTGGAGAAACGTAAGGAGCGTTGAGCATATAAGCGAAGCATACTACAACGAACTCAACAGCGTTCTCAGAAAGAAACAGCTTGTGCAGCATATAGCTCTTGGCTTTCATGATAGCCATATCCGGAGTTTCTTCTTTTATCATGTTCTTGACAACGTTTGCCTCGATCATGCTTTTGAGCAGACTGCGTTCCTGATCGTACTCAGGGATCCAGTCGTTTAGCAAAGCTACGAATTTGAGATTGTTCAGCACAATGCGCTTGCCGTGCTTTTCAAGCATCTCCTTGAGCTTTTTCTCGATCTCCTTGGTGTGATCGAAGCCTTCTACGTTCTGTAAAATCAGAGCACCGCACTTTTCACATTTGGTACTGGTAGGGGTAAGCTCTGCCTGACAGTTTTCACACTTCATAATTGACTCTCCTGACGATTTGTATTTGTTTAAGCGTTTGAATAAGGTATACAAAAATGATGCAAAAATCTAACCAAATATTTATTAATTCGCACATACATACTCTTTTAGCTATTATACCACTACTTTATGATATTGTCAAGGTTACGGGTGAAAATATTGGTGTATTTACACAATTTGAACCCTGTTGTGCTGTGCAAATGGACAGATGTTTTCAATGCAATAAAATGTAAATTCCCGTCAGACGCTGTAAATTGACGCTTGGTAGTAAATTGCTTGCAGTACAGCCATTAAAATGAAGCGATATTACGCTGCAGATCCTTCTTTTTTGTTTTCAGTTTGCTTTTAGTCAACTGGCGGCAAAATGCAGTATCAGCGATCGCAGCATTGGGATAGCTGTACAAAAATATGTACATTTAAGCTTGCGCAGCTTTTAACTGTCCAAAAAAATTACCCACAAATCGGTTCTGATGTGATATTATGATAATAATGAAAGGAGTGTTAAACTATGAAAACTACGGACGAAGCTATTTTTATCACCATCAACTGTCTTGATATGTTTTACGGTAAGAAGCCTTACGAGGTCGGGCGGATAGTACGTCTTATCAAAGAGCCTGACAATCAGTACGACAAGGAAGCGATCGGAGTTTTCCTGCCGTTCATCGACAGGATCGGTTATGTTGCAAACAGCGTGAAGACTGTCTATGCAGGTACATACAGCGCAGGGCGTATCTACGATTGTTTTGAAAACTATACTTATGCACGGATAATGTTTGTGACACGAAGCTGTGCGATCGCATTGCTGCTGGATAAGCAGGATGTCGAGCAGGACGATGAGCCGCAGGAGCCTGATAAGAATACACGACCTGAGCCAAAGAAAACTCCGCACAAGTCCAAGAACGGTAAAAATCCTATGGGCTTTAAGGGCTGAAACGGTTGACAATCAGAACTGTTCTGGTATAATAGATGTAAGAGCCTGCAAAATGACTCTTATAACTTAATTTCTGAAAAAGGAGTGTATTCAAATGACACTGCAGGAGATCATCAACGATTCAAAAAGCATTGTGTTTTTCGGCGGCGCCGGAGTTTCCACCGAAAGCGGCATACCCGATTTCCGTTCGGTGGACGGTCTTTATAATCAGAAATATGATTATCCGCCTGAGCAGATCTTGTCCCACACCTTTTTTGTGCAAAATACCAAAGAGTTTTACGATTTTTACCGTGATAAGATGATATGTCTTGATGCAAAACCAAACAAGGCTCATATCAAGCTTGCCAAGCTTGAAAAGGCAGGGAAGCTCACCGCAGTCGTTACTCAGAATATTGACGGACTGCATACCCTTGCAGGCAATAAAAAAGTGTATGAGCTTCATGGAAGCGTGCACCGCAATTATTGTACCAAGTGCGGAAAGTTCTATGGCATAGAAGCGATAACCGATTCCACAGGTGTTCCGAAATGTGAGTGCGGCGGAACTATCAAGCCTGATGTCGTGCTTTATGAGGAAGGTCTTGACAGTGACACTCTCAACGGGGCTATCAGTGCGATAGCGACCTGCGACACGCTCATAATTGCAGGTACTTCTATGACCGTCTATCCTGCTGCGGGACTTGTGCGCTATTTCAGGGGAAAGTACCTTGTCGAGATAAACCGTGATGCGACTGCGATAGACGATCAGTGCGATCTTGTTATACATGATAAGGTCGGCGAAACTCTTGACAAGATAACGATATGAAAATAGAGTATATCCACGAGCCTACCGATCTCCAGTGCGGACAGGCTGTGCTGGCGATGGTGCTGAAAAAGCCTGTTGAGCAGATAGTAGAATATCTTTCCAACGATCGGGAAACAACGCTTGCTGAAATGAGAAAGGCATTTGCCGACGGCGGTGTTACGATGTCTGAGCAGCGTAAACAGGCTCAGTCGAAAAATGACCTGCCAAAGCTTGCATTACTCAGCCTTGAGACCCCACGCTGCTGGCATTGGTCACTGTACTGCGAAGGCACATTTTACGACCCCGAGCATGGCGTGCTCAACGATTTTCCTGTGTGCAGCAGAAAGTTTTACTGGGAGCTTTTATTCAGATGATCTGTGAATGACAGGGAGGCATTTCACAATGGACATTCTGATAGAATTTATACTTGAAATGCTTTTTGAGGGATTGTTCGCAGGAGCAAGCAGTAAGCGTGTCCCCGGACCGCTGAGGGTCATATTTATAATAATTCTGCTGCTTATCTATGCAGCTTTTATCGGTATTTTTGTTTTGATGGGTGTAAGTCTTATCGACGAAGGCAATAAAGGCGGCGGTGTTGCCATGATCGTATTTGGTCTTGCTGTCGCAGCACTTTTGCTGTGGATGGTTTTCAGAGAACGCCGCAAAAAGCTTGAAAAAATGCAGAGAGAGCAAAACAGCGATCTGCCGGGAAGATATTATTAGAAACAACGCCGGATAACCATATTGATTAAAAACCGTACTGACCTTTGTTCTTTTGTGGTCAGTGCGGTTTCTTTATTGCATCAATTTGTTCTGATCTGCTTATATCGCCCATACGAATATTTTTGTCAAAACCGTTGCGTTTTTATCAAAAATATGATACAATATATATACTGAAATTGAACCGCTAAAATATGCAGAAGTCAGGAGGATATGCAATGAATACCAACCGTGACCTTAACTACCGCCTGTTCGTTCAGAAGGAAACAGGCTTCACCAGAACGACATTTCATGATGAGATAGGTCGTTATCACGATGTTATCGAGGGGGACGTCAATGCCCTCAAAGAAGGCTTCAAACGCCCTCGTGAAAGCTTTTACGAGGGTAAGGGTCAGCTCTCTGACGACCCGTTGAGAAATGTGATGTATCATCTTGTTGTCGGTGTTGCAGTCGTCACACGAATGTGCGTAGATGCGGGAATGGATCACAACGTTGCATATACCCTCAGCGATATTTATATCAAACGTGGAGATGTCTGCCGTACTGTTGACGAGGTGCTTGATACAATGGAGCAGTTCCAGCTCGATATGGCGCAAAGAATGCGTGATATCCGTAAAGGCTCTGCAATTTCGCTGCACGTCAAAAGGTGCTCGGACTATATCTATGAGCACCTGCATGAGAATATAACTCTTTCAATGCTTGCCCGGCGTGAAAATCTCAATCCCAGCTATCTTTCAAAGCTTTTTTCCAAGGAACTTGGAATGGGCATTAAGGATTATATCATTAAAGCCAAGATCGAAACTGCGAAGAACATTCTGAGGTACTCTGACTTTTCTATACTTGATATCTCCATATCTTTGGGATATTCCTCGCAAAGTGCCTTTACCGCTGCCTTTCGTATGCATACAGGCATGACCCCGAAAAAGTATCGTGACGTTTATTTCACCCGTGAGGAATTCATAGGAGGTGACGCAAATGGCTAATATATCTGATCTGAGGGCGAAGATACTCATCGTTGATGACGACCGCTCGCTTTCGTTCATTATCAAGAAAATGCTTGAAAGCTACTCATATAGCGTTATGCTTGCAGACAGCTGCGATAAGGCGTATGAGCTTCTTACCGACAACAGGTTCGATCTCGTGCTGCTTGATGTCAACCTGCCTGACGGAACAGGCTTTGATGTCTGCCGTCAGCTCCGTGAAGCCTGCGAGGTGCCTGTTATATTTGCAAGCGCAAGAACGCAGGAGGACGACAGAGTGACCGGCTTTGACATCGGCGGTGACGACTATCTTCCAAAGCCGTATTCTATGAGGGAGCTTTTGTCAAGGGTCAACGCTCTGCTTCGCCGGACCTTCAAGAATAACAAGGCTGAACAGATAGTAAGCTTTGGCAATGTCAGAGTGAACATAACCTCACGCACTGTCGAAAAAAACGGCAAGCCTGTCCAGCTGTCGCTTCGTGAATTCGACCTGCTTGCATATCTTTGTGAGCATATAAATACAGTCGTTGAAAAAGACAGGATCTTTGCACAGGTCTGGGGAGCTTTCAGCGAGGTCGAACCTTCGACACTTGCGGTACATATCCGCTGGCTGCGTGAAAAGCTTGAATCTGACCCCGCAAAGCCTGAGTTCATCAAGACCGTGCGCAAGGTCGGCTATGTTCTGGAGGTGAAGGGCTCTTGAAAGCAAAACCGTTTATAATAGGCTTGCTGCTTTCGCTGATACCTGTTATCGCCGCAGCGATCATCGCATATAATACTGAACCGTTTGCGGTAAACGAGCTTTCACAGATATCCGTCAGCGCAAACGAAGCACGAAACCTTATCTCAGAAGGCGAGCTGGACAAGGCTGAGCAGAAAATGATCCTGATCCAGAAGCTTGTTAAAAACACTGATAAGGATCGTAAAAACACCCTCGGTCTGTGGATCGTCTGCGGCTGTGCAGCGCTGGTCATCGGTGCAGCGGTGACATACATATATTTCAGTATGATCAGACCGTTCAGAAAGCTTGAAAGATTTGCCGACAAGATAGCCTCCGGGGACTTCGATCAGCCTCTTGATTTTGAACGAACGAACTACTTTGGAAAATTCACATGGGCGTTTGACCATATGCGGCGTGAGATCGTTAAGGCAAGGGCTTGTGAAAGGGAAGCCATAGACAATAACAAAACAGTTATCGCTTCGCTTTCACACGATCTCAAAACCCCTGTCGCATCTATCACAGCCTATTCCGAAGCGCTTGTCAACGGGCTTTATTCCGACACGGAGGAAATGTATTCATATCTTGATGTCATAAATAAAAAGTCCGAGGAGATAACCAGGCTCACCAACGATATGATAATCCACTCGATAGGCGAGCTGAATGCTTTGAAAATGCAGCCGCAGAGGACAGATCTGTGCGAACTTGTAAAAGAGGTCGTCAAAGAGACCGCAGTTTCAGATACTGTAAGCTTTGAACCGCCGATGTTCTCAGCATATGTCCTTGCTGACCGCAGCAGGCTGAAACAGCTTTTTGGCAACCTCATCGGCAACGCAGAGAAATATGCAGGCACAAAAGTAGATATCTCCATAGCAAAACGAGATGGCAGCTTTTTTGTGTATGTCCGTGACTATGCAAAAGGGATACCCGACGAGGATATGCCGTTTGTATTTGATAAGTTCTACCGTGGCAGCAACTGCTCAGACAAAAGCGGTTCGGGTCTGGGACTGTATATAGTAAAGTATATAGCGCAGCAGTCAGGCGGCGATGTGTCGATCCGGAACAAGGATCCCGGACTTGAAGTCACCATTCAGCTTCCCGTTTCTGAATAACTGTTAATAGCTTTTTACAGACTGAAAGATCTCAACTCTTAAAGATTCCTTAATCTTGGCTGTGTTATACTGTTTATAGTCCAAAGACCGTCAAGAAATACAAAGGAGAACACACAATGAAAGAAATAGTTTTAAGCGCAAAAAAGCTTTGCAAATCATTCGCAGCCAATGGAGTGCAGAATCATGTTCTGACCGACCTTGACCTTGATGTTTTCAAGGGCGACTTTACCGTTGTGATGGGAGCTTCGGGTTCCGGAAAATCTACGCTTCTGTACGCACTCAGCGGAATGGACAGAGCTACCTCGGGCGAGGTGATCTACAATGGCAGAGATCTTGTGAAGCTCAGCGAGAAGGAGCTAACTCTGCTCCGACGCAAGGACTTTGCCTTTGTGTTCCAGAAAATGCACCTTGTCAGCAATATGACCATGTTTGAAAACGTGGTCGTACCTGCATACCTTGATAAAAGTGTACCCGCAGCCGAGACAGACAAAAAAGCTGATGAGCTGTTTGAACAAATGGGGATATCGGAGATAAAAACGCACCTTCCGTCGCAGTGCTCAGGCGGTGAGCAGCAAAGATGTGCTATCATCAGGGCAGTTATAGGACAGCCTTGCGTGCTGTTTGCCGACGAGCCGACGGGAGCCCTCAACAGACGAAATACTATCGAGGTGCTTGACCTTCTTACAAAGCTCAACCACAACGGTCAGTCTGTTTTTATGGTCACCCACGATGTACGAGCAGCGATCAGAGCAACAAGACTCATCTACATCGAGGACGGTACAGTCAGCGGCGAAATGACAATGCCTGCGTTTGAACCCGAAAAGGAGCAGAGCCGTGAAACGCAGATAAACTCATGGCTCAGCTCAATGAAGTGGTAAGGGGGGGATTAAAATGAGATCGGTACTATCCCTTGTAAAAAACAATATCAGATACAAAACAGGTGCTTTCAAAAGCGTTATAATACTTATGGCGATAATCGTTTTTTCGTATTCCTGTTCTGTAAGCAACTCAAAGAATCTTGATGAATATCTTAATAAATCTCTTGACCATTACAGCGTTGGTGATCTTGTGATGACATTCAAGGGCAGTGAAATACCGCAAAGAGTCATTGACGGACTTTCAAGCAATAAGAATGTCAGCTCTTACCGTGCAGATGATATGCTGTATGTTGCAATGGAGTGTTTTGCAAACGGCAAGGAGCAGGATTTTGAAACAAGACTTATTAAGCAGAAAAATGAGATCAAGGTCTTTAAGGACAGCGAAGATGAGTTTTATGACCAGCCGCCTGAGCTCAGTGAGGGAGAGGTCTATATTTCCTACTGCTTTCACAAGCTTTACAACATACAACAGGGTGACAAGCTTGAGATACAGACCTCGCCAAAGACCCGTGAAACATTTACGATAAAGGGCTATGTCGAGGATCCGATCTACGGAACGAGTCTTGTAGCATATGAGAATTTTTATATTCACCAAAATGATTGGGAGCGTATCTCCGACGGCATCAAAAATGGCAGTGTGAACGAGAATTATATTTATAATACCAAAATGCTGCATATTTTCAAATCAGGTGATATAAAGGATTTCAAGCTTGTCAAGCAGCTCAATGACGAGTGCGGACTTGTTGATGAATCTATGCTTTATGTCACAAGAAGTGAGCTTGAAAGCTATACCGAGCTCTACGCAGATGTCGGAACGAGCCTGCTTTACGCCTTCGTTGGACTGCTTGCGGTAGTCATCGGACTGATGATGCTCAACAGTATCAACTCCACCGTTGAAATGCAGTATGTCGACCTGGGAATACTCAAATCGCAGGGATTCACTGTCTGGCAGATACGCCTTTCCTATCTGATACAGTATGTCATTGCACTTGTTGTTGGAACAGTGCTCGGACTTATCATCAGCGTACCTGTGCTCAAAGTAATGGGCAAGCTGTTTATGACCGTGACAGGTATCTGGACGGATTGTTCGATAGATTTTCTCAGCAACATCATTATCGCACTGATAATAATTGCCGTTTTTGTGGTATTCATTTTCTTTGCTACAAGAAAGCTCGCAAGGATCTCTCCTGTAAATGCGCTGAACAATGCTCATAAAGACGTGCATTTCACCGGCAGACTCAATGTGCCGATGAAGCAGGGCTCGCTGAGCTTTACAATGTCGCTGCGTGCGCTTACCTCGGGACTTCGCCACTATATTTTTGTCTTTCTCATAACCGTGCTGCTGATGTTCTTTATGGTGACTATATTCAATCTCACCAACGGTATAGACTTTGGTGAAATGTTCGGATACAACTGGTCAGATATATCAGCGAAGCTGTTCAACGAGTTTGAGCAGGATGATATGCGCAATATGAGAAACAAGCTCACTGAGCTTGACCCCAAAGCGGAGGTCGATTTTGTAGCCTACACCGATAACATTCTTGCTGACGACGTGCTTTACGGTTCTACTGCGACGGATAATCTTGAACGCTATTATAAGCCGATAAGAGGCAAGCTTGCTGAATATGATAATGAGGTCGTTGTGACAAAGATCGTTGCAAGAGAGCTTGAAAAGGACGTGGGAGATACTATCACCGTTTCAAATTCCGGCAATAAGCAGGAATATACCATCGTTGGCGTTATCCAGAGCACCTCACAGGCAGGAAGGCTTTTCTGTATGACCCTTGACGGCGCAAAAAAGATCGGCATAAGACCGTTTCTTTCAAACATCTATATTGATAATAAGGACAACGCCGAAAACATTGCAAACGCATTGAATAAAGATCTTGGCGATAAGCTTTTTGCCAAAGTCTCAAATAAAACGACCGTTTATGAAAGCACCGAGGATCTTGTCAATATGTTCCTTGTCATCATTATAGCTATTGTTGTTGGTGTGTCCGCTGTATTCCTGCTCGTCGCTGTGAGCCTCCTTTGCAAGGTAACATTTCTGCGTGAAAGAACAGATATCGGTATCTTCAAAGCGACCGGCTTCACAACCGGCAATCTTCGTGCTCAGTTTTCGATAAGATTTCTGATAATAGGCATTCTTGGCTGCCTTGTCGGAACAGTTATAGCAATAGCTGCAACCAATCCGCTGCTTTCATTGCTGATGAGCATAGTCGGAATGACTGATTTTATGCATTCGCTTACCGTCATAGAGGTGCTTGTCCCGGCGGCAGTGATCTGTGCGTGCTTTGCGGGCTTCTCTTATATGTCCTCAAAGCGTATCAAATCTGTGCAGACGACTGAGCTGATCTGCGAGTGATCGTAAAGCTATTATCTACCCCTTATATTAAATGCAAAAAGGACACCGGAATCTGACCCGCCCCACATTGTGCGTACAGCACAAAAAAGCCCTATGGTAAATTAAATCAAGCTACGAACTGGCTTCGCAATTCAAGCGGAGTCAGTTTTGTTTTGAATTGAATACGCTGATGATTGTAGAAATAGATATAATCATCAATGAGCTGTCTTGCTTCAGCAAATGTTTTGATCTTCGCCCTGTGAATGCACTCTGTTTTGAGTATAGAAAAGAAATTTTCTGCCAAAGCATTGTCATATGGGTTCCCACGTCTTGACATAACAAGTCTTGAAGAGCCGACGATCTCAAACGGCGACTGGGGCTGGCTGTGTTCTGACTTCAAACCTGTTTATGATTCTAAGGGCGAATGTGTTTGCATCGTCGGGTGCGACTATGATATGAACGACGTTATGAACGAGCGTAAAAATCTGCTCGTATACCTCTGTATCGGCGCTGTTGCATTTATCGTGATCGTTCTTGTCGTTGTGGTGCTGTTTATCAATAACGTCGTTGTTAATCCGCTCAACACTATGACAAGGGAAATGAAAAAGTTCAAGCCGACCAAGAATCCTTCTTATGAGGATGCAGGAGTTATCGCACTTGATATACACAGTCGTGATGAGATAAAAGAGATCTACGAAGGCATACGTTCAATGCAGATAAATATCATCGACTTTCTCAATGATATGTCCGCATTGCAGCAGGATAAACTGCGTGCTGAGAATGATATCAAGGATAAGGAAAAGCAGATAGGTCAGCTGAGTATCGAAACCTATAAGGACGCACTTACCGGCGTTGGAAATAAAGCAGCGTACATAAAAAAGATCGACGAGCTTAACCTTCAGATCCTTTCGGGCGATAAAGAGTTTGCGATCGTAATGGTCGATATGAACAATCTCAAACATGTAAACGACGAGCACGGTCATAAATCGGGTGATATGTATATCATCGGCTGCTGCAGAATGGTCTGCGAAGCATTCAAGCATTCACCGGTGTACCGTATCGGCGGAGATGAGTTTGTAGTCATTCTCCAGGGTGCAGATTACCGTAATCGAAAACAGATCTGTGATAGGCTCAAGGAAGATTTTGAAAAGAGCTTTAACCGGTCGGGCGCAGAGCCGTGGCAGAGGTATTCAGCCGCAGTCGGAATGGCTGAAAATGCATCTGATGATATAACTGTCAAGCTTGTTTTCAAGCGTGCGGATAAAGCAATGTATGAAAACAAATCACAGTTCAAAAGAAAGTATTTCACATAAAACTGAACAAAAGCCGCCTGATTAAAATAGTCGGGCGGCTTTTTCGTGTCATATATTCCGTGTCATATCTCAATAAAAGCGTGTCATATTTTATAATGAATATTAATATTTTATGAATACGCAAAAATAAAGAAAATCGCCTACCTACGCACTTTAACGTAGATAGGCGATTCTGAAAACAGGGTGAGTAGAGAGATTTGAACTCTCGGTCTTCAGAGCCACAATCTGACGCGTTAGGCCAGCTACGCTATACCCACCATAAAAATAATACCTGAACCAAAGTCAGGTAAAACACGCCATACTGGATTCGAACCAGTGACCTACCGCTTAGAAGGCGGTTGCTCTATCCAACTGAGCTAATGACGCATACATTAGCATAAAAAATGCACTGCCCAACTGACCGGAAGTGCATCTGTGCTAAAGCGGGTGATGAGAATCGAACTCACATGACCAGCTTGGAAGGCTGGGGTTCTACCACTGAACTACACCCGCACAAACCGTCAATTTTCGGACTCTGCCCTAATTGACGATATTTATTATATCATACTCAAATCCAAATGTCAAGCACTTTTTTGCGATTTTCTATTCTTTACAAAAAATTCATTAGACGTAAGAGATAAGAGGTAAGATGTAAGAGTTAAATGGGGTAATCCTCTGTGACCTGCCCGTAGATCTCCAATGCCTTATCGTACTCTTTAAAGCTTTCATTTGTTTTTGCATTCTGCAAAAGGCGTTCTTTTTCCATTTCACCTTTGCCCGAAATAATAATATTTTGAGCAGATATATTGTTAGTTATATGATAATTATAGTTTTGAATAGCCTTTTCAACTATGTATGGTGAGCCGCAAAAGTCGCAGATTGCAGCTTCTTTGCTTGCGTCAACCGACAGCGTTCCTCCGCAGTTGGTGCATTTGGCATTTACCAGCGGCATATATATCCCTACTCGTTAGTTTTTTTACATTATATCATATTTTTCCATATTTCAATAAATAAAACTTCATATAAAAACGAACGCC
The DNA here is from genome assembly GCA_902787825.1 of uncultured Ruminococcus sp. GTDB lineage: Bacteria > Bacillota > Clostridia > Oscillospirales > Ruminococcaceae > Hominimerdicola. The sequence continues at coordinate 21,645 of CADAHS010000005.1, read as the reverse complement.
CGAGCGGACGTTCGTTATTTTTTTCTTAGGATCTTTTTTCTGAACCAGTTCACATACAGATCGATAAGCTGCGTCAGCGCAAATTCATACAGCATGAAAAATCCGTTTGCCGCCAGCCACAATATCACGATCGTGTATGCACCGAACGTGCTCATTCCCTCCAGCATATCATCCGAAATGAATACCTTTGTAAACAAAAAGAAAAATGCGATTATCGCAGCGTTGAAAACCAGCAGCTTCACTACCCATTTGAAAACGACGTTTTTTGATCTGTCCAAGCCGAATTTGAGAATAGGGTAGTAGCCCATGAAAATTATAAATAAAGCTGCCGCCTGATAGTTCGGAGTTATCAGCGGACATAAAACGCTGACAGCAATGTAGGTCGCTATCGCCCAGTTCCGATCGACCTCGACTATCATCACGACCATAAGAAATCCCGCAAAGGTCGGAATCGCATAGTCCAGCATCGGCAGAAATCCCGAGCAGAACATCGCCAGCAGACATACTGCACTGATGATACCGCCAAGCGCAACTTTGAAACTTATCTTTTTACTTGTTTTACTCATTGCAAGTGTTATGATCTCCGTTATTTTAGGTGTGTGATAATAATAATTCTCCTGAAAATGAATGATTACTGATTCAGCAGCAGGGGATCAGGTCGCCGCCCATGCATTCGCAGCATGAGTCCAGACATATCAGATCGCAGCAGCAGTTGCAGGCGTCCTGATTTCTGTTCTGATAATATCCGCTTGGCATACCGTTCATCTGACCGCCTCGCTGGCTGTTGAGCTGGTTGAGAGCAGCAGTGTATTCAGCGTTGTTCGGGTTGATCTGAGCTGCACGGTTGAAATTCTCGTAAGCCTCGTTGAACCAGCCTCTCTTGTAGCAGACTGAGCCTTTGAGGAAGTACCACTCGGCATCTCTGCGGTAAGGGTCAACAGAGTTGAGTATGTTGTCTGCCTCTGTGACATTGCCGGTCTGAATGAGATAACGAACGTTCTGACTGTCAAAGTTCGTGCTTGTGGACTCCCTGCTTGCAGCCTCACCGTTGCGGATATTGTTTATTATCTCATCATATGCCTGATTGATCTCTGTCATTTTCTCGCTTGCAACGTCTTTGAGAGGATTGTTTTCGTACTGATCGGGGTGATATTTCTTTACAAGCTCCTTGTACGCAGCCTTTACCTCTTCCTCCGAGGCCCCTCTTGAAATTCCGAGGATCGAATATGGGTCTTTACCGTTCATAAGTTGTCGTTCCTTTCTTGTCTCTTTTATTGAATTTTTCTGATCTTACCAGATCATATACATATTTTAGCCCGAGATACACTATGTTGTCAAGTATATCTCTGAACCTTACCGGGTCAAGTGCAACGTAGCAGTCAGCAAGCTGCCCCAGCGACATATTGATCGTCGCTGTGCAGAACTGCTGTATCTCAAGCGGGATCTTTCCCTCGCCGTCAAGCTTTATCCCGTGATTGTCTGCGTATATTATCAGCGGATTGTATCCGCCCTCACGAACATCTTTTTTCAGATCGTCCAGAGCGTCCGTAACATAAATGAACCTTCCCAGACAGTACCCGAACCTTGCGAGCAAAGCCTTTTCACGCTTGTTTTTGCCAAGCCTTTCAAAGACTGCCTTCATCATCAGTGCTGTCGGTTCGCACGCTGCGTCAATCCCGGCGGACTTGTCTTTTTCCACCTCGTTCTGAAGCTTCATCGCCGATTCTATCTCGTCACTGAGCGACTTGTATTTTTTGCAAAGCTGACTGTATGGCTTTTTGAAAAAGGGGAGTAAAATCGCTGCCAGAGCCTTTTTTTTGAAGCCCTTGTCCGCAATGTCGTCTTTGAGCTTGTGATATGTAAGCAGCACCGAAACGCTCGAGGCATAGCTCAGATCACTGCCGCAAACCGCACACATTGACTTTTTCCACGGGTGAGCTATACAGCGCTCGTTCTTTGCTTTGATCTTTTTGTTGTGGACAGACAGATCCATCAGCGCCAGAAAAGCAGCATCATAGCTCAGTGTCAGGCGTGTTACAAAGCCGAAACGTCTGTGCATATCTTTGCAGATGCCGCAGTAAACGGCCTTGTATGTGTCATACTCTATCATCCTCAGCATAGGCTTGTAGGCACGAATATAACCGAACATCCTTTCACTCCCCGACAATGGCATACAATTTTTCAATTTATTATACTACTTTTTGTATGTGTTTGTCAATATTAAAACCAACCACTTGCTCCGCATACTTTACCTCTTGCTTCTTACCTCTAATTCTTACCTCTTATCTCTTACCTCTTACCTCTAATTCTTACCTCTTACCTCTAAAAGTTTTTCTCCCCGTACAAATAGATGTACGGGGAGTGTTGTGAAAATGTGAAACTGTATCTGAAAGAGAGTTAGTTTATTTTATTTCCTCAAGCCTTACGTTTGAGATGTGGATCGCAGCCGTCGATCCGCATTTGCCCATGTTGAATTCAAGTCTTCCGGTCGGGTCGGTACGTTTGTCCATATCAAAATCGAACTTGAAGGATTGCTTCTTTGTTGTAAGTTTTACAGGTGTGTCAGGCAGATATCTTATCCAGTTTACGTTTGGTGCCGTAACAGCCACCTTCATTGTTCTTTCTGCCTCGGCAAAAGCATCAAATGTTACACGGTATTTCTTGCCCTTTATCATCGGCTGATCGAACTGTACCAGCTGTACCGAGTATTCCTCTGTGCCCTCGTTTGTGGTCTTTATAACGATCTCGTTGTTTTTCATCTCAGCAGAACCTTCGCCGCCGTTGAGCAGCAGGAATTTCCAGTCTTTATCGTCATTGAGGTCTTCCTGTTCAGCGAAATTACCGTTGTAGATGTAGTTTCCGTCTTCAAGAGCCTTTCTCATCTCTACCTCGGGCTTTTTGACATTGGTATCATAGCTTGGCTTCTGGTAAACACGAACGTAGTCTATCTGGTATTCAGCAGAGTTGAAATCAGTCGTGTTGTCAGGATTGCCCGGCCAGTCTCCGCCGACTGCAAGATTGAGCTGCATATAGAAAGGCTGATTGAATGGTGCAGGATAAGGCTTTTCGTCCTCACCTTCAACAGCAGTGAACCAGTCGTTTGCCGTAAGGACCTTCTCGCCGTCGATGTACCATCTCATCTCACCCGGTTCCCATTCAACAGAATACTCATGGAAACCATCACCGTAGTTGCCGTTTTCAAGCTTGTGTGTAGCCTGCTGATCGCAGTGAGGCTCACCGTAGTGAACTGTGCAGTAAGCTGTGGTAACATCGTTTCCGAGAACCTCCATAATGTCGATCTCACCGCACTTAGGCCATTGACCGTATTTACCCTCGTCTGTCGGCATCATCCATGCAGCGGGCCACAAACCTTGACCGATAGGTACCTTTGCGCCAACAGTGACTTTACCATATGTAAAATCCTTCTTGCCCTGGGATTTTACTTTTCCCGATGTGTAGTAATCTTTTCCGCCCTTTTCGGTCTTCAGAGCTTTGAGAACGAGATGACCGTCCTTGACGAATACGTTGTCTGTCGATGTCGTGTATTCCTGAAGCTCGTTGTTTGTCCAGCCCGGTTCGTGCGGATCGTAGCTCCATATGCTCTCGTCGAGCTTGTCGCCATTGAATTCGTCGCTCCACAGCAGCTTGTAGCCGTCAAGCTCAGGCGTTGTTGTGTCCTTGCTTTCAGAACCTGATGAGTCAGAGCTGCCTGATGAGTCTGCTGTGCTTGATGAGTCCGCAGCACTTGATGGATCTGTTGTGCTTGATGATGCAGCGCTGCTGCTTGAGGAAGCGCTTGATGCGTCCGTCTTTGATGAGCTGTCACCGCAGGAAGCCATTGATAATAGCATTGTGCAGGCAGCGATCATCGAAATGATCTTTTTACTTTTCATATTTTACCTCCGTATATTAAAGTTGTACATATTTTATTGTAATTATTATACGGTTTATTATAGCATATTTATATAATAATCCTTGCATTTTTATTAAAATCATGCTATAATCTATTTGATGCAGATGTATAATATAAAAAAATAAATACAGGAGGAGCTATATGGCTATTAATATAGATAAAGAACTGTCTGTGCGTGAATACGCCCTGCGTGAGAATGCAGCATTTCACGCACCGTACGTTCCCGAGTTCGACTTTTATTTTGCCGTCAAAAACGGTGACGTTGCAAAGGTCTCATCGCTGTGTTCTGTGGACTTTTCAAAGAAAAGCGGTCTTGGAAAGCTTTGCGAGGACAGTTTGCAAAACCTGAAATATCACTTTGTCATAACCGCCGCAATGCTTGCAAGATACTGTATCGAATCGGGAATGGAGCATGAAACGGCGTACAGCCTCAGCGATCTGTATATCCAGAGCTGTGACCGCTGTACCAATCCCAACGAGATATCAGGACTTCACCGCAATATGTCTATGGATTATACCAAACGAATGGCTGCGCTGCACAGGGACAAGGTCTATTCAAAGCAGATAATCCTTTGCATCAATTATATTTATAACCATCTTCACAAGAAAATAACCGTAGATGAACTTGCTTCCTGCACGGGACTCAGCAGCAGCTATCTTTCAAGACTTTTTCATAGGCAAACAGGTGAGAGCATAACCGAATATATCATCAAGCGTAAAATAAATGCCGCAAAAAATATGCTCAAATATTCCAACTATTCGCTTTCACAGATATCCGAAACGCTTGCTTTTTCCTGCCAGAGCTATTTCACCCAGCAGTTCCGTATCCGTGAGGGAGTCACCCCAAAACGGTATCGTGATATGTTCAGCTTTAACACCGAGATAAACACTGATCTGAAGGAGAAAATATGATGAACGAAAAATCAAGGATAACACTTTCAATGAACAAGGACTGGTCTTTTCATCTCGGAGATGTCAAAGACGTCTGCGGTCTGTCGCACAACGATATATATTCAGGCTCCAAAGCAGGAGCAGTTAAGGGAGTTGCGCAAAGCGACTATGACACGAGCAGCTGGGAAAGGGTAAGTCTTCCGCACGACTGGTCTGTAAAACAGCCGTTTGATAAAAACGGTTCGCCGTCATGGGGATATAAACCAAAGGGCAAAGCCTGGTACAGAAAAGCCTTCTTTCTTCCTGAACGATACGATGGAAAGGAGCTTTTGCTGACTTTTGAGGGCGTTGCAAAGGATGCGTATGTTTATTTCAACGGTTCGCTGCTGGCACGAAATTTTACAGCCTATGCGCCGTTCAGCGTTGATGTTTCCGACAGAGCTTTCTTTGATGAAAGGCCCAATGTGCTTGCAGTCTTTGTTGATGCCGACGGCTTTGAAGGCTGGTGGTATGAGGGAGCAGGCATCTACCGTGATGTCAGGCTCGACGTAAAGGACAAGCTGAACATCGCCGAGAACGGTATCTTTGTCAAGGGTGAGAAGGTCAAGGATAAGTGGGTAGCTAACATATCACTTGATATCAACAACCATACCTATGATGACAGAAGCGTTACTGTTATGTGTCGCATCACCGACCTGACAAGCGGCAGTCAGGCTGCGGAATATAAGTTCAGGACTTTTGCTTATAAAATGGATACCTCTTCAAAAAGTATCCGCCTTTATATCCCTGACCCGAAACTGTGGGATATCACCTGTCCGAACCTTTACCGCTGCGAGATAGCGCTTTTTGATGAGCAGACTCAGCTTGATGCCGATCACGTTGATTTTGGATTCCGCACAGTAAGCTTTGACCCCGACAAGGGATTTTTCCTTAACGGCAGAAGTGTCAAGATATACGGTACCTGTAATCATCAGGATCACGGCGGACTCGGCGTTGCGCTGCCGGAGAGCGTCATCAGATACCGCATCACCCGACTCAAAGAAATGGGAACAAACGCCTACCGCTGCTCACATGGCATAGTTCATAAGCAGCTGCTTGATGAGTGCGACAGGCAGGGTATGCTTGTGCTGGACGAGAACCGAAGCTTTGAAACAGGTGAACAATACCTCGGACAGCTCAGGACGATGGTAAAGCGTGACCGTAATCACCCAAGCGTTATAATGTATTCGATCTTCAACGAGGAACCGCTGCAGGGCACAAAAAACGGCTCGCTTATGGCTCAGAGAATGATATATGAGATTAAAAAGCTTGACGACTCAAGACTTGTGACCGCAGCAATGAACGGAGGCGTGCTCCAGGACGAGGGCTGTGCAGATAAGCTTGATGTGTGCGGGATCAATTATATAATGGATTCCTATGACAAGCTCCATCAAAAGCACCCCGAGCTTTGCATCATCGGCTCCGAAACGACCTCGACCTTTGCTGTAAGAGATTGTTACAAGACCGATCGTGAAAAGCACGAGTTTTCCTGCTATGACGAGGACCCGGCCGATTGGGGAGCGACTGTAAGACAGACATGGGATCTCATCGGCAAACGTGATTATGCAGCAGGTGCGTTTATGTGGACAGGCTTTGACTATCTCGGCGAACCAACACCTTTTGAGTGGCCAAGCGTTTCAAGCTTTTTCGGAATGATGGACACCTGCGGCTTTGCCAAGGACGGATTCTACCTGTGCAAAGCGATCTTCAGCAGCGAGCCTGTCGTGCACGTCCTTCCGCACTGGAATTTTACAGGTCACGAGGGCGAGATCATCCGTGTGATGAGCCATACCAACTGTGAGCAGGCTGAGCTTTTTGTCAACGGCAAAAGCTTTGGAAAACTGCAGATCGAGATATGCAAGCAGGCTTACTGGAATGTACCGTTTGAGGCGGGTGAACTGAAGCTTGTTGGCTATAACGGCGGGGAAGCCGTTGCGCAGGATATAAGACGAACCGCAGGCAAGCCGGCTAAAGTTTTGCTGATACCATTTGAAAACAGCATACTCAATGACGGCGTTGACGCTGCGATAGTCAATATCATCACAGTGGATAAGGACGGAAACGAGGTCACAGACTTTGAAAAGCAAATTAACTTGACGTGCGAAAACGGAGAGATCATCTGTACCTCAAACGGCGACCCGAACTGTCACGAGGAGTTCACCTCGCCAGTCAGAAGTCTGTTTCACGGCAAGGCACAGGCTGTTATCAGGTGCTTTGCAGGTGCCAAGACGTTGACCTTGACAGGGCGGTGCGGTGATCTGGACATTCAAGCTCTCTCGCTTGACATTGTCGACACTAAGCCTGAAAACTATGTGGAAAGCGTAAGCGATCGTTACCTTACCGACTGGCATCTCAGCACAAAACTGTATGACAAAATGCCTGATATCCAAAGCTTGAAAAATGACCCGACCGACAATAATTCATTTGAACCTGTGGATATCACTGCCGGTACACCGCAAAACCTGACCGGGTGCATCGGTAAATATGCCCTTTATACGACCTTTGCCGATATCCCCGGGTCGATAAACGGCAAACCGCCTGTACTGCATTTCTCGGCGCTGTGGGGCAGGTGCAGAGTTTATCTGGACCGACAGCTTATCGGTGAAACAGAGGGCTTCTGGAACTCCGTCGAGCTTGACTGTGCTGTCCCACAGGGCGTGGAAGGAAAGTGTGAGATCATCATTTGTGTCGAAAGTACGACTAAATACGGCTGCGGCGTCTGCTCGGCTGTGATACTCAGATAAGGAGCGCTGCTATGCCCGGTTATCTTGAACGACTTGAAATGCTTTATGGTAAGCAAAAGGTCGATATTCTCAGAAATTCAAAGGTCGCCGTGTTTGGTGTCGGCGGTGTGGGAAGCTATGTTGTAGAAGCTCTTGCACGCAGCGGCATTGGACAGCTTGATCTATTTGACGGAGATGTCGTCGCAGAATCCAACCTTAACCGACAGCTTATTGCGACCGTCGAAACAATAGGAATGGTAAAGACAGATGCAGCAAAACTGCGTGTTAAGCAGATCGCCCCCGATTGTATCGTTAATGGGTATCATCTTTTCTATACACCGCAAAATGCTGATAGTGTCGATCTTTCACAGTATGACTGTGTTGTTGATGCTGTGGATTTTGTTCCTGCAAAATGCGAGCTTGCCGTGCGGTGCGAAAGCCTTGGTGTGCTGCATATTTCCGCAATGGGTGCAGGCAATAAGCTTCACCCTGAGATGCTTGAACTTGCCGATATTTACAAGACATCCGTCTGCCCTCTTGCAAGAGTTATGCGTCAGCAGCTCAAAAAACGTGGCGTTAAAAAGCTGATGTGCGTCTATTCCAAGGAATTGCCACGCACACCAAAGCTTGATGCCAATGGTCAGCGCTGTCCCGCAAGCAATGCCTTTGTCCCCTCAGCAGCAGGTCTGATAATTGCCTCGTGGGTCGTAAACACCCTTACCAACGAATTTTGATACCAACCCACTTGACAAAAACGCTCGTATGGTGTATAATAAGTTACAATTAGGTTACAATCAATTACATTTTGAATAAACTATTACCATACGGAGAATTATTATGCGTAAAATACAGGCTTTAAAGAGTGTTATCGCAGCAGCGGCAGCACTTGTCATCACTGTTTCGGCTGCCGGCTCAAACAACGGAGGCTATGCCGAAAATGAAAGAGAATCATATATGACTCGGCTCAGCGAGATCGAGGATCAGCAGAAGGCCGTAAACTCGCAGATCGAGTCAGCTGAAAGCGAGCTTGAAAAGGAAAAGGATAATTTTGCATCTATAAATAAGGACTATGCAGATGTACGCAAAAGAATAAGCGATGCCGAAGCGGAAACTCAGCGGCTTGAAAAGCAGATCGCTGAGACTGATAAGAAGATGACCGAGACCTCAGATGAGATCGAGAAGAAGACCCAGCAGATCAAGAGCGAGACCGCTGACTTTATGAAAAGGATCAGAGCGATGTATGTCGCAGGCGGAAACGCTACATATATGAATGTGCTTGCTGATGCATCGGATTTTTACGATGTGCTGATGAGAGTTGAACTTGTCAAGCGTGTAGCATCTCACGATAATGAGCAGCTTGATAAGCTTGTTGCCGAGAAGGCTGAGCTTGAAAAGCTCAAGAGTGACTATACGCAGCAGCAGAATGAACTTAGGTCAACAAGCTTGAAGTATGCCGATCAGATCAAGTATCTTGACGAGCAGAAATCTAAGCTTGCCGATATGCAGGCTAAATCCGGAAAGGCTATAAATGAGCTGGAGGATAAGAAGCAGACGCTTGTCCAGAAGTCATATGAGCTTGAACAGGAACATTCAGAGGTCAGCAGCAAGGCTGATACTACTACCACAACAACTACAACTACAACAACTACTACGACGACTACCACCACAATGTCAACCACTCAGCCGCCGCAGACTACAACAGCGTGGACCTATACCACACCTGCGCCTGCTACTACTACAAAACCGCAGCAGTATACTACTACAACAAGAAAAACCACGGCAGCTACAACAACGCCTTATACGCCGCCGAAGCCTAATCCGAATCTCTCGTCAAACCAGGCGAAGATCGACAAGGTAGTTTCATATGCTAAATCAAATGTCGGCGGAACATATGTATTTGCAGGAAGCAGATTCAGAGCGACCGACTGCTCCGGACTCACAATGCTCTCGTATGCGCAGGTCGGCATCAGCTTGCCACACTATGCGCAGTCACAGGCATCGTACGGCAGAACAGTTTCGTATAACGAGATGAAACCGGGAGATCTTATCTTCTACGGCACGACAGGCAACGTCTACCACGTTTCTATGTATATTGGCAACGGCTTCATCGTCCACGCAGAAAGCTCTGCCACAGGTATAGTCATTTCATTTGCCTCTAAGAATGCAGGAAGCATCTACTGCATCAAGAGACTTATTGAAACATAACAATCTTTATTGACCGAAGACACTTTTCTGTCTTCGGTCTTTCCCTTGTATGATTGTATACTTTGCTTTAAAATCGTGTTGACATTTCCGGTGAGCTGTGATATACTCATATCCTGAAGGGATCTGAGATCATGAAGAATAGTTCAGCATATATAAAAAACATGGTATATATCGCCTTGTTCACAGCAATAGCAGCAGTGCTTTCCCAGATAGCTTTGCCGCTTCCGACCAATGTGCCGATAACGCTGCAAACGTTTGCAGTTGCTCTGACGGGCTTCTTCCTCGGATGGAAAAATGGCACAGCAGCACTCGTTGTTTATGTGCTTCTCGGAGCGGTCGGAGCGCCGGTCTTTTCCGGATTCAAAGGTGGATTGGGAGTGCTCACGGGTTATACCGGCGGATTTATAATCGGGTTTGTACTTATGGCTGCTGTGTGCGGAATTGCAGTTAAACTGTTCAAGCCTCAAGAATTGAAAGGGAAGCTGCTGATAAATCTTATCGGTATAGCTGGATTGCTGCTTGACCACATTATCGGTGTCGTCTGGTACAGTGCCGTTGCTGAAATAAACCTTGCAAAGTCATTCCTTGTGGTTTCAGTGCCGTTTCTTGCAAAGGATATAATTTCAGTTATCGCTGCTTATCTTATAAGCGAGGAGCTTATCAAACGCTTGAGATTCAAGAACTGAAAATAGAAAAGAGATCGGAAACTGTTTTGATCCGATCTCTTTTTGTTGTGTGATATTTTACTTTCTGATGTTAATATGCGTATTCCTGTATCTTGTAAATGATACTGCTTGGAACTGCGTTCTCGCCGCCGAAAACATAGATCTTTTCCGTGTCAGTATCTGCTGCTGCCTTGAGCTGATCTTTGTTGATGTCGTTGCCCACCAGAAGCAGCGGAGCACCCTTCATTGCTGCCAGAACACCGCCTGCAAGAGCGTCAGGGTAGTTAAGACCGGTTGCGATGCAGACCGTAGTGTTGTCAAGTATATTATTGAAATAATTGTATATTTTCAGACAGGTCTCAAATCTGTTGCTGCCTGCGATCCTTGAGGTGAACTTGCAGTAATTTCTGATACCCGATTCGGCTTTGTAGGATATCGCAGTGTAGCCTCCGATGATGTATGCTTTGCTTGCTTTGTTTTCAAGTTTGTCAAGATACCTCTTTGTCGTCGGATCAAGACTTCCGTTCTTAGCGATATAAAGAACAGGGCATTGTTTTATTGCCGCAACATTGCTGATCGCAAGAGCATCAGGATAGTTGTCTGCACATACAAAGATCAGTTCTTCCGGGGCAGCTTTTGTTGTTTGTCTGCTTACTTCACTTGCGATCTTAACAGCGGTTTCAAAGCGGTTCCTGCCTGCGATCCTTGTTGATGTTACACCGTTTGCCGCAAGTGTTTTGTTGATATCTCTGCTCACAGCCGCAGTTCCGCCAAGGATTATTGCTTTTTTAGCACCGAGCCTGTTTATCTCGGCAAGCGTTGTGTTGTCTATCTTTTCTTTGGATGTGAGAAGTATCGGAGCGTTGTAAGCGTGTGCAAGTGCAACGCCTGCAAGTGCGTCCGGGTAGCTCTCACCGGAAGCGATGACCACCGTGTCACTGCTTTTGAATGAGCCTTTTGAGATGTTCACAGCGGTCGAGTACCTGTTGCTCCCTGCAAATCTCGTAACATTGATTACTTCATACGGCGCATCAGCAGTTTTTACTGTGATGTAGTTTGGTGTGTCGCTGATGTATTTTTTGCCTTTGTAAGTGTAGTAAGTCTGAAGCTTTATTGTGTAGGACTTTCCGGCTGTCAGACCTGTAAGAGTATATGTGTTGTTGTAGTGCCCCAGTGCTGCAGCAGTGTGATACTTTTTATCCGTGCTGTTGTAGTATGATACCTGAACACCATCAGCGTTGTAAGGAACGTCCCAGTCTATGGTAACGCTGGTGTAAGTCGCATTTGTCTGTCTGACATTACTGAGCATTTTTGTGTAGCTTGCTGATTGGCTTCTGAACTGTTTTTCATTAGTGTAGTCATTTGCCGATATTGCAGGCAGAGTGTACATATGCAGTGTGGAGGCTGTTATCGCAGGTGTGAACGGCGTGTGGTTGCGATAGAAGTAACTTGTGCCGACTGCCATGTATATGTTCGTGTGATAACCGTCGTTCCAAGTCGTGTCAACGTTGTAGTATTTACCGTCGAGCTTGACAAGGTTCCATGCGTGAGCTGATGAATTACCGTTGCCTATAACGTACAGGCAGTTTACACCCAGATAGTTCAGCATTATCTGATAAAGCTTAGCATAAGCCTCACATACACCCTTTCTGTAAAGCACAGGTCCTGCGATGCAGTGTGCGTAATCACTCCTGCTTGCCTTTCCGTTTTCGTACCAGTATTCAACGTTGTCACAGATGTAGTCGTTTACCAGAAGTGCCTTGTAATAATCGGTGTATCTGTAGTTTACCGAGTTGCAGTACCCCTTGATGTAAGCAAGGATCTTGTTCTGAACACTGAGCCTCGTGCCCGCCTCTTTGTAATCGGTGTCTATCAGCGGTTCAAGATAGCCCAGATATCTGTTGAATGCGACCATCGTTGAAAGAAAATAGAACGCAGGATTGTCGTGCTTGAGTATAGTGAATGTTTCTATCGCCTCAGCATAGTTCAGACCGTAATCTGTAAACTTTACATATTTTATTATGTACGCCATTTTCCCTGACGAATTGTCTGTGTAAGTAAAACCCGTGTGATCCATTTCCTGATCCCAGAAGTCGCAGAAATCTCTGTACAGTGCAAGGTAGAACTCCTGCCTCTGTTTTCCGTGCGGACGATTTACAAGATCATTGTAACCGTACCTTGTCCCGAGCCTTCTGAGAAGTTCATTGTCGCTGACTCCGTTTGCATTGATGCTTGCACGGGTGTTCGTCTGAAGATCTGCCGGCGGCGCAACAGTGTCCTCAACAGCCCTGACATCTCCAAATCCGCCGCTTAGCAGCAGGTCTGTTTCCTGATTGCTCTGAACTTCGACAAAGCCGACCGAAGCACCCTCATCAGCCTCAGCAGCCTGACATGGCATTAAAGTAATAAGCGAAACGATCAGCAAAGCGCTTGTGAGCAGGCTAAACAGTTTTCTTTTCATTTTTTCTCTCCTCTGTTTGTTTTATGAATATTAAGCAGCACCGCATAACCAACAGCTAAAGCCTTTGCAGGAAGCAGATCTGTATCTCTTCAGCTGCTGAAGCCGCATACGCCGGTTTTACACCGGTAAGCCGTAGTTATCCCCGGTCGCATTGGCGAAGGATCTGACTGCATTTCTGATGGGTAATGGTCGTTAGGTGCTGCTTGATCTTTTATAAGAGTATTGTAGCATTTTCAAAAGCTAAAGTCAATAAAAAATCCAATAACTTGCCGTCAAAAAAACTGCCTGCAAATTTTATTGAATAAAGGCTTGACAAGACCGAAAAAGTAGTGTATAATATATAACTGTTGCAGATAGTGCAGCACGCTGATATAGCTCAGTTGGTAGAGCACATCCTTGGTAAGGATGAGGTCACCGGTTCAAATCCGGTTATCAGCTTTCGGCTCTCGTTGAACGGGAGCTTTTTTATTTGACAAATCGCATTTCAGCTGATAGACTATATTCTGACATCAGTGATGGTTTTATATTTGACGGATCTTCGCTGTTCGTCGGCGGTATCGCAGGCAATTTCATCGGTATTGGCGGCGGCTGGGTAATGGGCATTATTCTTGCGATCGTTGGTTCGTGTGCTGTCATTTTCGTTGCGAAAAAGCTTGGTTTGTAAAATCATGATATAAAAACAGAGGCCAGTTCTGAACTGACCTCTGATTTTTTTAATTTAGTTTTCAAGCTGTGTGTCTACAAATATGCTGTAAATAGCCTGCATAGCCTTTTCAAAATCGCTTTCACTCACACCAATGATGATGTTAAGCTCGCTTGAACCCTGATCGATCATCTTTACATTGACCCTTGCGTGCGCAAGTGCCGAGAAGATCCTGCCGGCGGTACCTCTGTTTGACTTCATTGCACGTCCGACAACTGCGATAAGTGCAAGGTCTGTCTCGATGTCCACAACGTCCGGGTGACAGTTGCGGTGAATTCCTGCAAGTATCTCCTGCTCCTTCGGAGCGAACTCCTGCTGGTGTACAACGATTGACATCGTATCTATCCCTGAAGGCATATGCTCAAAGCATATACCATTCTTTTCAAATACCTCAAGAACACGTCTGCCAAATCCTATCTCAGCATTCATCATGTCCTTTTCAATGTTGATCGCCGTAAAGCCCTTTTTACCTGCAATACCTGTGATGGTGAACTCAGGTTTCTGTGATGTTGACTCAACGATGAACGTTCCGCTGTCCTCAGGAGCATTGGTGTTTTTGATGTTTATGGGTATACCTGCTTTTCTTACCGGGAAGATAGCATCTTCGTGAAGTACCGTTGCACCCATGTAGGAAAGCTCACGAAGCTCCTTGTATGTGATGATCTTGATCGTCTGGGGATCCTTTATTACCCTCGGGTCAGCAAACAGGAAGCCTGAAACATCTGTCCAGTTCTCATACAGATCAGCGTTCACAGCAGCTGCAACGATCGAACCCGTGATGTCCGAACCGCCTCTTGAGAATGTCTTTATCGTGTCGTTTGGCATTGAACCGTAAAAACCCGGGATAACTGCGTTGTCAAGTCCTTCAAGCTTCTCTCTGAGAGCCTTGCCGGTCTTTTTGGAATCAAAGTGTCCCTGCTCGTCAAAAAAGATCACGTCTGCGGCATCTATAAAATTGTAACCAAGATAATTTGCAAGTACGATACCATTGAGGTATTCACCTCTTGACGCAGCATAGTCACGTCCGGCTTTGCCTATGAAGCAGGCACGGATCACATCGAACTCTTTATCAAGCGAAAGATCAAGACCAAGTTCATTGATTATGCCATAGTATCTTTCCTTGATCTTTTCAAATGCGTCCTTGAAATCCTTTCCCTTTGCAGCCAGATCATAGCAGCAGTAAAGCATATCCGTTACCTTGGTGTCAGCGGAATTTCTCTTTCCCGGAGCACTTGGAACGACATATCTTCTTGAGCTTTCTGCAGTGATGATATCTTTTACCTTCTTGAACTGCTTTGCATCAGCCAGTGAGCTTCCGCCGAATTTTACAACCTTTGTCATACCAAAACCTCATTTACAAATAAAATCGTTACCTTTTAACAGTACAAATAATAGTATACATAAATTTGTATTTATCGTCAATGTGCATTTTGACAAATATATATGAACTTTTATCTGTCCTTTTGTAGAATACGCCTGTTCACGACAGGCGAACAGCTTGTACACAGTGAAAGTGCAAGTGTGTTTCACAGCAGTACATCAAGCTTGCTGCAAAGCTCTCCAAGACTGTCAAAACGGCTATAAAGCATTGCCTTGGTCTGTTCGTCCGGCTGAGAAAGATCCGGGATCATCACAGGCTTGCATCCCGCACGGTAAGCTGAAAGAATGCCGTTGGGTGAGTCCTCCACAGCAATGCAGTCACCGCACGGCAGCCCAAGCTTTTGAGCGGCAGCTATGTAAATATCAGGCTCAGGCTTGCCGTTTTTTATCATGTCTCCCGTGACTATCTCGTCAAAAAATCCGATAACACCAGCTTTTTCAAGGTACATGACCGTTCTTTTCATATCCGTAGCCGTTGCCACAGCAAGCTTTATCCTGCGTTCGGACAGGTTTTTCAAAAGTTCGTCAAGTCCGCTTTTCTTTTGGATACCATATTTTTGAATGTGTGCATTCATCAGTTCGATACGCTTCGCCCTTACTGCATAATAGTCAAATTCTTCACCGAATATGCCTTTGAGATGCGGTATCGCATATTTTGCTGCGAGCGAACGTATCCCCAGAACGTGCTGCTTTGTCATCATAAAACCGTAAATTTGTGCAGCCTCGCACCAGAACTGCGTCAGCAGCTTTTCTGTGTCCAGCATCAGTCCGTCCATATCAAAAATAATGCCTCGTATCTTTCCGTTCATTTTCTCACCTCAATGTAATGTGTGAAAAATCACCAAAAATATTATACATTTTTCAGCGTGAAAATTCAAGCGTTTAATTGACAAGGTTATTAAAATATGTTATCATAAATTTGTCTGAACGGAGGTGCTTTGCGTTGAACTATTATATTTATGGACTAACATCTGTCGGAAATGTCCGTGAACAGAATGAGGATCGTATCCTTATCGGCAAAAAGATAATATCCGACGCAAGCGGCTCGCTGTCCACGGGAGCACCGTTTATCGCTGCGGTGTGTGACGGTGTCGGAGGAGAGAATACAGGTGAGCTTGCAGCGCAGATGTGTGTTGAAAAGCTGTCTGAGATATCTTATCGCAGTGATGTTGATCTTAAAGCCAGAGTCACCGAGATACATAACGCAGTAAGAAAATATGGTATCAATAATGATACCTCAGCAAATATGCAGACGACACTTTGTATGCTTGCGGTCGATGAGAACGGCGATGGCATCTGTGTTAATGTCGGCGACAGCAGAATGTACAGATATGTAAATGCTGCTATCAGACAGATCTCGACCGATCAGTCTTACAGACAATACATTTATGAGCATGGCAGTGACAGTGATCTTTCAAGAATGGATCCCAAGCTGCAAAATGCAATAGTTTCTTCGGTGGGAAGTCTGACAAATGAACCTGAGATCGAGCTTATACCGCTTGTGACCAAGTTCGGTACCGAGCCTGACGATATGATAATCATTATGTCCGACGGCATCTCAGACTATGTAAGCGAGCAGCAGCTTGAAATAGGAATGGGACTTGATCTTCCCATAGGTCAGAAGCTTGAAGCGATAGCTCAGCTTGCCCTTGACAATGGCAGTGTTGATAATCTGTCGATCATAGGAATAAAGCCGTATATCACAAGGCAAGAGCTTGAAGCTATTACGTCTGAAGATACGAGCAAAACAGTTAATATACAGGATCTCATCAAAGAGACCGATAAGCTGGGAGATATTTTGACATTGGATATAAATGAGATCATTTCCGGTAAATATGAGCCTCAGCAGCTTTCCGAACAGCAAAGTGAGCCTCAGCCGGTTGCCGATCTGCCAACGCAAACAGCCTCTGCACAGGAAACTGCAAGCGAGCAGGTGACCGAGCAGCCGCAGCCTCAGATCCAGGGGACTGAGCAGGCCGAGCTGACCGAGGACGAGCTTGCAAAGGCAAATGCCGAAACTGTTGCGCAAGCGATAAGAGTAATTGAAAAACAGGAGCACCCGATACCCGACGAGCTTATCGAGCCGGGTGACCTCGAAAAAGAGTTCCTTTCAATGGTCTCTCAACTCAAAGAACCTAAGCCTGAGCAGGAGCAGGGAAGTGACACCCCCGAACCTCAGCATGATGAGAAAAAGACCGATTTTGATCTGCATACCGTCGAGCTTCTTCACCAGTCAGCGTCAAGCCTCGCTCGGCTTGAGAAACTTTTCGGAAAGATCTGAACACCTCAAAGCACTGTGTACAAAAATCACAGTGCTTTTTTGTATATATTGTGTGTGCACTGTTGACTTTGGACAAGTATTGGTGTATAATAAAGCCATATATGAATGGAGGAATTCAGTGTGAAAAAAACAAAGATAGTTTGTACCATTGGTCCGTCAACAGACGATGACGATATATTGCGTGAAATGATGCAAAGCGGAATGGATGTTGCCCGTTTCAACTTTTCACATTCCGACCATAGCGTTCATAAAAAACGCTTTGAGCAGGTCTGCCGACTTCGTGACGAGCTTGGACTGAATATTGCGACCCTGCTTGATACCAAAGGTCCCGAGGTCAGACTCAAGACATTTGCAAACGGTAAGGACGTTATAAATGATGGCGATACGTTTACCCTTACCACCCGTGATGTCGTTGGTGATAATACAATCTGCTCAATAACCTTTGCAAATCTGCCCAAGGACGTTTCTGTCGGTACAGCTATCCTTATAAATGACGGCGCTATCGAGCTTCGTGCCGAAAGCGTCAATTCTACCGATATCGTGTGCAGAGTGATCCGTGGAGGTGTCGTTTCCGACCACAAGGGCATAAATGTCCCTGATGTCAACCTCTCGATGCCGTATATCTCCGATGCCGATATGAAAGACCTTGAGTTCGGCGCAAAAATGGGATTTGACTATATCGCAGCTTCGTTTGTCAGAACAGGTGCAGACGTTATCTATCTCAGAAAATTTACCCAGTCGCTTGGCTGGTTCAATCCGAGAATAATCGCAAAGATCGAGAATGCGCAGGGTGTTGAGAATATCGACGAGATACTTGAGGCAGCTGATGGAATAATGGTCGCAAGAGGCGATATGGGCGTTGAGATCCCGTTTGAAAAGATACCGGCTATACAGAAGACGCTTATCCGCAAAGCCTATAACGCAGGAAAAAACGTTATTACCGCCACACAGATGCTTGAATCCATGATCTCGAATGCAAGACCTACAAGAGCTGAGATCACCGATGTTGCAAATGCTATCTATGACGGCAGCTCCGCAATAATGCTCTCAGGTGAGACCGCAGCAGGAAAATACCCCGTTCAGGCAGTAAGAACTATGAGCAGGATAGCCGAGACTACCGAGGGTGCGATCGACTATGTTGGCAGATTCAAAAAGCATATCGAGGATACCGACCCGACTATCACCGATGCTATCGCACACGCCTGTGTGACTACTGCGCACGACCTGAAAGCAGCTGCGATACTCACCGTAACCAAAAGCGGCGGTACCGCAAGAATGCTCTCAAAGTTCAGACCAAATTGTCCTATCATTGCGCTTACGACCGATGAGACGACCTACCACCAGCTCAACCTCAGCTGGGGTATCGAGGCAGGACTTATGGACGAAAAGACAAATACCGACGAGCTTATCAAGCACGCCCTTGATGTTTCGCTCAAAAAGGGATGGCTCAATAAGGGCGACCTCGTTGTAGTAACAGCAGGCGTTCCTCTTGGCATCAGCGGAACAACAAATCTTCTCAAGGTCGAAAGGGTATGAGTGACCGCTCAAAATGCAGTATAGTGTTTCAAAAAAATGTCGTATCGCTTAACTCTTATAGATTGTGTTGACAATGAATTTGAAATTTGATATAATGATTTTTGGCGTAAAATCGGCATATATGTCGAAAAAATCAGGAGGAAATAACAATGGTTAATGTTATCGGACTTGGATATATCGGACTCCCGACAGCACTGATGATGGCTTCTCATGGTGTCGAGGTCGTGGGTACAGACTATAATAAAGAGCTTGTCGATACGCTCAATGCAGGCAGAACGACCTTTAAGGAAAATGGCCTTGACGAGCTGTTTCGTGCTGCACTCGACAGCGGGATAAAGTTCACCAGTGAGTATCAGGTCACAGATACATATATCGTTTCCGTTCCGACTCCATATGACAAGTTCAGTAAGAAAATAGATGCCTGCTATGTTATCGCAGCAGTCAAGGATGTTATGAAGGTCTGCCCTAAGGGTGCTACCGTCGTTATAGAATCTACCGTTTCACCGGGAACTATCGACAGGTTCGTCAGACCGGTCATAGAGGAAAATG
The DNA here is from genome assembly GCA_902787825.1 of uncultured Ruminococcus sp. GTDB lineage: Bacteria > Bacillota > Clostridia > Oscillospirales > Ruminococcaceae > Hominimerdicola. The sequence continues at coordinate 2,299 of CADAHS010000005.1, read as the reverse complement.
GCTTTGTTATCGGAAGTGATATCAACCTTGTCCATGCTCCTGAGAGAATAATCCCCGGCAATATGGTCTATGAGCTGCTGCATAATAACCGTACTATCGGAAGTGACAGCAGGGAAGTCGGAGAGAAGGTAAAGCAGCTTTATGCATCGTTCTGTCAGGGAGAGATAGTCGTTACCGATATAAAGACCGCCGAAATGACAAAGGTCGTTGAGAATACATTCAGAGCGGTCAATATAGCCTTTGCAAACGAGCTTGCGAAGATCTGCCGCCACGATGGAATGGACGTTTATGAGATCATCAGGATCTGCAATATGCATCCAAGAGTTAATATACTCCAGCCGGGACCGGGCGTAGGCGGACATTGTATCTCTGTTGATCCGTGGTTCCTTGTAGGCGATTATCCGAGTCTTACAAAGGTGATCGGCGAGTCTATGAAGGTCAATGACAGTATGCCTGATTTTGTACTCAACAGGATCTATGAGATCATGAAGGAAAAAGGACTCAGCGATGTCAGCAGAGTCGGTCTTTACGGTCTTACATATAAAGAGAACGTCGATGATATGAGAGAGTCTCCGACGCTCCAGCTTCTTGAAAGTCAGCAAAGACATCTTGCACCGGGACTTAAAGTCTACGATCCGTTTATCACAAAAGATGTTGTTGATAATCAGTATCACGATCTTGATAAATTCCTTGAAGATGTCGATATGGTCGTTATTATGGTCAATCATAACGAGATCAAGGAAAATATGCAAAAGCTTGCCGGCAAAACTGTACTTGATTGCCGCAACATCTGCGACCTTGACGGCGTTTATCATATCTGAAAAGAGAAACAGCTATGAAAAAAATAATGCTTGTTTTTGGCACAAGACCCGAAGCTATAAAGATGTGTCCGCTGGTCAACGAGCTGAAAACCCGAAAGAACTTGCAGACTGTCGTGTGTGTCACAGGACAGCACAGACAGATGCTTGACCAGGTGCTTGAAACTTTTGGTGTTGTACCCGACCACGATCTTTCAATAATGAAGGATAAACAGACGCTTTTTGATATTACCACAAGTATACTTGAAAAGATAAGAAGTGTGCTTGAAAGCGAGAAGCCAGATGTCGTGCTTGTACACGGCGATACCTCAACAACGTTTGTTACCGCACTTGCCTGTTTTTATCTTCAGATCCCGGTTGGTCACGTTGAAGCCGGACTGAGGACCTATAACATCTATTCGCCTTATCCGGAGGAGTTCAACAGACAGGCAGTCGGTATTGTTTCACAGTTCAATTTTGCCCCCACTCAGCTTGCAGCTGATAACCTCAGACGTGAGGGCAAAAAAGAAGAAACCATTTATATCACGGGAAATACTGTTATTGATGCAATGCAGCATACCGTCAGAAGCGACTATACTCACCCGGAGCTTGACTGGGTCGGAGATGACAAGCTCATCTTCATCACTGCACATAGACGAGAGAATCTCGGACAGCCGATGCATAATATGTTCAGAGCGATCAGACGTGTACTTGATGAACACCCCGACTGTAAGGCTGTTTACCCGATCCATATGAATCCTGTTGTCAGACAGGCTGCCAAAGAGGAGCTTGGAGACTGTGACAGGATACATATGATAGAGCCTATCGAGGTTTTTGACTGCCATAACTTTGAGGCGAGATGTCACCTGTGTCTGACCGATTCGGGCGGAATACAGGAGGAGTGCCCAAGCTACGGTAAACCGGTGCTTGTAATGAGGGATACGACCGAGCGTCCTGAGGGCGTAAAGGCTGGAACACTCAGACTTGTCGGCACAGACGAGGAATCTATTTACAGGAATTTCAAGGAGCTTCTTGAGGATGACAACGCCTACAATAAAATGTCCCACGCCTGCAATCCTTATGGCGACGGACACGCCTGCAAGCGTATCGCAGATATCCTTGAAACAGGAAGCTATGAACCTTGGGTCGCTGAATAAAGAATAAAAAACAAAACCTCCTGTTAAGAAAAATACTCATATAGAAGTTTTAAGCCATAGTATTTCTGATTTACAGTCAGAAGTACTATGGCGTTTCTGTTGCCTTAACATAAATCAGAATTTATCTTATCAAACTTATCTAATAGCCTCGCAAGAGGCTACCTTGAAAAAAAGTATTCCTCTGTTTCAATCCTAAACGACTCCGCAAACCCTGTAACTGCACAATGATAGCAAGAACTCGGCAGACAGCAGGGAAATCAGCACCCCGTCACTGCCGTTGTCTGAAACTAATAATAAAGGTCAACGTGACCGCCTTATGAAGATTTGAGTGGGTGGCGGCAAATG